>NZ_BJUV01000013.1 GCF_007988805.1 Frigoribacterium faeni | reverse complement strand
GCCCACCCCAGGAGACCACCGTGCCCGCCGTACCCGCCGCCCCCGCCGCCACCCTCGTCGTCATCGACCGTCCCGAGCTCGGGTCTCCCTCATCCGGACCCGACGACGTCGGCTTCCGACTCGTCGACCCCGAGCAGCCGACCGTGCACGTCACCGACCTCGGCGTGACGCGGGGCGACGGGATCTTCGAGGGTCTGGGTGTCGTGGACGGCGCGGTGCAGGCGCTGGAGGCTCACCTCCGGCGCCTCGCCCGCTCCGCCGCGATGCTCGACCTGCCCGAGCTCGACCTCGACGTGTTCCGGGCCGCCTGCCTGGCCTCGGCGGCGGCGCACGAGCCGGCCCCGTTCCTCCTGCAGAAGCTCGTCGTCACGCGCGGCGTCGAGGGCGGCGACGGCACGCCGACCGCGTGGGTGCGCACGGCCGTGATGGACGACCCGGCACCCGAGCGGAGAGAGGGCATCGCCGTCGTCTCGCTCGACCGCGGGTACCGGCACGACGTGGCCGAGACGTCGCCCTGGCTGCTGCAGGGCGCCAAGACCCTCTCGTACGCGGTGAACAGGAGCGTGCTGCGCGAGGCGGCCCGACGCGGCGCGGACGACGTCCTGTTCGTCAGCAGCGACGGGTACACGCTCGAGGGGCCCTCGGCCTCGCTCATCGCGCGGTTCGGCGATCGGTACACGACCCCTCGCACCGACCTGGGCATCCTGGCCGGCACGACTCAGGCTGCGGCCTTCGAGGTGCTGGAGGCCCGGGGCATCCCGGTCTCCTACGAGCTCCTCACCCTCGACCGGGTCCGCGAGGCCGACGCGCTCTGGCTGGTCTCGAGCGGCCGTCAGATCGCCCCGATCTCGTCGCTCGACGGGGCCGCCTGGACCGTCGACGGCGTCGAGACGGAGCGGCTCGCCGACGCCCTGATCGGCCGACGCGAGTGAGATGTATCCGCAATGCGAACGGCCCCGCGGACTGACTAGACGATCTAGATTTCCGCTGCGAGAGTGAGCACGCACCGATTCACGGCGGTGCATCCACCAGTTCCCCTCACGGTGACCACAGGGACACCAGGAATGAGATGAACATGCTCTCCACCACCAACCCCACCTCCGGACAGGTCGTCCTCGACCTGGCCGAGACGCAGCCGCTCGACCTCGCCGCCCTCTTCGCGGAGGACGCACGATGAGCGCCTCGACCCTCTCCCGGCTCTCGCACGAGGCTCTCGTCGCCCACATCCGCGGTCGCGTCGACGTCTCGAGCGACAGCTTCTACCAGCGTGAGTCCAGCGTCGCTCCCGTCCAGATCAAGGCCTACCCCAAGCGCCGTCGTCTGACCTCCGCGCCGCTCGCCGGCCGCATCGCCGCAGCCGTGTCCGAGCCGACCTACGCCGACTTCCTGCGGGAGCCGGCACGCGAGCTCGCGACGGCCTGAGCCGCAGCACCGCCTCGCAGAGGGCCCGTACCGCCGATCGGCGGGACGGGCCCTCTCTCGTGCGCCGTGCCTCCTCGGAAGCTCGCCGGCGCCCCGCGAGAACGGGGCGGGCCGTCGTCGACGACCCGCCCCGCGCCTCCCAGAGGCCGGGATCCGAGCCTAGGAGGCGCGGCTCCGCAGCAGCGTGAAGCTCGCGTCCCGCACGAGCAGAGTGGTCACCGCGCCCTCGACCTGCTGGTCGGGGTCGCTCGACAGGGCCAGCTCCCACTCGCCGTGGGGCGCGTCGGGCACGTTGAACTCGACGACCGCGGTCGAGCCGTTGACGAGGTAGGCGAAGGCGTCGGCGTCCTTGTGGGTGAGCACGAACGTGATCGCCTTGTTCTCGCCCTGCTGCCAGTCGCCGCTGGTGAACGAGTGGTCGTCGGCTCGACGGACCTGCACGTGGTCGTCGCTCTCCACCTCGGGCGCGTAGCGGAACCAGTCGGGGCGCAGCGCCGGGTTCTCACGACGGAGCGTGATCAGCTCGGTCGTGAAGGCGAGCAGGTCGCGGTCGGCGCGCTCCCAGTCGAACCACGAGATCTCGCTGTCCTGGCAGTAGGCGTTGTTGTTGCCGCCCTGGCTGCGGGCGATCTCGTCGCCGCCGAGGATCATCGGCACGCCGGCGCTGACCAGGAGCGTCCCCAGGAAGTTGCGGCGCTGACGGTCGCGGTACTCGTTGACGGCGGGGTCGTCGGTGGGGCCCTCGGCGCCGCCGTTGAACGACTTGTTGTCGCTCTCGCCGTCCTGGCTGTCCTCGCCGTTCTCCTCGTTGTGCTTCTCGGCGTAGCTGGTCAGGTCGGCCAGCGTGAAGCCGTCGTGCGCGGTGACGAAGTTGACGCTCGACAGCGGCGAGCGGCGGTCCGCCTCGTAGACGTCGGGGCTGCCCAGCACGCGGTCGGAGAAGGTCGAGAGCACGCCGGGCTCGCCGTTCCAGAACTCGCGCACGTCGTCGCGGAACTTGCCGTTCCACTCCGACCAGTCGGCCGGGAACCCGCCCACCTGGTAGCCGGCGGTGTCCCACGGCTCGGCGATCATCTTGACGCTCTGCAGCACCGGGTCCTGGTGGATCAGCGTGAGGAACGCGCTGTGCTCGCTCGCCTCACCGCCCTGACGCGTGAGCGTCGTGGCGAGGTCGAAGCGGAAGCCGTCGACGTGCATCTCGGTGACCCAGTAGCGCAGGCTGTCCATGATCAGGCCGAGCGCGGCGGGGTGGCTGACGTTGAGGCTGTTGCCGGTGCCGGTGGTGTCGAAGTAGTTGCCCTCGTCGCCCTCGACCAGGCGGTAGTACGCCGCGTTGTCGATGCCCTTGAACGAGATCGTCGGGCCCATGTGGTTGCCCTCGGCGGTGTGGTTGTAGACGACGTCCATCCAGACCTCGAGGCCCGCGGCATGCAGGTTCTTGACCATCTGCTTGAACTCGGCGACCTGGCCGCCCGCCGTGCCCGCGGCCTTCGACGCGTACTCGTCGTGCGGCGCGAAGAAGCCGATCGAGTTGTAGCCCCAGTAGTTGCGCAGGCCCTTCTCCTCGAGGTGGCTGTCCTGCACGAACTGATGCGTGGGCAGCAGCTCGACGGCCGTGACGCCGAGGTCGGTGAAGTGCTTGATCGCGGCCGGGTGGCCCATGCCGGCGTAGGTTCCGCGGATGTCCTCGGGCACGTCGGGGTGGGTCTGCGTGAAGCCCTTGACGTGGACCTCGTAGACGACGGTGTCCTCCATCGGCGTGAGCGGACGCTGGTCGTCGCCCCAGTCGAAGTCGCGGTCGGCGATGACGTTGCGGGGCATCGCGGCGGCCGAGTCGGACTCGTCCATCGTCTCGGGCTCGTTCATGTCGTGGCCGAACACGGCCTGACCCCAGTCGAAGCCGCCGTCGAGCGCGGTGGCGTAGGGGTCGAGCAGGAGCTTGTTCTCGTTGTGACGGAGGCCGTTGGCGGGATCCCAGGGGCCGGCGACACGGAGGCCGTAGCGCGAGCCGACCTGCGCCTCCTCGATCACGTCGTGGAAGACGTGACCGGTGCGCGTCGTGAGCTCGAAGCGGCGCTCGGCGCCGCCGTCCGCCTCGTCGTCGAACAGGCAGAACCAGATGCGATCGGCGGTCTCGGAGTACACCGCGACGTGGGCGCCGCCGCCGGGCAGGGGCGTGACGCCGAGGGGGTAGGGCAGGGAGCGGGGATCGGTCATTTCTCAGATGTACAGGAGCCGCGCTCCCGAGGGCCAAGCTGAGCGGTCGCGCCCGCCCCGTACCCCGCCCGGGCGGCGCCCGCCGCTGTGTCGCGCCCCGGCGGCGCCCGCCGCTGCCCATGAACCCCGTCTGCGAAGATGAACCCCGTTTTCTCGTGGTTCATCTTCGCAAACGGGGTTCATCGCGCAGGGGGGCGCCAGAGCAGGGCGGGCTAGCTGACGTGCACGTCGGGGCGGCGGGAGCGGTGCGGCTCGGCCTGGCGCAGCACCTCGCGGGTGACGGGGGCGACCTCGCCGGCGCCGGTCACCAGGAACCGGCCCATGTTCGACAGCGGGCTGCCCTCGGTCCACTCGAAGTAGATGTCGGGCACGACGCCGGTCTCGTCGCGGATCGCCAGCAGCACCGACGCGATCGTGTTCGGCACGGCGCCGCTGGTGACGCGCAGCACCCGGTAGCCGTGCACGACGCAGCCGGTCACGACGAGGTCCTCCTCGAAGTCGGACGAGTCGCCCGGGTGCACCTCCAGGAAGATGACGGGCGAGCGCTGCGGGATGCCGCTGTACTTGCGCTCGGCGCTGAGCTTCTTCTTGTAGATCTCGGCGACCTCTCGCCCCGGCTCGTGGGCGATCACGCGGATCGAGCCGTACTCGTCCGCGTCCTCCCGCACGTAGCCGAGCGACGTGTCGTCGAACGAGATCGACGTCGCCCGCAGCTGGAACGATCGCCGTACCCGCGAGAAGAGCGAGACGGCCATGATGCCGACGATGAAGATCGCGGCGATCTTCACCCCGTCCGGGCGCTCGACCACGTTGACGATCGTCGTGTAGATGAACACCACTGCGATCGCGCCGAAGCCGATCGTGCGCTTGGGCTGACGGGCCCGGCGAGCCGACAGGGTGACGGCCACGGAGGCGCTGGTGATCAGCACGAGCACCCCCGTCGCGTAGGCGCCGCCCTGGGCGTCGACGTCCGCGTCGAACACGATGGTGATGATGAACGCCACCACGGTGAAGACGAGCACGAGCGGCCGTACGGCGCGCGCCCACTGCGGGGCCATGCCGTAGCGGGGCAGGTAACGCGGCACGAGGTTCAGCAGGCCCGCCATCGCGGAGGCCCCGGCGAACCAGAGGATGCAGATGGTGCTGATGTCGTAGAGCGTGCCGAAGCCGTTGCCGAGGTACTCGTGCGCGAGGTAGGCCAGCGCGCGGCCGTTCGCCGAGCCTCCGGCCTGGAACTCCTCCTGCGGGATCAGCAGGGTCGTCACGAAGCTCGACAGGATGAGGAACGAGCTCATGATCAGCGCCGCCGTCGTCAGCAGGCGACGGGCCCCGCGGATGCGACCGGTGGGCCGCTCGGAGGTGTCGGTCGCGTCGCCGGTGATCTGCGGCATGACCGCCACACCGGTCTCGAACCCCGAGAGCCCCAGCGCCAGCTTCGGGAACACGATCAGCGCGATGCCCACCATCACCAGCGGATTGCCGTGCTGCACGGTGAGGGCGTCCCACCAGTTGCCGATGACCAGCGGGTTCTCGGCGACATGGAAGATCGACACCGCGATGACGACGAGGTTCAGGGTCAGGAAGACCCCGACCAGCACGACGGCGATGCCGATCGCCTCCTTGAACCCGCGGAGGAAGACCGCGGCGAGCAGCGCCACCAGGAAAAGGGTGATCGGCACCTCGGCCCCGTGGAACCACTCGGGCGTGAACGGGTTCTCGACCGCGTGCGCCGTGGCGTCGGCCGCCGACAGCGTGATGGTGATCATGAAGTCCGTCGCCGCGAAGCCGAGCAGCACGAGGACGAACAGCTTGCCGCCCCACCAGGGCAGCAGCCGTTCGAGCATCGCGATCGATCCCTCGCCGCGAGGGCTCTCACGGGCCACGCGGCGGTAGACGGGCAGCGCGCCGAGCAGGGTCAGCGCGACGAGCACGATGGTCGCGAGCGGCGAGAGCAGACCGGCGGCGACGGCGGCGATGGCGGGCTGATAGCCGAGGGTCGAGAAGTAGTCGACGCCGGTCAGGCACATCACGCGCCACCACGAGTGCGTCTTCTCGACGGTGGTGGCGTGCGGACCCTGGTGGGCGCCCGAGTTCTCGGTGAGCCCGTCGAGCAGCCAGTTCCGGAGGCGCGAGCCGCCTTCACGGGTCGGCTGCGGTTCGAGAGCGTCTGCATCGGACTTCTCGGACAATGTGGACACGGCAGGCCTCTCGCTCGCTCGCCGCCAGGACACGGCACGCGTGCTCTCACGCTAAGCCCGTGAGCCCGTCCCGTGAAGCCGACGGCCGTAGGGATTCCGTTAGGACTCGCGCCGTGCCTCCTCGACCCCTGCGCGCGCGGCACCAGGACGTGGGCACAGCACCAGGGAATGGGCACAGCACCAGGCCTTCTCGTGGTGCCATGCCCATCTCGTGACGCGGTGCGCGAAGGGGTCGTTCTACGCCGAGGGGTCGGGGTCGTCGCCGTCGGGCACGAAGCGGTAGCCCATGCCGAGCACGGTCACGAGGTAGCGCGGCGAGGCCGGCACCGGCTCGAGCTTCTTGCGCAGCTGCGCGAAGTAGAGCCGCAGGTAGCCGGTGTCCTTCGCATGGAACGGACCCCAGACCTGGGTCAGGATCGTCTCGCGGGTGATCAGCTTGCCGGGGCTGTGCAGCAGCAGCTCGAAGATCCTCCACTCGGTCGGCGTGAGGCGGATGGACTCGCCGGAGCCGGAGCCCGCCCCGCGCACCACGGTCTTCGCCGAGAGGTCGACCTGCACGTCGCCGAAGGTCGTGACCGGCTGCTCGTCGTCGACGCCCGCGGGCAGCCGCCGGGTCTGCGCCCGGATGCGCGCCAGCAGCTCCTCGATGGCGAACGGCTTGGTCACGTAGTCGTCAGCGCCGGCGTCGAGCGCCTCGACCTTGTCCGCCGCGTCGGTGCGGCCCGACACGACGAGGATCGGCACGGTCGACCAGCCGCGCAGCCCCGCTATGACCTCGACCCCGTCGAGACGCGGCATCCCGAGGTCGAGCATCACCAGGTCGGGATGCTGGGTCGCCGCGAGATCGAGCGCCTCGCGACCGTCGCCCGCCGTGACGATCTCGTAGCCGCGGGCGCCGAGGGTCACCTTGAGCGCCCGCAGGATCTGCGGGTCGTCGTCGGCGATCAGGATCTTCACGGGGCCTCCCCCGCGACCGTACCCGATCCGTCGGGCGCGACGAGGCCGATCGCCGTAGGGATGTCGTGAGGATCCGGTGGGGCGTCCTGCTCGCGTCGACCCGTGCCTCCTGAGCTCGTCTCCGTCGTCGCGCGCGTCGCACCGCGTTCCGTGCACCGCACCGCAACTAGAAGCGGTGCGGTGACCGAGACGCGGTGCGCAGCCGGGGGGGCAGGCCCACGAGCGCACCGACCGGTCTCGGCGCACCGCGTTCCGTGCAGAGCACCGCAACTAGACGCGGTGCGTTGCACGAGACGCGGTGCGGTGAACGAGACCCGGTGCGCAGCCGGCGGAACGGACCTCAGCTCGCCGAACGCGCCTCGTCGGCGGGGGCGACCGCAGCCCCGGAGACGGCCGCGAGCGACACCACCATCGTCAGCCCGCCGCCCGGGGTGTCGTCGAGGGTCAAGGTGCCGCCCATCGCCTCGACGAAGCCCTTGCTCAGGGCCAGCCCCAGCCCGAGACCCGTCGCGTTGTCCGTGTCGCCGAGCCGCTGGAACGCGACCATGATCTCGTCCCGACGATCGGCGGGCACCCCGGGCCCCCGGTCGACGACCCGGATCTCGACGCGACCGCCGAAGCCGCTCGACGAGATCCTCACCCGCTCGTCGGCGGGCGAGTAGCGCAGGGCGTTGTCTAGCAGATTCACCAGCACCCGCTGCAGCAGCACCGCGTCGGCCCGCACCGGCGGCACGGTCGCCCGCAACGAGAGCTCGACGTCGACGGGTCCGAGCCCCAGCTCGTCGAGGGCGCCCATCACGACCTCGTCGACGTCCACGTCGGCCGGGGTGACGGCCAGCGCGCCCGCCTGCACGCGACTGACGTCGAGCAGGTTCGTCACGAGGGTCGAGAGCGAGTCGAGGCTCTCGTGGGCGGTCGACAGCAGCTCGTCGCGGTCGGCGTCGCTCCAGCGCACGTCGCTCTGGCGGAGTCCGCTCACGGCCGCGGTCGCCGCCGCGAGGGGCCGGCGCAGATCGTGACCGACCGCTGCGAGGAGCGCGCTGCGCATCCGGTCGACCTCGGCGAGCGGGCCGACCTCGCCGGCGGTGCGGCTGAGCTCCGAGTGCTCGAGCGCGGCCTCGACCTGCGCCGCGACGACGCCGAGCAGACGCCGGTCGGCCGCGGTGACGTCGCCCGTCACCTCCAGGACGGTCCCGTCGCCCACCGGGAGGCGCGTGACCGGGCCGACCGCCGCCTCCTGCCCGGTGCTCTGCAGCTCCCGCTCCCCCGAGCCCGAGTCGGTCACGATCCGCACGCGGCCGAGTCCGAAGGCCTCGCGGGTGCGCGTGATGACCGCCTGCAGCGCCCCCTCGCCGCGGATCACGCTGCCCGCGATCGTCGCCAGCAGCTCGGTCTCGGCGAGGGCGCGGGCCGCCGCCCGCGATCGCCGCGCGGCCTGGTCGACGACCCAGCTGACCAGCGTCGCATTGACGAGATAGAGCACGAGGGCGAGCAGGTGCAGCGGCTGCGCGATCGTCAGGCTGTAGATCGGGGCGATGAAGTAGACGTCGAGGATGACGCCCGACAGCAGCCCCGCGAACAGCGCCGGCCAGAGACCGCCGGTCACCGCGACGACGAGCACGAGCAGTTGGAGGAGGAGGACGTCGCCGGCGATGCCGTCCTCCGTCCGGTTGTTCGTCAGCAGCCAGGTGAGCAGCGGCCCGCCCGCGAGGGCCAGCACGAAGCCGGCGATCACCCGCCGGGGCGAGAGGGCGCCGCCGAGCCGAGGCAGACGCGATCGACGGCCCGCGGCCGAGTGGGTGACGATGTGCACGTCGATCCGACCCGACTCGCGGATCACCGTCGCCCCGATGCCGGGGCCGCTGAGCGCCGTGGCGAGACGCCCGCGACGACTGACCCCGATCACGAGCTGCGACGCGTTCGACGCCCGGGCGAAGTCGACGAGGGCGCGCGGCACGTCGGAACCCACGACCTGGTGGTACGTGCCTCCGGCCTTCTCGACCAGGGCGCGCTGGGCAGCGAGTGCGCCGGGTTCGCCCTGCGCCAGGCCGTCCGGGCTGCTGACGTGCACGGCGATCAGCTCGCCGCCCGACGACCTCGCGGCGACGCGCGCGGCCCGCCGGATGAGCGTCTCGCCTTCGGGCCCGCCGGTGAGCGCGACGACGATGCGCTCGCGCGCCTCCCAATGGCTGTCGATGCCGTGCTCGTCGCGGTAGGCCTTGAGCGCGCTGTCGACCTCATCGGCGAGCCAGAGCAGCGCCAGCTCGCGGAGGGCCGTGAGGTTGCCGAGCCGGAAGTAGTTCGACAAGGCCGCGTCGACCCGGTTCGCGGGGTAGACGTCGCCCGCCGCCAACCGGTCGCGGAGCGCCTGCGGGGCGAGGTCGACGACCTCCACCTGATCGGCGGCCCGGAGCACCGCGTCGGGCACGGTCTCGCGCTGACGCGCACCCGTGATCTCCTCGACGACGTCGCCGAGCGACTCGATGTGCTGCACGTTGACCGTCGACACGACGTCGATGCCCGCGTCGAGCAGGGCCCGAACATCGTGCCAGCGCTTCTCGTTCGTCGAGCCGGGGGCGTTCGTGTGCGCGAGCTCGTCGACCAGCGCGAGCTCAGGTCGGCGCAGGAGCACGGCCTCGAGGTCCAGCTCGTCGAGCACGACCCCTCGGTAAGTCCGCACGCTGCGCGGGATCACCTCGAGATCGCCGACCATCTGGCGGGTCGCCGCCCGGCCGTGGGTCTCGACGACGGCGACCACGACGTCCTTGCCCTCGGCCCTCAGCCGGGCGCCTTCCTCGAGCATCGTGTACGTCTTGCCCACACCGGGCGCGGCCCCGAGCAGCACCCTCAACCGACCCTGCGTCATGCGGCCAGCTTGTCACCTCGGCCCGGCCCGCACGGGTGGAACCGCTCGTCGGCGGTGAAACCACGGCGGGTCGTGGTCTCGGGGCGGATCGTCGTCTCACCGACGGCGCAGCGGCCACGCACGGGCGGCGCAACAGGGAGCACCGGCCACGCGGCGTGCGAGCGACGCGTCAGCGGACCAGGCGCACCGCGTCGATCTCGCGGTCGACGAACGGCACCCGCAGCTCCGCGCCGTCGGGCACGAAGCCGTTGCGGCGGTAGAAGGCGAGCGCCCGCGGGTTGTCGGCGGCGGACCAGAGATACGCCGGGCCGGTGCCGACGGCGGCCTCGAGGAGGCGCTGGCCGACTCCCGATCCGTACGACGCCTCGAGCACGTACAGCCCTTCGAGCTCGCGCGGCCGAGGCGCATCGTCGTCGCGTCCGTCGCTCGCCGAGGCCCAGCCGACGACGTCGCCGACCGCGTCGACGGCGACGACCACGTCGGTCTCGCCCCGGTCGAGGATGCCGCGCCATCGATCCGCGCGCTCAGGGACCGACAGCGCCGCGAGGACCTGGAGCGGCACGAGATGCGCGTACGCCTCCCGCCAGGCGGCGAGGTGCACGCGCGCGATCGGCTCGGCATCGTCGCGGACGGCGGGTCGGATCAGCACGGGACGACGCTATCGCCCCACGCCCGGGGCACGCAGGACACGCCGGGTGCCTCCGGCACGGAACCACGATCCGCCGAGGGGACCGCGTCCATCCGCGGTGCCGCACGCAGAACGTCGGGCCGCATCCAGAACCTCGGGCCGCACGCGGAACGACGGGCCACGCGAACCGGCGGGGAAAAGCGAAGGACCCCGTGAACTGATCTGGCGAGATCACAACTCAACGGGGTCCAGCGGAGCCGGTGGGATTTGAACCCACGGTTCCCACAAAGGGAACTCCACCTTAGCAGGGTGGTGCACTAGGCCGAACTATGCGACGGCTCCTCACGCGCCGCAGAGCGAACACGCATCGACAAGCATAGCGGGACTCGGGGCAGAAGCCGAACCGCGCCTCCTCGACGCCGATCTCGGGCACTCCGCTGCAGCCCGCTCACCCGTCGACGACGGACGATCACCCGCGAACCCCCCGTTCTGGGGTCACAGACCGAGTTGTCCCCCCATATGCGGACACATAGAGTACCCCTTGACGCCGGCGACGGCCGAGGCTCCGCCGATCCGCCAGCACGGGTCACGCCCTCCCTTGCGGGCGGGGCGCCTCGACCACGACCCGTCGCCGTGCCCGGTCCCCCCGACCTGAGCGACACTCCCGAACGGTGCCGCTCTGCGGGCACTCTGCCGTCATCGACGACGGCGCTCAACGCCCTGCGGTGCCGTCCCCTGATCCCGGCATCGCAGGGTCTCATGCGTGCCGGTTCGGGCCGCCGTGTGAGATTCCCGATCGTCCCGGTGAGCTGGTTACTCGCCGGGGCGATCCCTCCCGAGGAGGCACGGGTCGCCTCCCGCAGGTCCGCCCGCCGACCGGCTCCGAGACGCGGGCGCAGCCGCACCGCGCACCGCGCACCACGCGCCACGACGCGGGCCGCGACGCGGGCCGCGACCCGCGGATCAGCCCCCGAACGCGACGGAGCAGGTCTGGTCGGCGGCCGTCTGCCCGGTCAGCCCGTCGATCACCTCGGTCGACCCCGAACCCGAACCCGAACCCGCACCCGAACCCGACGCGGGCGCCGTCGCCGAACCGCTCGCGGTGCCGTCGGCCGGCGTCGTGGCCGCCCCGGTGTCAGGCGCCGCGGCCCCGGGCGCAGCGGTCGCCGTCCCGGTCGACTCCGAGCCGACGCCCGTGCTCCCCTCGGGGATGGTGAACGGCCGGTCGGCGCGGATCGCGTCGAACAGCTGGCCCGCGACGTACTCGTCGGGCTGGACCTTGCCCGCGTAGACACCGGTGCCGCCCGTGGTCCCCGGGTACTGCACGAAGTTGACCGAGTCGAGCGGGAGGTCCTTCAGAGCCGACCCGATCTGCACCATGGTCGTCACGTCGGTGAGCCCGTCGGAGAGGGTCATGTTGCTCGCGGCGGCACGCGCCAGCGAGTAGAGCTTCGTCGGGCTGGCCAGGGTGTCCGCGCTCTTGATGGTGCGCAGCAGCGACGACAGGTAGACCTGCTGGCTGCTGATCCGGCCGAGGTCGGAGCCGTCGCCGACCCCGTGCCGGGTGCGGAGGAACGCCAGGGCGTCGGCCCCCGAGAGCGTCGTCTCGCCGGCGGCGATGTTCAGGCCCGTGTACGGGTCGTCGATCGGGCTGGCGGCGCAGACCGGGACCCCGCCGATCGCGTTCGACATCTCGATGACGCCGTTGAACGAGACCATCCCGGCGAACGGCACGTCGAGGCCGGTCAGCTGCGACACCGTCGAGGCGACGCAGCCGAGACCGCCGTACGAGTAGGCCTCGTTGATGGGCCGGGCCGCCATGGCCGAGTAGTAGCCGCTGCCGTCCTCGCGCGCGCAGGCCGGGATCGGCACGACGAGGTCGCGCGGGATGCTCACCGCCGTCGCGTTGGTGTGGTCCGCCGACACGTGCAGCAGGATGTTGACGTCGTTCAGGGTCGCGTCGCGCTCACCGAACTCGTCGCCCTGGTCGGCGTCGTTGTCGGTGCCGACGACGAGGATGTTGAAGCCGCCCTCGTAGGCGTCGATCGAGGCCGGGGCCGCCTGCTGCGTCTCACCCTCGGCCGCCTGGAGGGACACGCCGTCGCCGAGGTCGCTGCGCACCTGGTACGCCGCGATGGCGCCGACCGACGCGCCGCTGACGAGCAGCACGGCGAGACCTCCGGCCAGGAGCTTGGCGAGGCCGGCGACGGGGCCGCGTCGCGAGAGCCGCCCGTGTCGCACCTGCGTGGACCCGTCGACCCGACGAGCCGATCGGCGGGACCGCGGCACGCCCGCACCCCCGGAGCTCGAGGCGGCGGGGTCGGTCGACGCGGGTGCGGCGGCGGAACGCCGACCACGCCGGGAGCGGTCGCGACTGTCGCTCACGCAGGTCCTCTCGGTCATCGGCGGCCGGCGACGTCGGCTCCGATCCGAGGTCGGAACGGGCCTGTCACGGCCGCACGGTGTACGGGCAGGCGAGCATTCTAAGCAGACGGACCTGCGTCGCCGCCAGGCCCGGAGCCTCCCTCGGGACGATGATCAGCCCTGGGGAGGAGACGCGAGCGAGCCCCGGGGAGGCGCGGACGACTCCCCCGGGTCGGCCCGCCTCAGGGGTATCCGACGAACCAGAGCAGCACCACGGCGACGGGCTGCAGAGCGATCCCGAGCCCGAGCAGGGTCCGCCGGAGGCGCGGCGACGCGGCGATCGTCGGATGCCCGAGCACCGGTGCGAGCGGCATCAGCAGCCGCGGCAGACTCTGCTGCGGCAGGAAGACCGCGACCAGGTAGAGCACGTACGCCGCCGAGTACGACCAGACCTCGACCCCCAGGGCCCGGGTCGACCGCCGGCCGAGGAACCACGCCGTCGCGGCGAGCACCGTGACCACCAGCACCGCCCCCGCCCAGCCCAGGAAGGTCGTCGCCATGACGAACCACGGCGTCAGCGGAGCGAAGTGCCGCCGCCCGACGAATCCGACCCACCAGGAGAGCTCGGTGTCGAGGTACGCGCCCGACCGCCCGGTGACGGCGTCCGCGATCAGGGGCCAGGCGAGACCCGCCGCCGAGATCAGCAGGCCGGCCACGACGACCGAGACCCGCTCGCGCCTCCTGAACCCCCTCCCCTCTCGGACGAGTCGGACGATGGCGGTCACGGCGAGTCCGAGTGCGAGGGCGAGCACGCCGGGGCGGGTGAACGCGGCCACGACGCCGAAGGGGATCATCAGCAGGTAGCGTCGCCGGATCATCATCAGCAGCGCGGCGAAGACGAGCAGGAGCATGAGGCTCTCGGCGTAGGCGACCTGCAGCACGAACGCGGTCGGGCCGAAGCAGAACAGGGTGACGGCCCAGAGGGCGCTCTCGGAGCCGACCGTCTCGGCGACGATGCGATGCAGCAGGACGGCCGCACCGCCTCCGGCGATCGTGGCGACGACCAGGCCGATCGCGAAGAACGCGTTGCCGGCGAGATCCACGCCGAGCACGGTGGCGACGCCCCGGACGAGCCCCGGGAACACCGGCAGGAAGGCCCACGGGTTCACCTCGACGTTCCCGTCCGCGTCGAGCGGCAGCTCCGTCGGGTAGCCCTGCTGCGCGATGGTCCGGTAGAAGCTGGCATCC
Source organism: Frigoribacterium faeni (assembly GCF_007988805.1). GTDB lineage: Bacteria > Actinomycetota > Actinomycetes > Actinomycetales > Microbacteriaceae > Frigoribacterium > Frigoribacterium faeni. Next base: position 79,325 of record NZ_BJUV01000013.1, on the reverse strand, counting down.
CACGAGCCCGAGAACGACGCGAAGCTCGGATCGCGGCGGTAGCTGGCGAAATCCCAGCCCTGAGCGGTCGCGAGGGCGAACAGTCCGCCGAGCCAGGCGCTCGACACGAGCCGCGACAGAGCGTAGAGACCCAGCACCACGACGATCGGCGGGAGCGACCTCACCCGGGTCGCGACGGTCTGCAGCACGCAGCGAGCCTAGGGCCCGAGGAGGCGCCCCACGGCCTCGCGCACGATCGCCCGCTGGTCGCCGACGTCGGGTTCGAGCGCCCGGTCGGCGGGCAGCCCCGGCAGCTGCATCCAGGCCGACGCGATGGCGAGCACGAGGGCGAAGAGGTCGTCGGCGGACCACGACCCGCGGGCGGGTGCGAGGCGCTCGAGGTGCGTGAGGGAGGTGCGGCGCACCTCCTCGAGGACGGCGAACGACCCTGCCCAGTCGTGTCGCTGCTCGAGGCGGGCCCAGCCGAGCAGGCGCTGATTCTCGGGGTTGTCGACGAGGTGGTCGAAGATCGCGACCGCGAAGTCCTCGACGGAGGCGAAGTCGACCGAGGCGGCCTCGCCGAGCTGCGAGAACGAGTGGTTGAGCACCGCCGTGAACAGCGACTCCTTGTCGCCGAAGTGCGCGTAGAGGCGCTCCTTGCTGCAGCCGGCGGCGGCGGCGATGCGGTCGACCCGGGCGCCGGCCAGACCGTGCTCGGCGAACTCGGCGGTGGACGCCGCGAGGATGCGTCGTCGGGTGTCGTCCGCGTCGTAGGCCATGCGATCGACGATATCCGCTTACGAGCCAACCAACCAGTAGGTAGTATCGATCCGTCCACGACGGCCGCCCGTCGCCGGGCACCCTTGAACCTGGAGAACAGTGACCACCTCAGCAGCCTCGCCCACCACCGGGTCGACCCCTACCGCGCCTCCCTCGTCCCGCCGCTGGTGGGTGCTCGTCATCGTCGGGCTCGCGCAGCTCGTCGTCGTGCTCGACGGCACGATCGTCAACATCGCCCTGCCGCAGGCTCAGGCCGATCTCGGCCTGACCGACGAGAACCGCCAGTGGGTCGTCACCGCGTATGCGCTGGCCTTCGGCGCCCTGCTGCTGCTCGGCGGCCGCATCGCCGACTTCTGGGGGCGCAAGCGCACCTTCATCGTCGGCATGATCGGCTTCGGCGCGGCGTCCGCGTTCGGCGGCCTGGTCTCGACCGGCGAGCTGCTCATCACGGCGCGCGCCCTGCAGGGCGTGTTCGCCGCCCTGCTCGCCCCGGCCGCCCTGGCGGTGCTCACCACCACGTTCGACCGCGGCCGCGAGCGCAACACGGCCTTCGCCGTCTTCGGCGCGATCTCGGGTGCGGGCGCCGCCGTCGGCCTCGTGCTGGGCGGGGTGCTCACCGAGTTCGTCAGCTGGCGCTGGTGCCTGCTGGTCAACGTGCCGATCGTGATCATCGCGATCGTCGCCGCTGCGCTGGTCGTGCGCGAGAGCAAGGCCGAGGGCGACAACCGGCTCGACGTCGCCGGCACCGTCGTGGTGGCGCTCGGACTCGCGTCGCTCGTCTACGGCTTCACCCAGGCCGAGGACGGCTGGGGCTCGGCCGTCGTCATCGGCTTCATCGCGCTCGGCGCCGGCCTGCTGGCCCTCTTCGTGCTGATCCAGAAGCGCAGCGACCACCCGCTGCTGCCCCTCGGCGTGCTGACGAACCGCGTGCGCGGTGGGGCGTTCCTCGTGCAGCTGATCGTCGGCAGCGTCATGATCGGCGCGCTGCTCTATCTGACCTTCCACCTGCAGATCGTGCTCGGCTTCGGCCCCCTCGAGGCCGGTCTCGCGACCCTGCCGATGACGCTGGTCATCATGGTGATGGCCCCCGTGCTGACGAAGCTGCTCCCGGTGATCGGCCCGCGCCTCCTCATGATCGTCGGCCCGATCGTCGCCTCGGCCGGTCTGCTCTGGCTGTCGCGCATCACGGTCGACGGCGCCTACGCGACGCACGTGCTGCCTCCGCTGATCGTGATGGGCGTCGGCCTCGCCGGCATCTTCGTGCCGATGCAGAACCTGGCCCTGGCCGGCGTCGCCCCGCACGAGGCGGGCGCCGCGAGCGCGACCTCCAACGCGATGGTGCAGATCGGCGGCTCGATCGGGCTCGCGGTCTACACGAACCTCTACGCGACGGCCGTCGCGGGCAGCGATCTGCAGGGGCTCGGCGGGCTCGTCGACGGCTACCAGGCCGCCTTCGTCGGAGCGGCCGTCGCCGCGCTGATCGCCGCGCCGATCAGCTTCTTCATGATCCGCGGCACGAAGGAGGAGCTGCTGCCCTCCGGCCCCGTGGTGCACATGGGCTGACGTCCACCCGGGGCGAGCACCGGTACCGTGTGGCGATGCGTCCCACCGCTCTCGCCGCCGTGCTTCTCGGTGCCCTCGCCGCCGTGCTCGCCTGGTCGGACTGGGTGCACTGGCGTGCCCATCGGCGAGGGCCGAGGAGGCGCGGGTCGACTCCCGGGAGACAGGCCGTCGTCGTCCTCGGCTGCCGCAACCGGGGCGCCAGGGCCAATCTCCTCAACCGGCACCGGGTGCGGGTGGCCCTGCGGTCGATCGACCCGGCCGCCTCCGAGACCGTGCTCGTGTTCAGCGGCGGCGGGGTCGGCAGCGACGTGCCCGAGGCGGATCTGCTGCTGCGGCACGCCCGCGAGCTCGGCTACACCGGGCCGGTCGAGCTCGACCGCACGAGCACGACGACGTGGCAGAACATCGAGAACACGGTCCCGCTGCTGCGGGGGTTCGACACGATCGCGATCGCCTCGAACTCGCTGCACGCCGAGAAGGCCCGCCTGTACCTCGCGCGACAGGCTCCGGACCTCGCGGCCCGTCTCGTCGGCGCGGAGGACCACCGCCCCGGCGAGATCCTGTTCGTCAAGCCGGTCGCGGCCGTGCGCGGTCTCGTGGCCCTGGCTCGCGCCCGCCGCTGACACCCGGCCTCGACACCCGGTGGTGACGCCCGGCCTCGGCATCCCGACTCGGCCGTCGCCGAGGAGTCGGGGGACGGAATCCCGCCTCCCTGGGGGCGTCGTCCGGCGCGGGACTACCGTCGCCGGGAGCGACCCACGCCACGATCTCGAGAGGCCCACCATGACGCCCGACCAGTACACCTTCGAAGACCCGAGCAAGAAGTACGACATGACCCCGCCCGAGCAGTACCTCGAGGGTGCCGGCACCGACAAGGACCTCGCCGTCCCGGCCGACCACGGCGAGGAGACCTACCGCGGGAGCGGCCGTCTCGAGGGCCTCAAGGCGCTCATCACCGGCGGCGACTCGGGCATCGGCGCCGCCGTCGCCATCGCCTACGCCCGCGAGGGCGCCGACGTCGCGATCGTGTACCTGCCCGAGGAGGCGGAGGACGCCAAGGAGATCGTCGGCTGGATCGAGAAGGCCGGCCGCAAGGCCCTCGCCATCGAGGGCGACATCAAGGACGAGGCCTTCTGCGAGCGCCTCGTGCAGACGACCGTCGACGAGCTCGGCGGCATCGACATCCTGGTCAACAACGCGGGCAAGCAGCAGCACGTCGAGGACCTCCTCGATCTGACCAGCCAGAACTTCGACGACACGTTCAAGACCAACGTGTACGCCATGTTCTGGATCACCAAGGCGGCCCTGCCGCACCTCAAGCCGGGTGCGAGCATCATCAACACCACCTCGATCCAGGCGTACAGCCCGGCCGAGTTCCTCGTGGACTACGCCTCGACGAAGGCCGCGATCAACACCTTCTCGAAGGCCCTCTCGCAGCAGCTCGCCCCCAAGGGGATCCGCGTGAACCTCGTGGCTCCCGGTCCGATCTGGACCCCGCTGCAGCCGGCCGGCGGCCAGCCCGCCGACGCGCTGCCCTCGGTCGGCGACGAGACCCCCCTCGGCCGCTGGGGTCAGCCCGCCGAGCTCGCCCCGTCCTACGTGTTCCTGGCCTCGGGCGAGTCCAGCTACGTCGTCGGCGCGACGATCCACGTCAACGGCGGCATGCCCACCCCCTGACGCGCCGCGAGCTCGACCGGTCGGGACATGCCGCACCCTCACGAGGGTGCAGGGCATGTCCCGACTCCTCGTCCGGGAGGTGCAGCCGGGCCTGAGCCGGAGTGTCGGCGGGTCGGGCCAGGATGAGACCATGCCGCAGAAGTCCCTCGCCTCCGCCCTGGCCGCGATCGTCGCGTGCGTCGCCCTCGCGGGATGCTCCTCGCCCGCCGCGACTCCCGACGCGTCGGCACCGCCGACCTCGATCTCCGACTCGCCGCAGTCGCCGGATGCGACCCCCTCCGCTCCGCCGATCGACCTCGACGCCCCGCTCGCCGCCCTCGAGGCGGAGTACGACGCCCTCGTGGGGGTCAGCGCCCTCGACACCGGCACCGGCCGTCGCGTCGACCACCGTGCGGACGAGCGCTTCGGCTACGCCTCGACGATCAAGGCCTTCCTCGCCGCGCAGTTCCTCCACGACGTGCCCGCGGCCGAGCGGGACGAACGCGTGACCTGGACGCAGTCGGACGTCGACGCCGCGGGGTACTCCCCCGTCACCTCCGAGCACGTGGACGACGGCCTCACGCTCGCGGAGCTGGTCGACGCCTCCGTGCGCTTCAGCGACAACACGGCGACCAATCTCGTCTTCGACCGTCTCGGCGGGCCGACCGAGCTCGACACCTCCCTGGCCGCCCTGGGCGACGAGACCACCGAGGTGGTGAACGTCGAACCCGCGCTGAACGACGTCGAGCCGGACGGCACCGACGACACCAGCACGGCCGCCGCGTTCACGGCGGACGTGACCACGATCCTGACCAGCGACGTCCTGGCGGACTCGGACCGCGCCTCCTGGGTGGACCTCCTGACCGGCAACGCGACCGGCGACACGCTGATCCGGGCCGGCGCCCCCGAGGGGTGGACGGTGGCCGACAAGTCAGGAGGCGCGGGTCCGATCCGCAACGACGTCGCCATCGTCACGCCGCCGGGTCGAGACCCCATCGTGCTGACGATCCTCACGACGAAGAACGACCCCGACGCCGCCTACGACGACGCGCTCGTCGCCGACGCCGCCCGCGTCGTGCTCGACGCCCTCGAGTGAGCCGGCGCCGCGATTGGTCAGCCGTCGCTGTATAGTCAGCGCATGCTGACACTCTCCTCGCGGGTCGACGTGATGAACCGCCTGGGCCGGGCGATGGCCGATCCGACCCGATCGCGCATCCTGCTCAGCTTGCTCGAACGCCCCGGGTACCCTGGTGCGCTGTCCACCGAGCTCGCTCTGACCCGGTCGAACGTGTCGAATCACCTGTCGTGCCTCCGCGGCTGCGGCCTCGTCGTCGCCGTGCCCGAGGGGCGCTCGACCCGGTACGAGATCGCCGACGCCCACCTCACCCGGGCGCTGACGGCGCTCGTCGACGTCGTGCTCGCGGTCGACGACGGCGAGCCCTGCGCCGACGAGGCCTGCGACGTGCCGCTCTGCTGCGGGACCGGCGCATGACCGCGACCACCGCGCCGACGCTGCTCGCCCCCGCGCGTCGCCTCGTGCTGCAGAAGCGGATCCGCCTGATCGTCGCCGTGACCATCACGTACAACGTGATCGAGGCCGTGATCGCGATCGCCGCCGGCTCGATCGCCTCGTCGACGGCGCTGATCGGGTTCGGCCTCGACTCGATCGTCGAGGTGCTCTCGGCCGCGGCCGTCGCCTGGCAGTTCGCCGCACCCGACCCCGAGAAGCGCGAACGCGTCGCCCTGCGGGTGATCGCGCTGTCGTTCTTCGGCCTCGCCGCGTACGTCAGCGTCGACGCCGTGCTCGCGCTGACGGGGGTCCGCGAGCCCGACCACTCGCCCGTCGGCATCGTCCTGGCGGCGGTGAGCCTCGCCGTCATGCCGTTCCTGAGCCTGCTCGAGCGCCGCACCGGCAGAGAGCTCGGCTCGGCCTCGGCGGTCGCCGACTCGAAGCAGACGCTGATCTGCAGCTATCTCTCCGCGGCCGTCCTGGTCGGGCTCGTGCTCAACCTCGCGTTCGGCTGGACCTGGGCCGATCCCGTCGCGGGTCTCGTCATCGTCGTCTTCGCCGTCCGAGAGGGTCTCGAGGCGTGGCGCGGCGACTCGTGCACCACCCCCGTGTCCGCCCTGACCGGCGAGCGCGACGTCGAGAGCTGCGACTGCTGCTGACCCCCGCGCGCCGAGCGTCCGACGCGTCCGGGCGATTCGTCAGCTACCCGTCGCCGCCGTTCATTAGCCTGTGACGGTGCCCGGTCGCGACGACGGGTCGAGTCCGGAGGGAGGCGCGGTGTCCGATCGAGCCCGTCCCCGTGCCCGCCCGAACGGGTCCGTCGGCATCTGGACCCTCCTGCTCTCGCTCACCGCCACGCTCCTCGCCGCCCTGCTGGGCATCCACGCGCTCGGCGACGACGCCCTCACCGGCGGGGTGTCCGCCTCGCGCAGCATCACGACGGTCGCCGCCGTCGACGGCGCGCACGAGACCGCGGCGGGGCCCGTCACCCTGGCCGCCGCCAACGCCGCCGACGTCGCCGTCACGGCCGCCGTCGACGCGACCACGACCGGCCTCGGCGGGTCGGACGGTGCGCTCGGCTGCGCTCTGCTGGCGGCGCTGTGCGTCGTGATGCTCGTCGCGCTGATGCTGCGGGCCAGGGGGGCCGCAGCGAGATCGCTCGACCCGTCCTCGCCGGCCGCCGCCGGCGCACCCGGCGGTGCGCTCTCCGCGCGCACGAGCGCCGTCAGCCTCACCGCACTCGGAGTCTCGCGGGTCTAGACCGGCCCCGATCGCGACCTGCACGTCGACGGACGGCGACCCTCTGAGCGGTCGCGCGCCGTCGACGTGCCCCCTTCGAGACCGAGGACACCACCGACATGACACGCACCCTCCGGGTGACGGCGCCGGCCCTCGCGGCCGTCCTCGCCGCCACCCTGCTCACCGCACCACCGGCCTCCGGCGCGTCCTATCCCACCTGGGACGACGTCCTGGCAGCCCGATCAGACGAGTCCGCGACCGCCGAGCGGATCAGCGAACTGACCACGCTCCTCGACGACCTGAGACGGGAGGCGACGACGCTCGAGGCCCTCGCGCGGCAGCGCGGCGAGGAGCTCCAGAGAACGCAGGACGCCGCCGACGAGGCGACCGAGACCCTGCGGAAGCTCACCGCCGACGTCGCCCGCGCCGAGACCGCGGCGGCCGAGTCGCAGTCGCAGGTCGCCCGATGGGCGGCGAGCCTCACCCGCACCGGCGGAACGGACCTCACGACGACGATCGTGGCCTCGGGGTCCGGTGCCGACGACCTCCTCAGCCGCCTCGGAACGGCGACCCAGGTGTCGCGGACCGCGAACCGGATGCTCGAGGAGGCGGCGGTCGCCGGCAACGCGGCCAGAGCTCTCGAGGATCAGGCGCAGGTCGCCACGACCGAGCGCGATCGTCTGGCCGGCCTCGCCGCCTCGGCCCGTGACGAGGCGATCGAGGCGGTCGAGTCCGCCCGCGCGGCCGTCACGGAGCAGGAGGCGCGGAGCATCGACCTGGAGGCGCAGCTCGCCGTCCTGGAGCAGGCGACCGTCTCGGCGGAGGAGGGCTTCGCCGAGGCCGAGGCGATCCGGATCCGAGCCGAGGCCGATGCGGCCCGGCGGGCGGCCGCCGCGCGCGCCGCCGCCGCGGCGGCCTCGTCGACGGAGGCCGCGCCGACGTCATCCGCGGTGTCGGCGGCGGGCTGGACGATGCCCATCACCTCGTACTCGAGCTATCAGGCGTACGGGATGCGGGTCCACCCCGTCCTGGGATTCGTCAAGCTGCACGCCGGCGCCGACTTCGGCGCCTCGTGCGGAACGGGCATCTACGCCGCAGCCGCGGGGACGGTCACCTACGCGGGCGCCTACGGCGGGTACGGGAATCTCATCACGATCACCTCGGCCGGCGGGGTCTCGACCAACTACGCCCACATGTACGCGGGCGGCGTCCAGGTGAGCGTCGGGCAGACGGTCACCGCCGGGCAGCGGATCGCCGAGGTCGGCAGCGCCGGACTCTCGACGGGCTGCCACCTGCACTTCGAACTCCGACAGGGCGGCGCAGCCACCGACCCCGTCGCCTACCTCACGAACCGAGGAGTCTGACCATGGTCAAGAACCAGTTCATCGTCGCCGTCATCGCATTGCTCGTCACCGCCGGCATCATCGTCTTCGTCGTGATCCACAACGGCAGTCGCACCGACATGGCGCAGCCGCTGACGGACGACCCGACGGTCGAGCCGACCGCCGCCGAGGTCGTCCGCGACGACACCCGCTATCTCGACGAGGTGGGTGACGACGCCGTCACGGTCGTGGAGTTCCTCGACTTCGAGTGCGAATCGTGCGGGGCGATGTACCCGTACGTCGAGCAGGTGCGCGAGAAGTACGACGGGCGGATCAACGTCGCGATCCGGTACTTCCCGATCCCGGCGCACCGGAACTCCGAGAACGCCGCCGTCGCCGTCGAGGCCGCGGCGCAGCAGGGGCGGCTCGAGGCGATGTACTCCCGCCTGTACGAGACCCAGGCCGAATGGGGTGAGAAGCAGGAGTCCGAGGCCGCCCTGTTCCGCACGTTCGCCGCCGACCTGGGTCTCGACATGGCCGCCTTCGACGCCGCCGTGGCCGACCCCGCTACCCTCGAGCGTGTGGTGGCCGATCGAGCAGAGGGGACGGCGCTCGGCGTGACCGGCACCCCCACCTTCTTCGTCGACGGGCGCATGCTCCAGCTCACCGCGGTCGACGATCTCGAGAACGCGGTCGAGAGCGCGGTCTCCGGTGGGTAGGCGTCGCCGTCGGGAGGCGAGGGCCGCGGCTGCGGCGCCGGTCGCGCCTCCTGCCGCTCCTGCCGCGAACCTGAGGACGCTCGCCGTCCTGGGTCTGATCCTGTCGTGCCTCGCAGGGCCGATCGGCATCGTCGTCAGCCTCGTCGCGCTCATCCGGTCGCGGCTGGCCGGCGAGCGGAACGCGGTCGCCGTGGCCGGCCTCGTGGTCGGGATCGCCACGACCGCGGCGTTCGTGGGCGGGATCCTCTACTTCCACGCCGTCCTCACCGGCGACACCGGCGTCTGCGCCGAGCTCGGCCCGGGCACCCACGACGGCACCCTCGGCCCGTTCACCTGCCCCGCGACCTGAGGCCCGGCCCCGCCGAGGAGCAGGCGGGTCAGGCCGGCGGCCCGCCGAAGAAGACCTCGCCCAGCCCGCCCCGGAGCACCCGGATGTCGCGGGCACGGAACCCCGGGGCGAAGGTGACCCGGCGCAGGGTCGTGTCGGCGTCGTCCGTGGTGATCCGCACCTCCACGCCGTCATGGTCGATCGAGACGGCGAGGTCGTCGGATGCGACCAGCGACCGCACGGCCGGCAGCTCGGCGTCCGACCCGACGCGGAAGACGACGGTCGCGGCGGCCCGATGGCGAGCGACGAGCTCCGCCGGGGCACCCGCGGCGATGACGGATCCGCGTTCGAGCACGACGATCCGGTCGCACCACTGCTCGGCGTCGGCCATGTCGTGCGTGGCGAGCAGGACGCCGACCCCCTGGCGAGCGAGGTCGCTCACGATCGCCGCGATGAGCATCCGCCCCGCCGGGTCGACGGCCGCCGTCGGCTCGTCGAGCAGCACCAGCTCGGCGAACGGGAGCAGAGCGATGGCGAGCTGCACCCGCCGCGCCTCGCCACCCGAGAGGACGGCGATCCGGCGGCCGAGCACGGGGTCCAGTCCGGTCTGCGCCACGACGTCGTGCAGCGGACGGTGCACATCGTGGACGGCTGCGAACAGTCGCAGGGTCTCGATGACGGTGAGGCTGGGCAGCAGCGCCGCGGACTGCGCCTGGACGGCCACGCGCCTCGTGACGGCGGCGCGATGCCGCCAGGGCTCGAGGCCGAAGGCGACGACGTCGCCGGTCGTGGGGCGGCGCACACCGGCGACCACGTCGAGCAGCGTGCTCTTGCCCGCGCCGTTGCGACCGATCACACCGACCACCTCGCCCGCCGACACGTCGAGGTCGACCCCGGCGAGGATCGTGATGGAGTCGATGTCGACCCCGAGACCACGAGCCCGCAGCACGGCGGTCGACGCGGACTCGCCCACGGCGCTCATCGACGTCCGCCGCTCGGCGGGGCGTCGTGCTCGTCCGGCGTGAAGATCTGCTCGATCGGGACCGCGAAGCACTGCGAGATCCGGAAGGCCAGCGGCAGCGACGGGTCGTAGCGCCCCGTCTCGACGGCGTTGACCGTCTGACGCGAGACGTCGAGCCGTTCGGCGAGAGCCGCCTGAGACCAGCCCCTCTCATCACGGAGCGCCCGCAGTCGGTTCCTCATCGCGACGCCCTCGCCGAGAGGATCGCGACGGCCAGCCCGAAGGCCAGCATCCCGACCAGGAAGACGGCCCATTCCGGCTGGCCGACCGGCTGGTCCGCCGACCGCACGAAGGCGACCGCGAGCGCGGTGAGCATCGAGGCACCGAACGCGATGGCGAGGGCGTCCGTGACGAGGCGCCGCTGCAGCTCGTCGATGCGGCGGACGTAGCGGATCACGGCGACGGTCGCCCCGAGCGCCGGGAGGAGCGGGAGCAGCGCCCACACCGTGCGCAGGGTCTCGGACGAGGCGCCCACGAGGGCCTCGATCGGCAGCAGGATCAGCACGACCGCCACCGTGATGCAGGCCGAGAACTCGACGGCGTACCGGCGCGTGCGCCGCACCTCGCCGGGTGTGCGTCGAGGTCCGGCCGTGTCGTGGACGTCAGGCATGTGTCTTCTCCCTCTCGTTCGGACGCCGCGCTCTGCCGCGGGAGTCCCAGTCGAATCGCCGCACCGCGGTCGCCGAGGCGGCGACGGCGACCAGGGCCATCCCCGCCCAGAGGACCGGCACGGGCGCGAAGGCCGGATCGCCCGCGAGGTCGGCGGCTGCGGCCTCGGCGAACCAGGTCGTCGGCAGGGCGCGCATCGCGGCGACGGCCCAGCCGGGCACGATCTCGTCGGGCACGAGCCCGCCCGACGCGAAGACGACCAGGATCGACACCATCGCCATGCTCTGCTGGGTCGCCTCCGCCGACCGCCCCCGGGACGCGACGAGCAGCGCGACGGCGAAGAGCATCGCCGCCCCGATCGTCGCCGTCGCGGCGAACCGCGCGAGCGGGGCACCGTCGAGGTGGCCCCTCGCACCGGCGACGACGAGGACGACGGCCATCTCGAGCAGGACGATCGCGACCCGGACCGGGAGCATCCCCAGCAGGAACGCGGAGCGGGGCATCGGCACCGTCGCGAAGGCGCGCAGCGTGCCCCGCTCGCGCATCGCGACGAGGGGCACGCTCGTGCCCACGAGGGCCACGGCGCAGCAGCCGGCCATGAAGACGATGCCGAGGTCGGCGCCGAGCAGGTCGACGTCGCCGCCCTGCGACTCGACCGACCACTGCAGCAGCAGCTGGATCGCGAGGAAGACGACGAAGACCGTCGCCATCGAGATCGTCGTCATCGGCGTCCGCAGCAGATCGCGGGCCGAGATCATCGCCACGTGTGCGAAGACGCGTCGCCAATGCCGCATGCCGACCCCCTCAAGTCAAGTTCCCTTGACACATTGTGGGTCGGAAACCGACTCGATGTCAAGGAGTCTTGTCCCAACGCTCCTCGTCGCAGCCCGAACGGCCCTGCGCGCTATCCCGCCGGCCGGACGGCGATCCAGATCGCGCGACCCGACTCGTGGTGCAGGTCCGAGGCGCCCGCCGCCACGGCCGCGATCGCGGAGTCGAGCGCGGCGACGTCGTCGTCCGAGAGGTCGCCCTCGAGCAGATCGCGGTTCCGCGCCAGGTGCAGCGCGAGGTACCGGGCGCCCTCGGCGGTCGCGGCCGACGCGACGAGCGCGCTCTCGTGCCGCTCGACCGGCGCGAAGCCCGCCTCGCCCAGGGCCGCGGTCCAGTCCGCCGTGACGGGGTAGCCGCGCGCGGCGAGAGCCCCGACGAGACGCGCATCGAGCCCCTCGACGCCCGTGCCGAGGTCGTCGGGCGTGAACGTCGTCGTGCCGGTGAACTCGGTCACGACGAGCACTCCCCCGGGGCGCAGCACGCCGAACGCCTGGCGCAGCACCTGCGCGGCGTCGGTCACGTGGTGCAGCGACAGCGCCGCCCAGGCCAGGTCGACCCCGCGCGGCACGACCGCCGGCCAGTCGCCGTCGAGGTCGACCAGGTGCGCCTCGACCCGGTCGTCGACGTCGACGGCCGCCGAGGAGGCGCGGAGCCGGTCGAGCATGCCGGCCGACGCATCCAGAGCGTGGACCCGCACCCCCGCGAACCGGTCCGCGAGGAACAGGCTGCCCGTCCCCGTGCCGGCACCGAGGTCGACGGCGACCCGGGGTGCACCGCCGAGAGCGGCGGCCACGGCGTCGGTCGCCACGGCGAGGACCGGCGCCCCGAGCACGGCGTCCAGATCGAGGATCTCGGCGAGGTCGGCGAGCTCGGCCGCGTCGTCGGAGGCCGGCCCGTGGCCCGGACGCGAGGAGTGAGAGTGCGAGTGCGAGTGCGAGTGCGAGTGATGGCCCGGAGTCCGATCAGCGTGATGCGTCGTCATCTCTCCAGGGTAGGCGCGACTTCGCATCTGGCATAGTCTCTTGCGTATGACGCAAGAACCCCTCGACGAGATCGTCCGCCAGCGCATCCGCGGCCTCCGGATCGCCCGTGGCTGGACCCTCGACACCCTGGCGGCGCGCTGCTACCTCTCGGCCTCCACGCTGAGCCGGATCGAGACCGGGCACCGTCGCATCGCGCTCGACCAGCTCGTCCCCATCGCCCAGGCGCTCGGCACGACGCTCGACCAGCTCGTCGAGCCCGAGGGCGACGACGACGTCGTCATCCGCCCCGAGCCCGAGGCCAGCGCCGGCATGACGATGTGGCTGCTGTCGCGCGAGCGCGACCGGCGCGGCGTCACCATCGCCAAGATGCGCATCACACCCGAGCGCGCGTTCGACGAGCCGCGGGTGCACCCGGGCTACGAGTGGTTCACCGTGCTGAGCGGAACCGTCCGCCTCGTGCTCGGCGAGCGGGTCATCCTGGTGCGCGAAGGGCAGGCCGCCGAGTTCTCGACCATGACCCCGCACCGTGTCGAGGCGCACGAGGGCCCGGTCGAGCTGCTGACGATCTTCGACCACGACGGCGAGCGCGCGCACCTCCCCGGGCACCGCCAGGCCTGAGAGAGCGAGTGGCCCGACCTCAGAACAGCGGCCAGGGCACCGCCGACATCTCCCCCGACGGCGCCGGGAACCGCCCCTCGGCGGCAAGCCGGTCGATGCGCCCGATCGTCGCCGCCACGGCCTCGGTCGAGAGCATCTCGGCGAGGGTCGCCCCGAGCGGCCCCTCGAGCTCACCCCGCAGGCGAGCGACGTCCGCGAGCTCGTCCGCCGTCAGCTCGTCGCCGATCCAGCCCCAGAGCACCGTCCGCAGCTTGTGCTCGACGTGGAACGTCAGCCCGTGGTCGACTCCGTGACGACGCCCGTCCGCCAGGGCCAGGACGTGGTCGCCCTTGCGGTCGGCGTTGTTCACGACCACGTCGAACACCGCCATGCGGCGCAGCGTCGGCGCGTCCTCGTGCACGAGCGACACCGGTCGGTCGTCCTCGTCGCTGCCCTCGAGCACCGTCAGCCACCCGGTCTCGGGCACGTCCTCGGTCGGCAGCAGGTCGACGGCGGGGTGCTCGGGGTCGATGTCGCACCAGAGCTGCACCATGCCCGGCCCGTGCGGGCCGTCGCGCAGCCAGGTGCGGGGCACGACGTCCCAGCCCAGCGCCTCGGACACGAGATAGGCGGCGACCTCGCGACGGGCGAGATCGCCGTCGGGGAAGTCCCACAGCGGACGCTCGCCGCGGCTCGGCTTGTAGACGACCTCGCGGTCGCCGATGAGACCGAGGAAGGTCGCGTTCGAGGCCGTCGTCAGCCGCGCCGTGAGCTCGAGCTCGAGCTCGTCGCCGGCCGGATCGACCCCGGTGGTCACCAGAGGTCGCCGGCGGGGCAGTCGTGGCCCTCGGGGTCCATCGGGTTGCCGCACCGCGGGCAGAGCGGGCGGCCGGCCCGCACCACGCCGAGCGTGCGCGTCGCGAAGGCCCGCGCCGTGCCCACCGGGATCCGCACGCGGAGCAGCTCCGGCGGCTCGACCAGCTCGGTCAGACCCGTCAGGTCGGCCAGCTCGGCGTCCTCGGCGGCGCCGGGGTCGAACGGGAGGGCGTCGTCGTCGGACTCGGCGTCGTCCTCGACGAGCGGGAACGCCTCGATCACGACCTGCGCGGTCGAGGGGTCCCAGCCGAGGCTGATGGCGCCCGTGCGGAACTCGGCCGCCACGGGCTGGTCGAGAGGTTCGTCGTCGACCAGCTCGGCCGGCGTCTCGGTGGGGATGGTGACCGGGTTGCCCCGCCCCTCCGCGGCCTTGAGCTCGTCGAGCAGCTCGTCGACCTTCTCGGCGAGCACCTCGGCCTGCTGCTTCTCGAGGCCGACGCTCACGACCCGCGAGCCGGCGCGCACCTGCAGGTAGAAGGCCCGTGCCCCCGGTCGACCGATGGTCCCGACGACGAAGCGGTCGGGCCAGTCGAACCCGTGCACGATGGTTGGCATGCGCTCATCTTACGAGCGTGTCCGCGCCAGGGGCCCAGGCAGGGCGCGCCCCGACCCGAGCACGGCCGGCGCCGCCCCGAGGAGGCGCGCCCGGCCCCGGTCGCCGCACGACCCGTGCGTCAGGCGTGACCCGCCCCGCCGCCCACGGGCGCGTCGGCCGTCGGTCCGCTCGCCCGCAGCCATGACAGGTCGCCCGAGTCGGTGTTCGTCGCCACGACGTCGGGTCGGTGGTCGCCGTAGCGCACGATCGAGACCGAGGCCGGCCCGACGGAGATGCGCTGGAACAGGTCCAGGTGCATGCCGAGGGCGTCGGCCAGCACCGCCTTGATGATGTCGCCGTGGCTGACGGCGACCCACACGGCGCCGGCGCCGTGCTCGGCCTCGATCTCGGCGTCCCGCCGCCGGACGGCCTCGACCGCCCGGGACTGCATCGTCGTCATCGACTCGCCGCCGGGGAACACCACCGCCGACGGCTGCGCCTGGACGACAGACCAGAGGGCCTCGCGGGCGAGGTCGCCGAGCGCCCTGCCCTGCCAGTCGCCGTAGTCGCACTCGGTGATCGCGTCGTCGACGGGGGTGGCGAGCGGACCGGACTGCCGACCGATGATCGCGTCGGCGGTCTGCCGGCAGCGGACGAGCGGACTCGAGACGACGGCGGTGAGCGGGATGCCCGCGAGTCGCTCGGCGGTGCGGGCGACCTGATCGCGCCCGACCCCGTCGAGCTCGACCCCGGGGGTGCGTCCGGCGAGCAGGCCGCCGGCGTTGGCGGTGGTGCGGCCGTGCCGCACGAGGAGGAGGGTGGCCATACCCGAACCCTACGGCCGGTTGGCCACCAGCGCCGTCGCGTACGACGGGAACCACGTCCCGGCGGCCGGTCCGCCGTTGCACGGCCCGTCGCTCGCACCGGGGGTCTTGATCCACAGCTGGGCGTCGAGCCGGCTCGTGCCCTTGGTGCGGTGGGGGTCCACGCCGAGACCGGCGCCGGGGGCGTTGCACCAGGTGCCCTTCCAGCCCTGCCCGTTCCGCGAGACGTCGACCACGTAGCGGGCCCCGCCGACCGCCGTCGAGACCTTCTCGGCGTAGGCGACCTCGTTCGCGATCGGGTAGTAGTTCGAGACGTTCGTGGCGAATCCGCGGGCGATGCCGACTCCGGCGGCGACCAGCCGCTTGGCCATCACGTCGGCGGGCACCCAGTTCGAGTTGCCCGCGTCGATGTACGAGGGCACTCCGGCGTTCGTGAACGCGGTGACGGCCTTCTTGATCGTCCCCTCGCGCCCGGCGGCGAGTGTCGGGCAGCTGCTGAGGTGGGCGAGCGCGTCGGGTTCGACGATCACGACCGCCTTGTGTCCCTTGAGGGCGTCGGCGATCCTCTGGTTCCAGGCGAGGTACGCCGTGGACGAGGCCGCGCCTCCCCCGGAGTAGCCGTCGCAGTCGCGGTTCGGGATGTCGTACGTGACGAAGACGGGCGTGGTGCCGGCCTTCTCGGCCTCGGCGAGGTTGAACTGCAGCACCTTCAGCAGCTGGGCGTCGGTGTACCACGAGCCCAGCCAGATCGCGACGGACCTCCCGGCGATGGTGCGCGCCGCGGCGGCGTCCTTCGTCTTCCCCTGCCTGGTCAGCGCGTCGGCCGCACGGGCGGCCTCGCTGTCCTTCTGCACGTAGAGACCGCCGGCGTAGACGGTCGTCGTGGGCGCGGTCCTGACCGTCGACTTCGTGACGGTGGCGGTCGTGCCGGTGGCGGCCGAGGCGGGCACGGGAGCTGCGGTGACGAGGCCGGTCGTGAGCACGAGGGCGCCGACGACGAGGCTCGCGAAGGCGAGTCGGGTCATGGGGACGATTCCTTGCTGGAGTGGCGGGCCTCGGGTGGGGGCGGACGTGCTCCCGGCCACGTCAAGTGCACCACGCCCGCCTCCCCGCCAGCAGACCCTCTTCGGGGTACACCAGGCCGAGGGATCCGCCCGCGCGGGCGGATCGTCCCCGGAAAGGGGGTACACCGAGGAGGCGCGACGCCCTCCCGACGCACCGCACCGCTTCCCTCGGGCCGCGTCATCCCAGCCGGGTCACCGCGAGGTGCGTCAGCAGGGCCGCCATGTCCGCCAGCACGGCGTCGTCGAAGAGCACGTGCGGCGAGTGGTTCGACGCGCACTGCTCGGGGTCGATCCCGTCGGGCGAGGCGCCCACCATCACGAACGCGCCGGGCACGCGCTGCAGCACGAACGAGAAGTCCTCCGAGCCCATCATCGGGTGCGGCATCTCGCTGTACCGCCCGGCGCCGAACAGGTCGCCCACGGCGTCCTCGACGCGCTCGATCTCGGCGGCGTCGTTGACGGTCGGCGGGTAGTGCCGCGAGAAGTCCGCCTCGGTCTCGAGCCCGTGGGCGTCGCCGATGCCCCGGGCGATGCGGAGCGCCTCGCGCTCCATGGTGTCGAGCGTCTCGTCGGAATGCGCGCGCACCGTGGCGCCGAGGCCCGCCGTCTCGGCGATGACGTTGCGGGTCTCGCTGCCGTGCAGCATCGTCACGGACAGCACCGAGGGGTCGAACGCGCTCGTGCGCCGCGCGACCATGGCCGACAGCGCGAGGGTCAGCTCGGCGACGGCCGGCACCGGGTCGAGCACCTTCCACGGCGTCGACCCGTGTCCGCCGTCGCCCCGGTAGGTCGTGTAGAAGCTGTTCGAGCTGGCCATCACAGGCCCCGGTCGCGACTGGAACGCCCCGCGCACGCCGGGTCCGACGTGCAGCGCGTAGGCCGCGACGGGCAGGCTGCCGCTGGCCTCGAGGAGGCCCTCGTCGATCATGATCGCCGCGCCTCCCCAGCTCTCCTCGCCGGGCTGGAACATGAAGACGACGTCGCCGGCCAGCGAGTCCCGTCGGGCGGCGAGCAGATGGGCCGCGCCCACCAGGCCGGCCGTGTGCAGATCGTGCCCGCAGGCGTGCATCGCGCCGTTCGTCGCGGCGTAGTCGAGGCCGGTCTGCTCGGCGAGCGGCAGGGCGTCCATGTCGCCGCGCAGCAGCACCGTCGGGCCGGGCCGGCCGCCGCGCAGCACGGCGACGACCGAGGTGGTCGCCGTGCCCGTGCTGATCTCGAGGTCGAGGCCGGCGAGCGCCTCGAGCACGGCGGCCTGGGTGCGGGGCAGCACGAGGCCGGTCTCGGGGTCGGCATGCAAGGCGCGGCGGAGGACCTGCAGGGTCGGCAGCAGCCGGGCGGCGTCGTCGAGCAGGGCGGCGGCGGGCCCGGTCGGGGCCGGGGCGGTGGTCGAGGTGTCGGTCATGCGGAGGGTCCTTCCGTGGTGGTGACGGTGGCGGCGGCGAGTCCGCCGGCGGTGGCGAGCGCCGCAGCGCGGGGCCGGTCGAAGACGCCGGCGAGGTCCTTGACGACGCGTCCGGCCTGGGCGACCACGACGACGTGCGCCGGGTCGCCGAGCAGGCCGATCCCGCTGAGCGGGTCCACGTCGGTCAGCACGAAGTCGGCGAGGCGACCGGGTTCGAGCGTGCCGACGTCGTGGGCGAGGCCGAGGAGCTCGGCGGCCGTCCGGGTCCCGGCGACCAGCGCCTCCATCGGGTCCATGCCGAGCTCGACGAGCCAGCCGAGCTCGCGCAGGTTCTGGCCGTGGGGGCCGACGCCGGAGTCGGTGCCGAGGGCGAGCCGGACCCCGCGGTCGATGGCGTGGGCGACGTTCGTCTTGGTGATGCCGCTCCACCGGATCTTCTTCTCGTAGTGGTACGGCTCCATGCGGTCCCGGTCGATGCCCATGAAGACCGTCGAGAGCGTCGGCACCAGGAACGTGCCGCGCTCGCCCATCATGTCGATCGCCTCGTCGTCGACGCCGTAGCCGTGCTCGACGCTCGTCACGCCGCCGAGCACCGCGGCGTGGATGCCGGCCGTGCCCTGGGCGTGCGCGGCGAGCGGCTTGCCGCCGTGCCGCTCGAGCTCGTCGGCGACGGCGCGCACCTCGTCGATGCGGAGACCCTCGTCGTCGGGGTGGTCGTGCGGGCTGCCCATGCCGCCGGTGGTGCAGATCTTGACGACGTCCGCGCCCGACCGGACGATGCGTCGGGTGGCGCGCCGCACCTCCTCGATGCCGTCGGCGATCTCGGACATCGACTCGAGATGCGTGTGCATCTCTCCCCCGGCGAGGTGGAAGTCGGCGTGTCCGCCGGTGTGGCTGATCACCTTGACCGCCACGTGGAGCCGCGGCCCCGACACGAGGCCCCGCTCGACGGCGACGCGGTAACCGGCCGACAGACCACCGAGGTCGCGGGCGGTGGTGACCCCCGCCTCCAGGGTGCTCCGGAGGCGCGCGGCCGTCTCGAAGGCGATCACGGCGGGGTCGGTACGCAGCCGGTGGAACGGGCCCTCGCCCGTGCCCATCGCCAGATGGACGTGCGTGTCGACGAACCCGGGCAGCAGGGTGAGACCGCGGCCGTCGACGACCTCGACGTCGTCGGGCAGCGGAGGGGCGAGACGACCGGGTCCGGCGGAGACGATGCGGCCGTCGACGTCGACGATGAGCGTGGCGTCGTCGACCGGCGGGCGGCCGGTGCCGTCGATCAGGCGGACCCCGGTCAGGGCCTGGGCGAGGGGTGCGGGCATGGGTGTCCTCTCGGAGGGGCGGGTGCGGCGGGGCGTCAGTCGATCGAGAACCCGGGCGCGCCCGGCACCGAGTCGAGCAGCGCCCGGGTGTACGGGTGCTGCGGGTCGGAGTAGACCTGCTCGGTCGGCCCCTGCTCCACCACGTCGCCGCGGTAGAGCACGACGACGTCGTCGCTGACGTGCCGCACGACGGCGAGGTTGTGCGAGATGAACAGCATCGACAGGCCGAGCTCGCGCCGCAGCCGGGCGACGAGGTTGAGGATCTCGGCCTGCACCGAGACGTCGAGCGCCGACGTGATCTCGTCGGCGATGACGAACTCGGGGTTCACGACGAGCCCGCGGGCGATCGCGACGCGCTGCCGCTGCCCGCCCGAGAACTCGTGCGGGAACCGGTCGATGGCGTCGTCGGGCATCCGCACGGTGCGCAGCCACTCGATGATCTGCTCGCGGTGGCGCTTCGCATCGGGGCGGCGCGGGTCGATCGCCTCGGCGAGCGCCTGGCCGACCGTGCGCCGGGGGTCGAGCGACGAGTAGGGATCCTGCGGGATCATCTGCACCCGCCGCCGCATCGCGGCCCGATCGCGCCGGGAGAGCGTGGCGGTGTCGACGCCGGCGATGCGGATGCTGCCGGCGCTCGGTCGCACCGTGCCGACCAGGGCCTTGGCCAGGGTCGACTTGCCCGAGCCGGACTCGCCGACCAGACCCACGGTGCGCCCGGTCCCGATCGTGAGGTCGACGCCGTTCAGCACCCGCACGGCGCGGCCTCCCGAGCCGAAGGCGACGTCGAGCCCCCGGACCTCGAGCATGGACTCCGAGGAGGCGCGGGTCGCGCCCTCGGGCACGGTCGCGGTGGTCGAGGCGGTCATCTCAGGACTCCTTCGGGGTGGTGACGGACGTGGCCGGGGCGACCCGTGCCTCCTCGGCTCCCGCCTCGTCGGCTCGCGCCGCCTCGGCGCGCCAGTCGACGACGGGGAGATCGCCGACCCGCTCGGTCAGGCTCGGCGTCGCGGCCAGCAGGGCGCGGGTGTAGGGGTGCACCGCGGTGGCGACGTCGAGGCGGTCGGCGTCGATCTCCTCGACGATCTCGCCCGAGTTCATGACGAGCACGCGGTCGCAGAGCTCGCGGACCACGCCGATGTCGTGCGAGATGAACATGATCGCCGTGCCGGTCTCGCGGTTCAGCCTCTTGAGCTCGCGGAGGATCTCGGCCTGCACGGTCACGTCGAGGGCCGTGGTGGGCTCGTCGGCGATGATCAGCTTCGGGTCGGTGGTCAGCGCGGCGGCGATCATGGCGCGCTGACGCATGCCGCCCGACAGCTCGTGCGGGTGCTGCCCGAGGCGCTTCTCCGGAAGGGTCAGGTGCACGCGGCGCAGGGCGTCGAGCACGATGGAGCGCGCCTCGGCCCGCGACCTGCCGCGGTGGCTGCGCAGCACCTCGGTCAGCTGGGTGCCGAGCCGCAGAGCGGGGTTGAACGTGCTGCCCGGGTCCTGGTAGACGAGGCTCACGGTCTGCGCCATGACCGTCGGGTCGACGGGTCGCAGCAGGTCGAGGTCGTCGAGGCGCATCGTGGCGGCGCTCGCCTCGAGGCCGTCGGCGAGCAACCGGGCGACCGACATGGCCGTGACCGACTTGCCCGATCCGCTCTCGCCGACGATGCCGACGATCTCGCCGCGGGCGATGCTGAACGAGATCCCCTTGACCAGGGGCTTGCCCGCGGTCGTGCCGACCACGAGGTTCTCGACCCGCACCATCGCGTCGACGTCGGGATGCAGCGACGTGCCCGCCGTGCGGAGCTCCGCCGACGCGACCCGGCGACCCGAGCGCGGATCGGCCGCGGCCGCGAGTCCGTCGCCGACCAGCATCGAGGCCAGCCCGGTGACGACGATCAGCACGGCCGGTCCGACGCTCTGCTCCGGGCGTCCGGCGAGCAGCGACGGCAGCGCGTCGTTCAGCAGCTTGCCGAAGTCGTACTGCGGCGACTGCACGCCCAGCCCGACGAACGACAGGGCCGAGATCGCGGTGAGCGACTGGGCGAAGGTCGACGCGGCGAGCACCAGCAGGGGCTCGGCCATGTTGGGCAGCATGTGGTCGCTGACGATGCGGCGATCCGAGACCCCGAGGAGGCGCGCGGTCGACACGAAGTCCCGCTGCGACACCTGCGCGGCCAGGTTCGCCGTGAGCCGGGCGAAGGTGGGGACGCCGGCGACGCCGATCGCGATGACCGCGGGCAGGGCGCCGGCACCGAGGATCGCCGCGACCACCAGGGCGAGCAGCAGCCCCGGGAACGCCACCATCGTGTCGATCACCCGGAGGCAGAGCTCGCGCCCGCGGCGGGGCAGCAGCCAGACGGTCGTCCCGGCGACGACCCCGACCACGACGGCCAGCGCCGTGGCGCCGATCGTCATGAGCAGCGTCAGCCGGGTGGCGACCAGGCTGCGGGCGAGCATGTCGTGCCCGGACTGGTCGGTGCCGAGCCAGTGCTCGGCCGACGGGCCCGCGGCCCGCTCGCCGAGGGCGTCGGCCCGGTCCTGGAGCAGGAACGGCGCCACGACGCCGATCAGCACGACGACCGAGAGCAGCGCGAGCCCGGTGACCAGCCCGGGCGTCCAGTGGAACCGCCGAGGAGGCGCGGCGACGGGAGCGACCGGGACCGCGCCTCCCGCCGTGGTCGGGGTGAGGGTGTCAGTCATTCCGACCTCCGAGGGTGCGCGAGTCGATCAGGCCGAGGACGACGTCGACCAGCAGGTTGACGAGGGCGGCGATCATGCCGAGCACGAGCACCATGCCCTGGATCACCGGGAAGTCGCGGTCGAGGATGGCCTTGATGATGCCGGTGCCGAGACCGGGCAGGGCGAAGACGCTCTCGATGATGAGGGCGCCGCCGAGCATGCCGCTGAGGATGAGCCCGCTGAGCGTCAGCGTGGTGGTCAGGAGGTTCGGCAGCACGTACTTCAGGTGGAGCGCCACGGGCGTCAGGCGCCAGCCGCGGGCGGTGCGGACGTAGTCGTTCTCGAGCACGACGGCGGTCTCGCGGCGGACGACCCGGCTGATGGTGCAGATCGGGCCGATCACGAGCGCCGCGATCGGCAGCACGTAGGCGACCGCGCCGGCCCGGGCGTTGTACGCCGGCGGGAACAGCGGCAGCAGCCCCACGCCGAGGGCGAAGAGCACGACGAGGATGGTCGCCATGATGTAGCCGGGGATCGAGTCGAGCAGCCCGGTCACGGCGCCGAACGCGGTGTCGAGCCAGCGCTTGCGGCCGCCGCGGGTCTGCACGCCGACCCACATGCCGAGCGGGACGGCGACGATCAGCACGACGGCGATGCCGACCAGCGCGATGGTCGCCGTGAACGGCAGCCGGTTCGCGATGATCGTCGACACCGGCTGGCGGTACTGGAACGACGTGCCGAGATCGCCCTGGGCCAGCTGCAGGAGGTAGTTCGCGAACTGGGTCCAGATCGGCTGGTCGAGGCCGAGCGAGACCCGCAGGGCCTCGATCTCGTCGACGGAGGCGTCGGCGCCGGCCAGCGCCACGGCCGGGTCGCCCGGGATGAGCTGGACGATCAGGAACGACAGCACGACCAGGGCGGCGAAGGTGCCCACGAGCCCGAGGGCACGGCGGCCCGCGAAGTCGATCCAGGGCGAGCGACCCCGGCGGGCGGGACGGGAGGCGTCGGAGGGGCGACCACCGGGGGTGGTGCCGGGTGCAGGAGGCGTGGTCGCGCCTCCTGCACCGGCGCGGTCCGCGATCGTGGACGTCATTCGACGATGCGCATGGTCGACGGGTCGATGTAGTCGTCGAAGGTGCGGATGCTGACGCCTTCGGCGGTGACCACCGTGGTGGGGACGCTCGCGAGGGGCGCGGCGTCGACGTTCTCGAGCATCGAGGTCTGGGCGGCCTGCATGGGCTCGCACTGGGCGGCCGGGTCGACGATGCTCATCGCCTCGTTGAGCGCCGAGTAGCCGGTCTCGTTCACCAGGCCCATCTTGTTGCGACCGCCGTCCTCCTGCGAGGGGCCCATCACCCGCAGCAGAGACGAGGTGAGGGTGCCCATCAGGTTGATGTCGCCCTGCACGGTCATGTCCCAGCCGGTCGGCGAACCGGTGGTGGTCGACCAGTTGGCGTTGTCGAGCTCGTCGTAGCTGACGTCGGCGCCGGCGGCGCGCAGCACCTCGGCGACGTACTCGTTGCCCGGGCCGAACAGCTGCGTGCCGACCAGGTGGATCGAGACGCCGTCGAGCACCGCCGAGGCGGCATCGGCGTCGTAGCCCGCGAGCAGCGAGTCGTCGGTGTTGACGCAGGCGACCGAGTCGGAGCTGACCGAGGCGATCGTGTCGCCGCGCCCGTTCGTCAGCACGTCGGCGAAGGCGGCGGGGTCGACGGCCTGCGCGACGGCGGCGCGGAGCTCGGGGTCGTCGGCGAACACCGAGCCCTCGCGCTCGTTGAAGACGAGGTACGACGTGAGGCCCGTCACCGACGACTGCGTGTACGCGTCGTCGCCGTCGAAGCGCTCGACGTCCTCGCCGCTGAAGCTCGCGACGTCGATGCCGCCCGAGAGCAGCTGCGTGGCCTGCGTCGCCTGGTCGGCGATCGGGGTGAAGGTGACCGTCTGCGCCGGCGTGCCCTCGACCGGGGTCGAGAACTCGGGCCAGGCGTCGTAGTCGTCGCGCAGGGTGAGCTCGTACGAGACGGCGGGCTGCGCGTCGGTCAGCGTGTACGGGCCCGAGAAGGCGCCGTCGACGGTGCCGGCGAGCAGCCCCTCGGGGTCGGCCAGGCCGGCGGGGCAGACGATGCCGGTGTGCGGCAGGGTCATGCCGGTGAGGAAGTCCGACCAGTCGTCGGAGAGCTGCACGGCGACCGTGCCCGCGGCGTCGTCCGCCGTGATGTCGGCCGTGGCGCCGCCCATCGCCAGGGTGCGGCCGGTCGAGGCGGTCTCGGGGTCGGCGAACCGGCTCAGCGAGTCGGCGACGATCGTGGGCGTGATCTCGGTGCCGTCCGAGCAGGTGGCCCCGTCGCGGATCGTGAACGTGTACGAGGAGGCGCTGGTCGCCTCCCACTCGGTGGCGAGGCCTCCGACCAGCTGGTTGTCGTCGTCCTTGCGCAGCAGGGTGTCGAACAGCATGCGGTCGACGTAGTAGTCGTCGGCGGCCCGGGCGAGCGCCGGGTCGAAACCGCCGGGGTCGGTGCCGAGCGTGGCGTTGATGCTGTCGGCGGAGGCGCCTCCACCGGAGGCGCAGGCGGTGAGCGTGAGGGCGGCCAGCGCGGTGAGCGCGGTCGCGACGAGGGGGCGAGCGGACATCGGTCCTCCGAGGGCTGCGGGGTGGCGGGTGATGAGGTGGGGTGGTGCCGACTGGTGCTGCGGCGTACCTCAACCATCGACCTCGGGTGCCAGTTATTTCGAGCGCGACGGGGTGATCGTCATCTTTATTGACAGATGGGGCCAGCGTGCGCCAGATTCTTGACGTGGCCGACCAGTTAGATTTCCAGTTGATTAACGCCGTGCAGATCAGTCCGCGCATCTCGTGGGCGCAGCTGGCGGGCATCCTGCAGGTCGACGCGTCGACCCTGTCGCGGCGCTGGCAGAAGCTCGTCGACGACCGCGTGGTCTGGACGGCCGTCTACTACCACCAGCTCCGCAGCTCGCCGTCCGACGACGCCCTCGAGATCCCGCGACGGACGGCGCTGGTCGAGGTGATCTGCCACCCCGGGGCCCGAGAGGCGGTGATCGAGACCGCGTCGGCGCGACGCGAGATCATGAGCGTGCACTGCACGAGCGGGTCGCGCGACCTCTACCTGACGGTGATGGAGGCGGACCTCATCTCGATCGACCGCCTCGTCGACCAGCTGGGCAGCACCGTCGAGGGCATCGCGGCCACCCGCACCCACCACGTGCGCCGGTTCTTCCAGGAGGGCTCGAGCTACCGGGTCGGCGGGCTGTCGACGGCGCAGGTCGGGCAGATCGCCGAGACGCTGCCGCAGAACCCGCGCCGGGCGGTGCCGACGCAGGCCTACCTCGACATCATCGACGCGCTGACCGACGACGTGCGGCGCCCCGTGTCCGACGTGCAGCAGCGGGTCGGCAAGTCGCTCGCCAGCGTCTCACGCGGCATCGACGCCCTGCTGACGGCGCCCTGGGTCGGCTGGCGCATCGACTTCGCCTACAACCTGCTCGGCTGGGAGACCTCGGCGATGCTCTGGCTGAGCGTCAGCCAGGCCGAGATGGAGAAGGTCGCGGCGGCCTTGCAGCTGTTCCCCCAGCTGCGGATGTGCGCGTCGGTCACGGGCGAGGCCAACCTCGTGGCGTCGCTCTGGCTGCGCAGCCTCGACGAGCTCGACGACATCGAGAACAAGCTGACCCGGGTGTTCCAGGGGCTGCGCATCGTCGACCGCTGGGTCGTGCCCCGGGTGGCGAAGCGGGCCGGCCACCTCTTCGACGGCGACGGGCGCTGGGTCTCGTTCGTGCCTCCCGGGCTGGAGCGGCGCCCCGCCGACTGAGGCGCCGGCTCAGTGCTCGGCGACGTACAGCTCGGGCTCGGGCAGGCCCTTCGCGGCGCGGATGGTGCGCGAGAGGCGCTCGATCGACGTCAGGGCGGCCACGACGTCGGCCGCGGTGACCGGGAACGGCATCGCGTGGATCGTCTCGGTCTCGACCGTCGCGGCCTCGGCCACCGCGGTGAGCGCATCGACGTCGTCGACCGTCAGGCCGATCTCGGTGAGCGTGTTGGGCAGGCCGACGCGGGTGGTGAACTCGACGAAGTCCTCGATCTCGGCGCGCGGAGCCCCTTCGAGCACGAGCTGCGTCAGCGACCCGATGTTGACCTTCTGACCGTGGGTGAGCCCGTGGGTCTGGGGTGCGGCGGTGAGCCCGTTGTGGATGGCGTGGGCCGCCGCGAGCCCTCCCGACTCGAAGCCGAGACCGGAGAGCAGGGTGTTGGCCTCGACGAGGGCCTCGAGCGCCGGGGTGACGACGCCGTCCTCCGCTGCGGCGATTGCCGAGAACGCGTTCTCGTGGATGATCGTCCAGGACAGCTCGGCGAGGGCGAGGCCGGCGTGGGTGGCGAGCCCGCCCGCCATGGTGGTGGAGTTCGAGCGCCCGGAGGCCCGCGCCTCCAACCAGGTGGCCAGGGCGTCGCCGATCCCGGCGACCAGGAACCTCACCGGGGCGTTCGCCACGAGCTGGGTGTCGATCAGCACGAGGTCGGGGTTGCGGGGGAAGAACCGGTACTCGATGAACTCGCCCTCCTCGCTGTAGACGACGGCGAGGGCCGAGGTGGGGGCGTCGGTCGACGCGACCGTGGGCACGCTGACCCAGCGGATGCCGGCGAGGTGCCCGGAGGCCTTGGCGGCGTCGATGGCGCTGCCGCCGCCGACGGCGACGACCACGTCGGCCGAGGCCGCCTCGATCTTCTCGACCAGGTCGTCGATGGCGGCGGGAGTGGCGAAGCGTCCGAAGCCGACCCGCTCGACGGGGAGCGAGGCCGACTCGAAGCTCGATGCGACGGCGTCGCCGACCAGCCCCCAGACGACGTCGTCCGAGACGATCAGGGGCCGCGAGCCGATGGGGGCCACGAACTCGCCGAGCCTCGTGATGGCGTCCTTGCCCTGGACGTACCGGGCGGGGCTCATCACCGTGCGGATGGGAGTGGTCATGGAACGTTCCTCTCGTTGGATCCTGCGCGTCCTCCCGACGGTACGCGGACCGGATCCGTGCGAGCAGGGCACGGTGCCGTCTCGAGGATCGTCAGGACGCGGAGTCCGGACCCGCGCCTCCTGCCGCCTCGTCGCGGTCCCCGCGCAGCAGCCGCTCCGCCGTGGCCGCATCGGTGATCAGCGACTTGACCAGCCCCGTTCGGAGCGCCGCTCTGATCGCCACCGTCTTGGTCACGCCCCCGGCGACGGCGATGACCTCGGGGATGCGGCGGAGCTCGTCGACCGTGATGGCGACCGAGCGGTCGTCGATCGCGTCGACGATCTCGCCGGACTCGGTGAAGAGGGTCGCCCCGACCTCGCCCACCACGCCCGCGGCCAACAGCGACTCGGCGATCCCGGCGCGCGCGGCGCCGTCGTAGAGCTGCGAGTCGGCCGGCTGCCAGCTGCCCACCGCGACGACGCCGATGTCGACCCGGGCGAAGCGGGTGAACGCCTCGGCGATGCCGCGGTCCGAGCGCAGCGCCTCGGCGACCTCGGCGTTGGAGACGAACAGGGGCGCGAAGATCGGGAACGTCGGGCCGCCCGTGACCTCGCCCACGCGGCGGATGACCTCGACGCCATGCTCCTTGACTGGGCCGGCGACCCCGCCGAGGGCGACGACCTCGCAGTAGGGCAACGACGTGAGCTGCATCGTCGTGGCGTTGAGGGTGCGCCCCGCGGTGAAGCCGAGAACGGCACCCGCGGGCACGATCTCCTCGAGCAGCTGCGCCGCGACGGCGCCCAGAGCCGACTGGATGACCTCGGGCTCGTCGCTCGGCGTCGTGACGGCCAGCGCATGCTGCAGGCCGAATCGGTTCTTCAGCTCGATCGAGAGGTCGAGGTCGACCGATGCCGGGTTCTGGATCGTGATCTTGACGACGCCGCTCTGGACGGCCTTGTCGAGCATGCGAGCGACCTTGAACCGGGAGACCCCGATCTCCTCTCCGATCTGCACGTGACTTGCCTTGTCGATGTAGAAACGCCGCGCTACGTGACTGATCTGGACGAGCTCATCGGGCCCCATCGTCGGTTCCTTCCCTGGATGCATGAACCCTACCCGCAGACACTCTTCCGCTCAAGTGAGCGGTGGTTGCGCTCGGACGCGCGGTGTGGTTGTCTCTGTCCTGCCACCGCGGAAGCGGCGGATGACGACGCGACGATGCGCTGATGCTCGTCGGGAAAGCGAGCTCATGAGCGACGAACCAGCGACCCTCGAGTGTCGAGACGTCGAGATGGCCTTCGGCGGGGTGCCCGTCCTCCGCGGCGTCTCGCTCGCCTTGCGACCGGGCACGATCACCGCCCTCGCCGGCGAGAACGGCGCGGGCAAGTCGACCCTGATGAAGATCGCGTCGGGCCAGTACCGCGCCGACGCCGGGATCGTGACCGTCCGCGGCGAGACGCTCCAGCCGGGCAGCACCGCCGATGCCACCAAGCTCGGCGTGGCGATCGTGCCGCAGGAGCTGGCCTCGCTGGAGGAGATGACCGTCTACGAGAACCTCTTCGTCGGGCGTGAGCTGCGCGGACCCTGGGGCCTGCGACGCCGCGACATGATCGCGACGGCCCGGGAGAACCTCGAGAGCTTCGGCGTCGACATCGACCCGAGCCGGAAGATGGGCACGCTCCCGCTCGGGCTGCGCCAGATCGTCGAGATCGTGAAGGCCACCAACACGGGCGCGCGGGCCATCCTGCTCGACGAGCCGTCGAGCGCCATCGCCGCCCGCGAGGTCGACCGGCTCGGCGCCGTCATGCGCAAGCTCCGCGACAGCGGCGTGGCTCTGCTGTTCACGACGCACAAGATGGAGGAGATGCGGAGCCTCGCCGACGTCGTCGTCGTGCTCCGCGACGGCGACCTCGTGCTCGAGTCGCCGATGTCCGAGGTCTCGGACGACGACATCGTCACGGCCATGATCGGCCGCGAGCTCGACGATCTCTTCCCCGATCGTCCCACCACCCTCGGCGAGACCGTCCTCGAGGTCGAGGGCCTGCAGGTCGAGGGCTCGCCGGCCCCGGTCGACCTCACCGTCCGTCGCGGCGAGATCGTCGGACTCGCCGGCCTCGTCGGAGCCGGGCGCACCGAGCTGCTCGAGGGCGTCTTCGGCATGCGACGCACGACCGCCGGGACGGTGACCGTCGCCGGGCGGCGAGTGCGCCGCAACGACCCCGCCTCCGCCATCTCGTCGAACGTCGCGCTCGTGCCGGAGGACCGCAAGGGCGCCGGCGGGGTGCTGTCCATGGACATCCTCGACAACGGCACCCTGCCCCGACTCGCGTCGTTCACCACGGCCGGCTGGCTGCGCGGCCGCGCCCGCCGGGAGGCGGTCGGCGCGGCCACCCGGTCGGTCGCGCTGAAGAGCCGCGGACTGAAGCAGAGCATGGAGACGCTGTCGGGCGGCAACCAGCAGAAGGTGGTCTTCGCCCGGTGGCTCGTCGGCTCGGTCGACGTGCTGCTGCTCGACGAACCGACCCGGGGCGTGGACGTCGGGGCGAGGAGCGAGATCTACCGCATCGTCACCGAGCTGGCCCAGCAGGGCATGGCCGTCGTCATGGCGTCCAGCGACATGCCCGAGATCCTGAGCCTCTCGCACCGCGCGCTCGTGCTCAAGGGCGGGCGGGTCGTCGCCGAGCTCGACCGGCGCGACCTCGACGCACCCGACGTCCAGGACACGATCTTCCGTCTCGCCAGCGGCCTGACCACCGACCCGACGACCGCCGCCTCGACGTCGACGCCCGTCACCCCCGCCTCGGCACCCGCCGCCGCTTCGAAGGAGTCCGCACGATGACCAGCGCATCCACCGCCCCCACCCGCCGACGGATCGACGCGGCGACCGTCCAGGCGTTCGCCATCCGCTACGCGATGGTCATCGTCCTGCTCCTGGTGATCGCGTTCTTCGCCTACCGCAGCGCCCGCTTCGGCACCGTCGAGAACGCCACCACCATCCTGGTCGCCGCCGCGCCGTTCGCCCTGATCGCCCTCGGGCAGACCCTCGTCATCCTCACCGGCGGCATCGACCTCTCGGTCGGCAGCGTGATCGCGCTCAGCTCGATGAGCGCCGCGCTGGTGGCCAAGGCGACACCCGGCCAGATCTGGATCCCGGTCCTCGTCGCGGTCCTCGTCGGTCTCGCGGCCGGCAGCGTGAACGGCTTCGTCGTCTCGGTCATGAAGGTTCCGCCGTTCATCACGACCCTCGGCATGCTGACGTTGGCGTCGGGTCTCGCCTACGTCGTGGGGAACGGCGCCCCGATCAACGGTCTGCCCACCGAGTTCGGCGCCATCGCCAACACGAAGTTCCTCGGCCTGACCATCCCCGTGATCCTGATGATCGTCGGCATCGTCGGTCTGGGCCTCGTCATGCGCCGCACCGCCTTCGGCATGCGCGTCTACGCGGTCGGCGGCAACCCCCTCGCCGCCCGCATCGCCGGCGTCAAGACCGGGCGCGTCCTGTTCAGCGTCTACGCCATCAGCGGTGCGTTGGCCGGCCTCTCGGGCGTGATGCTCGCCTCCCGGGTCATCACGGGCTCCCCCACGCTCGGCCAGGGCTACGAGCTCGACGCGATCGCCGCCGTCGTCATCGGCGGCGCGAGCCTCCTCGGCGGGCGCGGCACCGTCTGGGGCACCGCCCTCGGCCTGCTGCTGATCCAGACGCTGAACAACGGCCTCGACATCCTCACCGTCCCCGCCTACTGGCAGGACGTCATCAAGGGCGTGCTCATCGTCTCGGCCGTCGCCGTCGACGTCTGGGCCGCGAAACGACGGCGCTGACCCGCCCGGCGCACCGAGCCTCCCCGTTCCGCCCCTCACACCCCGCACCTCTCACCCCGCACCTCCACCCCGCACCCCACCGAGCGAAGGAAAATCGATGAAGATCAACCGCCCCCTCACCCGCCTCGCCGTCCTCGGCGTCACCGCCGCGACGGTCGTCGCCCTCACCGGCTGCGGCGCCGGAGACCCGTCTGCGGGCGGCACCGACGAATCGGGCGAGGAGCGCATCACCGTCGGCATCAGCGTCTACGACATGTCCTCGTTCATCACCGAGGGCAAGGAGGGGATCGACACGTACGCCGAGGCGAACAACATCGAGGTCCTCTGGAACTCCGCCAACAACGACGTCAGCACGCAGGCCGGTCAGATCGACCAGTACGTGACGGCCGCCGTCGACGCCATCATCGTCGTTCCCGTGCAGGCGGACACGCTCCAACCGCAGGTCTCGCAGGCCAAGGCCGCCGGCATCCCGATCCTCGACGTCAACGCGACCCTCAACAACCCCGACATCACCGCGAGCGTGCAGCCCGACGACGTCGCCGCTGGGGCCCAGGAGGCGCAGATGATGGTCGACGAGATCGGCGAGACCGGCAACGTGGTCATCCTGCAGGGCCCGCTCGGCGGGTCGGGCGAGATCAACCGCGGCAAGGGGATCGACCAGGTCCTGGCCGAGCACCCGGGCATCACGGTCCTCGCGAAGGACACCGCGAACTGGAAGCGCGACGAGGCGGTCAACAAGACGAAGAACTGGATCTCGGCGTTCGGCGACGACATCGACGGCGTCATCTCGCAGAACGACGACATGGGCCTCGGCGCCCTCCAGGCGTTGAAGGAGGCGGGCATGTCCGTGCCGATCGTCGGGATCGACGGCATCCAGGACGGTCTCCAGGCGGTCAAGGACGGCACCTTCATCGGCACATCCCTCCAGAACGGCACCGTCGAGCTGGCCACGGGGCTCGCAGTCGCCGCCCAGGTCGCCCGCGGCGAGGCCGACGACGCCAACCCGGTCTACGTCATGCCCGCGATCACGACCGACAACGTCGACGCCGCCATCGAGCACGTCGTCACCGATCGCGACGCGTTCCTCGACCAGCTGACCGAGCTCATCGACGCGAACCTCGAGACGGGCGACATCTCGTACGAGGGCCTGCCCGGCCAGGAGAAGTAGCGACGGCGGTCGGGGACCGGTCACGGCCGGTCCCCGACCCCGCCTCG
This sequence comes from Frigoribacterium faeni, assembly GCF_007988805.1. GTDB lineage: Bacteria > Actinomycetota > Actinomycetes > Actinomycetales > Microbacteriaceae > Frigoribacterium > Frigoribacterium faeni. The sequence goes on along the minus strand of NZ_BJUV01000013.1, from coordinate 47,499 downwards.
GGCTCCCCGTCCCGACCGCCCCGTCCACGATCCGACACCGGAGGAACGACCCATGACCGCGAAGCGCATCGTCGCCGGCGTCGACTCGTCGACCCAGTCCTGCAAGGTCGAGCTGTTCGACCTCGACACCGGCCACCGGATCGGAGGAGGCGCGGCGCCGCATCCGGCGGTCCACCCGCCGACCAGCGAACAGGACCCCGAGACCTGGTGGCTGGCCTTCCTCGCCGCCTTCGGCCGGGCGCTGACCGACGCGGACGTCGCCCCCTCGGCCGTGGTCGGCCTCTCCGTCGCGGCCCAGTGCCACGGTCTGGTCGTCCTCGACGAGGCGGACAGGGTGATCCGACCGGCCAAGCTCTGGAACGACACGACCTCGGCCGAGGACATCGCCCGCCTTCGTCGCGACATCGGCGACGCGACCCTCGTGGGACGCCTCGGCACCCTCCCGACCTCGGCGTTCACCCTCGGCAAGCTCGCCTGGCTCGCCCGTGTCGAACCGTCCGCCCTCGCACGGACGGCCCACATCCTCCTCCCCCACGACTACCTCACCTTCCGGCTCACCGGCCGGCGGGTCACCGACCGGTCCGAGGCCTCGGGCACGGGCTACTTCGACGCCGAGACGAACGAGTACCTGCCGGGCTTCCTCGCCCGGATCGACCCCGACCGCGACTGGGCCCCCCTGCTGCCCGAGGTGCTCGGCCCCGACGAGGCGGCGGGCCCCGTCGTCGGGTCCGCACGCGAGCTGCTGGGGCTCTCCCCCGACGTGGTGGTCGGCGCCGGCGGCGGCGACCAGCATGCCGCCGCGCTCGGTCTCGGGATCACCGGCGGCGACGTCGTCTACTCCTTCGGCACCAGCGGCGTCGTCTCGGCGTTGAGCCGCACGCCCGTGCGCGACCCGACGGGCGCCGTCGACGGGGTCGCCGACATGACCGACGGGTGGATGCCGCTGGCCAGCACGCTGAACGCGGCCCGCACGACCGACACCTTCGCGCGCCTCCTCGGCACCGGGCACGACGAGTTCGCGCGGCTCGCCCTCGCGGCCGATCCCCGCCGGGCTCCCGTCCTCGCTCCGTACCTCGACGGCGAACGCACGCCTGACCTCCCCGGGGCCGTGGGCATCCTCGCCGGCATCACGACCGAGACCTCGCGTGAGGACGTGGCCTTCGCCGCCCACGAGGGCGTCGTGCTCGGCCTCGTGCGGGGGCAGCGGCACCTCGAGCGCATGGGCGTCGCGGTCGACGGGCGCACGCTCGCGGTCGGCGGCGGCGCTCGGTCCCCCGCGTACCGGCAGGTGCTCGCGGACGCGACCGGCACGCCCGTCGCCGTGACCGACGTGTCGGAGGCCACGGCACGCGGTGCCGCCGTCCAGGCGGCGGCCGTCGCCACCGGCAGCCCGGTCTCCGTCGTCCGCGACGCGTGGGCGCCCTCGAGCACCGTCGTCGCCGGACCTCGCCCGGAGGCCGTCGACCGACGGGCTGCGTTCGAGGCGGTGACCTCGATCCGCAGCCTCGATCGATCGTGACGGCGGCGATCTCGACGGACGGCGCCTCCTTCGCCGTCGCCGCGTGGTCGGAGGTCGTCGCCGCCCGCGGCGTGGTCGTCGCCGGAAGCCTCTACGCGGCGCCCGCGGGCTCGCGGGTCGACGCTGCTCGGGCGCTCGCGCGGGCCGGCCGGGCCGTCCACGTCGACCTGATCGTCGATCCATCGGGTCAGCACCGGGGCGTGACGCCGGTCGAGCTGGCCGAGGTGCTCTCCGGCGTTCCGGAGGCCCGGGTCGACGTGCACCTGATCCCGACGGCTCCCGGGACGAACCCCGCCACCACGACGACCGCCGCCGCCCGGGAGATCGACGCCGTCCTCGCCGGACTCGACCCCTCACGACTCGACCACGTCACGGTCGATCGAGGCACGCTGCAGCGACAGGCGTCCGCGCTCGAACGCTTCCGCGACCGAGGAGGGGCGGTGTGGCTCGAGATCCCCTGCGAGGACCCCGCGACGGACGTGCCCGACGTCGACGGCCTCCTGGTGATGCTCATCTCGTCCGGGACGAGGCACGACGCCGATCCGGCCTCCCTCGACAAGATCGCACCGCTCGCCGCCCGACTGCCCGTCGGCGTCGACGGCGGAGTCACCCCGACGATCGCCGGCGCCGCGGCCCTGGCCGGGGCCCGCCGGATCGTCTCGGGCCGCGCTCTCCTCTCCCTCCGAACCCCGAACCCCCATCCGAAAGGCATCACCATGAGCCAGAACCTGCCCGACTCCATGCGGACGAGCGTCCTCGAGGGCGCGAAGACCCTCACGATCGAGGACCGCCCGCTGCCCCAGGCCGGACCGGGCGACGTGCTCGTCCGGGTCGCCGCCGTCGGCGTCTGCGGGTCGGACGTGCACTACTTCCGACACGGGCGGATCGGCGACTTCGTGGTCGACGGCCCGTTGGTGCTGGGCCACGAGCTGTCCGGCGTCATCGCCGCCGTCGGCGCGGGGGTGGACGAGGCCCGGATCGGCCAGCGCGTCGCCATCGAGCCGCAGAAGCCCTGCCACCGCTGCCGCGAGTGCCTCGCCGGCCACTACAACCTGTGCCCGAACATGGAGTTCTACGCGACCCCGCCGATCGACGGCGCGTTCACGGGCTACGTCACCATCGAGTCCGCCTTCGCCCACGCCGTGCCCGACAGCATCTCCGACGAGGCCGCCGCCCTGCTCGAGCCGCTGTCGGTCGCGATCACCACGATGCGCAAGGCGCATGTGGTGCCCGGCTCACGGGTGCTCATCGCCGGCGCCGGGCCGATCGGCATCATCTGCGCTCAGACGGCGCGGGCGTTCGGGGCGAGCGAGGTCATCGTCAGCGATCTCGTCCCCGAGCGGCGCGAGCGCGCCCTCGGCTACGGCGCAACGCAGGTCGTCGACCCCGCCGAGGTCGACGTGGCCACGGCGGGCTTCGACGTCGACGCCTTCGTCGACGCGAGCGGTGCCCCGCGGGCCGTGTTCGCGGGGATCCAGGCGGTGCGGCCGGCCGGCTACGCCGTGCTCGTCGGTCTGGGCAACTCCGAGATGACGCTGCCCGTCGAGCACATCCAGAACAAGGAGGTCTGGGTCACGGGCATCTTCCGCTACACGGACACGTGGCCGGCCGGCATCCACCTCGTCGAGAGCGGCCAGGTCGATCTGGACTCGCTCGTGACCGGCCGCTTCGACCTCGATCACGTCGAGGAGGCCCTCGAGAGCGATCTCGACCCGGCCAGCCTCAAGTCGATCGTCTACCCCCACCAGTGAGCAACGAAAGGTCCCTCCCCATGACTTCACCCTTCAGCCTCCACGGCAAGACCGTCCTCGTGACGGGCGGCAACCAGGGCCTCGGCAAGGCCTTCGCCTTCGGACTCGCCGAGGCCGGGGCCTCGGTCGCGATCGCCGGCCGCAGCGCCGAGCGCAACGCCGCCGTCGTCGACGAGGCGCGCGAGACCGGCCACACGTTCGTGCCGATCACCGCCGACATCACCGACGACGCCCAGGTGACCGAGATGACGGCGACCGCGATCGACGAGCTCGGCGGGCTCGACATCCTCGTCAACAACGCGGGCACCTGCTATCACAACGAGTCGTTCGACGTGACGGACGACGAGTGGGCCGACGTCTTCGACCTCAACGTGCGCGCACTGTGGAAGGCCAGCCTCGCGGCGGGCGCCCACATGAAGGAGCGCGGCGCGGGCTCGATCGTCAACATCGGAAGCATGTCGGGCCTGATCGTCAACCGACCGCAATGGCAGCCCGCCTACAACGCGTCGAAGGCCGCCGTGCACCACCTCACCAAGTCGCTGGCCGCCGAGTGGGCTCCCCTCGGCATCCGGGTGAACGCCGTGGCCCCGGGCTACGTCAAGACCGAGATGGCACCCGTCGACCGTCCGGACCTCAAGCGCTTCTGGATCGACGACGCCCCGCAGCAGCGCTACGCCCTGCCGTCGGAGATCGCGCCGAGCGTCGTCTTCCTGGCCAGCGAGGCCGCCTCGTTCATCACGGGCTCGGTGCTCGTGGTCGACGGCGGCTACACGGCGTTCTGAGAGAGGAGGAGATCATGAGCAGCATCAGACGCGTCGTCGTCGACTCGATCGACGACATCCGGGTCGAGGCGGTCGACGCCCCTCAGGCCGGTCCCGGCGAGGTGACCGTCCGCAGCACCGTGGTCGGCATCTGCGGTTCGGACATGCACGCCGCCCACGGCCGGCATCCCTTCATGTCGCTGCCGTTCTGGCCGGGCCACGAGGTCGTCGGGGCGGTCTCGGCCGTCGGCGACGGCGTGGACCCGAGCCTGGTCGGTCGCCGTGTCGTGATCGAGCCGAACCTCGCCTGCGGACACTGCGACCAGTGCCGGGCGGGGCGGTACAACATCTGCGCGACCCTCGACGTCTTCGGCTGCCAGACGCCCGGGGGCATGACCGACGAGTTCGCGATCGCCGCCGATCGCGTCATCGCGCTGCCCGACGACCTCGACGACGACTGGGCCGCCCTGGTCGAGCCGTTCTCGACGCCGGTGCACGCGGTGCGTCGGGCCGGCGACCTCTCGGGCAAGCGCGTCGTGGTGATCGGAGCGGGGCCGATCGGCCTGTTCGCGGCGATCGCCGCCCTCGACGCCGGGGCGTCCCGCGTGGTGGTGGCCGATCTCCTCGAGAGCAAGCGCGCACGGGCCGAACGCCTCGGGGCGCACGGCTCGTTCGACTCGTCCGCCCCGGACGCCGCCGATCGGGCTCGCGAGCTCCTCGGCGGCCCGGCGCACGTGGTCGTCGACTGCGTGTCGCGCGAGTCGACCGTCGCCCTGGCGATCGCGGCCCTCGACAAGGGCGGGATGCTGATGACGGTCGGAGTGCCCGCGGGTCGCACCCTGGTCGACCTCGACCTCGTGCAGGACCGCGAGCTCACCCTCGTGGGCAACCTCATGTACGTCCGGGAGGACGTCCTGCACGCGATCGAGCTCCTCCGCCGCAAGCCGTTCGCGCTCGACGAGATCGTGACCGGCACGTTCGACCTCGACGAGGCCGATCGCGCGTTCGCGGCCTCCGACGATCCGGAGCAGGTCAAGATCCTCATCCGGGTGCGGTCCTCCGCCTAGGTACGAGCGTCGAGGAGGCGCGGGTCGGCCGGTGGCGCCGCGCACTCCCTCGGCGTCACGCCCGCCTTCGTGGTCGTCGGCGCGGTCGACACGGTCGCCACGCTGCTGCCGTTCGCCGGCGGCTCCTGGCGGCGGATGGACTCACCGCGCGGCGGCCTGCCGGCGTGACGCTGAAGCGGAGGGCGTGGGATTCGAACCCACGAGACATCGAGCTGATCCCGACTCGAGCCATGGCTCGCGAACGCCGTCAGCGCTCAGAGGTACCGGCCGACGTCGGCGGCGAAGCGAGGCACACCAGCTCTCCGCAGCGCCTCGAGCACATCATCGACATCCTGGCGCGGGTCGCTGTAGTCCTCGGCGAGCTCATGCAGAACTCTCACCACCAGGCCGGGAAAGAGGTCCAGCTGATCGAGGAGGAAGTCGTCGGGGTGAACGAGATCCACGTCGAACGGATCCAGCGACGCATCGGGGAAGTCTCGGAGATTGAAGGTCACGAGGACGTCCGCTCTCGACCGGATCGCCGCAGCGAGGACGTGCCGATCCTTGGGGTCGCAGGACAAAGAATCCATGAGCGGCTCGTAGCCCGTCACCAGGGCATCGGGGAAGAACCGACGCATCGTCGCCAATCGCTTCTCGATACCTCCTTCGGAGATCCCGTTCGCGACGACGTTCCGCCGCACCTCCTCGAGCACCTCTTCTGACCAGAGGGGCCGGAAGGCACCCTCGTCAGCGAGGCGCAGCAGCAGGTCGGTGAGCCTGATCCCATAGATCGTGCAGGCGTCGAAGAACGCAGGAAACGACACCGGGTTCACTACTCCGTGACGCGCTTCTGACGCTCGAGCGATTGCGTCTCGCGAGCCAGCTCGCGGAGCGCGCTCCGCCGGTCGACGCGGAACGTCTCCTGGAAGTCGATGACGTCGCGAAGGAGCACACGACGGTGCCTGCCCCGTTTCTCATAGGGGATCGTGTCGTCCTCCAAGTACTTGATCAGAGTGGGACGGGAGACCCCGAGGAAATCGGCGGCCTGCTGAGTCGTCATCTGCATGTCGTTCGGTGCGACCGTCACCCCGCTGCCGCTGGCGAGCGCATCCGCCACCTGTTCCAGCACCTCGAAGACTTCGTCAGGGATGTGACGAAGCGATCCATCTGGTGCTTGCAGGGCTGCGCCCTTGTGGTCCGCGGTGGACTCGACATCGAGATGCCGAAGGAGGCGGGCGAAGTCGACGATGTCGTCACGCGAAGCCTCGCTGGCGAAATACGTCCGTGCTGCGGCGTGACGGTTACGGGGTTGAAGTGAGGTCGCCATGCGCCGAGCGTATACGCAAAAAAAGAAAGTTAACCGAGACCAGGCAGACCCGTGACGGCGGGGGTCGAACGCCGAGTCAGGCGATACGACCCCTGGCTCGACCGACGTCCTTCAAGCGGAGGGCGTGGGATTCGAACCCACGAGACATCTCTGCCCACTTGTTTTCAAGACAAGCTCCATCGGCCGCTCGGACAGCCCTCCCGGTGCCGAGGCGGGCGACGCCGACACGGGGACTCCGTGCGCCTGCGACGAGCGCGGCGCGGTGCGAGACCGTGGCGGGACGAACTCCCGGGCAACCGCCGCCGAGTCTACCGGACGTCCCCGGCCTCACGAGGGGTGCCGGATCCGCCGCTCACGGGGCTCACGATGACGGGATCAGCGCGTCGACGTCACAGCGACGCGAGCGCCCGCGCCAGCCCGTCGTCGAGATCCGTGCCGGTCTTCTCGTTCGCGACCTCGACCACGTCGTCGGGCGCCTGACCCATGGCGACTCCGCGGCCCTCGACCGACGCCCAGCGCAGCATGTCGATGTCGTTGCGACCGTCGCCGGCGGCGAGCACCCGATCGCGCGGGATGTCGAGCCAGTCGCGCACCCGTTCGAGCGCCGTCGCCTTCGTCACGCCGTCGGGCGCGATGTCGAGCCAGGCCGTCCAGCCGACGTTGTAGTTCACCTTCGACAGGCCCATCCGCTCGACGACGTCGAGGAACTCCTCGGTGCCGTGATCGGGCGAGACCACCACCACTCGGGTCGCGGGCCGCTCGGAGAGGCGCTCGAAGTCGACCTTCTGGGCGTTGCCCGCCGCCTCGATCACCGGGAACGTGCCGCAGTAGCGCATCACGCCGTCGCGATCCTCGACGGCGTAGCCGCCCTCGGACAGGTTCGACCGGATCGTCGTCAGCACGTCGGTCGGGTCGAACTCCTCGACGAAGACCTGGCTGTAGCCGGTGGGGGAGCTCTCGTCGCGGCCCAACGTGATGGCGCCGTTGGCGCAGACCACGTAGTCGGAGACGAGGCCGAGCCGCTCGAGCACGGGCAGCGTCATCGACACCGACCGACCGGTCGCGATCATCACCTCGTGGCCCTCGTCGGCGAGTCGACGGATCTCGTCCGAGACGGCGTCGCTGATCGTTCCGGTCTCTTGCATGATCGTGCCGTCGATGTCGAGACAGACCAGCCAGCGCTCGTCGTCGGGCATCGACCCGACGGCGGCGGCCGCCGACGACCCGGCCGTCATGCGACCGGCTCGATGACCTCGAGGCCGCCCAGGTACGGGCGCAGCGCCTCGGGCACGACGACCGAGCCGTCGGCCTGCTGGTGCGTCTCGAGGATCGCGACCAGCCAGCGCGTCGTCGCGAGGGTGCCGTTGAGCGTCGCGACCGGAGCCGTCTTGCCGCTCTCGGTGCGGTAGCGGATGTCGAGTCGGCGGGCCTGGAACGTGGTGCAGTTCGAGGTGCTGCTCAGCTCGCGGTAGGTGCCCTGGGTCGGCACCCACGCCTCGATGTCGTACTTGCGGGCGGCGCTCGAACCGAGGTCGCCGGCCGCGACGTCGATCACGCGGTAGTTGAGGCCGAGCGCCTGCATCATCTGCTCCTGGAACCCGACGAGTTCGAGGTGCTCGGCCTCGGCCTGGTCGGGGTGCACGAAGGTGAACATCTCGAGCTTGTTGAACTGGTGCACGCGGAGGATGCCGCGGTTGTCGCGTCCGGCGGCCCCGGCCTCACGGCGGTAGCAGGTCGACCAGCCGGCGTAGCGGATCGGTCCCTTGTCGAGGTCGAGGATCTCGTCGGCGTGGTAGCCGGCGAGCGCGACCTCGCTCGTGCCCGTCAGGTAGAGATCGTCGGCCGGCAGGTAGTAGACCTCGTCGGCGTGCGACCCGAGGAAACCGGTGCCGGCCATGACCTCGGGGCGCACCAGCGTCGGCGTGATCAGCGGCGTGAAGTCGTTCTTGAGCGCCAGGTCGAGCGCCATGTTCATGATGGCCAGCTCGAGACGGGCGCCGATGCCGCGCAGGAAGTAGAAGCGCGAGCCCGACACCTTGGTGCCGCGCTTGATGTCGATGGCGCCGAGCTTCTCGCCGAGGTCGGCGTGGTCGAGCGGTTCGAAGTCGAAGGAGGGGCGCGTGCCCACCTCGCGCAGCGTGACGAAGTTCTCTTCGCCACCCGAGGGCACCCCGTCGATGATCGGGTTGCCGATGGAGCGGATCGCCGCGTCGAACGCGGCGTCGGCCTCCGTCGACTCGGCCTGGGCCGCCTTGACCCTGCCCGCGAGCTCCTGCGCCTGAGCGACCAGCGCCTTCTTCTCGTCCTTCGGCGCCTTCGCGACCGTCTTGCCGAACGCGTTCTGCTCGGCGCGCAGCGCCTCGAACGTCGCGATGGCGGCACGGCGGGCACCGTCGGCGGCGACCGCGTCGTCGACCGCCGACTCGGACTCACCCCGAGCACGCTGACTCGTCTTGATGAGGTCGGGGGCGTCGCGGAGGAGTTGGGGATCGATCACCCGGCCATTCTAAGGAAGAAAAGCCGCGCCTCCTCGGAGTCCACAGGCTGCCGCGCTCTCCACAGCGTCGCCCGGACGCGTTCTCCCCGAGGAGGCGCGGGTCGGCTCCGTCCCCACCGTCCCGCCCGGCGGAGGCCCGCCACGGGCCGGGTCACCTAGGTTGGCCTCATGACGACCTCCCCCTCCCCCGCCGAGCGCACCTCGACGCCCGAGGCCGACACGGCCGCCGACGAGGCGACGGCGGGCAGCGGCGAGACCTCGCTCCGCACCGCCGCCGTCGTCTACAACCCGATCAAGGTCGACCTCAAGGCCATCCGAGCATCGGTCGCCCGCCACGCCGGCGACGCAGGCTGGGGCCCCACGCGCTACTACGAGACCTCGAAGGAGGACCCGGGCGGCGGCATCACCAGGCAGGCCCTGGCCGACGGTGCCGAGATGGTGATCGCCGCCGGCGGCGACGGCACGGTGCGAGCGGTCGCCGAGGCGCTGCGCGGCAGCGACGCGTCGATCGGTCTGGTGCCGGCGGGCACGGGCAATCTGCTGGCGCGCAACCTGTCGCTGTCGCTCGACCGGCTCGACGACTCGATCGCGACGGCGTTCCGAGGGAGAGATCGTGCCATCGACCTCGGCGTCGTCGACATCGAACGCGAGAACGGCGACCGCGAGACGAAGGTGTTCGTCGTCATGGCGGGCGTGGGCCTCGACGCGAAGATGCTCGCGAACACCAACGACACCCTCAAGAAGCGGGTCGGCTGGCTCGCCTACGTCGACGCCATCGCGCGGGCGCTGCGCGACGACAACAGGATCGACGTGCGATACCAGCTCGACGACGGCGAGCGGAAGTCGATGCGGGCGCACACGATCATCGTCGGCAACTGCGGGCTGCTGCCGGCCAACATCATGCTGCTGCCCGACGCCGCGGTCGACGACGGCATCTTCGACATCGTCGCCCTGCGCCCCGAGGGCCTGATCGGCTGGGTGCAGATCTGGATCAAGATCGTGTGGGAGAACGGCGTGCTGCGACGCAGCCACGTCGGTCGCCGCATCATGGCCGCGAACTCCCGCGAGGTGCGCACGCTCCGCTACAACAAGGGAAAGAAGCTCGTCGTCCGGCTCGACAGCCCGCAGGACTTCGAGATCGACGGCGACTCGGTCGGCAAGGCGGTCGCCCTGCGCGCCGTCGTCGACCCCGGCGCGCTCACGGTGCGCGTCCCCGAGCACAGCTGAGCGGGCGGCCGGGCGGGTCCGCCGGTGGAGCGGGCCGACCCTAGACCGGGTCGACGCCCGAGACGAGCCCGCGCAGCCAGTCGCGGGCGTCGACGAAGGCCTCGTCGTCGTAGCGCGGCGAGACCTCGACGGGCGTCGCGTCCGCCCGCGGGTACGAGCCGAGGAAGATCACGTTCGGGCTGAACCGCTTGAGTCCGAGCAGGGCGTCCGCGACCCGCTCGTCGAGCACGTGCCCCTCGAGGTCGATCACGAAGCGGTAGCGGCCGAGGGCGTCGCCGATCGGACGCGACTGGATGAGGCTCAGGTTGATGCCCCGGGTCGCGAACTGCTCGAGCATGTCGACCAGGGCGCCGGCGCCGTCGACGGGCAGCTCGACGATCAGGCTCGTCTTGTCGGCGCCGGTCGCCGGCGGCACCGGCACCGTGCGGCTGACGAGCACGAAGCGCGTGACGGCGTTGGCGTTGTCGCCGATCTCGGTCGCGAGCACCTCGACGTCGTGGTGCTCGGTGATCCCGGGAGGCGCGACCGCGGCGTCGGCCGTGCCCGTGCCTCCTGAGCTCTGCAGCAGGTCGGCGGCGGCGGCGACGTTCGAGCTCGCGGGGATGTGCCCGTGCCCCGGCAGGTTCCGCTCGAGCCAGAGGTGGGTCTGCGCGTAGGCGACGGGGTGGGCGTTGACCACCCGCACCTCGTCGAGGCGGGTCCCGGGCCGGGCGACCAGCACGAAGTTCACCCGCACGAGGTACTCGCCGACGATGCGGAGGCCCGGCACCGTCGCCAGGGCGTCCTGCGTGGCGCTGACCCCGCCCTCGACGCTGTTCTCGATCGCGATCATCGCGGCCGTGCTGCGCCCCGAGACGACGTCGGCCAGCGCCTCCCCGACGTTGTTGACGCTGCGCCAGGTCGCGCCGACGGCCTCGGGAACCTGCTTGAGCGCGGCCTCGGTGAAGGTGCCCGCCGGGCCGAGGTAGCTGTAGGTCGACGAGGAGGCGGTGGTCGGCATGTCCGAGAGCCTACTGAGCCCTGTGGAGACCCTGCGACGAACGACGGCGGCTGGTGCCAGGATGACCTCATGACAGACCGTGCCGGAACCCCCGCCGAAGCCAGCGACCTGATCGACCCCGAGGCCGTCTCGGCCGCGTACTACGACCTCGTGCCCGACGTCTCGAACCCCGAGCAGAAGGTCGTCTTCGGCACCTCCGGTCACCGCGGCTCGTCGCTCGACTCCGCCTTCAACGAGACCCACATCGCCGCGATCACGCAGGCGATCGTCGAGTACCGCGCCGGCCAGGGCATCACCGGCCCGCTGTTCATCGGCCGCGACACCCACACACTCAGCGGTCCCGCCGAGCGCACCGCGGTCGAGGTGCTGGTCGGCAACGGCGTGCACGTGCTCGCCGACTCCGAGGGCGGCTACGTGCCGACCCCGGCGCTCAGCCACGCGATCCTCGTCTACAACGCCGACCCCGCGCACGAAGACAAGGCCGACGGCATCGTCGTCACGCCGAGCCACAACCCTCCCCGCGACGGCGGCTTCAAGTACAACCCGCCGCACGGCGGCCCCGCCGACAGCGAGGCCACGAGCTGGATCGCGAACCGCGCCAACGAGATCATCGCCGCCGGCAACGTCGACGTGGTCCGTGCCGACGGCAGCCCCGGGCGCCACGACTTCCTCCGCGGCTACGTGGGCGACCTGATCAACATCATCGACATCGACGCCATCAAGAAGGCCGGCGTGAGGATCGGCGCCGACCCGCTCGGCGGCGCCAGCGTCGAGTACTGGGGCGCCATCCGCGACGTCTACGGCCTCGACCTGACCGTCACGAACCCCGGCGTCGACCCCACCTGGCGCTTCATGACCCTCGACTGGGACGGCAAGATCCGGATGGATCCCTCCAGCGCGTCGGCCATGGCCAGCGTCGTGCACCGGAAAGACGAGTTCGACGTGCTCACGGGCAACGACGCCGACGCCGACCGGCACGGCATCGTCACCCCCGACGGCGGCCTGATGAACCCCAACCACTACCTGGCCGTCGCCATCGACTACCTCTACACGCACCGTCCGCAGTGGCGCGAGGACGCCGCGATCGGCAAGACGCTCGTCTCGTCGAGCATCATCGACAAGGTCGCCGAGTCGCACGGCCGCCGCCTGTGGGAGGTCCCGGTCGGGTTCAAGTGGTTCGTGCCCGGCCTGGTCGACGGCTCCGTCGCGTTCGGCGGCGAGGAGAGCGCCGGCGCCTCCTTCCTGCGGAAGGACGGCACGGTCTGGACGACCGACAAGGACGGCATCCTGCTCGCCCTGCTGGCGAGCGAGATCATCGCGGTCACGGGCAAGACCCCGTCGCAGCTCTACACCGAGCTCGTCGAGAGGTTCGGCGACCCCGTCTACCAGCGCGTCGACGCCGCCGCCACGAAAGACCAGAAGGCCCGCCTCGGCAAGCTCAGCGGCGACGACATCACCGCCACCGAGCTCGCCGGCGACCCGATCATCGCCAAGCTGAGCGAGGCTCCCGGCAACGGGGCGGCCGTCGGCGGTCTCAAGGTCGTCACCGAGAAGGCCTGGTTCGCCGCCCGGCCGAGCGGCACGGAGGACGTCTACAAGATCTACGCCGAGTCCTTCGAGGGGCCCGAGCACCTCACGCGCGTGCAGGACGAGGCGAAGCGGATCGTCGACGCGGCTCTCGGGGCCTGACCCGCGCCTCCCGGGCTCCCGCGCCTCCCGGCTGACGCCGCGGGGACGGCCCGTTGAGGGGATAGGCACAGGCGACGACTGTGCCTATCCTCATCGAAGGGGAGGTGCGCGGACCACGGTCGGCCACCGGCGACGCGACGGACGCGTGCCCCGCCCCGACGGGAGACCCACGTGACGACCTCAGCAACCGAACCCCGCTCCGACGTCGACGGCGACCGTCGGACCGCCTCCTCGGCGCAGGTGCGATCCGGGCGTCGTCTCGTGGCCGGCGCCGCCACCCTCCTCCTGCTCGTCACGGCGGGCGTCGTCGGCGGCGGGCAGGTCGCGCAGGCGGCCGGCACCGTCGCGTGCTCGGCGACGGGCGCCATCGACGCCAGCCGGACGGCCGCCCTCCGCTCGGACTGCGCCTACGACGACCTCGCCGTGACCGTCGGCACCGGTCGCACCGTCCCCGTGCCCGACCCGGGCACCACGCTCGCCATCGGCGTCGTGATGGCGGCGGGCGCCGACGAGCTGCCCGAGGTCTCGATCACCCGCGACGACGCCGGCCGGGTCGCCGTCGCCGTCGGCGAGAAGATCTACGGCGACCCCACCGCCGCCCAGAGCCTCACCGCCGACACCTCGGCCCCCGCGGCGCCGCAGGCCACCCCCGGCTGCGGCTCGACGACGGCGTACTCGAAGTCCAGCAGCACCTGGCCCGGCGCCCTCAGCTGGTACCTCAACGGGACGTCGCAGCCGCACCCGACGGCCGCGTCGACGTCCGTCCGGTGGGGCGCCTACTCGATGGCCTCGAAGTACACGCGCTGCGGCTACCAGATCAAGACGCGCGCCACCTCGAACTACGTCGGCACGACCCGCTACGCCGTCGGCGTCACCACCTCGGGCGGCTGCAGCACCAACTCCGACGGGCGCAACACCGTGGGCTACAAGGCCCTCCCGGCCGGAGTGCTCGGGCTGACCTGCGTGCTCTACACGCCCGCCCGGGCCATCGAGGCCGACATCGCGTTCACCACGAAGGAGTCGTTCTACGTCTGGTCGGGCACCGGAGCCTGCAAGCCGGGCCAGTACGACCTCCGCACCACGGCCGCCCACGAGTTCGGTCACGCCCTGGGTCTCGGCCACACGGGCGCGAACTCGGGGCAGATCATGCAGCCGAGCATCGGGTCGTGCGACTTCTCGACGCGCCTCAAGGGATCGGGCGACGCCGCCGCGATGGCCAAGCTGTACCCGCTCGGCTGACGCCTCAGCCGGCGTAGTCGGGCGCGGCCGGCAGGTCGAAGAACTCCTCGAGCGTCGTGACGCCCGTCTCGTGCATCTCGGTCGAGAGGTCGACGCCGACGTAGCGGAAGTGCCACGGCTCGAAGGTGAAGCCCGTCACCGCGACCTTGTCGGCGGGGTACCTCAGCAGGAACCCGAAGCGCCACGCCTCGGCCGCCAGCCACCGCCCCTGCGGGGTGTCGCCGAAGCAGGCCTGCAGCGCGCAGCTGAGCGGGATCGGGCTGATGTCGAGGGCGAGGCCGGTCTGGTGCTCGCTGAACCCGGGTCGGGCGCTCTGCGCGTCGGCCTGAGCCTGACCCAGCTGCTGCACCCAGCCGTCGTAGACGCTGACCTGGGTCGCGTACGAGCGGTACGCGCTCTGCACCTGGAACCGCCCCGCCCCCTCGGCCTCGCCGGCCGCGAACATCGCGACCACCGCGTCGGCGGCCTCGGCGCGGAGGGTCGGCGGGTTCTGGCTCACGACGTCGGGGGTGACGAGATCCCCGGGCGTGTAGTCGACCGGGTCGAGCGGACGCAGCTTGTCGCTGACGACCCAGAGGCTGGCCGGGTCGTCGACGGAACGGGCGGTGCGGTCGAAGGCGGGCGTCGTGGCGGACGTGGGAGGCGCCTCCTCGGTGGCGGTCGGAGCGGGGGTGCTCGACGGGGCGGACAGCGACGGCGACGCCGACGCCGACGGGGTCGCGGCGGACGTCGAGGGGCTCGGCGCCGGCTCGCTCGACGAGCACGAGGCGAGCAGCGCGGAGGTCAGGACGGCGGCGACCACCACGGCGGAACGGTGCGACAGAGGACGGAGAGACATCGGTCCGAGCCTAGTTCCCGCACGGATCGGTTCGGTGGCGGCGCGGACGGGAGTACGGTTGACCCGGTAGGAGGCGCTGGTCGCCTCCCCGGTCGTCTCGCCTCCGGCGTACCCTGCCCGTGAAGCTCACGCGGGAGGCGCGACGACCACGCGGGCCGCGCCTCCTCGGAGACGCGGCCCGTTCTCCGTCCGGTCTCGACCCAGGGACCCGCGAGAAGCTAGTCTCTCTAGATGGTCCACAACAAGCCTGCGGCTCCGTACGACGCCACCGGGTACTGGTACACCAGCAGCAATGAGGAGCGCGGCGTCGAGGTGCTCAACGCCCTCCGCCGCTACCGCGCCGCCGAGTCGGACATGCGCAAGCGCACCCGCGACTCGATGGGCATGGGCGACACCGACCTGGCCGCCCTGAGGTTCCTCGTCCGCGCCCAGCGCCGCGGCGACGACGTCAATGCGAAGGACCTCGCGAGCCACCTCGGCATCACCTCGGCGTCGACCTCCGTCCTGATCGGGCGGCTGGTGTCGAGCGGGCACCTCACACGCAATCCCCATCCGACCGACAAGCGCGGGGTCCTGCTGACCGTCACCGAGGAGTCGCACGGCGAGGTGCGATCGACCCTGTCGGCCATGCACCAGCGCATGATCGCGACCGCCGAGTCGTTGTCGGCGGACGAGCAGGCGACGGTCGCGCTGTTCCTGGACGCGATGGCGGCGTCGTTGTCGGCGGACGGATCGGACACGACCTCCGAGACCGGGAGGGCGGCCGAGCCGATCGACGCCCGTGCGACCCCCTCCGCCTGACGTCACCGCGTATACGCCCCTCCGAGGTCGGATGTCCAGGGAACGAACCCGGTTCGGGCGTAGCTAGACAACCTAGAGACCGTCTGCCACTGTCATCTCACGGCCCCGATTCACGGCGGGGCCACACGACACCGGTTCACGGCCGGGGTCGCACGGACCCGGTTCACGGCCGGCGATGTGACCGCACGAGAGATCACGACAGTTCAGCCGGCATCGCAGGGGTGCCAGAGACGAGCAGGACATGACTGCACTGAACCCGACCCCCCGGGGTCGACGCTCCACCTCCATCGACACGGGCCGCACCTCGACCCTCGCCGTCATCGCCGTCGCCTCGGCCGGCATGATCGCGAGCCTCGTCGCCGCCGTCGCCACCGCCGCCGGGATCTCCTGATGGGCGCCCAGCAGCTCCAGTCGCTCAGCCACGAGCAGCTCGTCGCACTCGTCCGGGGCACGGTCTCGGTCGGCGGGGTGCACGTCGCGCGCCGCGAGTCGGACGCCCAGCAGACCGCCGCCTGACGGGCGTCGCTCGGACGCTCTGACGCTCTGACGCTCTGACGCTCTGACGCTCTGACGCTCTGACGCTCTGACGCAGGGTCACCCGGACGCCGGGGCTCAGCCCGCCGTCGCGGCCGCGTCCCGCTTCGCCCGCGATCTCGTCGAGCGGGGGCGCACGACCCGGAACGTCGCGTCCGGGAGGCGTCGACGCATGACGGCCACCGCCTCCTCGTTGCTGTCCACCAGCACGAAGCGTCGCCCGAGCGACTGGGCGACCGCGCCCGTCGTGCCGCTGCCGGCGAAGAAGTCGAGGATCCAGTCGCCCTCCCGGCTGGAGGCCTGGATCATGCGTCGGATCACGCCCTCGGGCTTCTGCGTCGGGTAGCCCGTCTTCTCGCGGCCCGTCGGCGAGACGATCGTGTGCCACCAGACGTCGGTCGGCAGTTTTCCCCGCGCGACCTTCTCGGGCGTGACGAGGCCCGGGGCCATGTAGGGCTCGCGGTCGACGGTCTCGGAGTCGAAGTGGTACCGGCTCGGATCCTTCACGTAGACGAGGATCGTGTCGTGCTTCGTGGGCCAGCGGTTGCGGCTCTTCGCGCCGTAGTCGTAGGCCCAGATGATCTCGTTCAGGAAGTTGTCACGACCGAACAGCACGTCGAGCAGGACCTTGGCGTAGTGCGCCTCGCGGTAGTCGAGATGCAGGTAGAGGGTGCCGTCGGAGGCGAGCAGGCGCCAGGCCTCGGCGAGGCGCGGCTCGAGGAACGACCAGTAGTCGTCGAAGCGGTCGTCGTACCGCATGAGGTCGCCACGGATGCGCTCGTAGGCGACGCCTTTGAAACCTGTGATGGCGGTCACCGAGTCCGCGGCGCTGCGGGTCGACGTGGTCGACCGGCGCTGCTGTTGGCGTCCGGTGTTGAACGGCGGGTCGAGGTAGACCACCGTGAACGCCTCGTCGGGCAGCTGGGCCGTCGCGTCGAGGTTGTCGCCGCGGACCACGAGACTCGGAGAGGCGCTGGTCCAGTTCAGAGGCATGCCCCCATTCTGTCGCCTGCCGGCCCCCGCCCCGAGTCGCCCCGCGCCTGCCCCGCCGCCGCCGCCGCCGGTCGGCCCTGTGCACTTCGCGACCTCCGCCTCGCGCAAGGCGTCCCTTTCGTGGTGCAGCAGCGGTTCCGAGACCACCTCGGTCGGGTTCGGCGCACATCGAGCACGGCGCGGAGAGGAGAACCGTCCGATCCGTCGCGAAGTGCACACGACCCCGGGCGGTGGGAGGCCCCGAGGAGGCGCGGGTCGGCCCCCGGGAGACGGCCCGCCCCGATCAGCACCCGCGCATACGGGCGGGCGTAGCGTGGCGGGATGAACGCAGAGGTACAGAACCGCCCCGCCGAGAACCAGTACGCCCTCGTCGAAGGCGACGCCACCGTCGGCTTCGCCGCGTACGAGATCGTCGGCGACGAGATCCGCTTCACCCACACCGAGATCGAGCCGAGTCGCCGCTCGGGCGGACTCGGCGCCCAGCTCGTGCAGGGCGCCCTCGACGACGTCCGGGCGAACTCCGAGCGACGCGTCGTGCCGCTCTGCCCGTTCGTCGTGGACTTCATCGACGACCACGTCGACTACCGCGAGCTGCTCACCCGCTGAACGCCCGCCGGCCCCGAGGCGCCGCGCGACGGACGCACAGCCACGGCGACAGCCGCGCCCACGGCCCGGGCCTCGTCAGCGGCGGCGGTGGTCGCTCACGTCGATGGTGACGCGCGTGTCGAGGTCGATGACCCCGCGGTCGCCGTCTCCCGGCGCAGGCGCCGGGGCGGGCAGCACTGTCTGACGGTCCATCTCGATGCGGGCCTCGTGCCGGGTGGGGGCGAAGACCTCGTCGCCGATGCCCATGAGACCGCTCGATGAGGTGCTCCCCGTGCCTCCTCGGCGTGACTTGTCGCTGAGATCGATCCAGCCGATGCGGTGCAGCAGCCCCATCAGGCCCGCTGCAGCCACGACGATGCCGCCCCACATCCAGAGATCCACGCGTCGAGCCTAGGTCAGGGGACGCGGCGCAGCCACTCCGCCGTGGCGAACTTGGAGGTGACCAGCTGCTCGGCGGTCTCGAGCTCGGCCTCGGTCACGTGCCCTTCCGTCGCGCCGTAGAGCCCGGTGAAGGTCTGCTTGAGGCGTTCGATGATCTCGGCCCGCGGCAGGCCGGTCTGGCTGCGCAGCGGGTCGACGCGCTTCGCGGCGCTGGTCGTGCCCTTGTCGCTCATCTTCTCGCGGCCGATGCGCAGCACCTGGACCATCTTGTCGCCGTCCATGTCGTACGACATCGTCGCGTGGTGCAGGAGGGCGCCGTTGCCGAGCCGCTTCTGAGCGGCGCCGCCGATCTTGCCCTTCGCCGACGTGATGTCGTTGAGCGGCTGGTAGAACGCGTCGATGCCGAGGGACTTCAACGCCGTGATGACCCACTCGTCGAGGTAGGCGTACGAGTCGGCGAAGCTCATGCCCTGCACCAGCTCGCCCGGTGCGTAGAGCGAGTAGGTGACGATCGATTGGGCGTCCATGAACATCGCCCCGCCGCCGCTGATCCGTCGGACGACCGCGAAGCCGTAGGTGGAGGCGTTGTCGAGGTCGACCTCGTTCTTCAGCGACTGGAAGCTGCCGATCACGACGGCCGGCTGGTCCCATTCCCAGAAGCGGAGGGTCGGTCCGCGGCGTCCGGCCCCGACCTCCTCGGTCAGCACCTGGTCGAGCGCGAGATGCAGGTTCGGCGAGACGGGGCCGTCGTGGATGATCTGCCAGTCGTAGTCGCGCCAGTCGGTCGCCTTCGAGAGACTGCGACGGATCGCCACGGCGATGGCCTCGGGGCTGAAACCGAGCAGGACGGCGTCGTCGGGCAGTCCCCGCTTGATGGTCGCCGCGATCGTCGCCGCGTCGGACTCGACCGGGAGCCCGTTGACCGCCCGGTCGATCGCGTCGAGGGCCGTGTCGGGTTCGAGGAAGAAGTCGCCCGCGAGCCGGAACCCGGCGATGCGCCCCTCGGCCACCTCGAGATCGACGACGACCAGCTTGCCGCCTGGGACCTTGTACTCACCGTGCATGGTCGAAGCCTATGCCTCGACGCCGACGCGGTCCGAGGAGGCGCGGTGCGGGGTGGTGCGGGAGGCGCAATGCCAGGTGGTGCGGGAGGCGCGGCGCGAGGCGGTGCGGGAGGCGCGGTGCGAGGGGGTGCGGGAGGCGCGGCGCGAGGGGGTGCGGGAGGCGCGGGCGGTGCGGCGGGAGGCGCGACGGGCGCGGTGCGGCGCCGCTCAGCCCGCGACGTGCTCGTCGAGCCAGCGCACCAGGTCGGCCACGACCTCGTCGCGGTTGGTCTCCTGGAAGACCTCGTGCCGTGCGCCGTCGTAGACGATGAGCTCGACGTCGGTCAGCCGGCTGCGGTTGACGTAGGCGTCGGCGAGCTTGCGGGCGCTGCCCTCGCCGCCGAGCGTGTCGTCGCTGCCGACCAGGATCAGGACGGGCGGGTCGCTGTCGAGCGAGCGCGACGGGCGGCCGAGGAGACGGAGGGCGTCGCGGTAGCCGAACAGGTCGACGACGGTCGCCACGGTCATCAGCGGGTCGGCCTCGGCGCGTTCGACGACCGCTCGGTCCCGGCTGAGCCACTCGTAGCCGGTGCCGCCCTCGTGGGCGTGCCGCTTGTTGAGGTCGCCGCCGTTCATGCTGCCGGGGACGCGGTAGGCCGTACCGCTCAAGACGACCGCGTCGAAGAGGGTGGACCGCCGGTCGACGATCTTCTGCATCATCAGGGAGCCCCACGAGTGCCCGAGCCCGATCAGCGGGATCCCCGGGTTCTCGGCGCGAGCGATGCCGGCCAGCTGCACCACCTCGTCGATCGTGCCCCGGAGCCCTGACGGCCCGGGCCTCCCGAGCTTGGTGTGGTCGCCGTCCCACTGCCCGAGGCCGGTCTCGCCGTGCCCGAGGTGGTCGTCGGCGTAGACCGTATACCCGGCCCGGACGAGGTCGTCCGCCAATGCCTCGTAGCGCAGCGCGTGCTCGGCCACACCGTGCGCGATCTGCACGACGCCCTTCGCCGACGCGGCGCGCCAGACGTAGTAGTGGACGGTGACGCCGTGGGCGTCGACGAAGCTGAAGTCGCCTCGGGCGGCGGAGAAGGTGGGCATCGTCCCAGTGTCCCATCAGGAGGCGCGGTGCGGGCGGTGCGGAGTCGGTCCCGACCCCCGGACTCGAGGAGGCGCCGCATGCCGCTCACCGGCTGGGGTGAGCGGCATGCGGTGCCTCCTCGCCGTCGAGGGCGGGGCGGGGGGCCGGGTCAGCGGCTGTCGTCGACGTCGGGCGGAGCGCCGGGTCAGCGGCGGTCGTCGACGTCGGGCGGAGCGCCGGGCCAGCGGCGGGCGTCGACGTCGGGCGGAGCGCCGGGTCAGCGGCGGTCGTCGACGTCGGTGCGCACGACGCCGAAGTCCTGGTCGAGGTCGACGTCGACCTCGGTGCCGTCGTCGAGGCGCACGTCGACCTCGTAGGCGACGCCCGAGTCGTCGCTGCGGTCGGCGTCCGTCACGGTGCCCCCGCCTGCTGCGGCGATCGCGGCCGCGGCGGCCTGGTCGTAGTCCGTGCCCGTGAGGTCGTCGTCGCCGCGGTTCGAGTCGTCGGAGTCGTCGTCGGCCGTGCCGGGCGTGCTCACCGAGCCGATCGAGTCGTCGTCGCGGTCGTCGGAGCGGTCGTCGCCCGAGTCGTCACGCGAGTCGTCGTCGATGCGGCTCGACGCGACCGAGTAGTCGTCGCCCAGCAGGACGTGGGTCTCGCGGCCGTCGGGCAGGGTGACCTCGACCTCGTAGCCGGCGAGACCGTCGTCCAGGGTGTCCACCTCGGTGACCGTGCCGCCGCCGGTCTCGGCGAGCGCCGCCTCCTGCGCTCGGTCCCGGCTCTGCGGCGACACCCGGTCGTCCAGGCCCGACGCGATGGCCACTCCGCCGCCGCCGAGGACGAGGACGCCCGCGATGCCGCCGGCGATCAGGAGGGACTTCTTCTTGGTGAGGGTGTTCTTCAGCATGGTTCGCTCCGTTCGTGGGGCCGGTCCCGGCCGGGTCTGTGGCTCTCTCGAGCTGATGGACCCCACTCTCCCGACGGGGCACTGAAGCGGTGCTGAAGCGACCTGAAGATCCCTTCAGGTCGCTCCGCACCGCGTTCCGTACGCCGCACCACGACTAGACGCGGTGCGATGCACGAGACCCGGTGCGGCGCAGCCCGGGCCGCAAAACGCGGTGCAATGCACGAGACGCGGTGCGGCGCGGCCCGTGGGGTCAGGGCAGCCGGTGCCGCACGGCAGCGCACCGCGTTCCGTACACGGCACCACGACTAGACGCGGTGCGGTGCACGAAAAGCGGTGCGGCGCGTCCGGGGCCGCAGAACGCGGTGCGGCGCGCGAGACGCGGTGCGGCGCGCGAGACGCGGTGCGGCGCGCGAAAGGCGGCGCGGTGCGGCCCGCGGGGTCAGGGCAGCCGGTGCCGCACGGCAGCGCACCGCGTTCCGGACACCGCACCACGACTAGACGCGGTGCGGTGCACGAAAAACGGTGCGGCGCGTCCGGGGCCGCAGAACGCGGTGCGGCCCGCAAGACGCGGTGCGGTGCGCGAGATACGGTGCGGCGCACGAGATACGGTGCGGCGCACGAGATACGGTGCGGCGCACGAGACGCGGTGCGGCGCGGCCCGTGGGGTCGGGGCAGCCGGTGCCGCACGGCAACGCACCGCGTTCCGTACACCGCACCAGGACTAGACGCGGTGCGATGCACGGGACTCGGTGCGGCGCGGCTCGGCCCGTAGAACGCGGTGCGATGCACGGGACTCGGTGCGGCGCGGCTCGGCCCGTAGAACGCGGTGCGATGCACGAGACGCGGTGCGGCACGGGTCAGGCGACTCACGCGGGGCGGCCCGGTCCGCGGAAGGCGGCGCGGCGCGGGTCAGGCGGCGCCGGCGGGCAGGTCGACCACGAACCGGGCGCCGCCGAGCGGCGACGTCCCGACCGACACCGCTCCCCCGTGCACCCGCACGATCTCGCGCACGATCGCCAACCCCAGCCCGCTTCCGCCCGCGTCGCGGGCGCGGGCCTCGTCCAGCCGCACGAACCGCTCGAACACGCGCTCGCGATCGGCCTCCGCGACTCCGGCCCCGTCGTCGTCGACCGTGAGCAGGGCGCGTCCGTCACGCTCCACGAGCCCGATCGCGATCCGACCGGAGGCATGACGCGACGCGTTCGCCACGAGGTTGCGCACGACCTGGCCGAGCAGGCCCTCGTCGCCGTCGACGCGCGCCGGGCCGACCGCCGTCGCGTCGACGCCGAGCGCGCCCTGCCCGTCGGGACGGGGTGCGCCGCGCAGCCGGGCCGTCTCGGCGACCACGAGGTCGTCGAGGTCGACCGGACGCCGGGTCACCCCGAGCGCGCCCTCGTCGGCCCGGGCCAGCACCAGCAGGCCCTGCACCAGGGACGTGAGTCGCGCCTCCTCGCCCAGCACCGTCCCGGCCAGTGCCGCACCGTCGATGCTCTCGGGGTGCAGCAGGGCCACCTCGGCGTGCTGTCGGATCGTCGCGAGCGGCGTCTTGAGCTCGTGGGAGGCGTCGCCCACGAACCGCCGCTGCGCCGTCGCCGACGAGTCGAGCCGATCGAGCATGCCGTTCAGCGTGTGCGACAGGCGGGCGATCTCATCGCTGCCGCCCGGATCGGGCAGTCGGTGAGAGAGGTTCGCGGCCGTGACCTCGTCGACCTCGCGGCGCATCGACTCGACCGGGCGCAGCGCCCGGCCGACCACGAGCCAGGTCGTGATGCCGAGCACGAGCAGCGCCACGGGGATCGCGACCCCCAACGTCACGAGGCTGGCCGAGGAGGCGGCCCTCGCCTCGTCGAGGGAGCGCGCGGCCACGACGGCGTACTCGGTCGTCACGGGGTCGGCGTCGTCCGAGTCCGTGGCCGAGTCGTCCGCAGCCCCGTCGTCGCTCGCGTCCTCCGACGAGTCATCGGATGCATCGTCGCTCGCATCGTCAGACGAGTCATCGCTCGCATCGTCATCGTCGGAGGCCGAGGCCGAGGCCGAGGCAGACGCCGACGCAGACGCAGACGCCGACGCCGACGGCGACGGCGCAGAGGCCGACGCAGACGCCGACGGCGCAGGGGCCGACGGAGTCGGCGAGCTCTCGACGCTCGTGTCGTCGCGCTCGACGACGAACTGCTCGTCGTCGAAGGTCACCCGGTCGCCGGAACGCGCATCGGCCAGCACCGAGGCGAGACCGGTCAGGTCGTCGTCGCCGCCCGTGGCCAGCACGCGCCCCGTCGCGTCGAGGACGGCGACCACCGCGCCGTCGGCCTCGCCCGCGACCGCGACGGCCGGCGACGACCCGCTCGTCAGCGCCGACACGGCCCGCTCGACGTCGGCGCCCGCGGCCTGGCGGGGGGCGTCGGTCAGCACGGCGCCCTGCACCAGTGCGAAGACGAGGGTGAACAGGCCCAGGGTGAGGGCGACCGCCGACACGGCGGCCACGGTGATGCGCGACCGCAGCGACGCGCGTCGGCGTCGTCGGGCGCCCGCCTCGACGCGTGACGAGGACACGGGACCGGAACCGGAGGAGGCGCGGTCAGCCACCCCGCGCCTCCATCCGGTATCCGGCCCCGCGCATCGTCACGATCGACTCGCGCCCGAACGGGCGGTCGACCTTGTTGCGCAGATGCCGCACGTACACCTCGACGATGTTGGGGTCGCCCTCGAAGTCGTCGTTCCAGACGCCGTCGAGCACCTCGCGCTTGGTGACGACCTGGCCGACGCGGCGCATGAGGAACTCCAGCACCGCGAACTCGCGGCTGGTGAGCTCGATCTCCGTGTCGCCGCGGTGCACGCTGCGCGAGGCGGGGTCGACCCGCAGGTCGCCGGCCTCGAGCACGACCGGACGCTCACGGGCGCCCCGCCTCACGAGGGCCCGCAGACGGGCGAGCAGCACGACGAACGAGAACGGCTTGGTGAGGTAGTCGTCCGCGCCGGTGTCGAGGGCCTCGACCTGGTCCCACTCGCCGTCCTTCGCCGTGAGCATGATGACCGGCGTCCAGTCGCCTCCCTCCCGCATCGCCCGGCAGACGGCGTAGCCGCTCATGCCGGGCAGCATGATGTCGAGCACGACCGCGTCGTAGCTGCCCTCGCGGGTGCGCCAGAGCCCGTCGGTGCCGTTCAGCGCGACGTCGACGGCGATGCCCTCGGCCTCGAGCCCGAGCCTCAGCCCTTCGGCCAGGGTCGCCTGGTCCTCGACGACGAGCACGCGCACGGTGGGCCTCCCTCATCACGCGCCGGGTGCGCGTCGAGCCCATCATGGCGGGCGGGCGCTGAAGCGGGGCTGAAGCGGCCCGGGGACGGAACGGGACGGCGGACGTGCAGGAGGCGCGGTGCGGGAGATCCCGACCCGCGCCTCCTCGGCTCCACCGCGTCAGTGGGCGGAGTAGCCGCCGTCGACCAGGTGGTAGCTGCCCGAGATGAACGACGCCTCGTCGCTCAGCAGGAAGAGCACGAGCGCGGAGACCTCGGCGTCGGTGCCGAGGCGGCCGGTCGCGTGCTGCGACTCGAGGTAGGCGAGCGAGTCGGCGTCGAGCGACGACCGCACCAGCGGGGTGTCGATGAAGCCGGGGCCGACCGCGTTCGTGCGGACGCCGCGCTTCGAGTACTCGAGGGCGGCGACCTTGGTCAGACCGACGAGCGCGTGCTTGCTCGCGACGTAGGCGGCGTTCTGGGCGATGCCGACCGAGCCGAGCACGGAGCTCATGTTGACGACGGCTCCGCCGCCGGCCTCGACCATGGCCGGAAGCTGATAGCGCAGACCGTAGAAGACGCCGTCGAGGTCGACCGAGCGGACGCGGTCCCAGGCGGCGATGTCGTAGTCGCCGATGTCGGCGGCGGGGGCGCCGATGCCGGCGTTGTTCACCGCGAGGTGAAGCGCGCCGTAGGTCGTCTTCGCGAACTCGACGGCCGCCTCGGACTGCTCGGGCTTCGCCGTGTTCTGCTCGAACGCCACGGCCGTGCCGCCGGCGGCGACGATCTGGTCGACGACGCCCTGGGCCGCGTCGAGCTTGATGTCGGTGACGACCACCGACGCGCCCTCGGCCGCGAGCGCCCGGGAGATCGCGGCGCCGATGCCGCTTCCTCCTCCCGTGACGAGTGCCGTCTTGTCGCTGAACCGTGCCATGGTGCGTGCCTTCCTTCGTTCGGGGCCGACCGTCGGGGCCGGTCGGGGCCCGTCGCCGGGCCCGTCTCCTCGAACATACGCTTGCATGGATCTGTCAGCAACACGTGTCGCCTTGCCCGGGGTCGACCCAGGCCCGACCCCGGGTCCGACCCCCGGCCCCGGCCCCGACGCTCAGCCCTTCAGGCCGCCGGAGATCAGGTCGAGCCGCCAGAAGCGCTGCAGGAACAGCACGAGCAGCGTGAGCGGGATGATCGACACCGCCGCCCCGGTGATCGCCAGCGAGTACAGCGCCGGGGCGCCCGACCCCTTGGCGAGCAGCGTGTAGAGGCCGACGGTCAACGGGTAGTCGTTCTCGTCGCTCAGCATGACGAAGGGCAGCAGGAAGTTGTTCCAGATGCCGACGAACTGCAGCAGGAACACCGTCACCATGCCGGGCACCATGATCGGCAGCACGATGTGCCGGAAGATCCGCCACTCCCCCGCGCCGTCGATGCGCGACGCCTCGAGGATCTCCTGCGGCACCGACGCCTGGGCGAACACCCGCGACAGGTAGATGCCGAACGGGCTGATGATGATCGGCAGCAGCACCGACAGGGGCCCGCCGGCCAGCCCGATCTCGGACAGCAGGATGTACTGCGGGATCGCCAGCGTGATCCCCGGGATGAGCACCCCGGCCAGGATCATGAAGAAGATCAGGTTCCGACCGCGGAAGCTGTACTTCGCCAGGGCGTACCCGGCCATCGTCGACACGAGGGTCGACAGCACGCCGCCGACGCCCGCGTAGAGCAGCGAATTCGCCGCCCACAGCCCGTACTGCCCGCCCTCGTACGCGAACAGGTCGCCGAGGTTCCCCGCGAGACCGGTGCCGGGCGCGAACGAGAACGAGGTGAAGAGTTCGCCGGGCGACTTCGACGACGCGATGAACACCCAGCCGACCGGCACGAGGCAGTAGAAGGCCCCGATCAGCAGCACGATCGTCGGCAGGATCCTCCCGCGCCTCCCCGCCGACGACGGTCGCGGACCGGAACCGGAACCCGACCGCGTCCCCGGAGTCGACCTCCCGGTCGACCCGCGCGTCTCGACGGCGGTCACGAGGCGGCCTCGGTCCGCTTGCGGTTCGCGATGCCGAGCACGATCGCGGACAGCAGCACGGTGCCGAGCGCCAGGATCGTCGAGGAGGCGGCCGCGGCCGGAAGATTATCGGTGAGGAACGCGTCACGGTAGATGGTCATCAGCGGGGCCCAACTCTGGGTGATGTCGGTGGTCAGGGGTTTGAGGGTGTTGGGCTCGCCGTAGAGCTGCAGCGTGCCGATCAGCGCGAAGACGCCGGTCAGCACGAGCGCGGGCACCACGAGCGGGATCTTGATGCGCAGCGCGATCTGCAGCTCGCCGGCGCCGTCGAGGCGCGCCGACTCGTAGAGCTCGGCGGGGATGCCCCGCAGCGATGTGTAGATGATGATCATGTTGAAGCCGACGCCGCCCCAGATCGCGATGTTGGCGAGCGAGCCGAACAGTCCGTTCGTCTCGAGGAACGGGACCGGGCCCCAGCCGAGCGCCGTCGTCACGTACGAGAACGGGCTCGTGCTGGGCAGGTACATGAAGCCCCACAGCAGGGCGGCGGTGACCCCCGGCACGGCGTACGGGATGAAGATCGCCGTGCGCGAGAACCGCTTGGCGCGCACGGCGGGGACGTCGAGCAGCAGCGCGAAGAGCAGCGCCAGGCCGAGCGTCAGCGGCACCGCGATCAGCCCGTAGATCCCCAGTCGGCCGAAGCTCGCCAGCAGCTCGGTGTCGCTCAGCACGGCTGCGTAGTTCTCGAGGCCGACGAACCGGTCGACGCGGATCCCGAGCACCGACGTGCCCGTCTCGATGCGGTAGGCCCGGAGGCTCGACCAGATCGTGTAGATCAGCGGGATCAGCATGAACGCGACGAAGAGGACGACGGCGGGCGCCACGAAGAGGTAGGGCGCGATGCTGCCGCGACGAGCCCGGGAGGCGCGGGTCGGCCGGGAGGCCGGGTCGCGTCGGGTCGCGGGGTCGCCGCCGTCCGGGCGGGTGGCCTCGGGTCGCACAGCGGTGTCAGCCATCGGTCTTCACGTCGTATCCGACTTTCTCCATGTCGGCGACGACAGCGTTCTGCGTCGCGATGAAGGCGTCACGCCACGGGGTGCCGTTCCGGATCGCCTTGTTCAGCTGGTCGGTGAACACCGACTTCGCCAGGTTCACGTTGGGACCCCACGTGACGGGGATGACGTCCTCCGAGATCGTCGCGGCCGTCGAGTAGAAGTCGGTCTGCTGCGGCATGAGCGACGGCGGCGCGTTCGTCTCGGCCAGCTCCTGACCGACGATCGACGCGGGGTACATGTCGCGGTCGTCGAGCAGCGACCGGTTCCCCTCGGTGCTCGCGTTCATCCAGCTCGCGAACTCGGCCGCCTCGGCCGGGTGCTCGCTGTTCTCGGTGACGATCAGCGCCGATCCGCCCTGGAACGGGATGGCCGGGTCGCCGTCCGTCCACTGCGGCAACGGGGCCATCTCCCACTGACCGGCGGTGTCGGGGGCCACGCCCTGGAGGACGCTCGGCGCCCAGATGCCGGCGGTCCAGCCGGCGATGGTGCCGTCGTTGACGCGCTTGTTGTACTCGGGCGAGAGCAGCGGGTCGGTGTCGATCACGCCCTCGTCGGCGAGCCCCTCGAAGAAGTCGGCGACCTCGAGCGACGCCTCGTCGGCGATGCCGACCGTCCAGCCCTCGTCGTCGACCGACCACCAGTCGGCGCCGGCCTGCGCGGAGACCCCGGCGTAGAAGGCGAGCTCGCTGGCCGGCATCGACGCGACGACGGTGCCCGGCTGCTGCTCGGCCACGGCGCGGGCGCTCTCGGCGAAGTCCTGCCAGGTGGTCGGGGCGTCCTGCCCCGCGGCCGCGAAGACGTCGGACCGGTAGACGTAGACCATCGGGGCCGCGTCCTGCGGGACCCCGTAGACCACGCCGCCGAAGGTCGTCTGCGCCCAGGTGCCCTCGGTGAAGGCGTCCTCGACGTCCGCCACGTACTCGGTGATCTCGCGCGGCACCTCGGCCACGATCAGCGACGGCAGCGTCGTGTACTCGACGAGGGCGACGTCGGGGGCGTTGCCGGCCCGGCTCGCGGTCAGCAGCTTGGGGGCCGAGTCGTCTCCGCCGCCCGCATCGGTGTGACGGACCTGGATGCCGGGGTGCGCGGCGTTGAACCTCGCGACCTGCTCGCTCTGGCCCGTCCCCCAGCCCCAGAAGTCGAGCTGGACGACGTCGGGACCGCCGGCGTCGGCGGAGCAGCCCGTCAGGGCGACCCCCGCGATCATCACGGTCGCCAGGGCGGCGACTCGCGTCGTTCTCGTGCGGTGTCTCATGGCATCTCCTTCGATGCGGGTGCGGTGCGGGCCCTCGGCGAGGGGATCAGGCGGGGAGCGGGGGTTCGCGGAGGACGACGAAGGCGCCGGGCGGGACCGGGATCCCGCCCTCGAGGGCCTCCCCCGCGCCGAGCAGCGACGTGCCGGCCAGAGCCACCGTGCGGGACTCGGCCGTGTGGTTGATGGCGACGACCACCGTGCCGGTCGCCGTGTGGCGCCGGACGACCTCCATGCCGCCTCCGGCTCCCGGCGCCTCGGCCTCGACGCCGGCGGCGGCGAGCGCGGACGCGACGAGCGCGGTGAACGACGCGTCGTCGAGCTCGGCCGAGACGTAGGTCGCGAGGCCCTCGCCCCGGCGGTGCTCGGTGATCGCCGGCTCGCCGGCCAGGACGCCCTCGGCGTAGCGCGTGACGACGGAGGCGCCCCGCAGCTCGACGTGCTCAGTCCAGTCGTGCGCGCTGCCGCCTCCCTCGATCGCCACGCGCGCGCCCTTCGGCAGCGGGTGCGGCTCCTCGACGCGGATGCCGAGGGTCTCGGCGAACGCCCCCGAGTAGCCGCCCGGTCGCACGTGCAGGTCGGCGTCGACGGTGCCGCTGAAGCACCAGACGACGGCGTGACCGCCGCGCTGCACCCAGGCGTCGAGACCGGCGGCCTGCTCGTCGGTCGCCAGCAGCTGACTCGGCACGAGCAGGAGGTCGTACGCCGCGAGCTCGGCCGGGTCGTCGTCGAGGCGGACGAGATCGGCAGAGACGCCGGCGAACCACAGCTCGCGATGCGCGCGCCGGACGGAGGCCAGCAGCGAGAAGTGGTCGGACGGCAGCGACACGGACTCGACGGCCCACCACGAATCGGGCTCCCACGCGATCGCCACGCGCGGTGTCACGACGCGCCCCGCGGGCCCCCGGGGAGGCGCGACCACGTCGGTCAGCAGCCCCAGCACCCGGCCGAGCTCGGTCATCTCGCGGAACGCCCGGCTGTCGGCGCCGCTGTGCGGCACCATCGACGAGTGGAAGACCTCGGCACCGGCCAGGGGCGCCCGCCATTGGAAGAACAGAGCGCCGTCCGAGCCGCGCGCGACGTGCTGCAGGCTCGTGCGGATCACCTCGCCGGGCTCCTTGACGAGCATGCGGCCGGGCACCTGCGTGACGTTCGCCCCCTGCTCCATCAGCAGCCACGGACGACCTCGCGCGAACGACCGGGCCTGGTCGGCTCCGAACGCGGCGTGCGCCGCCCCCTCGACGCCGGGCGAGTCCGAGTAGTGGTCGATCGAGACGAAGTCGACCTCGGCGCCGAAGGCCCAGTGGTCGAAGTGCAGCCACGTCGGCAGCATGAAGTTCGTCGTCAACGGCACGTCGGGGCTGAGACCGCGCAGGATCCGCGCCTGCTCGCGGTAGCACTCGAGCAGGACCTCGGCGGAGAAGCGTCGGAAGTCGAGCATCTGAGACGGGTTCGGCAGGTACTGGGTCGCCTGCGGGGCGAGGATCTCGTCCCACTGCGCGTACCGCTGCGACCAGAAGGCCGACCACCAGGCGTCGTTGAGCCTGCCGAGGTCGCCGTACTTCGCCTGGAGCCAGTCGCGGAACCGTCGATCGGTGGCCGGGCCGTAGCTGACGCTGCCGTACTCGTTGTGCACGTGCCACGCGACGACGGCCTCGTGCCGCCCGTAGCGCTCGCCCAGCGCCGTGGCGACCCGCCGGGCGGCCTCGCGATACGCCTCCGCGGAGGGGTCGTAGACGTCGCGGCTGCCGTGCACCAGCTGGACCCCGTCCGCGGTCCGGTTAAGCGCCTCCGGGTGGGCTCGGGTGAACCACGGCGGCGGGGAGGCCGTCGGCGTGGCCAGCACGACGCCGATGCCGTTCACGTGCATCAGGTCGATCACGCGGTCGAGCCAGCCGAAGTCGTACTCGCCCTCTCGGGGCTCGATCGACGACCAGGAGAAGACGCCGAGGGTGACGGTGTTCACGCCGGCGGCGGCCATCAGGCGGACGTCGTCGTGCCAGACGCTCTCCGGCCACTGCTCGGGGTTGTAGTCGCCGCCGAACAGGACGCGGTCGGCGCCGCGCACGACGCTCATCGCCGACCTTCCCCTCGCGGGGTGGCGGACTCGAACGGGGATGTCATCGTCGACACGGGTGGCCTTTCGGGCGGGGACGTCGGGTGGATCGGGGAGGGGCTGTCGAAACGCTTCGATGGTGACGACGGATGGCCTCGGGAGCCGTTCGAACTCGGGTGCGTCACGACTGCGGAAGCGCTTCGACACTCGGTTCGTGGTCCGACGCTAACCGACGCTCGTCGCCGATGCAAGCAATTTGTCGTGGTGCACCACATATCGAGCGTCAGCCGGTTTTCGCTCCCCCCGCCGCGCGGCGCGCCCCGCTCACGCCCGGCGGGTTCGGTGCACGCGCGGCGGGTTCGATGCACGCGCGGCGGGTTCGCAGCATGCCCGGCGGGTTCGGAGCACGCCCGGCGGGTTCGGAGCACGCCTGGCGGGTTCGGTGCATATGCGGCGGGTGAGCGCTGACCCGCCCACGATGAACGGGACCCGCCCGCACGGCTTCGAGGCGGGCGCGGCCCGCGAGGGGCGGCGTGGGCGGCGCAGGCGGAGAGGGTCCAGGGTGATCCGATGACCTCTTCCCCGGACGACTCGCCGGCCACCCCCTCCACCGCCGTGTTCTTCGACATCGACGGCACGCTCGTCGACTCGAACTACGCCCACGTCGACGCCTGGTCGCGGGCCTTCGTCGAGGTCGGGCACCCGGTCGACAGCTGGCGGATCCACCGCTCCATCGGCAAGGACTCGTCGCTGCTCATCGCCGGCCTCCTCGGCGAGGACGTCCCCGATGATCTCGTCGAGCGGGCCAAGGAGGCGCACACGCGCTTCTACGACGAGCACCTCGGCGACGACGGCGACCTGCACGTGCTCGCCCGCGCAACCGACCTGCTCGCCGAGCTCGCCGGTCGCGGGCACTCCGTGGTGCTGGCGACGAGCGCGCCCGAGAACGAGCTGGCGGCGCTCCGTGGCCTGCTCGACGTCGAGGACGCCCTCTGGGCCGTCACCTCGAGCGAGGACGTCGAGACCGCCAAACCCGACCCGGGCATCGTCGAGGTGGCCCTCGAGAGGGCCGGCGTCCCGGCGGCACGGGCGGTCATGGTCGGCGACGCCGTGTTCGACGTCATGGCGGCGCACCGCGCGGACGTCCGCTGCATCGGCGTGCTGAGCGGCGGCTTCTCGCGCGACGAGCTGCTCGAGGCCGGCGCCGAGGAGGTCTACGACGACGTCGCCGCGCTGCTCGATGCCCTCGACACCAGCTTGATCGGCCGCCTCGGCCGCGAGTAGTCGCCCCGGGGCCCGAGCCCTGCACCCCGAGCCCCGCACCCCGCACCCCGAGCCCCGCACCCCGCACCCCGAGTCCCGAGCCCCGCACCCCCCGACGCCCGAAGGGGCGAGACACCGGCGGATCGCCCGGCGTCTCGCCCCCTCAGGGTGCGTCACGTGTGAGTCAGAGCTGCGAGCCCAGCTCACCCGTCGCGACGAGCCGACGCCGGCGACGCAGCACGAGCACGGCGCCCGAGGCGACGAGCATCAGCGCGAGGGCCAGCGCGGGCAGCGCCTCCGAACCGGTGAAGGCCAGGGGGCCCGAGCCGGTGCCGCCGGCGGCGTCACCGCCCCCGGGCAGGGCGCCCGCGGGTGTCGTCGGGTCCGCCGACGGGTCGACGGGCACCGGGCTGGTCGTCGGCGCCGGGACGACGGCGCCCTCGACCACCGAGACCGGCGCGACGAGCTCGACGCCCGACTGCGCACCGGTCAACGTGACCGTGAACGGTCCGGGCTCGGCCGGAGCCTGCACCGTGACCGTCGCGACGCCGTCGATCACGTCGACCGGACCGAGGTCGACCGCAGCCGCGGCGCCGTCGGCGTCGAGCACGGCCGAGACCTGGCGGTCACCCGCGAGACCCGAGGCCGTCACGTCGAACTCCGCCTCGGGGGCGACCTCGGACGGGGCCGAGAGGGTCGCGTCGGAGCTCAGTCCGTCGAGGTCGCGGTCGAGCTGGAGGGCGTTCGCGATGGTGAAGAAGTTGTCGGTCTGATCGATCAGTCCGACGACGTTCGCGGCCCCCGGACCGTAGCCCGCGACGCGCAGCTGCGAGCCGGTGTGCTGCTGCGAGCCGCCGGCCGCGGCCGTGCCGTAGGCGATCTTCATCGTGGTGCCGTCCACCGTGGTCAGCGCGGTGCTGAGCGTGGCGGGCGGCGTCGAGTCGACGATCTGGCTCGTGTGGGCGTGGTCGGCCGTCACGATCACCATGGTGTCGCCGTCGGCCTTCGCGAAGTCCAGCGCGGCCTGCACGGCCTCGTCGAGGTCGAGCACCTCGCCGATCTGACCGCAGGCGTCCGCGCTGTGGTCGCGCTTGTCGATGGAGGCGCCTTCGACCTGCAGGAAGAACCCGTTGTCGTCGTCGAGCAGGTCGATCGACTTCTCGGTGAGCGAGCGCAGCGAGAGGTCGGTCGAGAGGCGGTCGGGGTTCGGCTGGCAGGTCTGCGGGGCCAGGTCGGCGCCGCCGACGGTCGCCGTCGTCGCCGCGAAGCGCGTCGGGAAGTTGCCGTCGGTGAACGTGCCGAGCACCGGCTCGCTCTGGTCGGCGGACGCCAGGGCGTCGAGGCCGGCCGCGTCGCGGACGACCTGGTAGCCGCGGTCGGCGGCCTGGTCGAAGAGGCTCTCGCCCTGCCACTGACCGGCGCGGGCAGTCTGCTCGAACGACGCCGCGCCTCCTCCGAGGGTGAGGTCGGCGCGCGTGCCGATGATCTGCTCGCTGATCGAGCCGAGCCCGCCCTGGTCGAGGGCGTCGGCCCCGCACTGCGTGACCGTGTCGGGGCCGTAGCAGCTGCGCGCGGCGACGTGAGCGGACTGCACGGCGGGGGTCGCGTCCTGGAGCTCGGCCGTCGAGACGTTGCCCGTCTTCTTGCCGTTCGCCTTGGCGATCTCGAGCAGGGTGTCCTGCGGGACGCCGTCGACGTCGACCGAGATGGCGTTGTCGTAGGTCTTCGTGCCGGTCGCCCAGGCCGAGCCGGTGGCGGCCGAGTCGGGCACGTAGTCGGGCTTGCCCTTGTTCGGGCCGTCCTTGTAGAGCGAGTAGGTCGTGTACTGCCCGGTCAGGGGCAGCGCGTCGATGCCGGGCAGCTGTCCGCCGGCGCCGTAGGCGTAGTTGCGGGCCGAGGTGATCTCGGAGTCGCCCATGCCGTCGCCGATCAGGAGGATGACGTTCTTGGCCGGACCGCCGTCGACCGAGTCGAGCAGCACCTGCGTGCTGTCGTCGATGCTGCGGGCGGCGCCGCCGTTCTGCGCGACGTCGGCCGGCGTCGCCGCCGAGGCGACGGTGGGGGCGAGAGCCAGGGAGGCGGCGATCGCGACCGCCCCCGTGGTGAGTGCCGCGCGACGGCGGCGGATGCTGGTGGTCACTGTGTTCCTGCTCCAGGTGATCGATGGTGCCGGTTCACCCCTGATCGGGGGACCCGCACAGTCGACCGGGCACCGGGAAACGCCGCGTGGCCGTCCGGTGTCTGCCAGGTGTCGGACCGCGGAACGGGGTGCACGGCCCGCAGGGATGCACGTCGCGCATGAAAGCGTTTACTTAGGCGAGCTAAACGATTAGCATGGCTCCTCGATGACCGACACCGCGCCTCCCGCCACCGCCCCGACCCGGGCGATCCCCCACGCCCACCTCGCGACCGACCTGCGCGGCGCCGTGCTCCGGCTCGCCCGGCGCCTGCGCCAGCAGAAGGCCGACGCCGACGTGAGCGACGCGCAGATGGCCGCCCTCGGCTACGTCATGCAGAACCAGCCGCTGACCATCGGGGCGCTCACGACGCACGAGGGCGTCACTCCCCCGTCGATGAACCGCACGGTCGGCAAGCTCGTCGACGCGGGCATGCTGCGCCGCACCGTCGACGAGGCCGACAAGCGCCGGGTCGTGCTCGAGACGACCGAGGCGGGCGCCGCGTTCGTGTTCGAGACGCGCCGACGCCGCGACGCCTGGCTGATGCCGCGTCTGTCGTCGTTGACCCCGGACGAGCGACGGACCCTGGCCGACGCGACCGAGATCCTGCGCAAGCTCACCGTCTCGTGAGCGCGATGTTCCGCAGCCTCTCGCTGTTCAACTACCGCCTGTGGTTCGCCGGCGCCCTCGTGTCGAACATCGGCACCTGGATGCAGCGCACCGCCCAGGACTGGCTCGTGCTGACCGACCTGACCGACAACGACGCCACCGCGCTCGGCATCACGATGGCCCTGCAGTTCGCTCCGCCGATCCTGATGGTGCCGATCACCGGCCTGATCGCCGACCGCTTCGACCGCCGCCGCCTGCTGATGGTGACCCAGCTGAGCATGGGGCTGCTCGGCCTGGCGCTCGGCCTGCTCGTGCTGACCGACAGCGTGCAGCTCTGGATGGTCTACGTCTTCGCGCTGCTGCTCGGCGTGGCCGCCGCGATCGACGCCCCGGTGCGGCAGAGCTTCGTGTCCGAGCTCGTGCCTCCCGGCCACCTGACGAACGCGGTCAGCCTGAACTCGGCGTCGTTCAACGGCGCCCGCCTGATCGGACCGGCCGTCGCGGGCGTGCTGATCGCGACGATCGGCACCGGCTGGGTGTTCCTGATCAACGCCGGATCGTTCGCCGCCGTGCTGCTGTCGCTGCGGTTCATCCGCGTCGCGCAGCTGCAGCTCAAGCCCGCGGTCTCCCGCGCGAAGGGGCAGATCCGGGAGGGGTTCCGCTACGTGCGCGAGCGACCCGACCTCGTGGTCGTCTTCGTGATGGTGTTCGTGATCGGCACCTTCGGTCTCAACTTCGCCATCTTCACCTCGACGATGGCGAGCGTCGAGTTCGGCACCGACGCCAGCGGGTTCGGACTGCTGTCGTCGTGCATCGCGGTGGGCTCGCTGGTCGGCGCGCTGCTCTCGGCGCGTCGCGAGCAGCCGCGCTGGCGGGTGCTCGTCGCGGCGGCGTTCGCCTTCGGCGTGACCTGTCTCGTCTCGGCGCTGATGCCGTCGTACTGGAGCTTCGCCGCGGTGCTCGTCACCGTCGGCCTGTCGTCGATCACGCTGATGACCACCGCCAACGCGACCGTGCAGCTGACGACGGCGCCGCGGATGCGCGGACGCGTGATGGCGCTCTACATGGCCGTCTTCACCGGCGGGACGCCCCTCGGGGCTCCGGTGGTCGGCTGGGTGGCGAACGTCGCCGGGCCGCGCTGGGCGATCGGGGTCGCGGCCGCCTCGGGGTTCGTCGCCGCCGGCGTCGCGGTCGTCTGGCTGGTGCGCGGACGGCATCTCCGCGTGCACCGGGTGCTGCCCGACGAACCCGCCGCGGCGACCGGCGCGCTGCCGGTCGTGGGTGCGGGGCGGTTCCACTTCACCCTGCAGCACGACGGCGACGCCGCCGGGCGCGCGGCCGCCCGGGCACGCGCCGCGGAGGAGGCCGAGGCCGCCGCGGCCACCACCGTGATCCAGGAGCGCGGGACCTGAGCAAGGCGCGGTGCGGGACCTCCGGCACCGCGCCTCCTCGACTCCGCCGCGCGCCCGCCGAGCCTCACGCCGGCGTCTCGTGCAGCACCCTCCGCGCCACGAGGTTGCCGAGCAGCTGCGCCACCTGCACGAGCACGATGATCAGCACGATCACCGTCACCATGACGAACGTGTCGAAGCGCTGGTAGCCGTAGGTGATGGCGAGGTTCCCCAGCCCGCCGCCCCCGACCAGGCCGGCGACGGCGGTCGCGTCGACGAGGGCCACGAAGATGTAGGTGAGCCCGAGCACGAGCGGGCCGAGCGCCTCCGGGACGACGATCGTCGCGAGCACCCGGATCGGCGAGGCGCCCATGGCCGCCCCGGCCTCGACCGAGCCGCGATCGACCGCGACGAGGTTCGTCTCCGCGATGCGGGCGATCGAGAACGTCGCCACGATCGTCAGGGCGAAGATGGCCGCGTTCGTGCCGATGCTCGTGCCGATGACGACCCGGGTCAGCGGCGAGATCGCGACGATCAGGATGATGAACGGGATCGGGCGGATCACGTTGATGACGGCGTTGAGCGTCGTGAAGACGACGGCGTTCTGCAGCAGGTTGCCGCGCCGGGTCGAGTAGAGCACGAGCCCCAGCACGATGCCGAGCACCGTCGCGAGCACGAACGAGACGGTCACCATCTGCAGGGTCTGCAGCAGCGCCGTCCCGATCTTGGGCAGCAGCACGGCGGGTTCGATGTCACGCACCGGCGGCCACCTCCGTGACCGTGGTCGTCAGCCGCAGGTCGGCGATCGCGGCGTCGACCGAGACGTCGTCGCCGAGCAGCTCGACGGTGAGGTCGCCGAACAGGCGCGACTGCAGTTCGCTGATGCCGCCGTAGACGACGTTGAAGTCGACTCCGTGCGTCCGGGCGATGCGCGACAGGAACGGATCGTTCGACTCGCGATCCTCCACGTGGAGGCGCACGATGCGTCCGGTGTGCACCTCGCGGATGCGGTCCAGCGCGCCCGGGGTCGCCTGGTGGTGCAGCACCGACGAGACGAACCGCTTCGACGTGGGGTGCCGGGGGTCGGCGAAGAGGTCGTAGACCGAGCCGGTCTCGATGACCTCGCCGCCCTGCATCACGGCGACCCGGTCGGCGAGCTCGCGGATGACGTCCATCTCGTGCGTCACGAGCAGGATCGTCACGCCGTACTCGTCGTTGACCCGCCGCAGCAGGTCGAGCACCTCGCCCGTCGTCTGCGGGTCGAGGGCGCTGGTCGCCTCGTCCGAGATGAGCACGTCGGGGCGGTTCGCCAGGGCCCGGGCGATGCCGACGCGCTGCTTCTGGCCGCCCGAGAGCTTGGCGGGGTGCTCGAGGGCCTTGTCCGAGAGACCGACGAAGTCGAGCAGCTCCTCGACGCGGTCGACGGTCTCGTCGCGGGAGAGGCCCGAGAGCCGGAGGGGGTAGGCGACGTTGCCGAAGACGGTGCGCGACGAGAGCAGGTTGAACTGCTGGAACACCATGCCGATGCGCCGGCGGGCCGCGTAGAGCTCCTTGCCCCTCAGCGCCGACACCTCCCGTCCGTCGACGACGACCCGGCCGCTCGTCGGGCGCTCGAGGGCGTTCACGGTGCGCAGCAGCGTCGACTTGCCCGCCCCCGAGTAGCCGACGATGCCGAAGATCTGACCGCGCGGCACCTCCAGGCTGACGTCGTGCAGGGCGTCGAACCGCCGCCCCTGCACCGTGTACGACTTCGAGACGTGCTCGAACGAGACGACCGGGGCCGCGGTCACGAGTTCAGCTCGCGCGCTGCCGTCTCGAGCTCGCCGAGGGTGCTGCGGAGGTCGTCGGCCGAGACGTCGACCAGCACGGTGTTGCCGAACGACTCCTCCTCGAGGGCGGCGGCGACCCGGGGGTCGGCGTAGGCGTCGGCGAGGAGGTCCCACGCCTCGTCGTCCGCATCGTCGGCACGGGTCACGACGGCGTTGACGTAGGGCCGCGACTCCTCGCTCAGGGAGTCGTCGAGGTAGAGGGCGTCGTCGGCGTCGATCTCCTGCGAGGGGTCGAAGTACGAGGTGCCGACCACGACGGCGTCGAGGCTCGGATCGTCGAACTGGGTGGGGATCGTCGTGGCGCCGATCGGGACGAACTCGAGGCCGAGATCGTTCTCGGTGACGTCGTCGACCGTCGGGTACACCCCGACGTCCGGCCCGAGCTCGATGAGGCCCGCGGCCTGCAGGATGAACAGCGCACGGGCTCCGTTCGACGCGTCGTCGGGGATCGCGATGCGGGCGCCCTCGCCGATGTCGTCGAGCGAGTCGAGCGTGGCCGAGAAGACGCCCCACTGGGTGATCGTCGTCGAGAAGACCGGGGTCAGGTCGGTGTCGTTCGCGACGTTGTACGCGCTGAGGAACGCCGTGTGCTGGAACGCGTTCGCGTCGACCTCGCCTGCGACCAGCGCCGAGTTCGGCAGGGTCCAGTCGTCGAAGTTGACCCAGGTGACGTCGAGCCCCTCCTCGGCGGCGACCGTCTTCACGGCGTCCTGCAGGTCGCTCTCGCCGCTGCCGGCTATCTTCACGCTGATCCGCTCGCCGCCGGCACCGGTCGCGGCCTCGGCGTCCGCCCCGCCGACCGCGGTGCCGGCCCAGAACCCGCCGCCGACGAGGGCCGCCGCGACGACGACCCCGAGCC
The DNA here is from genome assembly GCF_007988805.1 of Frigoribacterium faeni. Lineage (GTDB taxonomy): Bacteria > Actinomycetota > Actinomycetes > Actinomycetales > Microbacteriaceae > Frigoribacterium > Frigoribacterium faeni. The sequence goes on along the minus strand of NZ_BJUV01000013.1, from coordinate 8,535 downwards.
CGGCGAGCAGACCCCGACGCCGTCGGCGGTGCGAGGCGTCGAGGGAGGCGCGGAGGGCGGAGGGCGGGCTGCCGGCGGGCGTGGACTGCGGTGCGTCGTGATCGGACACGGTGACTCCTGGGGTCGAGGCGGGTGATGGCTGTGAACCCTGCCAGAGCGCCCCGCACCCGTCGCCGCGTCTTTCGTCGTGTTGCACGAGGTGTCCCTCCGTGACGTCGCGCTGTCACACGGCGACACGGCTGTGACACAAAGGACGGCATGAGCGAACACGACGACAGCACCCTGGACGCCCGCATCGACGAGGCCTTCGGCCCGGTGATCGACGACATCGCGGCGGGGGCGGTCGAGCGCGAACGCGACCGCCGGCTCCCGGTCGCCGAGGTGGCGGCGCTCCGCGACGCGGGCCTCGGGGCGCTGCGGGTGCCGACCGCCTTCGGAGGCTGGGGGGCGTCCCTGGAGCAGCAGTTCCGCCTCCTCGTCCGCCTCGGCGAAGCCGACTCGAACCTGCCGCAGCTGCTGCGCGGGCACGTGGCGTTCGTCGAGACGCAGCGCGCCCGCCCGGAGAGCGACCTCCGGACGGAGTGGCTGAGGAGGCTCGGCGCGGGTCGCACCCTCGTGGGCAACGCCCAGGCCGAGCGAGGCGACACGACCGCGACCTCGACCCGGCTCGACGAGCGCGACGGTCGCCTCCTGCTGAACGGTCGCAAGTTCTACAGCACGGGCACGATCTACGCCGACTGGATCTGGGTCGGGGCCCGGCGCGGCGACGAGCCGGTCGCGCTGGCGGTGCCCGCCGACGCCCCCGGCGTCACGCGGATCGACGACTGGGGCGGCTTCGGGCAGCGGCTCACCGGCAGCGGCACCACCGTGTTCGACGACGTCGAGGTCGACCCGCGGCAGGTGCTGCCGTGGAGCGACAACGCCGAGAGCCGGCCGCTCTCGTACACGCAGGGCCTGTACCAGCTCGTGCTCCTGTCGGCCTTGAGCGGGATCGCCCGGGCGGTGGTCCGCGACGCGGTCGGGTTCGTGCGACCCCGCACCCGGACGTTCGGGGTGCCGGGCGCCTCGTCTCCGCGCGACGACCAGCTCGTCCAGCGCGTCGTCGGGCGGCTGTCGAGCATCGCGTCGACGGTCGAGGCGGTGACGCTCTCGGCGGTGCGCGGGCTCGACGCGGCGGACCAGGCGGCCCGTCGCGGATCGGACGGTCGCCGGGCGGACGGACGCGACTCGGGTGGACGCCCTGCGGACGGACGCCGGGCGGACGGGCGCGACTCGGGCGGGCACGACGACCCGTATCAGGAGGCGCTGGTCACCGTCTTCGAGGCCCAGCAGACGGTCGTGCCCCTCGTCCTCGAGGCGGCGTCGTCCCTGTTCGAGGTCGGCGGCGCGTCGGCCGTGGACGCCGACCGCTCGCTCGACCGGCACTGGCGCAACGCGCGCACGCTGTCGTCGCACAACCCGGCCATCCTGCGCGAGCGCGCGATCGGCGACTACCGGCTGAACGGGACGCCGCTGCGGACGGGCCCGCTGACCGCACCGGCGGAGGTCGAGCCGGTCGCGGTCGAACCGGTCGCGGTCGAGCCGGTGGCGGTCGAGCCGGTCGCGGTCCGGACGGCCGGGGCGTAGCGTTCCGCCATGAGCACGCAGCGGCGCGAGATCACCCTGTCCGACGGATCGACCCTGGTCGCCGAGCGCCGCTCCGGCGGCGGGCCGACCGTGATCCTGCTGCACGCCGGCGTCGCGGATCGGCGCAGCTGGGCCGGGGTGGCCGACGCGCTGGCCGCGGCGGACCTCGACCTCGTCGCGTACGACCGGCGGGGCTTCGGCGAGACGCCCGCCGCCCCGGCCGAGTCGACGTTCACGCACCTGGGCGACCTGGTCGAGCTGCTCGACGCGCTCGAGGTCGAAGGGGCCGTCGTCGTCGGCAACTCGATGGGCGGGGCGCTCGCGCTCGACCTCGCCGCGACCGCACCAGGACGCGTCTCGGGGCTGCTCCTGATCGGCGCCGCCGTCAGCGGCATGACCGACGACGACACCCCGTTCGACTGGCAGGCCGACCCCGCGACCGCTCCGCTCATGGCCGAGCTGGAGGACGCCGAGAGCCGGGGCGACGTCGCCGCGCAGATCGATGCCCTGACCCGTCTCTGGCTCGACGGGCCGACCGCCGAGGAGGCGCGGGTCGGCGACCCCGCGCGCGCCCTGTTCGCCGACATGAACCGGGTGATCCTCGACTCGGGTGCCGTCGGCGACCCGGGCGACGCGGGGCTCGACACCTGGCGGACCCTCGACGGGATCGGCGTGCCCGTCCTGGCGAGCTGGGGGGAGCTCGACATCCCCGCCGACCTGCCGTTCTACGAGGAGACCGCCCGGCGTCTCGGCCAGGGTCCCGGACGCGTGCTGCCGGGGGTGGCCCACCTGCCCGGTCTCGAGCGACCCGAAGTCGTCGCCGGGCTCGTCCTCGAGGTCGTGGGGCGAGCGTAGCGCGGGCCTCGCCGCCGGAGTGCCGACGATCGGCCGACGCGTGTCGGATATCCTGATGAGGCGCCCGCAACGATGGTGAGTCACCCACACGAATCTCCGCTGACGGGCAGGCGATCGCGCCGAGGGGTCCGAACAGGCTGAAACGAGTCCTCACCACGACTTGCACAGGGGTACAGATGACGGATCAGCAGCAACCGGCCACGCGTCGATCAGGCGCGGTGAGTCGGGCCCTCGAGGCCCTCGAGACCGACAGCGGGCCTCGACTCAAGCAGACGTTCGTCGCCCTGCTCATCACCCTGGCCGCCCTGCTCAGCGCCTTCACGCCCTGGTTGATCGTGAGCGACGCCGTCGCCATGTGGTCGGGCGTGGCCGTCGCCCTCGCCGCCCTGGTCCTCGCGTCGCTGATGGCCCGCCGACCCGCACTGCTGCGATGGGAGCTCGCGATCCCCGCGGCCGACTTCGTCGCCGTCGGCCTGCTGAGGTACGGGACCGGCGACAGCCGCTCCGTGTTCCTCCCGATCGTGATCCTCACCGTGGTCTGGATCGCCGCATGGCCGGGGCGGCGCAACATCGTCTTCCCGCTGCTGGGAACCTGCGTCACGCTGCTGATGCCGTACCTCTTCGATCCGACGGGACCGGGCCCGAGCGAACTGGTGCGTCTCGCGTTCGTCCTCATGGTCTACGCGACGCTCGCCGTCGCGGTCAACGAGCTGTCGCGCCAGGCCGACCTGCGACTCGACCGCTCCCGCGCCCGGCGTCGTGCCGCGCAGGGCGAGCTCGACCGCGCGGCCCTCGTCCAGCAGTCGCTGCTGCCGCCCGACGCCTCGACCCTGCCGACGTCGTTCCGGGTGTTCGGGGCGTGCGTCCCGGCCCGGACCGTCGGCGGCGACTTCTTCGACTGGTACCCGGCGGGCGGCGGCATGGCGCTGACCCTGGGCGACGTCATGGGCAAGGGCGTCGGCGCGGGCATGATCGCAGCGGCGGTCCGATCCGTGATCCGGAGCGCCGTCGACGAGCCCGACCCCGCCACGGCGCTGAGGCGATCCGCCGTCGGGATCGCGACCAGCGACTCCTCGTCCGAGACGCAGTTCACGACCTGCTTCCACGCCCGCATCGACCACGACGGCGTGATCCACTGGGTCGACGCCGGCCACGGCCTCGCGCTGCTGCGGCGCGCCAACGGCACCGTCGAGCGGCTCCGGTCGCCGAACCTGCCGATCGGCATCGGGACGGACTGGACGACGTTCCGCACGACGGCGGCCGCCGGCGACACCCTCGTCGTCGTCAGCGACGGCGTGCTCGACCTCTACGACGACGAGCTCGAGGCGCTGAACCTCTTCGAGGCGCTGCTCGTCCGGACACCGGACGCGGCCGCCATCGTCACGGCCGTCGCCGACCTGGCGAGCGAGGAGGAGCGACCCGACGACGTGACGGTCGTCGCCGCCACCTTCACCCCCGCGCCCGTGCCGGTCCAGCCCGTGGGCTGAGCGTCCGACTCGGCTGCTCGCCACCGGTGCGGCCGCGCGAACGAGTGGTCGGAAGATGTCTTTCGCGAGCCCACGAAGAGCATCTTCCGACCACTCGACGAGCGCCCGGCGAGGCGCGAGCGCCCGGAGGGGGTCAGCGGTCGAAGAGGTCGCCGAGACCGGGGATCTGGAAGTTCGAGCCGAACTCGCCGACCTGCTCGCCGAGACCGCCGACGAGGTCCTCGCCGCCCGCAGCCAGGTCGCCGACGCCCTCGAGGCCCTCGAATCCGCCCGCGAACTGCTCGAAGTCGACGCCCGACGCCAGGGCGTCCGACAGCAGCGGGGCCGCCACGGCGCTGAGGGCCGCACCGCCCGCGACGGCGACGGCCAGACCGCCCAGGGCGGCGACGCCGGCGCCGGCCGCGGCACCGGCCGCGACCTTCCCACCGGTGCTGCCCAGGACGCGCTTCATGAGGCCGGGGCGGGCGACCTCGCCGCGGGTCGCCGAGCGGGCGAGGTCGGCCGGGCTGCTCGAGGCGGGCCGATCGCCCGCGGGCGCCTCGGCCGTGAGGCGGGCGAGCACCTGCTCGCGCTGCTCCGGCGTCAGTCGCTCGAAGGCCTCGCGGTGCACCTGCTCGAGCTGCTGCGGGGGCGCGGTCTGCAGGAGGTAGTCGTACTTGGCCAGGGCCTGGCGGTCGGCGGCCGAACCGGTCGGCACGGCGCCGGGGCGCTGCTGTCCCTGCCGACGCGGGTCGGCGGCACCCGAGCCGTCTCGACGGTCGTCGCCGGTCACCTTGTCGGAGACCTTGCGCACCATGTCGCGCCAGTCGGTCGAACCCGAACCGGACGAGCCGCCCCGCCCGGAGTTCGAGGAGCCGAGCGCACGCGTGGCGGCACCGAGGAGTCGTTGGAAATCAGCCATGCGGTGATCGTCCCGGCTCCACATCGGAGAAGCCCTCACGAACCCCGAGCATCCGCCCGGAACGTGCGGACCGTGCACGTCTCGCGGCGGGCGGCAGACCGCTCCGTTCGACCCGTCGGGAGGGCCTCTCCGCACGACTCGTCTCACCGCGGACCGCCGCAGGGGCTACATTCTCTGCAGGACGGTCGTCCGCTCCCGACGCGAGCGCGGCCGTCGCGCGAGGAGGTGTCCGATGAGCAGAGCAAGCGCGGCCGTCACCGCGGGGCTCACGATGAGCGCCGCCGGTGTGGCCATCACGGTCGCCAGCACCATCCGTCTCGCGCAGATCGGCCTCTTCTCCGACGAGTACGTGCCTCTCGCCGATCTCGACTTCGAGGCCGTCGCCTTCGCCCTCCTCGGCATCGGGCTGCTCGTCGCCGGCCTCAGCCTGGCTCTGGTCGGCCTGGCCGACCGGGTGCTCGGGGCCCTGCCGCCCGGTCCGGCCCCGACCCTCGCCGACGCCGCAGCCGAGGAGGCGCGCGCGGCCTCCGAACGGCCCGTCACCACGACCGCTCCCCCGGAGGCGCACCCGGCTCCCGCAGGCCCGGTCGCCTCGCCCGTCGCGACGGCTCCCGCGCCCGTCGCGACCTCGCCCGCGCCCACCGCGACCGCTACCGTCTCTCCTGCGCCCACCGCCGCGGAGCCGCCCGCGTCCGCGGACGAGGCCGCCGGCACGCCCGCCACGCCCGCCACGCCCGTGGCCGACCGCCTGCGGGCCCGCGGTGCGACGATCGCGGCCGGCGCCGCACCCCTCGCCCGGTCGAGCTGGGCGCACGTGCGTCGGGGCAGTCGAGCGGCCGGGGCCGCGACCGCCGCCGGGGCCCGGGCCACGGGTGACGGGGTGCGCCGCGCCTCCTCGGTGGCCGCCGCGCGCGCTCACGAGAACGCCCGCGCCCTGGCCGCCGCCCGCGAGGCCGCGCACCAGCAGGACCTCGAACGCGAGGTCGCCCTCCGAGCCGCCCGCGCGCAGTTCCTGGCCGACCGGAACGCACCGGCCCCCTCGGCCGCCCCGGCGGCCCCCGACGAGTCGACCGCCTCCGCCGAGCCGCCGGCCTCGTCGCGCGCGGTCTGAGACCGGCCGCCGCTCGGCGGGTCGACGGCGGACCGCTGATCGGCGCGGCGTCGCCTAGGCTCGGCGCGTGCAGTCGACAGCAGACGGACCCCGCCGACCCGCCCCCCGCTCGATCGGGCGACCCCCTCGCCGTGGACGGGCGGCGCTCTTCGCGGCCGCCGTGCTCGCCGTGGCGCTCGGGGCGACCGCCTGCTCCGGTGCGCCGGATGCGGAGGCGAGCCGCGCCTCCTCGGCCGACGTCACCCTGCCGACCGCCGGCGCTCGGTTCGACTACCAGCTGGGAGGCGCGTCGCCGGTCCCCGACGGAGCCTCCGTCGTCGCCCGCGACAGCACCGACGAGCCCGCCGAGGGGGCGTACGGCATCTGCTACGTGAACGGATTCCAGACGCAGCCCGGCGTCGACTGGCCCGCGGACCTGCTCGTCCGCCTGCCGGGCGGCGAACCGCTGGTCGACCCGGGCTGGCCGGACGAGCACCTCTTCGACATCTCCACCGAGGTGAACCGGGAGGCCGTCGCCGCGAAGCAGGCCGACACGATCGACGGCTGCGCCGACGCCGGCTACCAGGCGGTCGAGTTCGACAACCTCGACTCGTGGACGCGCTCGGACGGCGCCTTCGACGAGGACGACGCCGTCTCCTACGCGACGCTGCTCGTCGAGACCGCTCACCAGGCCGGGCTCGCCACGGCGCAGAAGAACACCGCCGATCTGGGCACGCGGGGCCGCGACGAGATCGGCTACGACTTCGCGATCACCGAGGAGTGCGACCGCTTCGACGAGTGCCCGGCCTACACCGACGTGTACGGCGGGCTCGTGTTCGACGTCGAGTACACCGACGACCTGCGCGGCACCGCGGCCGAGGTCTGCGCCCGGGTCGACGCGCTCGACCCGGCGCCCTCGACGATCGTGCGCGACCGCGACCTGGTCCCCGCCGACGACCCCGCGTACGCGTACACCGCCTGCTGACCCGCACCTCCTCGCGTCGCCCGCGCCTCTCGCGCGCTGGCGCCTCTCGCGCGCTGGCGCCTCTCGCGCGTTGGCGCATCGAGTGGTCGGAAGATGCTCTTCCGCACGCCACGAAGAGCATCTTCCGACCACTCGATCAGCGCGCGGCGAGGCGCGTGGGGCGTCGCGTCGCGGGGGCGGCGGGACGGGCCGCCCTAGACTCGCGGGATGAGGCGTCATCTCCGCTGGGTCATCCCGCTCGTCGCCGGCGTCGTGGTGGTCGTGGCACTGCCCGCCCTCGCCTCGGTCGTCACCTCGAGCCCGGGCTTCGACACGAGCCTCGGGCTGTCGTTCCTCTCGCTCGGGCTCGTGCTGGCCACGCCGGTGGCCGTCGTCGTGACGATCGTCATGAGCGTCCGCGGCGGCATGCGCACCTTCCGCGACTGGCGCCACCGCGGCGGCCACTACACGAAGTCCGAGCGCGGGGCCGAGCTCGCCCGCGTGAACCGCCTCTCGGCCAGCGAGGCCGCCTGGGCCGAGGCCCGGCGCCTGCGTCAGGCGCTCCTCGCCCACCAGGTGCCGCAGAGCATCACCGTGTGGGAGGTCGTGCCGCAGGCCGGCGAGGTCTTCTTCTACAGCGTCGAGGCCGAGTACGAGCGCTTCTACGGCCAGACCGTCAGCTACGGCGGGGGCGGCCGGTTCTTCTTCGGGCACCCCGCGTTCGTGCTCGCCGGGCTCGCCGTCTCGACGCTGAGCAACGCGTCGGCCCGGCGGGCGGCCGAGGCGCAGGCCCGCGACCAATGGCGCGAGCACCAGCACATCCGCCTCGTCGTCTCGAACCAGCGGCTGATCTGCCTGGCGGGCGGCCAGTGGCTGAGCTTCCCGTACTCGGCGATGACCGCCGTCTACCCCGAGGTCGGCGACTGGGCCCTGGTCATGGAGTTCGACGGCATCACGTCCCCGCTGCGTCTGCGCGGCGTCGACGCGCCCCTCGCCGCCGTCATGACCCTCTTCGGCACCCATGGGCTCGACGCCGTGGCGCAGCACCCCAGCCTGCAGCTGCTCGACCGCGACATCGCCGGCGGCGGAGCCGACGTCGGCGGCGCGCCCGGCACGGAGGTCACGCCTCGCGCGTGATCTCCACCGTGACGAACAGCTCCGAGTTCGACGACCCTGCGTAGACGCCGCGCAGCGGCGGGACGTCGCGGTAGTCCCGCCCCTGCCCCACCACGACGTGACGTTCGCCGATCTCGATCAGATTGGTCGGGTCGTAGCCGTGCCACGATCCGCAGAAGTACTCGACCCAGGCGTGCGACTCGCCCGTGACGGTCTCGCGCAGCTCGGCGTGCGGCCTCGGGTGCAGGTAGCCGCTGACGTACCGCGCGGGGATGCCGACGGCCCGCAGGGCCCCCACGGTGATGTGGGCGATGTCCTGGCAGACCCCGGCACGCGCCTCCCAGGCCTCCGAGGCGGTCGTCTTGACGTTCGTGACCCCCGGCAGGTACGAGACGGCGTCGCCGAGCCGCTCGCAGATCGCGAGCGCGGCGGCGCAGGGCGACGACGTCCCGCCCGCGAGCTCGCGGGCGAGGGCGGCGAGATCGGCGGGGGGGGG
>NZ_BJUV01000012.1 GCF_007988805.1 Frigoribacterium faeni | reverse complement strand
GCCGTCCAGATCGCCGAGATCGTCGCCGCCCGCCGCCTCGCCACGGCCTGACCGGCCACCGACTGCTCTGTCTCGACGTCGAGAGACCCCGATCGCGCGCCCTCGGAACGGCGGGCGCCCGGGGCCTAGACTGGCGTCCGTGAACGATGCGAAGAAGCCCGTCGACGTCGCCCTGATCGGTGGGGGCGTCATGAGCGCGACCCTGGGCGCCATGATCAAGCAGCTCGAGCCCGACTGGTCCATCGAGATCCTCGAGGCCCTCGACGACGTCGCCCTCGAGTCGAGCAACCCCTGGAACAACGCCGGCACCGGCCACTCGGCCCTGTGCGAGCTGAACTACACGCCCGAGAAGGCCGACGGCATGATCGACACGACCAGCGCCGTCAAGGTCAACGAGCAGTTCCAGGTGTCCCGCCAGTTCTGGTCCTACCTGGTCGCCGAAGGCGCCCTGCCCGAACCCGACGCGTTCATCAACTCCACCCCGCACATGAGCTTCGTCTGGGGCGACAAGAACGTCGAGTACCTCCGCAAGCGCCACGAGGCCCTCCGCGACCACCCTCTCTTCCAGGGTCTCGAGTTCAGCACCGACCGCGAACGGATCGCCGAGTGGGCGCCGCTGCTCACGGCGGGTCGCGCGCTCGGGCAGCCGATCGCCGCGACCCGCATCGCCGCGGGGACGGACGTCGACTTCGGGAGCCTCACGCGCCTCCTCATGACCGATCTGCAGTCCAAGGGCGCCGTCCTCGAGCTCGGACACCGGGTCACCGATCTGACGCGGCGTCCCGACGGCGGCTGGCGGATCGCCGTGCGGCCCACGGGCGGCACGGCCCGGACGATCGACGCCCGATTCGTCTTCGTCGGCGCCGGCGGGGGAGCCCTGCACCTGCTGCAGAAGTCCGGCATCCGGGAGATCGAGGGCTTCGGCGGCTTCCCGGTCAGCGGGGAGTTCCTCCGCACCGACGACCCCGCCGTCGTCGCCCGGCACCAGGCCAAGGTCTACGGCAAGGCGGCCGTCGGGTCGCCGCCGATGTCGGTGCCTCACCTCGACACCCGCGTCGTCGACGGGCAGGCGAGCCTGATGTTCGGGCCCTACGCCGGGTTCAGTCCCAAGTTCCTCAAGAGCGGTTCATGGTTCGACCTCTTCGCGTCGATCCGGCCGCACAACCTCTACCCGATGATCCGGGCCGGGGTCGCGAACCTGTCGCTGGTCAAGTACCTCGTGGGCCAGCTCCTCGCGAGCAAGAGCACCAAGTTCGAGGCGCTGCGCGAGTTCGTGCCCGACGCCGACCCGAAGGACTGGTACCGCATCACCGCGGGGCAGCGCGTGCAGGTCATCAAGAAGGACCCGAAGAAGGGCGGGGTGCTGCAGTTCGGTACCGAGGTCGTGGCCGCCGCCGACGGGACGATCGCCGGTCTGCTGGGTGCCTCGCCGGGAGCCTCGACCGCCGTGCCCATCATGCTCGACGTGCTCCAGCGCTGCTTCCCGTCGCGCATCGAGGGATGGCAGCCGACGCTCCGGCGCATGATCCCGACCTACGGCGAGCAGCTCGCCACCGACGAGGCCCGGGCCGCCGCCACTCTGGGGTCCACCGCGGAGGCGCTGCGCATCCAGGCGTGACGGTCGCCATCCTCGGCGATTGACTCTCGTTCGAACATGTGTTCGAATGAGCGTATGAGGTGGAGCGGGCAGGACGTTGCGGTCGCGAACGACGCCGCGTTGCCGGCTCTCGCCCGGCTCTCGTCGCTGGTGAAGTCAGTGAGCACTCCCGAGTTCGCCGGCGTCACCTTCCACGAGATCCTGGCGAAGAGCGCGCTGAACCGCGTGCCGGGCGGCGACTCGGCCCTGCCCTTCGGGTGGACGATCAATCCCTATCGCGGGTGCAGCCACGCCTGCGTCTACTGCTTCGCACGTCCGACGCACGAGTACCTCGACCTCGACGGCGGAGACGACTTCGACCGGCAGATCGTGGTCAAGGTGAACGTCGCCGAGGTGCTGGCACGCGAGCTGGCGCGTCCGTCCTGGCAGCACGCACCCGTCGCCCTGGGCACCAACACCGACCCCTACCAACGGGCCGAGGGGCGCTACCGCCTGATGCCCGGCATCATCGCCGCTCTCGCCGAGTCGGGCACGCCGCTCAGCATCCTCACGAAGGGCACCCTGCTGCGGCGGGACCTCCCGTTGCTGGCCGAGGCCGCCGAGCACGTCCCGGTGGACATCGCCATGTCGATCGCGATCTACGACGACGACCTCCAGCAGTCGCTCGAGCCGGGCACCCCGACCACGGCCGCGCGTCTCGCGACCGTGCGCGCCGCCCGAGACAGCGGTCTCGACGTCTCCGTCTTCATGATGCCGGTGCTGCCGCACCTCACCGACGGGGTCGAGCACCTGCGCACCGCCCTGGCGGCCATCCGCGACTCGGGGGCGTCGAGCGTCATGTACAGCGCCCTCCACCTCAAGCCGGGGGTCAAGGAGTGGTTCTTCGCCTGGCTCGAACGCGAGCATCCCGAGGTCGTCTCCCGGTACAGCGACCTGTACGCGCGGGGCACCTACGCTCCGACGGGGTACCGCAAGTGGCTCGCGGCGCGGATGCGCCCGCTGCTGGCCGAGTACGGCCTCGACCGGGGGCGAGCCGATCCGTCGACGGGCTCGATGCGGTCGCGCGTCCACGACGAGCTCGGGCTGCGCGCCGCGGGCCCGGGCCTGGCGCCCGCCCCGGCGACGACCCGGGCCCTGATCGCAGCAGAACTCCCGGGCGGGGCTCGCGCCGCGCATCCTCGGCTCTTCTGACCCGGGCCCACCAGGCGGGGCACAAAAACACCCGTGGACGCCCTCCAGAGGGGTCGTGACCCCTGATAACGGGGTACACCGACGATCCATGTTCCGGCATACTTCTTCTGTCAGCCGTCGACGATCAAGGAGGCCGCATGCTGCTCGGCCTCCCGGCTCACCTCGCTCCGCAGAGCACGGGCCGTGCCATCGCCCGCGCATGCCATGTGCTCGCCTGCGTCCTGCTCGCCAGCGCCGCCCTGGTGCTCGTCGTCAACCAGATCGTGGTGCGCGGGCTCATCCTCTGGCCCGCGATGATCGCCCTCGCCGTCATGATCGTGCTGCTCGTCGTGGTCGAGAAGAAGCGCACGCCCACGGCGATCGCCGCGTATCTGCTGATCGGCTCCGCCTGCCTCTACCTGTACGCCGTGACGCTCTTCGCCCAGGTGGCCGTCGTCCAGACCTCCGACGCGTTCTCCCTGACGCTGCCGAAGATCGCCCTGATCATGGTCGGCGGCAGCGGGCGGCGGCCTCGGCGGAGCCTCGTCTGGGCGGTGTGCGGGTTCGTCCTGGGCGAGGTCGCGACCCAGCTCGCCACCTGGCAGACCGGGCAGTCCTCCCGCTTCGACGTCACGGCGGCCCTCGCCCTGGCCCTCGTCGTCGTCACGGTCGGCTGGGGGATCGTCGCGCGCGACCGGGCGCGACGGGCGCAGCCGAGTCTGCACCGGGCCGCCCTCGACCAGCAGATGCAGGGGATGCGCCACGACATCGAGCAGCAGGCCGCCGCGCTGCTCCACGACACGGTGCTGAACCACCTCGCCGCGATCGCCACGAGCGCTCCCGGCCCGATCGACCCCCGCGTCGCCCGGTCGATGGCGTCCGACCTCGAGACCCTCGTCGGACGGGAATGGCTCGACGCGAGCGCCCCCGTGGGCACGACCCGCGACTGGCACCGCAGCGAGCTCGCTCAGGCCGTCGAGAGCGCCCGCGAGGGCGGGCTCGAGGTCGGTGTCACCGGTGACATCGGGGCGGTGTCGAGGCTGAGCTCCACGTCGGCGTCGGCTCTCGGGCTCGCGGTGGGCCAGTGCCTGGTCAACGTCGAGAAGCACAGCGGGACCTCGCGTGCCGAGGTCGTGGTCTACGCCGACGGCGACGACCTGTCGGTCATGGTCATCGACGACGGCGTCGGATTCGACGTGTCCTCGACGGGGGCGGATCGTCTGGGCCTGAAGAACTCGGTGCGAGCCCGGATGGAGCGCGTCGGGGGCTCGGTCCAGATCTGGTCGTCGGTCGGCAGCGGGACCAGCGTCGTGATCCGGGTGCCCGTCGAGTCGCCGCGGGCGTCCACGGGAGAGACCGACCACGCTCTGTCCGGTGGCGCGGCGTGAGGCGCCGCGAACGCAGCCCGCAGCAGATCGACCCTCTCGGCGCGCTGAGCGCGGGGCCGATCACGCTGCTCGCGGCCGTGGCGTCGGTGGTCTACGCCGTCGTCATGACCCTGGTGACCCGTTCCGACCTCGTCTCGTGGCCCCTCGCGGGGCTGTCGCTGGCCGCCCTCGTGGCCGCCGGCGCCGTGCTCGTCACAGCGGCCCACCCCGCGCGCGCGCCCTTCGGCCGGCGGTCCGTCGTCGTCCTGGTCGTCCTGCTCGTGGTCACGGCCGTGCTGTCGGCCCTGTCGACGGCCGGCCAGAACGGGCTGGTGCGCGACGACTGGCTGTCCCTCTCGGCCGGCGTGCTGCTGCTCGGGCTCGCGCCGTACCGGCCCGGTCGGGAGATCGCGGTGGCCGGGATCGTCACGGCGGTCGCCGTCGGCGTCGTGGTCGTGTTCGAGGTGCCGACGTTCGTCACCGACGTGCCGGGCGTGGTCTTCGTCGTCGTCGCCATGACCCCCGTGATCGCCCTGGCGTTCGCGGGGGCGGCGTTCTCGGCCGCCTTCGTCACGCTGGTCGAGGGATGGATCGAGCGCGCCTCCTCGTATCGACGGGCCGGCACCGACGACTTGCGTGCCCGGATCGCCCGCTCGGTTCAGCAGGACCGGGTGACGATCCTCAACCGCGACGTCGTGCCGTTCTTCAGCGGCCTGGTCGAGGCCGGGGTGGTCACCGCCGACGACAGCCGCCGGGCACGGGCGATCTCCGACACGCTGCGCGGAACCATGGTGGCCGAGGCGGATCGGACCTGGCTCGAGCAGCTCCTCTCGACGTCGTCGGCCGGGGTCCGCGGCGTCGTCGCCGACCCAGGTCACGTGGCCGGCGAGATGACGACCGAGCACCGCACCGCGCTGCGGGCGCTGCTCGTGGCCTTCGCCGACACCGGCGTGGTCGCGGCGGACGACGTCAGCGTCGTGCTCCGAGCCGAGGAGGCGCGGGTCCACGCCCGGATCACCGTCGCCACCACCGCCTCCGACCTCGTCGTGCGTCATCGCCTGACGCCCTATTTCGCCGTGTTGCGGGTGGTGTTCGACGACCTGCACGTCGACCCGAGCCTGTCTCTCCTCACACTAAGGTTTTCTTATGACCAGCACTGAGCCGAGCGACCGCTCGTCCCTCCGTCCGGGCTTCTCCCGGCCCGCAGCGGCCCCGTCGTGGAGCACCGTCGGACCCACCGGTGAGAACCCCGCGACGCGCCGGGTGCGTCTGGCGATCCTCGACGACCACGAGGTCCTGCTCGACAGCCTCTCGAGCTGGATCAACGTGAACGCCTTCGACTTCGACCTCGTGCTCACCGCGCACACCTGGCTGCAGCTCGTCCACAGCGACAACTTCCCGACCGACCTGGTGTTCCTCGACTTCCAGCTGAAGGAGCCCGTCTCGATCGAGGCCCGCGTGCGGACCTGCCGGGCGGCGGGGGCGAAGGTCATCGTCCTCTCGAGCCTCGACACCCGCGAGTCGCGCGAGCGCGCGCTCGAGGCCGGGGCGTCGGCGTTCCTGTCGAAGGCGCTGCCGATGCGCGAGGTGATGGACGCCGCCCGACAGGTGATGGGCGTCGCCCGCGACTCGTCGCCGCAGCGCGACTGGCGTCCGCTGCCGGTGGGGGCGACGAATCAGAGCCGTCCGAAGCTGAGCGCCGGCGAGTCCGAGGCGTTCCGCCTGTACGTGTCGGGTTTCAGCACCAACGAGGTCGCCCAGCAGATGAACGTGCAGTACGAGACGGCCAAGACGTACCTGCGCCGGGTGCGCGAGAAGTACGCGAAGGCGAACCGGCCGGCCAGCAAGAAGTCGGAGCTGATCCGGCGCGCGGCCGAAGACGGCTACCTGCAGTAGTGGCGAAGCTCTACTTCCGCTACGGAGCGATGAACAGCGGCAAGAGCACGGCTCTGCTGCAGGCCGCGTACAACTACGAGGAGCGCGGCCAGCGGGTCGTGCTCGCCAAGCCCCGGGTCGACACCAAGGGCGACGATCAGATCGTGTCGCGTCTCGGTGTGACCCGCACGGCCGACGTGGCCTTCGCCCCCGGGGACGACGTGCTCGAGGTGTTCTGCGCCGAGCGGGCCCGGGTGCGCGAGGCGACGGGAAGCGACATCGCGTGCCTCCTGGTCGACGAGGTGCAGTTCCTCGAGCCGGAGCAGGTCGACGATCTGCTGCGGATCGCGATCCTCGAGGGCGTGCCGGTGCTCGCCTACGGCATCCGCACGGACTTCCGCACGACGGCGTTCCCGGGCAGTCGTCGTCTGCTCGAGGTGGCGCACTCGCTGGAAGAGCTCAAGACGATCTGCCGGTGCGGTCGCAAGGCGGTCTTCAACGCGCGCACGGTCGACGGACGGTTCGTGTTCGACGGCGACCAGGTCGCGATCGACGGCCACGAGGTCACCTACGAGTCGCTGTGCGGCGCGTGCTACCTCGCCGAGAGCGGCGGCCGTCTCTCCTGACCCGAGCCCGCACAGCGCCGCACAGCGCCGGCAGAGCGGCGGTCGGGCGGCTTCCCGTCTCGTGTCGCCCGAACGGCGAACCAACAAGCACAAATTCAAAATGGCCCCACCCGAAGGTGGAGCCATTCTCGCGTGTCGCCCGAAGGGCGAACCAACAAGCACTAATCGAAAATGGCCCCACCCAAGGGTGGAGCCATTTTGGCGTGTCGCCCGAAGGGCGAACCAATAAGCACAACACAAAATTGGCCCCACCCAAAGGTGGAGCCAATTTTCGTGTCGGGGTAGCGGGATTCGAACCCACGACCTCCTCGTCCCGAACGAGGCGCGCTACCAAGCTGCGCCACACCCCGTTGTCTCGACCGAGATGTTCTTCGACCGGAGCAACCTGATCATGTTAGCAAACGATTCGGGGTCTCCGTGACCGTCCGCGTGGGGTCAGGCGGTGAGGGTGACGACGACGGCTTCGGGTCGGCAGTCGAAGCGCACGGGGGCGTAGATCGAGGTGCCGAGGCCGGCGGAGATCTCGAGGTGCGCGGTGCGGCGGGCATGGCTCCAGGTGCTGAGTCCGCTGACCTTGCTGCGGGGGATGTCGCAGTTGGTGACGAGCGCCCCGTAGCCCGGCACGCGCACCTGTCCGCCGTGCGTGTGGCCGCCGAAGATGACGTCGGCGCCGTTGGTGACGAACGAGTTGAGCACCCGCTGGTAGGGCGCGTGGGTGAGGGCGATGCCGATGGGTTCGGGCCCGCCGCGGTCGTCCTGCCAGCCGACGTTCTCGCGCATGTCGTCGAGGGCCCCGGGGAGGCGGTCGAGGCGGTCCCAGCCGCGGTGGGCGTCGTTGACGCCGAAGAACTCGAGGCGGGAGCCGCGGACCTCGATCGCGCGCGCCGTGTTGTTGAGGTCGAGCCAGCCGAGTCCGGTGAAGAACGACTCCATGCGGCCGATGTCGAGCGCGGTGGGGGTGCGGTGCGCCTTGCTGGGCCCGCCGAAGTAGGCGAGCGGGTTCTTGGGGGTCGGGCCGTAGTAGTCGTTCGACCCGTGGACGAAGACGCCGGCGACGTCGCGGAACGGCTCGAGGGTGTACTCGAGCGCGGCGTGGGCGTCGACGTGGCCCACGTTGTCGCCGGTGTTGACGATCAGGTCGGGTTCGTAGACGGAGAGTCCGCGCACCCATTCCTGCTTCTCGCTCTGCCACGGGGCGAGGTGCAGGTCGCTCAGGTGCAGGATCGTGAGGCTGCGCGACCCGGGCTCGAGGATCGGCAGCACCTCGTGGCGCACCGTGAAGCGGTTGCGTTCGACGAGCGATCCCCAGGCGAAGGTGCCGAGGCCGACGGCCGCGCCCACCATCGCGGTCGCGGCCGTCGCCCTTCCGGCGCTCAGAGGACTCACGTGCAGTTGCCGGGGTCGCGGCCCTCGGCGTTGCCGTAGAGCTGGATCGCGACCTGGCTGCCCTTGTCGACGGACGCCCCTCCGCCCGGCTCCATCAGCGAGACCTCGCACTGGTTGTCGGCGTTGCCCACCGTGTATCCGGCCAGGACGATCTTGCTGAAGCCGGCGGCGCCGATGGCGCCGACGGCGTCACGGTACGAGGTGCCGACGACGTCGGGCACGGTGGCCGCGTTGGTCCCCACGCTCGTGTAGACGGTCACTGCCGTGCCCTGCGACACCTGGGTGCCGGTGGCGGGCGAGGTGGCCGAGACGGTGCCGATCGGTGCGGTCGACTCCTGCTGGCCGCCGTCCACATAGCTGAGGCCGAGTCCGCGGAGCGTGCTCGCGGCCTCCTCGGCCGTCTTGCCGCTGAGGTCGGGGACGGCCTGGGCCGAGTTGCCCCGGACGACCGACGGGTCGGCCGTCGGGAACGCCGAGCCTCCGTAGACGGTGTTGTTGACCGTCTGCACATCGCGGAAGAACTGGGCACGAGCGTTGGCGTACGTGGTTCCGGTGGCGGGCGAGTACGCGGTGCGGAGGCTCACCTTGCCCTTGACGTTGCCCATCCAGACCGCGGTGGCGAGCTTGCTCGTCGAGCCGATGAGCCAGATCTGGTCCTTCTCGGTCGTGGTACCGGTCTTGCCGATCTCGGGGATGCCGTCGGCGGGCAGGGCGCCGACGCCGGTGCCGCCGTTCGCCCAGAGCTGCGACATGCCCTGGATGGTCGCCGCCGCGATGGCGGGGTCGAGGGCCTGGTTGCACTCCTGCGGCTGGCCGCCGATCTCCTTCCCGTCGAAGTCGACGATCTGGTCGACGATGATCGGCTTGCAGTACTTGCCGCCCGCGGCGATGCCCGCGTAGGCGGCGGCCATGGTCAGCGGCGCGATCTCGTTCGTACCGAGGAAGGACGACGTGTTGTCGAGCAGCTCCTGCCCGTCGGCGCGATGCACACCGAGCGAGCTCGCCACCTCTCGGATGTCAGCCAGGTCGAGCTTCTGGGCCATGGCGGTGTAGGCCGTGTTGATGGACAGCGCCGTGGCCCGCTGCGCGCTCACGTACCCGGGGTTGCCTCCGTCGTCGTTCTTCGGGGCGTATCCGCGCGGGAACTCGCCGTCGACGGTGCTGTACTGCTGACCATCGACGGTCATCGGCGTGAAGGCCCGAGGAGTGCCGTTGACGACCTCGCTCAGCCCGTGCCCGTTCTGGAGCCAGTTGATCAGGGTGAACGGCTTGTACGTCGAACCGGTCTGGAAGCCGGAGGATCCGCCGTAGTCCCGGTCGGTGCTGTAGTTCAGCGCCGTGACGTTGGGGTCGGTGACCTCCGGGTCCTCGTTCAGGTTCCGGTTCTGCGCCATGACGATCACGCGGCCGGTGCCGGCCTCGACCGAGTTGACGGCGCTGCCGAGGAGCAGAGCGGTCTCGGTCGGAGGAGCGTAGCGGTCGATCTGGGCGCGGGCGTTGGCCGTGAGATCGAGGTTGATGGTCGTGTAGACCTTGTAGCCGCCGGTCTTCCAGTTGGCGAGGCGCGCCTCCTCGCTCTTGCCGAGCGAGGGGAGGTCCTTGATGCTCTTCTTGACGTAGTCGCAGAACTGCTGGGCGCCCGGGTAGGTGACGGCGGCGCAGCCCTGCGTCGGCTGCGTCAGCTTGACGTACGTCTCGGGAGCGTCGTCGATCGAGGCGTCGTAGGCCTTCTGATCGATGTAGCCCTCCTTGAGCATGCTCGCGAGGATGACGTTCCGGCGGTCGACGTTGGCCTGGTAGTTGTCGGGGGTCGCGAGGTTGCGCTTCTCGGGGTACTGCACCATCGCGATGAGGCTCGCGGCCTCGACGGCGGTGAGGTTCGACGCCTCCTTGTTGTAGTAGTGCTGCGCGGCGGCCTGCACGCCGTAGGCCTGATCGCCGAAGTAGGCGATGTTCAGGTAGGCGAGGAGGATGTCGTCCTTGCTGTACTTCTTCTCGAGGCCGATCGCGAACTTCATCTCCTGGAGCTTGCGCTCGACGGTGACCTCTTTGGCGTCCTTGACGGCCGCGGTCTGAGCGTCGCCGGTCAGCTCCTGCGCCTCGGCGAGACGGATGTTGCGGACGAGCTGCATGGTGAGCGTCGAGCCGCCGCCGCTCTCTCCGAGCCCGCCGGCGAGCGAGCCGACGCCCGCTCGGACGAGCGACGTGAGGTCGACACCGCCGTGCTCGTAGAAGCGGCGGTCCTCACCCGCGACGACCGCGTTCTTGAGGTTGGGCGAGACCTCGTCCCACTTGAGGGCGACGCGGTTCTGGGCGTAGAGCGTCGCGAACGGGACGTCCTCGCCGTTGTGCTTGCCGTACAGCACGTTGCGCTGCTGCAGCTTGCCGATCTCGATGTACTCGGGGATCGACTCGAACACGCCGATGGAACTGGACGCGGTCATCCCCGCGACGGCGATGGCGGGAGTGACCCCGATGGTGACGAGCAGACCGGCGAGGACGCTGAAGCCGACGAAGCCGAAGAGCGCGCCGACGACGGACGTCGGCTTCGATTTTTGGGCAGACATAAGATCAGGGTAAGTGACAACCCGGAAATCGAAGCTGAACGGAACCACAAATGGTCCTTTGGGAGTACATGACCACGCCGCTCATGGTGCACAACAGCACCGCGATCCTGAACAACTGGGGGAGTGACGGCTGGGAGCTCGTGCAGGTGACGCAGGGGCCGGAGGGCGGCCCGGTCGCCTGGTTCAAGCGTCAGAAGCAGGCCGACTGATGGCCCGGATCGCCGACCGGCTCGCCGAGCTGGGGCTCGCGCTGCCGGCCGTGGCGACGCCGGCGGGGGCGTACGTCCCCGCCGTGCGGACCGGCTCGTACGTCTACACGGCCGGACAGCTGCCCTTCGTCGACGGCCGGCTGCCGGCCACGGGCAAGGTCGGTGACGCCTCCGACCTCGTCGACCCCGCCGCCGCGAAGGAGATGGCCGCCACCTGCGCGCTGAACGCCCTCGCGGCCGCCTCCTCGGTGCTCGACTCGCTCGACGACGTCGTGCGGGTGGTCAAGGTGACCGGCTTCGTCGCGTCCGACCCGGCCTTCTCGGGCCAGCCCGGCGTCATCAACGGCGCTTCCGAGCTGCTCGGAGACGTCTTCGGCGACGCGGGCGTCCACGCCCGCAGCGCGGTCGGCGTCGCCGTCCTGCCCCTCGACTCGCCCGTCGAGGTCGAGATCGTCCTCGAGGTCCGCCCCGCGGTCTGACGGACGACTGCGCCCGCCCTCAGCGCATCTCGGCGGTGATGACGCTCATCACCGCCGAGTCCGCGAGGGTCGTGGTGTCTCCGACCTCGCGTCCCTCCGCGACGTCGCGCAGCAGGCGCCGCATGATCTTGCCCGAGCGCGTCTTGGGCAGCTCGTCGACCAGCACGATCGTGCGGGGACGCGCGATGGCGCCGATGCGGTCGGCGACGTGCGCTCTCAGCCGGACCACCGCCTCCTCGGGCGTCACGCTCTTCCTCTTCTTGTTGCGGAGCACCACGAAGGCCACGACCGCCTGCCCGGTGGTCTCGTCGGCGGCTCCGACGACGGCCGACTCCGCGACCAGCGGGTTCGACACGAGCGCGGACTCGATCTCGGCGGTCGAGAGCCGGTGGCCCGAGACGTTCATCACGTCGTCGACCCGGCCGAGCAGCCAGATGTCGCCGTCGTCGTCGCGTCGGGCCCCGTCGCCGGCGAAGTAGCGGTCGCCGAAGCGGCTCCAGTAGGTCTCGACGTACCGGTCGGGGTCGCCCCAGATGCCGCGGAGCATCGACGGCCACGGCTCGGACACGACCAGCAGGCCGCTCTCGCCGTCCGCGACGGGTGAGCCGTGGTCGTCGACCACGTCGACGAGCACGCCGGGCAGGGGCGACTGAGCGGCGCCGGGCTTCGTCGTCGTGACGCCGGGCAGAGGGGAGATCATCATCGCGCCGGTCTCGGTCTGCCACCAGGTGTCGACGATGGGCGTCCGCCCCGAGCCGATCACCTCGCGGTACCAGAGCCAGGCCTCCGGGTTGATCGGCTCGCCGACGGAGCCGAGGAGGCGCAGCGAGCTCAGATCGCGCGCCTGCGGGATCTCCCTGCCCGCCTTCATGAACCCCCGGATGGCCGTGGGCGCCGTGTAGAAGATGGTGACGCCGTACTTCTCGATGAGGTCCCACCAGCGGCCGGGAGCCGGCGAGTCGGGGGTGCCCTCGTAGAGCACCTGCGTCGCGCCGTTGGCGAGCGGGCCGTAGACGACGTAGCTGTGGCCGGTGATCCAGCCGACGTCGGCCGTGCACCAGTAGACGTCGGTCTCGGGGTGCAGGTCGAAGACGTTGCGGTGGGTGTACGCGACCTGCGTCAGGTAGCCGCCCGACGTGTGCAGGATCCCCTTCGGCTTGCCGGTGGTCCCGCTCGTGTAGAGGATGAACAGCGGGTGCTCCGCCTCGAAGGCCTCGGCGACGTGCTCGTCGTCGACCCCCTCGAGGGCCTCGTGCCACCAGAGGTCGCGGCCGTCGACCCAGTCGACCGGGTTCTCGCCACGGCGGACCACGAGCACGTTCTCGACGCTCGACTCGCCGCCGACGGCCAGCGCCGCGTCGACGGCCGGCTTCAGCGGCGACACGGAGCCCTTGCGCCAGCCCCCGTCGGCGGTGATGACCAGCGTCGCCTCGGCGTCGTCGATGCGGGCGCGCAGGCTCTCGGCGCTGAACCCGCCGAACACGACCGAGTGCACCGCACCCAGCCGGACGACCGCGAGCATGGCGACCACCGCCTCCGGGATCTGCGGCAGGTAGATGACGACCCGGTCGCCCGGGCCGACGCCGAGCGACGACAGGAGGTTCGCCGCCCGTTTGACGTCGGCGGTCAGCTCGGCGTACGTGATGGCTCGGCTGTCGCCGGGCTCGCCCTCCCAGAGCAGGGCGACCCGGTCGCCGTGGCCCGCCTCGACGTGCCGGTCGAGGCAGTTGTACGCGACGTTGAGCGTGCCGTCGGCGAACCAGCGGGCGAAGGGCGGGTTCGACCAGTCGAGCGTCTCGGTGGGGCGGCGGGCCCAGGTGACGAGCTCGTCCGCCTGGGCGGCCCAGAACGCCATCCGATCACGGGAGGCGCTCTCCGCGAGACCGGCGCCGGCGACCGCCTGCTCGACGAAGGCGGGGTCCGGGGCGAAGGTGCGCGCCTCGCTCGGAAGGGTCGGGGTTCCGTCGACCATGTCGGTCCTTTCGCGTCATTGCGGGAGGCGCGGGGCGAGCCGCGTCGATGCCGAGACTACTCCGGAGGCCGGGTCGTACGACGTCGAAGGACACGCCGTCGATCGTGCGGGCGCACGTGGCGCGATGGTGCGTTCGTGGGGTACAGTGGACGCAGTCGGATTCGTTCCGACACGCAACGCGCTGATTCCCCCCAATCGCGCGTTGCGGTGGCGGCGCCGGTTCCCCCCAACCGGCGCCGCCCCTCTTGTTTAACCCGCTGATCACCCGCGAGGGGTGAGTCGGGTGATCCCTCCCCATGCTGTGCGAGACCAGCTTCCTCCCCAGTTCCGGAAACCGATCGGTCTGCCCGAACGGGCTCGTTCGTAGCGTTCGGGGATGACCGCCTCATCGCTCTCGTCCGCACCGCCGCCCATCGACGATCACCCGTCGCTCACCCGTCCGGCGGCGACCGCCCGGTTCGTCCCGGCCATGCCGATGCCCGGCGGATCCCCTCGGGGTACAAGATCGGATTTCGGGGTACGACCGAGCGGGCGCCGCTCGCGTGGTGCGCTGTTCGGGCCGCTGCGCGAGATCGTCGACGACCCGGGGGTGACCGACGTCTTCGTCAACGCCGGGGGCGGGACCTGGGTCGATCGCGGACACGGGGCGCGGCCGGACGGCCGAGTCCACCTCTCCGACGAGGCGACGCGGGCCCTCGCGGTCCGTCTCGTCGCCGCGGGTGGACGGCACGTCGACGAGGCCAGCCCGTGCGTCGACGTGCGTCTCGACGCCGGTATCCGCGTGCACGTCGTCCTGCCTCCCGTCTCGACCGGTGGCACCCTGCTCTCCATCCGGCTGCCGCGGGACCGTCCGCTGTCGCTCGACGCGCTGGCCGCGCAGGGGTTCTTCGAGGACGTCGACGAGCACGCCGTGCGTCGGTGCGTCGCCCGGCGCGCGAACCTCCTCATCACGGGAGCAGGCGGCGCGGGGAAGACCACCTTCCTGGCGGGTCTCCTGGCCGCGGCCGACCCGGGGGACCGGATCGTCACCGTCGAAGACGTCGCCGAGCTCCGCATCGACCACCCGCACGTCGTGTCCCTCGAGACCCGGCAGCCGAACCTCGAGGGCGTCGGCGGAGTCGATCTCGCGCGTCTGCTGCGCGAGGCGTTGCGGATGCGGCCCGATCGGCTGGTCGTGGGGGAGTGCCGCGGCGTCGAGGTGCGCGATCTCCTCTCGGCCCTGAACACCGGGCACGACGGGGGAGCGGGCACGCTGCACGCCAACGGCCTCGCCGACGTGCCCGCCCGGCTCGAGGCGCTCGGGGCGATCGCCGGGTTGACCCCGACCGCCCTGGCACGTCAGGCGGTCAGCGCCATCGACGCCGTGTTCCACCTCGAGCGGACGCCGGTCGGTCGCCGGCTGGCGCAGATCGGACATCTGACCCTCGACGCGGACGGTGCGCTGACCACCGCGCCCGGGCCGGCCCATGGTCTCGACTGAGGCCGCGTCCCCGGCCGGGGCGCCGCGGCCCGGAGCCGGTGTCCGTCTCGCACGGGCACCGGTCACGGCCGCCGCCACCGTCGTGGAGCGGATCGCCGTCCTGCTGTCGGCCGGGGTCGCCCCGGCGTCGTCGTGGAGGCACGTGTCGGACTCCGAGCCCGCGGGACCGGTCCGCGAGCTGACCCGGGCCGTGGCGACGGAGGCGGCGACCGGCACGCCGGTCTCCGAGGCGCTCCGGGACGTCCTCGATCGGAACCCCTTCGACGGTCATCGGGAGGGGGCGAGACACGACGGCGACTGGCGTCAGGTGGCGTGCGCCTGGGCCGTGGCCGAGCGCAGCGGGGCGCCGCTCGCCGACTGCCTGCGGACGTTCGTCGTGGGACTCCGAGCCGCCGAGGCCGCCCGCCGGGATGTCGAGGTCGCCCTGAGCGGGCCGCGCTCGACGGGCCGCATCGTCCTGGCGCTGCCGCCGGTGGGGCTGCTCTTCTCGCTCGGCATGGGCTTCGACACCGCGGGCGTGCTCCTCGGCTCGCCGGTCGGCTGGTGCTGTCTGGGCATCGGAGTCGGACTCGTCGCCGCGGCCAGGGTGTGGAACCGTCGACTCGTCGCGGGGGCGACGCCCAGCGGACCGGTGCCCGGTCTGCGGCTCGAGCTCCTGGCGGTCGCGCTGTCGGGCGGAGCCTCGTGGGACGACGGCCTCGAGTCCGTCCGCACCTCGCTCGAGCGGTTCGGCGCGGACGACGGGGACGCCGACGGGCGCATCGGGGCCGAGGCGAGGGAGTCGGGTGTCGACGACTGCGTCTCCGTGCTCGACCTCTCGCGGCGGGCCGGCGCGCCGGCCGTCGAGCTGCTCCGCGCCACGGCACGCGAGAGACGGCTCGACGCAGCCGCCGAGGCGCAGTCGGCCGCCGCGCGGCTCGGCTCGACGCTCATGCTGCCCCTCGGCCTCTGCGTCCTGCCGGCGTTCCTCGTCGTGGCCGTGGTGCCGCTGGTGGTGTCGCTCGTGTCCTCCACAACGGCCTCCTGGTGACGACGGTCCCCAGCGGCGAGGCGGACGACCGCGACGACCCGGTCGCGTCTTCGAGACTCGAGACACGCCACGACGCGTGGCCCCCTCTAAGAGTAAGGAACACCATGACCCCGCACGACGCCTTCCGTCCGAGCGCTCGACCGAGCGGATCGCCGCGAACCCGGCACGCCCGGCTGCGGGCCGCCCGACGCATCCTCGTCGCCGACGACGGCGCCGCGACGGCCGAGTACGCCATCGTCATCATGGCCGCGGTCGGGTTCGCGGGTCTCCTCGTCGTGATCATGCGATCGGACGAGGTGCGCGGCACGCTGTCCGACCTCGTCCGCTCCGCCCTCACCGTCGGCTGACGAGACGCGCATGACCTGCTCGCCCGTGCCTCCTCGCACCGCTCGCCGCACCGCTCGTCGCTCACCGCTGCGCGGCCCCACTCCTCTTCTCCGCGCGCTGCGCGGTGACGACGGCAGCGTCGTCGCCGAGTTCGCCGTGGTCGTCCCGGCGGTCGTGGCCGTCGTCGGCGCGGCTCTCATCGGCGTGGGGGCAGGGGTCCAGGCCGTCCGGCTCGCGGACGCCGCCGCGGTCGCCGCCCGGCAGACCGCCCGGGGCGACGCCGCGTCGGTCCCCGGCACACTGGCCGCGCTGGCACCCGGCGCGGTGATCGCGACGACCGTCGACGGCGAGCTGACCTGCGTCCACCTGACCCGGGCCGTCTCGCTCGGCCCCCTCGTCGGGCCGGTCGCGCTGACCGGCCGCAGCTGCGCCCCGCAGGCCGGCGGGTGACCCGCGCCGGCCGACGGCCCATCGTCCGGACGTCGGACGACGCCGGAAGCGCGTCGATCATGGTCGTCGCGGTGCTCGTGGCGGTCGCGCTCGGGGCCGGTGCGGCGCTCGGCGCGTCGCGGATCCTCGTCGAACGGAGCCGGGTCGCCGGTGCCGCCGACGCGGCTGCGCTCGCCGCGGCCGACGTCGTCGCGGGCCTCGTCGCCGGGACCTCCTGCGAGGCGGCGGGCCGCCTCGCCACGGCCAACGGCGCGAGGCTCGACGGGTGCTCGGTCGACGGGGCGGTGGTGACGGTGAGGGTCTCGTCGTCCGTCGGCCTCGTGCCGGTGAGCGCGTCGGCGACGGCCGGTCCTCCGCCCCCGGGGTCGTCCCCTCCGGCGGGGTCACCGTGAGCGAGTCGCGAGAGCGGTGTGTGTATGGTGTGCCTGTCGGCAGCCACCACTGTCGCCCTCGGCCGGAGGGGCGTCGTCCCCGCCGGCCACCCTCCCGATCGTCCGTGACCGGACGATCTCGTTCCACAATCCAAGGAGTCCCGTGCCAGGCACGAAGAAACTGGTCATCGTCGAGTCGCCCGCGAAGGCTAAGACGATCGCCCAGTACCTCGGCAGCGGATACGAGGTCCTCGCATCCGTGGGCCACATCCGCGACCTCATCGAGCCGAAGAACCTCCCCGCCGAGCTGAAGAAGGGCTCGCTGGGCAAGTTCTCCGTCGACGTCGAGAACGGCTTCGAGCCCTACTACGTCGTGTCGGACGCCAAGAAGAAGACGGTCACCGACCTGAAGCGCGCCCTCAAGTCCGCCGACGAGCTCTACCTCGCCACTGATGAGGACCGCGAGGGCGAGGCCATCGCGTGGCACCTCCTCCAGGAGCTCAAGCCGAAGGTCCCCGTCAAGCGGATGGTCTTCCACGAGATCACGAAGGACGCCATCCAGAAGGCGCAGGAGAACACCCGCGAGCTCGACACCGCCCTCGTCGACGCCCAGGAGACGCGCCGCATCCTCGACCGCCTCTACGGATTCGAGGTGTCGCCCGTGCTGTGGCGCAAGGTCGGCCCCGGCCTGTCCGCCGGTCGGGTCCAGTCGGCGGCCACGCGCCTCGTCGTCGACCGCGAGCGTGAACGTCTCGCGTTCGTGTCGGCGTCCTACTGGGACCTCACCGCGACCTTCGAGCCGTCCACCGAGTCGCTTCCGTTCTCGTCCCGACTCGTCCGCGTCAACGGCTCGCGCGTGGCCAGCGGTCGCGACTTCGACGACCGCGGTCAGCTGAAGAGCGACTCGGTCTCGCTCGACGAGACGACGGCGCTCGCCCTGTCCCGTGCGCTCGAGGCCGACGGCGTCGCGATCGAGGTCACCTCGGTCGAGTCGAAGCCCTACACCCGTCGCCCGGCGGCGCCCTTCACCACGTCGACGCTGCAGCAGGAGGCGGCCCGCAAGCTCCGCTTCTCGGCGCGCCAGACCATGAGCGTCGCGCAGTCGCTCTACGAGAACGGGCACATCACCTACATGCGAACCGACTCGCCGTCGCTCTCGCAGCAGGCGATCGACGCCGCCCGCAGCCAGGCCTCGAAGCTCTACGGCGCCGAGACGGTCCCGGCCAAGCCCCGCGTCTACACGGGCAAGAGCAAGAACGCACAGGAGGCCCACGAGGCGATCCGCCCCTCGGGCGACACCTTCCGCACCCCCTCCGAGATGTCGAGCACCCTGCGCGGCAACGACTGGAAGCTCTACGACCTCATCTGGAAGCGCACGGTCGCGTCGCAGATGGCCGACGCCAAGGGGTCGACGGCCTCGGTGGTCGTGGCGGCGACCACGGCCGGCGCGGTCGACGGCATCCCCACGCGGAGCGAGGCCGGAACCCTGGCCGAGTTCACCGCCTCGGGGACGGTCATCACGTTCCGCGGGTTCCTGAACGCCTACGAGGAGGGGCGCGACGAAGACCGGCACGGCACCGCCGAGCCCTCCGAGGCCAAGCTGCCTCCGCTGACCAAGGGGCAGGCCCTCACGCTCGCCGGCGTCGAGGCCAAGGGGCACGACACGAGCGCTCCTCCCCGCTACACCGAGGCAAGCCTGGTCAAGACGCTCGAAGAGCTCGGCATCGGACGTCCGTCCACCTACGCGGCGATCATGTCGACGATCGTCGATCGCGGCTACGTGACGCCCCGGGGCACCGCGCTGGTGCCGAACTGGATCGCGTTCTCGGTGGTGCGCCTCCTCGAGGAGTACTTCGGCGACCTCGTCCAGTACGACTTCACGGCCAGCATGGAGGACGACCTCGACCTCATCGCGGGCGGCGAGGCCGACCGGGTCGACTGGCTGAACGGCTTCTACTTCGGCAACGACGACCACCGGGGTCTCCGCAAGGTCATCGACAACCTCGGCGACATCGACGCCCGCGACATCAACTCGATCGTGCTGGCCGACGGAGTGACGCTGCGGATCGGTCGTTACGGGCCGTACCTCGAGGCGCCGGGCAGCGACCCCGAGACCCCGCGTCGGGTCAACGTGCCCGAGGACCTCGCCCCCGACGAGCTCACCGCCGAGAAGGCTCGCGAGCTCATCGACGCCCCGGTCGTCGGCGACCGCGTGCTCGGGGTCAACCCCGAGTCGGGCAAGGAGGTCGTCGCGAAGGACGGTCGCTTCGGCCCGTACGTGACCGAGCGTGTCCCGGAGGAGGTGCAGGCCGACCCGGCCACCGGCGAGGTCGTCGAGACGGCTCCCGCCGCGTCGGCGCCGAGTGCGACGGGCGCCGTCGTCGAGCCCGTGTCGGCCGACGCGCCCACGGCGAAGGCGAAGAAGGCTCCGGCCAAGAAGGCGGCCCCGAAGGAGCGCACAGCGTCGCTCTTCAAGAGCATGCACGTCGACACGGTCGACCTCGAGACCGCGCTGAAGCTGCTCGACCTGCCTCGCGTCGTGGGTCTCGACCCCGAGAGCGGCGAGGAGATCCAGGCTCAGAACGGTCGCTACGGCCCGTACCTGAAGAAGGGCGCCGACACCCGGTCGCTCACCAGCGAGGACCAGATCTTCGACATCGACCTGGCCGGAGCGATCGAGCTCTACGCCCAGCCGAAGTACGGCGCTCGTCGTGCGAGCAGCGCCCTCAAGGAGTTCGAGGCCGATCCGGTCAGCGGCAAGCCGATCAAGGTTAAGGATGGCCGTTTCGGTCCGTACGTCACCGACGGCGAGACGAACGCGACCATCCCCCGCGGCGAGACGGTGGAGGAGGTCGACTTCGACCGCGCCGTGCAGCTGATCGCGGACAAGCGGGCCAAGGGGCCGGCGAAGCCGCGGGCGGCGGCGGCCAAGAAGCCCGCCGCGAAGAAGCCGGCCGCGAAGAAGCCGGCGACCAAGAAACCGGCCGCCGCGAAGACGACGGCTGCGAAGACGACGGCTGCGAAGGCGACCGCCGCGAAGCCGGCTGCCAAGAAGCCCGCGGCGAAGAAGCCCGAGTAGTGGAAGGGCTCTTCATCACGCTCGAGGGCGGCGACGGCTCGGGCAAGACGACGCAGGCCGGTCGGCTCGAGGCCTGGCTGACCGAGAGCGGCCGGTCGATCGTCCGGACCCGCGAACCGGGCGGCACGGACCTCGGTCTCGAGCTCCGGGAGATCGTGCTGCATCGGCGCGGGCACATCGCCCCGCGGGCCGAGGCCCTGCTGTACGCCGCGGACCGGGCGCACCACGTCGAGACGCTGATCCGCCCCGCGCTCGAGCGCGGCGACGTGGTCATCCAGGACCGCTACATCGACTCCTCCGTCGCCTACCAGGGCGCCGGTCGGGTGCTCGGCGGCGACGAGGTCCGGGATCTCTCCCTCTGGGCCGCCGACGGCCTCATGCCCGACCTGACGATCCTGCTCGACCTCGACGAGACCGAGGGTCGCCGCCGTCTCGACGCGTCGCGGACGACGTACGACCGGCTCGAGGCCGAGAAGGCGGAGTTCCACGCGCGCGTGCGCGCCGCGTACCTGTCCCTCGCCGAGGCCGAGCCGGAGCGCTTCCTCGTCGTCGACGCGTCCCTCCCCGAGGCCGACATCGCCACGCTCGTGCGCGAGCGGGTCGCCGGACTCCTCGCGTGACGACCGTGGCCGCCATGTCGTTCTGGGACGGCCTCACCGGTCAGGCGGACGCCATCGAGACCCTGCGCTCGGCCGCGTCGACCGATCCGGGCAACTCCGCCATGACCCACTCGTGGCTGATCACGGGACCGCCCGGGTCGGGCCGATCGAACCTCGCCTACGCGTTCGCCGCGGCGCTGCTCGCCCGAGGCGACGACGACGCGCAGGCGACGATCCGTCAGGTGGGCGCGCGGTCGCATCCCGACCTCGCGGTCCTCAGCACCGAACGGATCATCATCACCATCGACGAGGTGCGCACCCTCGTCGCGGCGTCGCAGTTCTCCCCGTCGGTGGGGCGCTACCGGGTCGTCGTGATCGAGGACGCCGACCGGATGACCGAGCGCACGTCGAACCTCCTGCTCAAGGCCCTGGAGGAGCCGCCGCCGCGCACGGTGTGGATCCTCTGCGCTCCCAGCGAGGCCGACCTCATCCCGACGATCCGGTCACGGGTCCGCGGGGTCCGGCTCCGCGTGCCGTCGGTGGCCGACGTCGCCGCGCTGCTCGAACGGCGCGACGGCGTCGACGCCGAGACGGCCCTGGTCGCCGCCCGCGAGGCGCAGAGCCACATCGGCATGGCGCACCGGCTCGCGACGAACCCCGAGGCGCGCGACCGTCGACGGCGCACGCTCGAGACCGCCCTCTCGATCCGATCCGTCTCCGACGCCGTCCTGTCGGCGGCCACCCTGCTCGCGGTCGCGGGCGACGACGCAAAGGCGATCACCGAGGAGCGCGACGCCGACGAGCGGGCGTCGGCCCTCCGGTCGCTCGGCATCGAGCCGGGCGGCACCGTCCCACCCGCGCTGCGGAGTCAGCTCCGAGCACTCGACGACGACCAGAAGCGGCGGGCGACGCGCAGCCTCCGCGACGGGATCGACCGGATCATGGTCGACCTGCTGTCGCTCTATCGCGACGTGCTGCTGCTGCACCTGGGAGTCGACGACGAGCCGATCAACCAGAGCATGCGGGCCCGACTCGACGAGGCGACGCGCGCCTCCTCGCCGGCCAGCACCCTGGCCGTCATGGACGCGATCGCGGTGGCCAGGCGGCGCATCGAGTCGAACGTCTCGCCCGCGCTGGCGCTCGAGGCGATGCTGGTGGCCGTCAGCAGACACGCGGTCAGGTGAGGCAAGATGGCCGGATGAGCGACCCGATAGCCGCCCCCGGCCTGCGCGAGCGCAAGCGTCTGGCCACCCGCCGAGCCATCCAGGTCTCGGTCCTCGACCTGATCAACGAGACCGGCCTCGACGGCGTCACCGTCGACATGATCAGCCGCCGTGCCGACGTCTCCCCGCGCACCTTCTTCAACTACTTCACCTCCAAAGAGGAGGCCGTCGTCGGCGACCCGCCCGAGCTGATCAACAGCGAGCAGCTCGAGCGCTTCGTCGCCGATCACGACGGTTCGCTGCTCGACGGCCTGATCGAGCTGCTCGACCACGCCACCGTGGCCGCGACGGCCGACCGCGAACTGGTGCAGCGGCGTCGGGCCGTGCTGAAGGCGTACCCCGAGCTCTTCGCCCGGCGGATGGCCTCGGTGAGGGTCTTCGAAGAGCGCCTGTCCGCCATCGTCGAGCGACGGTTCGCCACCGATCCCCGACTCTCCACGGAGACGAGCGGAGCCGACGGGGCGGACGGCGAGGCCTTCGTCGCGAGCCGCGCCCATCTCGTCGCGCTCGTCGTGATCGCGGCTCTCCGACACGCCTGGGCCGAGTGGATCGAGGACGACGACGCCGGTCACCTCGAGGATTACCGCTTCAGCCTCCGTGCCCGGATGGAAGACAGCTTCGCCGACCTGCAGCGCCTCGTGTCACGAGAACTCTGAGAATCCGGTACAGTATCTAATCGTGCCGAGAGGCACGGGTTCCCGGTCTCGACCGGGATCCGCCGCTTTAGCTCAGTCGGTAGAGCGTCTCACTCGTAATGAGAAGGTCTGGGGTTCGATTCCCCAAAGCGGCTCCACGAGAGCCCCGGTCCGCTACAGGCCGGAGCTCTTCTCGTCACCGGGACGCCCGGGGCCCATCATGGCGCGTCCGCCCCGCGACGGCCGTGCAGCTCCGCATGTCTCGAAATTGTTGCAGAGCTTGCAAAATACCTGTCGGCGGCGCATGCTGCGGACGTGACGACTCTGACCGCAGCCCGGCGCTGGATGCACGAACGCACGTCCAAGGACCTCGCCGGCACCGCGAGACCCGTCAGGTTCGGCGACGTCAGTCTCAGTGGCGGTCTCCTCGCATGGCGCTTCGAGTACTACGTCCGTCGGGAGTCGGTCTCGGGTGCCGCAGCGGTGCTCGTGCCGGCTGCTCTGCCGCGCCTGCGCGCCCTGGGACACCCCTCCGGGGTGTGCTGGCTCGTCGTCGAGCATGCCGACTTCACGATCCGTCGATCGTTCCCCGCAAAGAGGTACGGGCAGGCCGCGAGGCTCGCCGCGGCCATCAACGACCAGGCGCATGGGCATGCGGCCTCCGGTCGGCCGCGGATCTGAGCAGTCTCACGGGGCAGGTGGCGCCTCGTCACCGACGGGGGCCGGCTTTCCTCGTGAGAGGCCCGCGGGGCGCCTGCACCCGCGGATCCCGCCGATCGACGACCCCGCCAGGTGGCGGGTCCTCGGGGACTGGTAGACAGGTGTCATGACGATTCGATGGGGAATACTCGGTGCCGGCGGCATCGCCGCGACCTTCACCTCCGACCTGCTCGGGGCCGGCCTGCCGGTGTCGGCCGTCGGCTCCCGTGACGCCGCCAAGTCGCGCGAGTTCGCCGAGCGCTTCGGCATCGCCCACGCCCACGGCGGCTACGACGACCTCGTGTCCGACCCGACGGTCGACGCCGTCTACGTGGCGACGCCCCACGTCTTCCATGCCGAGCAGGCGCTGCTGGCGATCGCCGCCGGCAAGCACGTGCTCGTCGAGAAGGCCTTCACGATCAATGCGACCGAGGCGCAGTCCGTGGTCGACGCGGCCGCGGCGGCCGGTGTGGTCGTGCTCGAGGCGATGTGGACGCGCTATCTGCCGCAGAGCGCGCGACTGCGCTCGGTGGTGAGGTCCGGTGCGATCGGCGAGGTGCGCCTCCTGACGGCCCTGCACCTCCAGTCCCTGCCGACCGACCCCCGTCACCGGCTCAACGACCCCGCCCTCGGCGGCGGCGCGCTGCTCGACCTCGGCGTCTACCCGGTCTCGTTCGCCCACGACCTGCTGGGCGCCCCGACCGACATCGCGACCGTGGGCGTGCTCAGCGACCAGGGCGTCGACGCCCGCCATGCGGTGACTCTCGGTTACGCGAACGGCGCCACGGCGCAGCTGTACTCCGCCCTCGACTCGACGGGGCGCAACATCGCGGTCGTGCACGGCACGGCCGGTCGGATCGAGGTCGACGCCACCTGGTACAACCCGGTCGGCTTCACCGTCTACGACTCCGACGACGCCGTGATCGAGCGCTACGACGCCGACGAGGGGTCGCTGCGCGGCATGCACCACCAGGCGATCGAGCTCGACCGGGTGGTCTCCGCGGGGGAGTCCGAGAGCCCCCTGCTGCCGACGGCCGAGATCGTCGACGTCATGCGCACCATGGACGAGATGCGCCGGCAGATGGGCGTCCGCTACCCCGGAGAGTAGGAGGCGCGGCGTCGGTTTCGTACACTGTCTCCCGATGAACGTGCGATCGACTCTGGCAGGCCTCGTGGCCCGGCACCCCCGGGCGACACGGGTGACCGCGGCGGCGACGGCGTTCGCGCTGCTCGCTGGGGGAGCGGTGGCCGCCGGGGCCGCGACGGCTCCGCACGACGTGACCGCCGCCTCCTCGGCTCCGAGCGCGTCGTCCGCGGCGACGGATGCGGCCTCCGATGACCCGGCCCCCGTCGTCACCGTGACCCCGCCGCCGACGACCGCGGCACCGCCCACCCGATCGGTGCCGAGCGAGGTGCCCGCGGCCACGCCGCTGCGCACCTGCTCGGTGGCCGCCGCCGCGAGCGACCCCCGTCTGGCGCAGTTCGAGGGGTCCGTCGTGGACGCCGCGACCGGAGAGGTCCTCTTCGAACGCGACGGCTCGACGCCGGCTCGCACGGGCAGCGTGCTCAAGACGCTGACCAGCGCCGTGGCGCTCTCCGTGCTCGGCCCCGACCACCGGCTGACCACCCGGGTGACCGGCGATCCGGGCAGCGGCTCGATCGCGCTGGTGGGCGGCGGCGACGCCACGCTCAGCGCGACCGGCGGCAGCAGCGTCTACGCGGGGGCGCCCAAGCTCAGCGACCTGGCCGCGCAGGTCAAGTCGCGTCTCGGCGACGGCCGCGTCTCGACCATCACGCTCGACGCCGGCTACTGGAGCCAGGCCGACAAGTGGGATCCGTCGTGGAAGCGCACCGAGCAGACCATCGGCTACCACTCCGAGGTGACGGCCCTCATGGTCGACGGCGACCGGGCCGATCCCGCCGCGCAGACCAGCCCCCGCAGCACCGACCCGGTGGCGCGTGCCGGCGAGGCGTTCCGCGCCGCCCTGGTCGCCGCCGGCGTCGTGGGCGCCGACACCGCGACCCTGTCCCAGGGCGCCTCGAGCAGCGCCACCGTGCTCGGCGAGGTCCGCTCGCAGCCGGTCTCGACGCTCGTCTCGCAGCTGCTGCCCACGTCCGACAACACGCTCGCCGAGATGCTCGCCCGGGTGTCGTCGCGCGAGTCCGGCGCCGACGGGTCGTCGGCCTCGCTGACGCAGCTCTACCGGACGGTCCTCGCGAACGCCTACGGCCTGGACACCTCGGCCATCACGATCATCGACGGGTCCGGCCTCAGCGAGAACGACGCCGTGCCGGCGACCGTCGTCGCGCGGCTGATGATCCGGGTCGCCGACCGGTCCGACGGGCTCGGCGTGGTCTTCGACGCCCTGCCGATCTCGGGGCGGACGGGCACGCTCGCCTCGCGCTTCACCGGGTCGAACGCGGTGGCCCGCGGCGCGGTGCACGCCAAGACCGGGTGGATCGACACCGCCTACACGCTGGCGGGCAGCGTCGACGCGGCCGACGGCACCCGGCTGGCCTTCGCCTTCTACGCCATCGGCGACGTCCGCGACGACGCCCGGGTCGCGCTCGACACCCTCACGACCGCCGTCTACCGCTGCGGGTCCGACCTCTCCGGAGCCTGACGCCCCGGTCGACGTGCGATGTCGGCGGGGGCACGAGAGAATGACGGCATGGCCAGAGCACTCGTCGTCATCGACGTTCAGAACGACTTCACCGAAGGAGGCGCGCTGCCCGTCACCGGCGGCGCCCGCGTCGCCGAGGCGGTCACCGCGTACCTCCGCCGCGCCTCCGACGCCTACGAGGTCGTCCTCGCCAGCCGCGACTGGCACGAGGGCGAGACCGACAACGGCGGCCACTTCTCGGCGACGCCCGACCTCGTCGACTCGTGGCCCGTCCACTGCGTCCGCGGCACGGCCGGCGCCGAGTACCACCCGGCCGTCGACACGTCGCTGATCGACGTCCACCTGACGAAGGGCACCGGCTCGCCCTCGTACTCGGCGTTCCAGGGGGTGACCGACGACGGCGGCACCGCGGCCGACGTGCTGCGCCGGCACGGCGTCGAGCAGCTCGACGTGGTCGGCCTCGCGACCGACCACTGCGTCCGCGCCTCCGTGCTCGACGCCCGGGCCGCCGGCTTCGAGGTCCGCGTCGTCACCGACCTGGTGGCCGGGGTGGCCCCGGGGCCCAGCGAGGCCGCGCTCGCCGAGATGACCGCCGCGGGCGCCACCCTGGTGACCACCGCTGATCTCGTGGGCGCCGAATGACCGCGCCCGCGCCGATCCGGGTCGGGATCGTCGGGTACGGACTCGCCGGTCGGGTCTTCCACGGCGCTCTGCTCGCGGCCGATCCGTCGTACGAGGTCGCCGCCGTCGTCACCCGCGACGCCGACCGCGCGGCCGACGCCGCGCGCCGGCACCCCGGGGCCGAGGTCGTGGCGTCGAACGCCGACCTCGCCGGCATGGGGCTCGACCTCGTCGTCGTCGCGACCCCGAACGCCACCCACGCCGAGGTCGCGGCCGACGCGCTCCGTGCCGGATCCGCGGTCGTCGTCGACAAGCCCCTCGCGCCGACCGCCGCGGTGGCGCGCGAGCTCATCGAGCTCGCCGCCTCGACCGGGCGCCCTCTCACCGTCTACCAGAACCGCCGGTGGGACGGCGACTTCCTGACCGCCGCGCGGGTGATCGCCGACGGCGCCCTGGGCGACGTGCACACCTTCGAGTCGCGCTTCGAACCCTGGAAGACCGCGAACCGCGCCGGCTGGAAGTCCTCCGCGACGGTCGCCGACGGCGGCGGCATCCTGTTCGACCTCGGCCCCCACCTCGTCGACCAGGCGCTCCGGCTCTTCGGTCCGGTCGACGACGTGCAGGCGGAGATCGCCACCCGCCGACGGGGTTCTGCGGCCGACGACGACGTGCTGCTCTCGCTGCGGCACGAGAACGGCGTGCGGTCGCGTCTCTGGATGAGCCACGTGGCCGCCCAGCCCGGGCCGCGCCTCCGGGTCCTCGGTTCGACGGGGGCGTACGTCGTCTCCGGTCTCGACCCGCAGGAGGCCCAGCTGGCCGGCGGCATGCCCCCGACGGACGAGGGCTACGGGCTCGTCGACCCCGCACGGCACGGTCGCCTCGGCATCGGCGACGAGGCGCGGGTCGAACCGACCGACCGCGGTCGCTACCCGGTCTTCTACGAGCGTCTCGCGGCGGCCCTGCGCGGCGAGGGCGAGCTGCCCGTCGACCCGCGAGACGCGGTGGCGGCGCTCGAGGTCATCGAGCGGGCCCGGCGCTCGGTCCGCTGACCGCGGCCTCCGGTCAGAGCCGGGTGTCCCAGTCGATCGAGTCGACGATCCCCTCGACGTCCACCTCGTCGAGGGTCGGCGGTGACCAGCGCGGCGACCGGTCCTTGTCGATGACGCGCGCTCGGATCCCCTCGACGAGGTCGTGCGAGGCGGCCAGCGCGCTGACGAGCGCGAGCTCCTGACCCAGCACCGCCTCCAGGTCGGGAAGGCGACGGGCGCGGCGCTGGGCGTGGAGGGTCAGCACCACCGAGGTGGGCGACGCGGCCTCGATGTCGTCCGCCGCGCCTCCCGCGTCCGCCACGCCCTCGGACCCGAGCCGACGGAGGCGCGCCACGATGGCCCGCGCGTCGTCGCCTCGGTAGGCGTCGTCGATCCAGCCCGCTGCGGAGAGCAGCGGGGCGGGTGGGGGATCGACGGCCAGCGAGCGCACGGCCGGGACGCCGCCGGCGGTCAGAGCGGGGATCACGCGGTCGAGGTCGGACGAGGCCAGCATGACGTCCGCGAAGCCCGTGGCGATCGCGTCCGCGCCGGTCATCGCCCGACCCGTGAGGGCCAGGTGCGTGCCGAGCTCGCCGGGAGCGCGCGAGAGCAGGTAGCTGCCGCCGGCGTCGGGCGTCAGTCCGATCAGGGTCTCGGGCATGCCCACGGCGCTGCGCTCCGTGACGACCCGGAGGGCCACATGTCCGCCGAGGCCGACTCCGGCACCCATGGCCAGTCCGTCCATCAGCGAGACGACCGGCTTCGGGAACCGGGAGAGACGGAGGGCGCCGCGGTACTCCCGGCGCCACATGTCGACGCTGCGACGGGGATCGGTCGTGCCGTTGCGGTGGATCTGCGTGATGTCGCCCCCGGCGCAGAAGCCGCGCTCGCCCGCACCGCGCAGGACCACCGCCGTCACTGCGGGATCGTGCTGCCAGCCGTCCAGCGCGGCGTCGATCAGGCCGAGCATCTCGACGGTCACGGCGTTGATCTTCCGCGGGCGGGAGAGGGTCAGCACCCCCACTCCGTCCACGATCTCGGTCACGATGGGGCGGTCGTCGGCGTCGTCGCTCATGGCGCCCACGCTAGTCCCGTCGACGCGGGCGCTCCGCCGGCCGGGGCCCGGCGAGCTCGCCCTGCGCCCCTGCTCGCCCGCTCGTCCCCGCGCGCCCGCCGCGTCCGGTCAGACCAGCAGCTGGTGCTTCGCGAGGTCGCGGTAGAGCGGCGTGCTCACCACGAGCTCCGAGTGCGTTCCGACCCCGACCACGCGGCCGCCGTCGACGACGACGATCTGGTCGCTGTCGACGACCGTCGAGAGCCGGTGGGCGATGACGATCAGCGTGCGGTCCTCGGCGACGGCGTCGATGGCGCCCCGCAGGCGCTGCTCGTTGACGCCGTCGAGACTCGAGGTCGACTCGTCGAGCAGCAGGATCGGCGGTGCCGACAACAGGGTGCGGGCGATCGCCAGTCGCTGCCTTTCGCCGCCCGAGAGCATGACGCCGTCCTCGCCGACCTGGGCGTCGAGGCCCTCGTCGCCGCGTTCGAGGACGGCCGTCAGGTTGACGGCCTCGAGCACGCGCCGGCAGTCGTCGTCGGTGGCGTCGGGCGAGCCGAGCGTCAGGTTGTCGCGGATCGTGCCGGCGAGCACGGGGGCGTCCTGCTCGACGTAGCCGATCTGCGCGCGCAGGGCGACGCGGTCGAGGGTGCGCACGTCGACGCCGTCGAGACGGACGACACCGGACGTGGGGTCGTAGAACCGCTCGATGAGCGCGAGCATCGTGCTCTTGCCGGCCCCGGAGGGTCCGACGAGGGCGGTCCGCTTGCCGGCCGGAACCGAGAAGCTGACGCCGCGCAGCACCGTGAGGTCGTCGTCGGGCACACCGTCCGTGATGGGGGCGCCCGTGACGGCGGCGCCCGTGACCGCGGCACCCGAGGAGGCGTCGCCCGGGGTCGCGACCGGCGCCGCCGGGTACCGGAAGTGGACGTCGTCGAACGTCACGGCGTCGGTCGTCGTCACGCGACCGACCCCGGCCAGCTCGCGGGCCGTGCGGGCGTCGTCGTGGTCCTCGCCGGGCAGGTCGAGGATCTCCTGGATGCGGCCCAGCGCCCCCAGGGCCTGGTTGACGCTCAGCACGGCTCCGAGGGCCTGCCCGAGCGGCATGATCATCAGGAACAGGAACAGCACGAACGACACCAGCGACGCGACCGTGATGTCGCCGCTGGCCACGCGGTAGCCGCCGACCCCGAGCACGACCAGGAACGAGGCCTGCAGGGCGATCGACGAGATCGGCACGACGAGCGCCGAGATGCGCGCCACCTGCAGACCCCGGCGGTAGGCGCCCTCCGCGTCGAGCTCGACCGCCGCGATCTCGCGGTCGGTGGCGCCCGAGGCCCGGATGGTGCGGACCGAGCTGATCGCGCGTTCGACGGCCGCGGTCAGGTCGCCGACCTTCTCCTGCGCCTGACGGCTCGCGACCCGGATACGACCGGAGAGCAGCACCACGACGACGACCGAGACGGCCACCACCAGCACCGTCAGGCCGAGCAGCACGGGATCGATGAGGAACATCCCGACGAGCGCGCCGACGAACGTCAGGCTGCCCCCGATCGCCTCGACGAGCCCCTGGGTCAGGACGGCGCGAAGGAGGGTGGTGTCCGAGCCGACGCGCGACACGAGGTCGCCGGTGCGGCGGGTGTCGAACTCGCTGATCGGCAGGCGCAGCATGCGGCCGACGAGTCGGCGGCGGCTGGAGAGCACGACCCCCTCGCCGGTGCGCTGGAGCAGGTAGTGCTGGAACCCGCTGAGGAGACCCGCCGCGACGACGAGCGCGACGAGCGCCCAGACGAGGGATCCGAGCGGCCGGCCCTCCTCGACGACGGCGATCACGCGCTGCACCAGCAACGGCTGGCCGAGCGAGGCGGCGGCGCCCAGGATGCTCAGCACGATGATGACCGCCATCACCTTCTTGTGCTCGAAGAGGAACGGCAGCAGCTGGCGGAAGGTCGCCCGGGGCCCCTCGGGGACCGGACGTCGTCCGAGACCGCGGCGACGTCTCGGAGGGTCGACCCGCGCCTCCTCGGTGGAGGTCGACGCTGTGGGCGCACTCGTGTCGGAGCTCATGGTGCCTCTCGTGCCGGGCGACCGCGGGGTTCGCGGCGGCTGACCGTGGCGGCCCTGACGGTCGCCGACTACGACCGTACTTCGTCCGCGAGCCCGCCACCTGCTCGCCGGCCGTGCGCGGGGCGCCGGAGACGCCGACGGGCCCGGTCCCACGAGGGGGACACGGGCCCGAGGAGGCGCGGTGCCGGTCGGAGGGACCGGCGACGGATCAGTCGTTCGCCTGGTAGTCGACGTCGCGGGTCTCCTTGCTGAGGATCAGCGCGACGAGGGTGAGCACGGCCATCGACGAGAGGTACAGCCCGACGAGCCAGGTGCTGCCGCCGGCGGCGGTCCAGAGCGCGACGGCGATGAACGGCGCGACGGCGGCCCCGAGGATGCTGGCGACGTTGTAGCTGATCGCCGAGCCCGTGTACCGGACGCTGGTCGGGAACAGCTCGGGCAGCACGGCGCCCATCGGTCCGAAGGTCAGGCCCATCAGCACGAACCCGATGATCAGCAGCGCCTGAGCGCCGAGCACGCCGGCCGCGAAGAGCGGCGCGAACAGGAACCCGAAGACGAGGATGCCCGCCGTGACGACGATCAGCGTCGACCGTCGGCCGTACTTCTCGGCGAGCGGCCCCGAGACCAGCGTGAAGATGCCGAAGAACACCACCCCGATGATCAGCATCCAGAGGAACTGCGTGCGGGGGATGCCGAGCCCGGCGGGCTCGCCGGCCGCGTCGGCCGTGCCGAACGTGAGGGTGAACGTCGTCATCAGATAGAAGAGCGTGTACGTGGCGAGCATGATGAACGTGCCGAGGATGAGCGGTCGCCAGCTCGTCGTGAACACCCGGGCCAGCGGCAGCTTGGCGACGTTGCCCGAGTCGACGACCTTCTGGAACGCCGGCGTCTCGATCAGCTTGAAGCGCACGTAGAGTCCGATGATGACGAGCAGCGCGCTGGCGAGGAACGGCAGACGCCAGCCCCAGCTCATGAACTGCTCCTCGGTCAGCGTGGTGTTGAGCAGGACGAACAGCAGGTTGGCGATGATGAACCCGATCGGCGCGCCCAGCTGCGGGAAGGTCCCGTAGATGGCCCGGCGGTTCGCGGGTGCGTTCTCGGTCGCCAGCAGCGCGGCGCCGCTCCACTCGCCTCCGAGGCCGAGCCCCTGGCAGAAGCGCAGCACGACGAGGCAGGCAGGGCCGGCGACGGCCCAGCCCGGGGTGGTGCCCGCCGGGATGCAGCCGATCAGCACGGTCGCGATGCCCATGGTGAGCAGCGACGCCACGAGGGTGCCCTTGCGCCCGATGCGGTCGCCGAAGTGCCCGAAGAGGATCGATCCGACCGGGCGGGCGATGAAGGCCACGCCGAAGACGGCGAACGACGCGAGGCGCGCCACGGCGGGGTCGTCGTTCGCGAAGAAGATCGTCGGGAAGACCAGCACGGCGGCGGTCGCGTAGACGTAGAAGTCGTAGAACTCGATCGACGTGCCGATGAGGCTGGCGACGATGACGCGCGAGCGCTTGTTGGCGGGAGGTGCGGGGTGCGTCGACGAGGCGACGGTGTCAGCAGACATGAGGGTGCTCCGGAGCGGCGGGTGGAGGTGATGCCGGCGACGACGAGGAGGCGCGGCGCCGGGTGGGGCGCGGGAGGAACGTCGCGGACGTGGGCGGCTCGGGATCAGCGGGGCGCACGACGCCGGTGGTGGAGGAGGCCGCTCGTGACAGCCGTCGCCTATCTTACCGCGTCGCGGGCCGTCCTCAGCCGTCGGTCGGGAGGTGGCCCGGCAGCTGATGGCCCATGCGGTCGCGCTTCGTGTCGAGGTAGCCCTCGTTGAAGGCGCCGACGCCGACCACGAGGGGCACGAGCTCGGAGACGACGATGCCGTGCTCGGTCAGCTGACGACGCTTCTCGGGGTTGTTGCTGAGCAGTCGGATCCCGCCGATGCCGAGGTCGCGCAGCATGTCGGCGGCGGCGCCGTACTGACGGGCGTCGGCCGGGAGGCCCAGCGCGAGGTTCGCGTCGAGCGTGTCGAGGCCGTCCTCCTGCAGACGGTAGGCCCGCAGCTTGTTGACGAGCCCGATGCCGCGCCCCTCGTGCCCGCGGAGGTAGATCACG
Source organism: Frigoribacterium faeni (assembly GCF_007988805.1). Lineage (GTDB taxonomy): Bacteria > Actinomycetota > Actinomycetes > Actinomycetales > Microbacteriaceae > Frigoribacterium > Frigoribacterium faeni. The sequence goes on along the minus strand of NZ_BJUV01000012.1, from coordinate 65,908 downwards.
ACGCCGCCGTGCTCGCGGATCGTGTCGAGGGCGGCGTCGAGCTGCGGGCCGCACTCGCACTTGAGCGAGCCGAAGGCCTCGCCGGTGAGGCACTCGGAGTGCACGCGGACGAGGGCGCCGTCGGAGGGCGCGCTCCCGTCGGGGCCGGCGGCGACGACGGCGACGTGGTCGGCGCCCGTGACGGTGTCGCGGTAGGCGCGGAAGGTGAAGGTGCCGTGGGTGGTCGGCACGGTCGTCTCGACCTCGAACGAGACCTGCGAGGAGGCGGAGGGGGTGGCGGTCATGGTGTTCTCCGGGGCTGGGCGCGGGCGGCGATCAGCAGGTCGTCGCCGAGGGGGGTGACACGGGTCACGGTCAGTCGGCGTTGATCGCCGATGGTGTCGACGCCGAGATCGCCGAGGGCCACGCGGGGGCCGCCGATCAGGGTCGGTGCGAGGTACACGAGGTAGTCGTCGACGAGCCCGAGGCGGACGAACTCGCTGGCGACGGTCGGGCCGCCCTCGACGAAGAGCCGCCGCACGCCGCGGGCGAAGAGGTCGGCGAGCACGGCGTGGAGGTCGCGCGTGCCGGTCTCGACGAGCTCGCGGGGATGGCGACGCAGGGCGGCGTCCGCGGGAACGGCACGGCGTCCGACGACGACGGGCAGCGGCTGGTCGGGGAGCAGCTCGCCGGCGTCGCCGCGCGCCGTCAGGCTGGGGTCGTCGGCCAGCACGGTGCCGGTGCCGACGAGGATCGCGTCGTGCGCGGCCCGCTGCTCGTGGACGTGCTGACGTGCCGCCGTGCCGGTGATCCAGCGGCTGGTGGCGTCGGCGGCGGCCGAGCGCCCGTCGAGGCTGGAAGCCCACTTGAGCGTGACGAACGGGCGACCCGACCGCGCGGCGACGAGCCACGGGCGGATGGTCTCCTCGGCCTCGTCGGCGAGGACGCCCGACACGACGTCGATCCCGGCCCCGAGGAGGCGCGTGGCGCCACCCGAGGAGGCGTCGCCCGGGTCGTCGACCGCGTACACGACCCGCGCCACCCCGGCTCGGATCAGGGCCTCGCTGCACGGGCCCGTCCGCCCGGTGTGATCGCAGGGCTCGAGCGTCACGACGGCGGTCAGCCCTTGAGGCTCGTCGGGGGAGAGGTGCGACAGGGCGTCGACCTCGGCATGGGCGGTGCCGGCTCCGCGGTGCCAGCCCTCCGCGGCGATCGTCCCGTCGGCGCGCAGCAGGACGCAGCCCACCTGCGGGTTGGGGCCGAGGCTCGTCCCGCCGAGGGCGAGCGCGAGGGCCCGCCGCATGGCGTGGTCGTAGGGTCCGTCGGACGGGAGGTCGGACGTCTCTCCCGCGGCAGCGGTCGTCGAGCCGTCGTCGGGACCGGAGTCGTCGCGTCGGCTCGACGGGGTGCTCATGGTCTCTCCGGTCCGGTCACGGAGTCGTTCGCGGCCGGACCTCTGAGATCAACGTCCGCAGGGCGCGGGTATTCCGCCGACGCGGCGGGCAGCGGCCAGCCCGGTTTGACCGTCCGGTCGTCGGTCGCTCGCAGCAGCCCCTTGCGGCACAGGGGTCGGGCCCCGTCCCGGCCGGGGTGGAGGCCCTCGCCGACTCCGGTGTAGGTGAAGCCGGTCGAGCGGGCGACGGCGGCGGACCCGTCGTTGTCGAGATAGCCCTCCCAGTAGATCTGCGCGACGTCGCCCTGCTCGAAGGCCCAGTCGGCGACGAGCCGGACCGCGGCCGACATGAGGCCGCGGCCGCGGGCCGCGGGGGAGGTCCAGAAGCCGATGTCGTGGTCGCCGAACCGCAGGCTCACCATGCCGACGAGCTCCGACGATCCGGGCGCTCGCAGACCCCAGGTGTACTCGCGGCCGGTCGACCAACCGTGATCGACGATGCGCGCCAGGAAGAACTCGGCGTCGGACCGGTCGTAGGGCGTCGGGACGGTGGTGAACCTCTGCAGCTCGGGGTCCTGGCAGGACTCGACGATGGCGTCGATGTCGCCCCGTTCGGGCACGGACAGACGCACCGCATCGGACTCGAGCACGAACGGGCGCATCGTCAGGCCTTGCGCAGGAAGCCGATGCGGTCGTGCACCGTGTCGAGGGTCGACTGGGCGATCTCGTTCGCGCGGTCGGCGTTGCCGGCCAGCACGCGGTCGAGCTCGGCCGGGTCGTCGAGGAGCTCGAGAGCGCGGGCGCGGATGGGCGTGAACGTCTCGACGACCACCTCGGCGACGTCCTTCTTGAGATCTCCGTAGCCGCGACCGGCGTACTGCTCCTCGAGGGCGGCGACGCTCGTGCCGGTGAAGGCCGACTGGATGGTCAGCAGGTTCGAGACGCCGGGCTTGGCACCCCGGTCGAAGCGGATCTCGCGCTCGGTGTCGGTGACGGCCGACTTGATCTTCTTCGCCGTCCGGTTGGGCTCGTCGAGCATCCAGACGACACCCGACTCGGTCGCGGCCGACTTGCTCATCTTGGACTCGGGGTTCTGGAGGTCGTAGACGCGGGCCGACTCCTTCTGGATCGTCGCCTCGGGGACGACGAACGTCGGGCCGAACCGCGAGTTGAACCGGGTCGCGAGGTCGCGGGTGAGCTCGACGTGCTGGCGCTGGTCGTCGCCGACCGGCACGACCTCGGCGCCGTAGAGCAGGATGTCGGCGGCCATCAGCGTCGGGTAGGCGAAGAGCCCGAGCGACGCCGAGTCGGCGCCCTGCTTGGCCGCCTTGTCCTTGAACTGGGTCATCCGGCTCGCCTCGCCGAACCCGGTGAGGGTGTTCAGCACCCAGGCCAGCTGGGCGTGCGCGGGCACGTGCGACTGGATGAAGAGGGTCGACAGGGTCGGATCGATGCCGGCGGCGATGTACTGCGCCGCGGTGCGTCGGGTCGACTCGCGCAGGGTGGCGGGATCCTGCGCCACGGTGATGGCGTGCATGTCGACCACGCAGAACAGGGCGTCGTGCGTCGTCTGCTGCTCGCGCCATTGGAGGAGGGCTCCGACGTAGTTGCCGATGTGCAGGGAGTCCGCCGAGGGCTGCATGCCCGAGAAGAGGCGGGGCTTGCCCGTCGAGGCGGCGGGGGCGGGGGTGGTGCTGGTCATGAGGTCCTCTGGAGGGTGGGGGCGATCAGATGTCGTAGTCGACGACGACGGGGGCGTGATCCGACCATCGCTTGTCGTACGAGGGCGCCCGGTCGATCGTGTAGCCGCTCGCCCGGTCGGCCAGGGCGGGGGTGGCCGCGTGGTAGTCGATCCGCCAGCCGGTGTCGTTGTCGAAGGCCTGTCCGCGCCACGACCACCACGAGTAGGGTCCCTCGACCTCGCCGGAGAGACGGCGTCCGACGTCGACCCAGCCGAGGCCCGTCCCGCCGGTCCCGTCGACCGTCTCGACCTCCTGGCCGGCGTCGCCGAAGAACCGGTCGAAGTACGACCGCTCTCGGGGGAGGAACCCGGCGCGCTTGACGTTGCCCTTCCAGTTCTTGATGTCGAGCTCGCGGTGCCCGACGTTGAGGTCGCCCGTGACGACGGCGAGCTCGTTGTGGGCCGCCAGCTGGGGCAGCCGCTCGCTCATGGCGTCGAGGAACCGCCACTTCTCCTCCTGCTTGGGGGTGCCGACCTCGCCCGAGTGCACGTAGGTGCTGACGACCGTCACCAGGGTGCCGTCGACGTCGTAGTCGGCCTCGAGCCAGCGGCCGGCGCTGTCGAAGCCCTCGTCGCCGAGATCGACCCGGTGGATGGTCGCCGCGCCTCGCGAGGCGATGGCGACCCCGGCCCGCCCCTTGGCGGTGGCGGCGTGGTGCACGACGTTCCACTCGGGACCGAGCAGGCCCTCGAGGTCGTCGGTCGAGGCGCGGACCTCCTGGAGGGTCAGGATGTCGACGTCGCGATCGGCCAGCCAGTCGCCCATGCCCTTGCGGAACGCGGCGCGGATGCCGTTGACGTTGACGGATGCGAGGCGGAGACGTGAACCCATGGGCAGAACACTACCGGCGGCCACCGTCACCCGTGCCGCGACCGCGTGAGGGCCGGGGCAGGCGGTGGACGACCCCTCGGACGGCCTCGACGAGGCGCCCCGACCGGGTCGCGACCCGCGCCTCCTGGGCGATCCGCTCCTCCTCGAGCAGCCGCAGACGTTCGGCCTCCTGGTGCGGATCGGCGAGCACGCCGATGTCGTCCATGCCGACGGCGATCCACGAGGCCGCGAGCAGCAGCACCTGGCAGAGCAGGTCGATCACGATCAGCAGCCCGATGATCGCGGCGAACGACGCCAGCAGCGGGTTGTTGCCCGTCGCGCGCAGCAGCGTCGCGCCGACGACCGTGAGCAGGACGAAGCCCGCGGCGCCGATCGACGATCCGACGAGGAGGCGCCGGCCGGGGATGTGCAGCCCCGCCAGCACCCGGAACAGAGCGGCGAGCACGGCGGCGTCGAAGGCGAACACGAGCAGCAGCGCCGTCACGCGCAGCAGGACGACCGCCGTCGGGGAGGTCGTCGACAGATCGAGCAGATGCAGGACCCAGCGGACGGCCGAGGTGCTGAGCAGCGACAGGGCGGCCGAGACGACCACGGCGGCCCCGAACGCCAGCGCGAGGGCCAGGTCGCGCAGCAGCAGGCGGACGAGCGGGGTCGCGGGGGAGGCGGCCCGGAAGATCGTGCGGACGGAGTCCCGCATGCTGCCGAAGAGCGCGATCGACGAGAAGAGCAGACCGACGAGGGCGATGGCGCCCGTCCAGCCGAAGACGCTCGCGTCGAGCAGCGCCTCGGGGTCGACGACGCCGGCGCCGGACTCGTCCTGGATGAGACCGGGCACCGCCGAGCGGATGAAGACCACGAGCTGATCGCTCAGGGCCTCGTCGCCGGACACGACGAACCCGGCGACGGAGAAGCCGACCCAGAGCCCCGCGAAGAGCGCGAACAGGGCCTGGTAGGTGAGACCGGCCGCCAGGAGCGGCCCCTTGGCGGCCACGTAGCGGCCGACGACCCGGACCGGGCGGGCGGCGGCGACGCGCGCGCCGGTCGCCCGCACCGCGGTCGCGGGTCGGGCGCGAGCGTCGCCCTGCGGCCCGGCCTCGACCGACCCCGGCGCGTCCGTCGACGGCTCATCGTCTCGTCGTCGTCGCATCGTCCCAGGTTAGGGGCGGTCGGACCCCGCGTCCGGTCCCCGCTCCCAGGCGGCTCTCGCGTACGATGTCAGGCGACTGCGAGCACGACGCGCACCACCGGGTGCCCGCGCTCGCGTACCCGGACTCACCGACACGAAGAGGTTTCACAGTGGCACTACAGGGCGTTGGCGTCGGACGCGGAGTGGCCGTCGGCCCGATCCTCCGGATGCCGGATCCCCTCCCCGAGCCGAGCGCCGACAAGCGCACGGCCGAGGCGGACGTCGAGTTCGCCGCGGTGACCCGGTCGCTCGGACTCGTGGCGGACGACCTCGCCGCCCGAGGCGAGAAGGCGGGCGGCGAGGCGAAGGACGTCCTCGACGCCCAGGCCCTCATGGCGCAGGACCCGACCCTCACCGACGACGTCGAGCAGCGGATCGCCGACGGCGCGACGGGCGAGCGGGCCGTCTTCGAGGCGTTCGCGGCCTTCCAGGACATGCTCGTGGGAATGGGCGGCTACATGGCCGAGCGGGCCGCCGACCTCGGCGACGTCTCCCAGCGCGTCATCGCCTCCCTGCGCGGCGTGCCGGCCCCCGGCGTCCCCGAGAGCGACACCCCGTTCGTCCTGGTCGCACCCGACCTGGCCCCCGCCGACACCGCGCTGCTCGACCTCGACAAGGTGTTGGCGCTGATCACCCGCGACGGGGGGCCGACCTCGCACACCGCGATCCTCGCCCGGTCGAAGTCGATCCCCGCCATCGTCGGCGTGACCGGCGCTCTCGACCTCGCCGACGGCACCGTCGTCGTGGCCGACGCCGCGACCGGCGTCGTGACCGTCGACCCCGGCGCCGACGAGGTCGCGGCCGCCGAGAAGCGCATCGCGGACCGCCTCGTCGCCGCCGCCGCGCCCCTCACCGACGGCGCCCTCGCCGACGGCCACGCCGTGCCCCTGCTCGCCAACCTCGGGTCGCCCGACGAGGCGGCGGGTGCCGTCGCGCTCGGAGCCGAGGGCGTCGGCCTGTTCCGAACCGAGTTCCTCTTCCTCGGCTCGTCGACCGCCCCGACCGTCGAGAGTCAGACCGCCAGCTACACCGCACTGCTCGAGGCGTTCCCGGGTAAGAAGGTCGTCGTCCGGGCGCTCGACGCCGGCGCCGACAAGCCCCTGAGCTTCCTCAACGACGCCCACGAGGAGAACCCGGCCCTCGGCCTCCGCGGACTCCGCGCGCTGCGCGTCAAGGAGCAGATCCTGCGCGACCAGCTCACGGCGCTCGCCGCGGCGCAGGCCGCCACGACGGCCGATCTCTGGGTCATGGCCCCGATGGTCAGCGACGCGGAGGAGACCGAGTACTTCGTGGCCCTCGGCCGGGAGCTCGGCCTGAAGACCGTCGGCGTGATGGCCGAGGTGCCGTCGCTCGCCGTGCTGGCCGACCAGGTGTTCCGCAGTGCCGACTTCGTCAGCATCGGGACGAACGACCTCACGCAGTACACCCTCGCCGCCGACCGCATGCTCGGGTCGGTCGCGTCCTATCAGGACCCGTGGCACCCCGCTGTGCTGCGGCTGGTGCGCGCCCTGGGCGAGGCCGGCGCGACCGCCGGCAAGCCGGTGGGCATCTGCGGCGAGGCCGCGGCCGATCCGCTGCTGGCCGTCGTGCTCGTCGGACTCGGCGCGACCACGCTGTCGATGACCCCCGCGGCGCTCGCCGACGTCCGTCTCGAGCTGTCGAAGTACACGCTCGAGCAGGCACGCGCGCTGGCGGCCGCCGCGGTCGACGCCAGCACCGCCTCCGGAGCCCGCGAAGCGGCCGAGGCCGTCGCCGTCTAGCCCACGGGCGGCCCGGTCAGCCGACCGGCAGCCACGACGGGCGGTACTTCTCCGCCCGCGGGAACCGTTCGAGGTCGGCGAGGTAGTCGGAGTCCGACGGCACCTCGCCGGCCCCACCGGGCTCGAACGGCGAGGCGGCGTCGTCGTAGACACGGCGATCGAGGTTGAACCTCGCCGTGAACGAGCCGTCGCGCGTCAGGGTCAGTGCGAGCGAGAACCAGGCGCCCTTGTCGGGGTCGGCCATCGTCTCGCGGAGGAGCGAGCCGGTCGGCGCCACGTCGGGCACGGAGAGGCCCTGTCGGGCGCTGCCCGTCGCGTCGAGGGCATCGACCCAGACGCGCGAGATCGAGCCGACCTCGATCAGGAACAGCGTCGCCTCCGCCCAGTCGTGATCGACGAGCGACTCCGCGAACGTCGCGGCGATCTCGTTCTGCAGCTGCTGCTGGCGGGTGACGTCCATGCGTCTCGGCCTCTCGGTCGGGGTGGGGGTCTGCGCCGCCGCGGGGGATGTGCCGACCCGTGAGGAGCTCTCACCAGCTTAGGCGGACCGTCCCGGTCGGTGCGCCGCCCGTCACGGCGCCCTCGTCGCTCCCCGCGGTTCCTGGTCGATCGTCGTGGATCCGGTCGACTCGGACGTCCGCGGAGCAGACTGGTGGTGTGGGAACCCCAATACGACACCCGTTGGTCGATGCGGTCACTCCGCGCGTCGTCCGCATCGACGGTCGTGCCGGGGTCGTCCGCCTCAGCCGGCCGATGTCCGACCTCCTGAGACGGAAGCGCCACCGACGACGCGTCGTCCTGGTCACGGGAGAACGCTCTCGTCTGACCGTCGGGTTCCGCTCCGCCCTGGTCGAGGCGGGTGGCGCCTGGGTCGTCCGGGACGACGAGGGCGGCTATCGCGACGGGTTGAGCGGCCTGCCCTACGAGGACGTCGACGCGGCCGGAGCGCCGGTCGAGGAGGACGGCTCCGTCGCCGCCGCGCCGCCCGTCATCCGCCCCGCCGTCGACACGACCCCGCAGTTGACCGTCGACCTGACCGTCCTGCACCGCGCCTCCCACGACACCAGCCTCGGAGGTGCGCTCGAGGTCCTGACGTCGGCCATCTCAGGCGGGTCGCCGGTCTCCTGGGGCACCACCGAACCGCTCCTGCACGGCTGGGACCGCTGGGTGATGACGCAGCACGCGCGGCACTCCGCCCCCGACACCGTGCGCTTCATCGCCGAGGGGCCGCACGTGTCGGCGACGATCACCGCCCGGGTGACCGAGCACGGCATCGAGGAGACCACCGCTCTGACCGCCGACGTCACCCACCCGGTCGACGGTCGGGACCTCGACGCGGCCATCGGCCGGCTCACCGACGCCCTCACCGAGATCGCCGAGACGACCCTGCCCACGTTCGCGCTCGTCGTCGCGCGCGAGGGCGAGATCGATCGCTGTGCGCGGGCCGTCACCTACCCGCCCCCGAACCCCGTCGCCCTCCTGATCGGTGCGCCGTCGGTCAAGCGCCTCGGCCTCGACCTGTCGGTGCTGCCCACCCGCGACACCGTCAGGGTCGTGGGTCGCCCTCGACTGCCGGCCTACGTCGTCCCTCTCGGCGATGCCACGACGTCGGGCTGGGACGCCCTCCACGAGACGCTCGAGGCCGTCGGCCCGGATCGGCTCGCGACCCTCGTGTCGACGCCTCTCCTCCAGGCGTGGGAGGAGGACCTCCACGAGTTCGACCTGCTGCACGAGAGCCGGATGCCCGGCGTCATCGGCATCGCGGGGTCGTCGGCGAGCGACGCCGACCCGGACGACGACGGAGCCGAGGAGGCACGCGACGGTGCCCCGTGACGTCACGATCCTGAGTCCCCAGATCCCCGACGGGCTCGACCTCGCCACGGCCGCCCGCGCCGTCGACGAGTCGTTCGGCGTACGCGAGATCGACGGCGGTACGGCGTCGCAGGTCTTCGCCCGCGGCGGCCGGGCGCTTCTGACCGTCTACGGCGCCCAGGAGCTGGCGACCGCCGGAGAGATCGAACGGCTGCTGCCCCACCCTCCCGAGGTGAGCCTCCCCGTGTTCTGGATCGACGCGTCGGCCCCGCTCGGCGACGACGGCGAGATCGGCGTCTCGGTCGCCCTGCGACTGGCCCTGGCGCTCGACGCCGTCTGCATCGTCGAAGACGACTGACCTGCGCCGGATCCACGCCACGACCGACGACGGCGCCGGGCGTGAGCCCGGCGCCGTCGTGAGGATCGTCTCTCAGGCGTGGCCGCGCAGCACCGCCTGCTTGACCTCGGCGATGGCCTGGGTCACCTGGATGCCGCGGGGGCAGGCCTCGGTGCAGTTGAAGGTCGTGCGGCAGCGCCAGACGCCCTCTTTGTCGTTGAGGATGTCGAGGCGGACCTGGGATCCCTCGTCGCGCGAGTCGAAGATGAAGCGGTGCGCGTTGACGATGGCGGCGGGGCCGAAGTACTGGCCGTCCGTCCAGAAGACGGGGCAGCTCGAGGTGCAGGCCGCGCAGAGGATGCACTTGGTCGTGTCGTCGAAGCGGGCACGCTCGGTCGCGCTCTGCAGGCGCTCCTTCTCGGGCTTGCTCGACGCCATCAGGAACGGCTGGATCTCCCGGTAGGACTTGAAGAAGGGCTCCATGTCGACGACGAGGTCCTTCTCGAGAGGGAGCCCCTTGATGGCCTCGACGTAGATCGGCTGCGTCAGATCGAGGTCCTTGATGAGCGTCTTGCAGGCGAGGCGGTTGCGGCCGTTGATGCGCATGGCGTCGGAGCCGCAGATGCCGTGGGCGCACGAGCGACGGAACGTGAGCGAGCCGTCCTGCTCCCACTTGATCTGGTGCAGCGCGTCGAGGACGCGGTCGGTGGGGAGGACCTCGACGTCGAAGTCCTGCCAGCGCGGTTCGCTGTCGACCTCCGGGTCGAATCGACGGATGATCAGCGTGGCCGTGAAGGTGGGGACGGCGTCGGCGCCCGCGGGGGAGTTCTCGAGGACTGCGGTGCTCATGTCAGTACTTCCGTTCCATCGGCTGGTAGTTCGTGATCACGACGGGCTTGGTGTCGAGGCGGATGTGGTCGCCGGCCAGCGACGAGTGCGCGTCGCCGGTGAGGTAGGCCATCGTGTGCACCAGCCAGTTCTCGTCGTCGCGTGTCGGGTAGTCCTCGCGGAAGTGCCCGCCGCGGCTCTCCTGCCGCGACCGGGCGGAGTAGACGACGACCTCGGCGAGGTCGAGCAGGAATCCGAGCTCGATGGCCTCGAGGAGGTCGGTGTTGAACCGCTTGCCCTTGTCCTGCACGCTGATGTTCTTGAACCGCTCGCGCAGGTCGGCGATGACGTGGGTCACCTCGTCGAGGGTCTCCTCGGTGCGGAAGACCTGGGCGTTGCGGTCCATGCTGTCCTGCAGCTCCTTGCGCAGCGTGGCGATGCGCTCGGTGCCCGTGGCGAATCGGACGTCGTCGACGAGCCCGCGCACGAATGCGGCGGGGTCGTCGGGCAGCGGGACCCAGGGGGCGTCCTTGACGAACTCCACGGCGTTGTTGCCGGCGCGCTTGCCGAAGACGTTGATGTCCAGCAGCGAGTTCGTGCCGAGGCGGTTCGACCCGTGCACGCTGACGCAGGCGCACTCGCCGGCGGCGTACAGACCCGGCACGACGGTCGTGTTGTCGCGGAGCACCTCGGCCTTGACGTTGGTCGGGATGCCGCCCATGGCGTAGTGCGCGGTCGGCAGCACGGGGACGGGCTCCGTGTACGGCTCGACGCCGAGGTAGGTGCGGGCGAACTCGGTGATGTCCGGGAGCTTCGCGTCGATCACGGCCGGGTCGAGGTGCGTGATGTCGAGGTAGACGTAGTCCTTGTGGGGACCCGCGCCCCGCCCCTCGCGGATCTCCGTCGCCATGCAGCGGGCGACGATGTCGCGCGGAGCCAGGTCCTTGATCGTGGGGGCGTAGCGCTCCATGAAGCGCTCGCCCTCGCTGTTGCGCAGGATGGCGCCCTCGCCGCGGGCGGCCTCGCTGAGGAGGATGCCGAGGCCCGCGAGACCGGTCGGGTGGAACTGGAAGAACTCCATGTCCTCGAGGGGGAGGCCCTTGCGCCAGATGATGCCGACGCCGTCGCCGGTGAGGGTGTGGGCGTTCGAGGTCGTCTTGTAGATCTTGCCGAAGCCGCCGGTGGCGAAGATGACGGCCTTGCCCTGGAACACGTGCAGGTCGCCCGTCGAGAGCTCGTAGGCGATGACGCCGGCCGGGCGCTCCTCGCCGTCGATCTCGCCCATGATCAGGTCGAGCACGTAGAACTCGTTGAAGAAGTTGATCCCGTGCTTGACGCAGTTCTGGTAGAGCGTCTGGAGGATCATGTGGCCGGTGCGGTCGGCGGCGTAGCAGGCCCGGCGGACGGGGTTCTTGCCGTGCTCGGCCGTGTGCCCGCCGAAGCGGCGCTGGTCGATCTTGCCCTCGGGGGTGCGGTTGAACGGCAGGCCCATGTTCTCGAGGTCCAGCACGGCGTCGATGGCCTCTTTGGCGAGGATCTCCGCGGCGTCCTGGTCGACGAGGTAGTCGCCGCCCTTGACGGTGTCGAAGGTGTGCCACTCCCAGTTGTCGTCCTCGACGTTGGCGAGGGCCGCGGCCATGCCGCCCTGCGCGGCGCCGGTGTGCGACCGGGTCGGGTAGAGCTTCGAGATGACCGCCGTGCTGGCGTTCGGCCCGGCTTCGATGGCCGCCCGCATGCCTGCGCCGCCGGCGCCGACGATCACGATGTCGTGCTGGTGGTAGTGGATGCCGTCGACGATGGTGCTCTCGGGAGCGGGAGAAGGTGTGGTCACGGTGCTTTCCGTCGGTGGGTGGTGCGGGCGTGTGGGCGAGGAGGCGCGGGTCGGTCTACGAGCAGATCGAGGGCAGCAGGTCGGCGGGGGCGCCGGCCGGGCACGGGTCGAACGTGTAGATGACGAGGGTGCCGAGGGTGAGGAGCACGACGGCCGAGACCAGGAGGGCTCCGAGCAGCACCCGACGCACGAGGGGCTTCGAGACGTAGTCGTTCACGATGGTCCGCATGCCGTTCGAACCGTGGATCAGAGCCAGCCAGAGCAGGAGGGTGTCGTAGACCTGCCAGAACGGCGAGGCCCACTTGCCGGCCACGAAGGCGAAGTCGATCGCCTTGATGCCGCCCTCGGCGGCGAGCAGGTTGATGAAGAGGTGCCCGAAGACGAGGACGACGAGCACGACCCCGCTGGCGCGCATGTAGATCCAGCCCCACTTCTCGAGGTTGCTGCTGCGCGAGGCGGGGCGAGCCGAACGGGGGGCCTCGATGGTGTCGGTGGTCATCGTTCTACTCCGAGAAGACGTTCATGAGGTGGCGGGGAGCGAAGCCGGCGAACAGCACGACGGCCAGGCCGATGACGATCCAGAACATGACCCGCTGGTACTTGGTGCCGGGGCCCCAGAAGTCGATGAGGATGATCCGCAGGCCGTTGAGGGCGTGGAAGAGGATGGCCGCGACCAGGGCGGTCTCGCCCAGCCCCATGACCGGGTTCTTGTACGTGCCGATGACGGCGTTGTAGGCCTCGGGGCTGATCCGCACGAGGGCCGTGTCGAGGATGTGCACCAGGAGGAAGAAGTAGATGCTCACGCCGGTGATGCGGTGCAGCACCCACGACCACATGCCCTCCCGGCCGCGGTAGAGCGTGCCCGCCAGGCGGTTCTTCGCGCGCGGGGCGCCGATCTCGGGTGCTCCCCGTCGACCCGCCGGTGGTGGCAGGGTTCCTGTCGACTGCTCGGCCATGACCGGCCCTCCTCGCGGACGTGGGCGGTGAGGCTGTCGTCGGGAGAGGACAGCCGTGTCCGCCGTATTCGTTCTCAGAACGTCTGCAGTCTACGGTCGGCCCCGCTCGCGGCGCCGCCAAGGCCCGCCTAACTAGTTCGATGTCGAGACACTGCGACCGGGTGCGGCGGGGCGCCGGCGGAGGGCCACGGGCGTCGGCGCCACGGCGGCTCGACGGGCCGTGTCGTAGTGCTCGATCAGCTCGTCGCCGAGGCGCTGCCAGGTCCGTCCGACGACGGCTCGCCGACCGGCCTCGCCGAAGCGGGCGCGCAGCTCGGGCGAGCCGACGAGTCGTCGGACGGCCAGACGGAGCGAGTGGTCGTGCCGAGGATCGACCAGGTAGCCGTCCACGCCGTGCCGGACGAGGTCGAGCGGTCCGCCCGCGGCGGGCGCCACCACGGGAACGCCGCTGGCGTGCGCCTCCTGGATCGTCTGGCCGAAGGTCTCCGTCGTGCCCGTGTGGACGAACACGTCGAGCACCGCGTAGGCCGTCGCCAGGTCGTCGCCGTGCAGGGGGCCGGTGAAGACGGGGTCGAGGTGACGCAGTCGCCGTCGGAGGGCCGGGAGGCTCGGTCCACCGCCCACGACGACCAGCCGCAGCCCGTCGACGGCGCGGAGCGCCGCGAGACGGTCGACCTCCTTCTCGGCGGCGAGCCGGCCGACGTAGCCGACGACGACCTCGTCCGGCCGGGCCAGCGTGGCCCGGAAGGCGGCCGTGGCGGGGGAGTGCCGTCGGTTCGGGTGGTACCGCACGGCGTCGACGCCGCGACCCCAGGTCGCCAGGCGGGTCACCCCGGCCGCTTCCAGATCGCGACGGGACGCCGACGAGGGGACGAGCGTGAGCGTGGCCTGGTCGTGGATCCGACGGACGAGGCGCCAGGCCAGGGAGGCGCCGGTCGCCCCGAGACCGGCGGCCGCGGCGTAGCGGGCGACGTCGGTCTGGAACACCGCGACGCTCGGGACGCCGAGGCGCGTCGCGGCCGAGATCGCCTGGGCGCCGAGGAGGAACGGGGAGGCCACGTGCACCACGTCCGGCCCGAAGGCGGCGATCGCGCTCGCGACCTGGGGGTTGGGCAGCCCGACCGGGAACTGCCGGTAGGCCACGGACGGCACCCGGTGGACGGGGAACCCGGCGTAGGACTCGTGCCCGCGTCCGGCCGGTGCGACGATCAGCGCCTCGTGGCCGCGGGCCGCCAGGTGGTCTAGGACCCGGAGGACGCTGGTCGTCACCCCGTTCACGGTGGGCAGGAAGCTCTCGGTCACGACGACGACTCTCACCGGTGTCTCCTCAGGCTCGTGGTGAGCCCAGGCTGCGCCGGTGACGTGTCGGCGGCGGTGCCCTGCCGTGGCCGCCGGGTGGCGGGTGCGTGAACGCCCGGGTGAGCCGCCGGGTGGCTCCTCGCCCGCGAGGTCGCGTCGTCGCCCGGCCGGTCGGCCCCTGATCGCTAGGGTGGGGTCCATGACGACCCAGGACAGCCTCGACCGGTTCTACAGCATCATCCCGGCCGGTGGCATCGGCTCCCGGCTGTGGCCGCTGAGCCGGGCCGACGCCCCCAAGTTCCTGCACGACCTGACCGGCAGCGGCTCGACGCTGCTCCGGGGCACCTGGGACCGCCTGGCGCCGCTGAACGGCGAGCAGCGGATCATGGTCGTGACCGGGCGAGCGCACCGGGCGGCCGTCGAGAAGCAGCTCCCGGCGCTCCTCGATCACAACGTCGTGCTCGAGAGCGAGCCGAAGGACAGCACGGCGGCCATCGGCCTGGCCGCGGCGATCCTCCGCCGCCGCGAGCCCGACGTGATCATCGGGTCGTTCGCAGCCGACCACGTCATCGCCGACACCCGCGGGTTCGGGCGCGCCGTGCGCGAGGCCATCGTGGTCGCCGACGCCGGGTACATCACCACGATCGGCATCACGCCGACGGAGCCCGCGATCGGATTCGGCTACATCCACGTCGGCGGCGCGCTCCCGGTCGAGGGCGCCCCCTCGGCCCGCATGGTGGAGTCCTTCGTCGAGAAGCCCGACCTCGAGACGGCCGAGCAGTACGTGGCGGGAGGCGACTACCTCTGGAACGGGGGCATGTTCATCTCGCGCGCCGACCGCCTCCTCGAGCAGCTGGGCGAGACCAGCCCCGCGCTGCTCGCCGGCATCGAGGAGCTGGCCGAGGCCTGGGACACCCCGCGGCGCGGCGCCGTCGTCGACGCCGTGTGGCCGTCGCTCGAGAAGATCGCCATCGACTACACCGTCGCCGAGCCCGCCGCGGCGTCCGGGCGGCTCGCCGTGATCCCGGGAGACTTCGACTGGGACGACGTGGGGGACTTCGCCTCGATCGCCAAGCTGCACTCGGGCGGTCGCAAGAGCGACCTCGCCATCCTCGGCGAGAACGCGCGGGTGCTCGCCGACGCGTCGAGCGGCATCGTCGTCGCCGGCAGCGACCGGCTGATCTCGCTGATCGGCGTCAACGACATCATCGTCGTCGACACCCCCGACGCCCTGCTGGTGACCACGACGGCGAACGCGCAGCGCGTGAAGTCGGTCGTCGACGCCCTCAAGCTGAGCGGCCGCAGCGACGTCCTCTGACCCCCGGAGCGGGCGCGACGTTTCGCGCCCGTTACGCGGTGGTCCCGCTTGTGTAACAGGACGGCATCACTACACCTCCGCGGTCATCGGCGTCCGTCGCACTGGGTAACCTGACAGCCATACGTGCCCGGCTGCTCTGCCGGGCTGCATCTTGGAGGACAACTTGACTACAACTGCGCGCAAGGCCGTGCTCAGCGGTATCGCCCTGTTCGGCACCGCCGCGATCCTGGCCGGCTGTGCCTCGGCTCCCGAGGCCGACGGCGGCTCGACCGACGCCGCCACGAGCGACTTCATCCCCTGCATGGTCTCCGACGCGGGCGGGTTCGACGACAAGTCGTTCAACCAGCTCGGCTTCGAGGGCCTGAACGAGGCCGCGGACGCCATCGGCGCGACGCCCAAGGACGTCGAGTCGGCCGACGAGACCGTCTACGACGCCAACCTGTCGAACCTGGCCGCCGAGGGCTGCAACCTGATCGTCACGGTCGGCTTCGCGCTCTCCGAGGCGACCGGCACCGCCGCCGCGGCGAACCCCGACATCGACTACGCGACGATCGACGACGCGGCCAACGACGCCGAGAACATCCGCCCCATCACGTTCAACACCTCCGAGGCGGCGTTCCTCGCCGGCTACGCGGCGGCCAGCTTCACGAAGACCGGAACCGTCGGCACCTTCGGCGGCATGCAGTTCCCGACCGTCACGATCTTCATGGACGGCTTCGCCGACGGCGTCGAGTACTACAACGAGCAGAAGGGCACCGACGTCAAGACGGTCGGCTGGGACGTCGAGAGCCAGACGGGCACCTTCACGGGCGGCTTCGAGGCCGGCACCGTCGCCAAGCAGAGCGCGCAGACGCTGATCGAGCAGGGCGCCGACGTGATCCTGCCCGTCGGCGGACCGATCTACCAGAGCGCCGCCGAGGCGATCCGCGACTCGGGCGACGAGATCGTGCTGATCGGCGCCGACAGCGACACCTACGAGACCGACAGCGCCAACAGCGACCTGTTCCTCACCTCGGTGCTCAAGGGCATCAAGCAGGCGACGAACGACGTCGTGACGCAGGCCGCCGACGGCGACTTCACGAACGAGCCCTACGTCGGCACGCTCGAGAACGACGGCGTCGGCATCGCGCCGTTCCACGACTACGAGGACCAGGTCGACTCCGGTCTGCAGGACGAGCTCGACACGATCAAGGCCGGCATCATCGACGGTTCGATCACCGTCGAGTCGCCGTCGGCGCTGACCGAGTAACGACGCACCTCCCGTCATCGATTAGCATCGACTGACCCAGGGCCGGGAGCGACGGCCACCCCGTCGCTCCCGGCCCTCGCAACGCCTGCGGGCGCACGCCGACCCGACGTGCTCCCCGCGCCCGACTCGACACCCGACCCGAGGTAGACACCTGAGATGAAGCTCGAACTGCGGGGCATCACGAAGCGCTTCGGCGCTCTCACCGCCAACGACCACATCAGCCTGACCGTGGAGCCGGGTGAGATCCACTGCCTGCTCGGAGAGAACGGCGCCGGCAAGTCGACGCTGATGAACGTCCTCTACGGTCTCTACCAAGCCGACGAGGGCGACATCCTGCTCGACGACGTCGTCCAGGACTTCGCCGGTCCCGGCGACGCGATGGCGGCCGGCATCGGCATGGTGCACCAGCACTTCATGCTCGTGCCCGTGTTCACGGTCGCCGAGAACGTCATGCTCGGTCACGAGCAGACCAAGGCCGGCGGGCTCCTCGACCTCAACGCCGCCCGTGCGAAGGTGCGCGAGATCAGCAGGCGCTTCGGCTTCGACGTCGACCCCGACGCCCTCGTCGAGGAGCTGCCCGTCGGCGTGCAGCAGCGGGTCGAGATCATCAAGGCCCTCTCCCGCGACGCCAAGGTGCTCGTCTTCGACGAGCCCACCGCCGTGCTCACCCCGCAGGAGACCGACGAGCTCATGGTGATCATGCGGCAGCTGCGCGACGCGGGCACCGCCATCGTCTTCATCACCCACAAGCTCCGCGAGGTGCGCGAGGTCGCCACCCGCATCACGGTCATCCGTCTCGGCCGCGTCGTCGGCGAGGCCGAGCCGAGCGCGTCGAACGGCGAGCTGGCGGCCCTCATGGTCGGCCGCGCCGTCGAGCTCACCGTGCAGAAGGCCCCGGCCCGGGCCGGTGAGGCCGCTCTGGTCGTCGAGCACCTCCGGGTGGTCGATCCGATCGGCCAGGTCGTGGTCGACGACGTCTCGTTCGAGGTCCGCCGCGGCGAGATCCTCGCGATCGCCGGCGTGCAGGGCAACGGCCAGACCGAGCTGACCGAGGCGATCCTCGGGCTGCAGCCGCGGGTCGAGGGGCGCGTCTCGCTCGACGGCCGCGACATCACCGGCCGCAGCGTCCGCCAGGTGCTCGACGCGGGCGTCGGCTTCGTGCCCGAGGACCGGAACCAGGACGGCCTCGTCGGCGAGTTCACCGTCGCCGAGAACCTCATGCTCGACCGGTCGCAGTCCGGTCCGTTCGTCCGACGCGGCTCGCTCAAGCTGGCCCAGCTCGCGGCCTTCGCCGTCGAGAAGGTGCGGGAGTTCGACATCCGGACGCAGGGCATCACCACGCCGGCCGGTCGTCTCTCGGGCGGCAACCAGCAGAAGGTCGTGCTCGCGCGCGAGCTGAGCCGCGACCTCCGGCTCTTCGTGGCGGCGCAGCCGACCCGGGGCATCGACGTCGGCTCGATCGAGTTCGTGCACAAGCGCATCGTCGAGACCCGCGATCAGGGCGTGCCCGTCATCGTCGTCTCGACCGAGCTCGACGAGGTCGCCGCCCTGGCCGACCGCATCGCGGTGATGTACCGCGGAACGATCGTCGGCATCGTGCCGGCGGACACGCCCCGCGAGGTGCTGGGGCTCATGATGGCCGGCGAGATGCCGCACGGAACGGAGCAGGCAGCGTGAGCGACGCCACCACCACGACGTCGGGCGCGACCCCGCCGACCGTCCCCACCCCGCCGACCCCCTCGGGAGGCGACGGCGGCGACTCGCGCGGCTCGCGCCTCCTCCGGGAGATCACGACCGGCAACGCCGCGATCTCCGTGCTCGCCGTCGTGCTCGCGCTGGTGGTCTCGGGCCTCCTGATCGGGTTCACCGACCAGGACGTCCAGAGCACGATGGGGTACTTCTTCTCGCGCCCGACCGACTTCCTGCAGGCGTTCGGCGCCTCGGTGGGCGGGGCCTACGTGTCGCTCTTCCAGGGCGCCGTCTACAACTTCCGGGTCGACGGCTTCGCCGCGGGCATCCGGCCGCTGACCGAGACCCTCAACTACGCGGTGCCGCTGATCGCGGCGGGTCTGGGCGTCGCGGTGGCCTTCCGCGTCGGCCTGTTCAACATCGGCGCCCGCGGGCAGATGCTGATGGCGTCGGCCGCCGCGGGCTGGGTCGGGTTCTCGTTCCACCTGCCGCTCGCCCTGCACCTGCCCCTCGCCCTCGCGGCGGGGATCGCGGCCGGCGCCCTCTGGGGCGGCATCGTGGGTCTGCTCAAGGCCCGCACCGGTGCGCATGAGGTGATCCTCACGATCATGCTCAACTACATCGCCTTCTACCTGCTGGCCTTCATGCTGCGCACGCAGGGCCTCCTCCAGGCGCCGGGCAGCAACAACCCGAAGTCGCCGGCCACGCTCGAGACGGCCATCCTGCCCGACCTGTTCGGCCCGAGCTACGGCCTGAACTGGGGCTTCATCCTGGTGATCGCGATCACGGCGGCGGTCTGGTGGCTGATCAACCGCTCGACGCTCGGCTTCCGCTTCCGGGCGGTGGGCGAGAACCCGCACGCGGCCCGCACGGCGGGGATGAACGTCAAGAACATCTACCTCTACGCGATGCTCATCTCCGGGGCCCTGGCCGGCGTGGCCGGCTCGACCCAGGTGCTCGGCACGCTGACGTCGGGCTTCACCTCGGGCATCGACGCCGGCATCGGCTTCGACGCGATCACCGTGGCGCTGCTCGGCCGGTCCCGCCCCTGGGGCGTGTTCGCCGCCGGCGTGCTGTTCGGCGCGCTCAAGGCCGGCGGGTACTCGATGCAGGCCGCCAACGGCGTGCCGATCGACATCGTGCTCGTCGTGCAGTCCCTCATCGTGCTGTTCGTAGCGGCCCCGCCGCTCGTGCGCAGCATCTTCCGTCTGCCGGCTCCGGGCGCCCGCCCGGTGCGCAAGGCCTCGACCAAGGAGGCGGTGGTCACCAAGTGAGCACCCTCAGCCCCGACACCGCGGTCCCCGCCGCCGCGTCGCCCGATCTCGCCCGTGCGGTCACCCGCAGCTACAAGGCGCCCCTCGCGTTCGGCGTCTTCACGGTCGTCGCCTTCGTCCTCTTCGTCGGCTTCGGCCGCGAGGGGTCGAGCACGTTCCGTCTCGCCACCGCGACGGACTTCTTCGCCCTGCCCGACGCCGTGCTGCCCTCCTCGGGCACCGGTCTGGTGCTGTCGATCGTCCTCGCGCTGATCACCGGGGCGTCGGTCGCCCTCGTCGTCCGGGCGCAGAAGGTCCCGATCTGGCTCGTCGCCGTCTTCGGCGTGGTGTTCCTGGTGGCGTTCCTCACCTGGACGAGCGCCGGCGCCACGATCCCCGTGCCCGGGCTGCTGCTGGGCGCGCTGGCGCTCAGCACCCCGCTGATCTTCGGCGCCCTCGGCGGCGTGATCTCCGAGCGCGTCGGCGTCGTCAACGTCGCGATCGAGGGGCAGCTGCTGGCCGGCGCCTTCGTCTCGGCGCTCGTCGCCTCCGCCACGGGCTCGGCCTACGTCGGCCTGATCGGCGCGATGATCGCCGGCGTGCTGGTCTCGATGGTGCTGGCCGTGTTCAGCATCCGCTACATCGTCGACCAGGTGATCGTCGGCGTCGTGCTCAACGTCCTCGTGACCGGTCTGACGAGCTTCCTGTACTCGCAGGTGCTGGCCCGATCCGACTCGCTCAGCCGCGGCGTGCGGTTCCCGCAGCTGGACATCCCGGTCCTGAGCCAGATCCCGATCATCGGGCCGGTGTTCTTCCGTCAGACGATCATCGTCTACCTGATGTACGTGGCCATCGCCCTGGTCTTCTACGGCCTGTTCCGCACGCGCTGGGGTCTGCGCCTCCGGTCGGTCGGCGAGCACCCGCAGGCCGCCGACACGGTCGGCATCAAGGTCAACGCGACCCGCTTCTGGAACGTCTCGCTCGCCGGCGCCATCGCCGGGCTCGGCGGGGCGTACTTCACCCTCGGCTCGCTGGGCAACTTCCAGAAGGAGATGACGGCGGGCGCCGGGTTCATCGCGCTGGCCGCGGTCATCTTCGGACGGTGGGACCCGATCCGCGCCACTCTGGCCGCCCTGCTGTTCGGCTTCGCCAGCAACCTGCAGAACGTGCTCGGCGCCATCGGGTCGCCGGTGCCGAGCGAGTTCATGCTCATGCTGCCGTACATCGTCACGATCTTCGCCGTCGCGGGGCTCGTCGGCCAGTCCCGGGGTCCCGCCGCGTCGGGCAAGCCCTACATCAAATCGTGAGCGTCGTCGAGACGACCGACTGGGAGGCCCTCCGCGAGGCCGCCCGGACGGCGATGACCAAGGCCTACGTGCCGTACTCGAGGTTCCCCGTGGGGGCGGCCGCGATCACCACCGACGGGCGTCTGGTGTCGGGCTGCAACATCGAGAACGCGTCGTACGGCATCACGCTCTGCGCCGAGTGCTCCCTCGTCACCGACCTGGTGATGGGCGGAGGAGGCCGCCTGGTCGCCTTCGCCTGCGTCGACGGCAACGGCGACGTGCTGATGCCCTGCGGGCGCTGCCGGCAGCTGCTGTACGAGCACTCCGACGCGTCGATGGTGCTCGACACGGTCTCCGGCTTCAAGACGATCGACGAGGTCATTCCCGACGCCTTCGGCCCGCGCCAGCTCGAGGAGTTCAGGGCCTCGCAGGCGTAGGGGCCGCGGTCGACCCGGCCCGCGCCTCCTCGGTGCATCTGGCACCATGGCGGAGGCGGCGGTACCGACCCCGCGCGCCGCGAAGGAGAACCATGGCCACCACCGTCGAACCGTTCGACACCGTCGACCTGATCCGCGTGAAGCGGGGATCGGGCGAGTTGAGCACCGCCCAGATCGACTGGCTGATCGACGCCTACACGCGGGGCTACGTGGCCGACGAGCAGATGTCCGCCCTGACGATGGCGATCTTCCTCAACGGCATGGACCGGCGCGAGATCCGCGACATGACGATGGCCATGATCCGCAGCGGCGAGACGATGGACTTCACCGGCCTCGGCAAGACGACCGTCGACAAGCACTCGACCGGGGGAGTGGGCGACAAGATCACGCTGCCCCTGGCCCCGCTCGTCGCGTCGTTCGGCGTCGCCGTGCCGCAGCTCTCGGGCCGGGGACTCGGCCACACCGGCGGCACCCTCGACAAGCTCGAGTCGATCCCGGGCTGGCAGGCGTCGATCTCGAACGACCGGATGCGCGAGATCATGGCCGACAGCGGCGCGGTGGTCTGCGCGGCCGGATCGGGTCTCGCGCCCGCCGACGGCAAGCTCTACGCCCTGCGCGACATCACCGGCACGGTCGAGGCGATCCCCCTGATCGCGTCGTCGATCATGAGCAAGAAGATCGCCGAGGGCACCGCGGCCCTCGTGCTCGACGTGAAGTTCGGCTCGGGCGCGTTCATCCAGGACATCGACCAGTCGCGGCTGCTCGCGCGGACCATGGTCGACCTGGGCACCGACGCCGGCGTCGC
The DNA here is from genome assembly GCF_007988805.1 of Frigoribacterium faeni. GTDB lineage: Bacteria > Actinomycetota > Actinomycetes > Actinomycetales > Microbacteriaceae > Frigoribacterium > Frigoribacterium faeni. The sequence goes on along the minus strand of NZ_BJUV01000012.1, from coordinate 43,917 downwards.
CACCACCGCGCTGCTGACCGACATGAACGTCCCGCTCGGGCTGACCATCGGCAACGCGCTCGAGGTCCGCGAGTCGGTCGAGACGCTCGCCGGAGGCGGGCCGGCCGACATCCGCGAGCTGACCGTGGCGCTCGCGCGCGAGATGCTCGCCTCGGCGGGACTGCCCGACGCCGACGTCGAGGCGGCCCTCGACGACGGTCGCGCCATGGACGCCTGGAAGCGCATGATCCGCGCGCAGGGCGGCGACCCCGACGCCGCGCTGCCGACCGCCCGCGAGACCCACGTCGTGACCGCGGAGCGCTCCGGCTTCGTGACCGAGCAGCACGCCCTCCCCTTCGGCATCGCCGCCTGGCGCCTCGGCGCGGGTCGTGCCCGCAAGCAGGACCCCGTCCAGGCCGCGGCGGGCATCGAGCTGCACGCCAAGCCGGGCGACTCCGTGGTGGAGGGGCAGCCGCTCTTCACGCTGCACACCGACGAGCCCGACCGCTTCGCCCGCGCCCTCGAGGCCGTCGACGGCGGATGGGCCATCGGCGACGAGGCGCCGGCGGCGCGCCGGATCGTCGCCGAGCGCATCTCGTAGCCGGTCGCGGTCGGCCTCCGGGACGGGCGTCGGAGGCGCGGGGCGCGCCTCCAACGCTCGTCCCGGAACCTTGTGGCCCGCGTCCAGATCCGGTCGGGTGCGCGCGGGTAGATTGAGGGCATGAGCGCACCGGACAAGGACTACCGCATGCCCAACGGAGGGCCGAGCATCGCCTCGCTCCCGAAGGTGTCGTTGCACGACCACCTCGACGGGGGTCTCCGACCCGAGACCGTGGTGGAGCTCGCCGACGAGGCCGGCGTCACGCTGCCCGTCACCGGCGGGTCAGCGGATCTCGACCGCTGGTTCGTCGAGTCGGCGACGGCCGGCAGCCTGACCGACTACATCGCGACGTTCGACGTCACGGTTGCCGTGATGCAGACCGAGTCCGCCCTCCAGCGCGTGGCCCGCGAGTTCGTGCTCGACCTCGCGGCCGACGGCGTCGTGCACGCCGAGGTGCGCTGGGCGCCCGAGCAGCACCTGCGCGGCGGGCTCTCGCTCGACCAGGCGGTCGAGGCGGTCCAGGCCGGCATCGACGAGGCCGTGAGCGCTCTCGCGGACGACGACCACGAGCTCTCGGTCGGTCAGATCCTGTCCGCCATGCGGCACGCCGACCGCTCGCTCGAGATCGCGACGCTGGCCGTCCGCCACCGCGAGGCGGGGGTGCTCGGCTTCGACATCGCCGGTGCCGAGGAGGGGCACCCGGCCGGCGACCACCGCGCCGCCTTCGACCTCCTGGCCCGCGAGTTCCTCCCCGTCACCGTGCACGCCGGCGAGGCCGACGGGCTCGACAGCATCCGCGGGGCGCTGCTCGACGGCCGGGCGCTCCGGCTCGGTCACGGCGTCCGCATCGCCGAGGACATCCGTGTGATTCAGAGCCGCGGCGGTCAGACCACGGTCGAGCTCGGGCCGATCGCGTCGTGGGTCCGCGACCGCGAGATCGCCCTCGAGCTCGCGCCCCAGTCGAACCTGCAGACCGGCGCCATCGCCGCGTGGGGCGCCGACCTCGACGACCACCCCTTCGACCTGCTCTACCAGCTCGGCTACCGGGTGACGGTGAACACCGACAACCGCCTGATGAGCGCGACCAGCCTCAGTCGCGAGCTCGCCCTGCTCACGCAGGCGTTCGACTACGACCTCTCCGACGTGCTGGCGTTCCAGCTCAACGCGGCGGCGGCGTCGTTCCTGCCGCTCGAGGACCGCGACGACCTGGCCGACCGCATCACCCTCGGCTTCGAGGCGGTCTGACATGGCGCTGCCTCCGCTGCCCGACAGCGCCATCGTCATCTCGACCGAGGTCGACGACTGGCGCGCCGCCGTCCGGGTCGCCGGCGAGGCACTGGTCGCGTCGGGTGCCGCGCTCGACGGCTACGGCGACGAGATGGTGCGGATGATCGAGGAGCACGGCCCGTACGTGGTCATCGCCCCGGGTCTCGTGCTCGCCCACGCCCGACCCGGCGACAGCGTGGTCCGCGACGGGCTGGCCGTGGTCACCCTGGCCGAACCCGTCCCCTTCGGACACCCGCACAACGATCCCGTGTCGGTCGTGCTGGGCCTCGCCCTGCCGACGGTCGGCGCGCACCTCGAGTCCGTGGCCGACCTGGCGAACGTCTTCAACGACGCCGCCGTGATCCCGGCGCTGGCGGCCGCGACGACCGCCGACGAGGTCCGCGGCCTGATGGGCGTCACCGCATGACCCCCCTCGACGGAACGCGAGCCCTCTCATGAAGATCGTCACCATCTGCGGCGCCGGCATCGGCAGCAGCGGCATCCTCAAGGTCAACGCCGAGCGGGTGCTGGCCCGGCTCGACATCGAGGCCGACGTGGTCGCGGCCGACATCGCGTCCATCGCGGCCGTGGCCGACGACGCCCAGGTCATCCTGACGTCGGCCGAGTTCGTCGACGCGATCGGTCGGACCTTCGCGGACGTGATCGTGATCCAGAACCACTTCGACCAGCAGGAGCTGGCCGACAAGCTGCAGAAGTCGCTGGGCTGAGCCCGACGGGGCGGTGTCGACCGGCCGCCCGCGAGACGAGAGGAGCCCCGGAGGCGCGATGCGCGCCTCCGGGGCTCCTTCCGTCGTCGAGGCGGTCGCCTCGGCCGCCGTGGCCGACGTCAGGCGAGCAGCCCGCGCATGCCCGACTCGAGGTCGGCGACGGCCGCCTCGGCCGACGCACGGCGTGCCCGTGCGTCGCCCTCGGTGCTCGAGGCGTCGATGTAGACCTTGAGCTTGGGCTCGGTGCCGCTCGGACGGACGATGACCCGCGACCCGTCGGTCAGCCAGTAGCGGAGGATGTCGCCGGCCGGGAACGCGCCGAAACCGTCGCGGAAGTCGTCGACGCGGTCGACGCGGCGCGACCCGATGGCGGCGGGCGGCTGGCGGCGCAGTCGTGCCGTCAGGGCCGAGATCGTCGCGAGGTCGTCGACGCGGATCGAGACCTGCGACGACGCGTAGGCTCCGAACCGCTCGTCGAAGGCGACGAGGTGCTCGGCGAGGCTCGAGCCCGCGGTGTGCAGCTCCGTCGCCAGGGCCAGCAGGTCGACGGCGGCCGAGATGCCGTCCTTGTCGCGGACGACGTCGGGGTCGACGAGGTAGCCGAGGGCCTCCTCGTAGCCGTAGAGCAAGCCGCCGACGCGCGACACCCATTTGAACCCGGTGAGGGTGTCGACGTAGTCGAGTCCGTGGACCCGGGCGATCTCCCGCAGCGCGGGGGACGAGACGATGCTCGCCGCGAGGGTGCCGTCGACGTCGGCCTCGCGGGCGCGCTCGGCCGCGCGCCAGCCGAGCAGCGAGCCGACCTCGTTGCCGCTGAGTCGGCGCCAGCCGCCGTCGACCGGGATCGCCACGGCGAGGCGGTCGGCGTCGGGGTCGTTGGCGATGATCAGGTCGGCCTCGACGCGGTCCGCCGTGGCGAACGAGAGGTCCATCGCCCCGGGCTCCTCCGGGTTCGGGAACGCCACGGTCGGGAAGGCCGCGTCGGGGGCGCTCTGCTCGCTGACGGGGATCGGCTCGGCGAAGCCGGCCGTCGCGAAGACGCGTCGGGCGACCTCCCACCCGACTCCGTGCAGGGCCGTGTAGACGACGCGCGGCTGCCGACCGGTGGCGGCCGTCCCGGCCACGGCGGCGGTGCGGCGGACGTACTCCATGACGAGGTCGTCACCGGCCTCGCGGTAGTCGTCGGAGCGGGCGATGCCCGTGACGGGGGCCGCGGCGGCGCGTTCGATCTCCGCCGCGATCTCGCCGTCGACGGGGGAGACGATCTGCGAGCCGCGGTCGACGCCGCCGAGGTACACCTTGTAGCCGTTGTCCTGTGGCGGGTTGTGGCTCGCGGTCACCATCACGCCCGCGCTGACGTCGAGGTGGCGGACCGCGAACGCGAGCACGGGGGTCGGCAGGGCACGCGGCAGGATGGTCGCCGCGACGCCGGCGGCCGCCATGATCTCGGCGGTGTCGCGGGCGAACACGTCGGAGTTCGTCCGGCCGTCGTAGCCGATGACGATCGACGGCTCGGCCTCGCGCCCGAGGAGGAACGCGGCGAAGCCGGCGGCCGCCTGGGCGACGAGGACGCGGTTCATCCGGTTGGAGCCGGCCCCGAGAGCGCCCCGCAGCCCGGCCGTGCCGAACTGCAGGCGACCGGCGAACCGGTCGGCGAGGTCGGCGGCCGCGGCGTCGTCGCCGCTCTCGACGCGGGTGATCACGGCGTCGAGCTCGGCACGGGTCCGGTCGTCGGGGTCCTGGTCGCGCCAGGCCCGCGCGGTCGCCAGGAGGGCGTCCCGGCCGTCGACGGCGCCGTCCGACGTGGTGCCGTCGCTCACAGCGCCGCCACGATGCGGGCGAGCAGGGCGCTGATGCCCGCCTCGGCGTCCCGACCGGCCTCGAGCACCTCGGCGTGGCTCAGCGGGGTCTTCTGGATGCCGGCGGCGAGGTTCGTGATCAGCGACATGCCGAGGACCTCCATGCCGGCCTGACGGGCGGCGATGGCCTCGAGGGCGGTCGACATGCCGACGATGTGCCCGCCCATGGCCTTCGCCATCTGGACCTCGGCCGGGGTCTCGTAGTGCGGGCCGCGGAACTGCGTGTAGACGCCCTCGTCGAGGGTCGGGTCGATGCCGCGGGCGATCTCGCGGAGCCGGGCCGAGTACAGGTCGGTCAGGTCGATGAACGTGGCGCCCTCGAGGGGCGAGTCGGCGGTGAGGTTGATGTGATCGCTGATCAGCACGGGCGTGCCGGGTGTCCAGGTCTCGCGGATGCCGCCGGCGCCGTTGGTGAGGATCATCGTGTCGGCACCGGTCGCGGCGGCGGTGCGGACGCTGTGGACGACGCGGCGGACGCCGTGGCCCTCGTAGTAGTGCGTACGAGCGCCGATGACGAGGGCGTGCTTGCCGCTCGGCAGCGCGATGCTGCGGATCGAGCCGGTGTGGCCGACGACGGCCGAGGCGCTGAACCCGGTGATCTCGGTGGCGGGGACCTCGGCGACGGTCTCGCCGATCAGGTCGGCGGCCTTGGCCCAGCCGCTGCCCAGGGTCAGGGCGATGTCGTGCCGGGCGACGCCGGTCTTCTCGGCGATCTCGGCGGCGGCGGTGCGGGCGACCTCGAACGGGTCGGCGGCGCGGTCGTCGAGCGGGTGCGTGGGTGTCTCAGACATGCCGACCACTCTAGAGTCTGCTCGCCCGTCGAACCGCCGAGCCGCGCCTCCCGGGCCGCGAGAGGCGGCGGACGCGAGGCGCGGCCGCGGCGTCAGTCGATGCTGAGCAGGACGTGACCGGACGACACCGTCTGGCCGACGGTGGCGTCGATGGACGACACCACGCCGTCGCGGTGCGCGGCGACGGGCTGCTCCATCTTCATGGCCTCGAGGACGAGCAGCAGGTCGCCCTTGACGACCTGCTGGCCGTCGGCGACCGCCAGCTTGACGACGGTGGCCTGCATCGGGGACGTCACCGACGCGCCGGTGGCCGTGACCACGCCCGCGCGCGAGGCTCCGCGTCGCTTGGGGGCGGCGGCGGGAGGCGCGGTGCGGGCGCCCAGGCCGGCCGGCAGCGAGACCTCGACCCGCTTGCCACCCACCTCGACGACGACCGTGGTGCGCTCGTCGTCGGGTCGGGGGGCCTCGGCCTCGCCGCTCCACGCCGGGATGGTGTTGTCGAACTCGGTCTCGATCCAGCGGGTGTAGATCGAGAACGGCTCGCCGTCGGCGGGTGCGAACGCGGGGTCGTCGACGATCGCGCGGTGGAACGGCAGCACGGTCGGGAGCCCGGCGACCTCGAACTCGGCGAGGGCGCGGCGCGAGCGCTCGAGGGCGTCCTCTCGCGAGGATCCCGTGACGATCAGCTTGGCCAGCAGCGAGTCGAACGAGCCGCTGATCTCGTCGCCGGCCTGGACGCCGCTGTCGACGCGCACGCCGGGGCCGCCGGGGGCCTTGAAGACGTGGATCGGGCCGGGGGCGGGCATGAAGCCCCGACCGGCGTCCTCGCCGTTGATGCGGAACTCGAACGAGTGGCCTCGGGCCTCGGGGTCGGCGTAGTCGAGCACGCCGCCCTCGGCGAGACGGAACTGCTCGCGGACCAGGTCGATGCCGGTGACCTCCTCCGAGACGGGGTGCTCGACCTGCAGCCGGGTGTTGACCTCGAGGAACGACACCGTCCCGTCTCTCCCGATCAGGAACTCGCAGGTGCCGGCCCCGACGTAGCCGACCTCGCGCAGGATGGCCTTCGACGACTCGTAGAGCTCGGCGGTCTGCGCGTCGGTCAGGAACGGCGCGGGGGCCTCCTCGACGAGCTTCTGGTGGCGGCGCTGCAGCGAGCAGTCGCGGGTCGACACGACGACGACGTTGCCGTGCTCGTCGGCCAGGCACTGGGTCTCGACGTGGCGCGGCTGGTCGAGGTACTTCTCGACGAAGCACTCGCCGCGTCCGAAGGCGGCGACGGCCTCGCGGGTGGCCGACTCGAACAGCTCGGGGACCTCGTCGCGGGTGCGGGCGACCTTGAGGCCGCGACCGCCGCCGCCGAACGCCGCCTTGATCGCGACGGGCAGGCCGTGCTGGTCGACGAACTCGAGCACCTCGTCGGCGCCCGAGACGGGGTTGAGGGTGCCGGGGGCGAGCGGGGCCCCTACGCGTTCGGCGATGTGACGGGCCGAGACCTTGTCGCCGAGCTGCTCGATGGCCTCGGGCGACGGGCCGATCCAGATCAGTCCCGCGGCCTGCACGGCGCGGGCGAAGTCGGCGTTCTCGGCGAGGAACCCGTAGCCGGGGTGCACGGCGTCGGCGCCGGAACGGCGGGCCACCGAGAGGATCTTGTCGATGACGAGGTACGTGTCGGCGCTCGTCGTGCCGTCGAGGGCGTAGGCCTCGTCGGCCAGGCGGGCGTGCTGGGCGTCGCGGTCCTGGTCGGCGTAGACGGCGACGGAGCCGATGCCGGAGTCTCGCGCGGCCCGGATCACCCGGACGGCGATCTCTCCACGGTTGGCGATGAGGACCTTGCTGATACGCGGCATAGTTCCCCAGCCTATTGCGCCTCCCGCACCCTTCTTTGGCTGACGTGCACAAAAACGCCCGGGAGGCGCGTGACGAGACCTACAAGTCGGCCCCCCGGGGCGGGGTCCAGAGATCCGACCACGCGATCCCGAAGCCGCGCACCAGCGAGCGCAGCACCGGCACCGAGAGCCCCACCACGGCGCTGGGGGTGCCCTCGATGTGCGTGATGAAGGCCGAGGCGCGGCCGTCGATGGTGAAGGCGCCGGCGACCTCGAGCGGCTCGCCGGTCTCGACGTAGGCGGCGATCTCGCGCGGGTCGAGGTCGTCGGCGAAGGCGAGGGAGGCGCTCGCGACGCGACCCGCGCCTCCTGACGGGTTCTCGGGCGTGGCCCGCGGAGCCCCGCCGCGGTGGTCGATCAGCCAGTGCCCCGACCAGAGCGTCCCGTGGCCGACCTCGGCCATCCGCCGCCACCGGTCGAGGGCCACGGCCGGCTCGTGCGGCTTGCCGTGCACCTCGCCGTCGAACTCGAAGGCCGAGTCGCCGCCCAGCACGAGGCCGTCGAGGGGAGCGCCGCCGATGCGGACGTCGAGCACGGCCTCGGCCTTCGCCCGGGCCAGCAGCGACACCGTCTCGGCGGCGTCGAGGCGGCGCCCCGCCGCGCGTTCCGCCTCCGCCACGGCCGCGTCCTCGTCGACTCCGGGGCTGATCAGGATCGGCTCGACGCCCGCGGCGCGCAGCAGCGCCAGCCGGGCGGGAGAGGTGCTCGCCAGGTACAGGGGAACGGTCATGCCGACCAGCCTGTCAGACTCGACGCATGGGAGACATGCAGGGCCGAGAGGTCGAACTGGACGTGACGGGCATCGCACACGGGGGGATCTCGGTCGCCCGACTCGACGGCCGGGTGGTGTTCGTCTCGGACACCCTGCCCGGCGAACGCGTCGTGGCGCGCATCACCGAGGACCGCAAGAAGTCGTTCTGGCGCGCCGACACGGTCCGGGTCCTCGAGGCGAGCGAGCACCGCCGCCCGCACGTGTGGGGGGCCGCGGCGCTCGAGGTCGACCCGGTCGACCGGGCGGGCGGGGCGGAGTTCGGCCACATCGACCTCGCTCACCAGCGCGAGCTCAAGCGGCAGGTCATCCGCGATGCGCTCACCCGCACCGGCGGTCTCGACGCCGAGCGGTCGGACGTCGTCGTCGAGCCGCTGCCCGGCGACGACGAGCACGGCGGCACCGGCTGGCGGACCCGCGTCCGGCTCCACCTCGACGCCGAGGGCCGTCCCGGGCCCTACGCCGCGCGCTCGCACACCGTCGTCCACGTCGACGACCTCCCCCTCGCGACGCCCGAGCTCGTCGAGGCGGCGCCCCTGGGTGACGCGTTCCCCGGCGAGGCGCACGTCGACGTGCTGTCGCCGAGCACCGGCGGCGCCCGCCTGATCATCGGCGACCAGGCGCGCAGCACCATCACCGAGGTGGTCGGCGATCGCGAGTTCCAGCTCGACGACGGGGGCTTCTGGCAGGTCCACCGCGAGGCCGCCTCGACGCTCACGGCGTCCGTGCAGCGCATGATCCGGGCCGACCTCTTCGACCCGAAGGCCGCCAACCTCGACCTCTACGGCGGCGTCGGTCTGCTCGCGGCCGCGGTCGGCGACGCCTTCGGCGCCGGCACCCGCATCACGAGCGTCGAGAGCGACGAACGCGCGACCGAGCACGCCTCGGAGAACCTCGCCGACTGGCTGGGCGCCTCCGCCGTCACGGGCCGGGTCGAGCGGTGGATCCGCGAGACCGCCGCCCAGGCCGGCTCGCTCGAGCGGGCCCGCCATCGGGCCGCCACGGTCGTGCTCGACCCGCCGCGGTCGGGAGCCGGACGCGACGTGGTCGCCGAGATCGCCGAGCTGGCGCCGGCGCAGGTCGTCTACGTCGCGTGCGATCCCGTCGCACTGGCGCGGGACATCGCCCTGTTCCGCGACCGCGGGTACGAGGTCGACGCCCTGACCGCCCATGACCTGTTCCCGAACACGCACCACGTCGAGACCGTCGCCAGGCTGATCCGGCCGTAGCCCCGGGCTCTGTCCGGCCCTCGTTCAGCCGATACGATGGCCGACGTGCACGCCCGGGAATTCAGGGACCCGGACGCACATCGACCGAAGGAACACCGTGACAGAGCTCTCGACGGACCCGACCACCCACGCCGCCTCGTCCCCGGCCGTCCGCGTCGCCATCGTCGACGACCACGAGTCCGTCCGCCTCGGCATCCCGGCCGCCTGTCAGAACGAGGGCTTCGACGTGATCCTCACCGCGGCCGGCGTGCAGGAGTTCGTCGAGAACCTCGCCGGCCGTGAGGTCGACGTCGTCGTGCTCGACCTCTCGCTCGGCGACGGGTCGACCGTCACCGAGAACGTCAAGCGCGTCCAGGCGACCGGCTCGGCCGTGCTCGTGCACAGCATCGCCGACCGGGTCGCCTCGGTCCGCGAGGCCCTCGCCGCCGGCGCCGCCGGCGTGATCCCCAAATCGTCCGCGACCAAGACCGTCATGGCCGCCGTCGCCACCGTCGCCCGGGGCGACGTGCTGAACAACCTCGAGTGGGCCAGCGCGATCGACGCCGACCGCGACTTCGCCAAGGCCCAGCTCGGTCGACGCGAGCGCGAGATCCTGCATCTCTACGCCTCGGGCCTGCCCCTCAAGCTGGCCGCGCAGCAGCTCGGCATCGGCTACTCCACGGCGCGGGAGTACCTCGACCGGATCCGGGTGAAGTACGTCGAGGTGGGCCGCCCGGCGCCGACCAAGGTCGACCTGCTCCGCCGCGCCGTCGAGGACGGCATCCTGCCCGGCCTCGACGCGGACGGCGGCGATGGCCGCTGACCCGGCACCCGCCGGGCCGACCCCGCCGCCGCGCACCTCGCGGAACCCGATCAGTCGGGCTCTGTTCGAGAAGGTGCTCGGCCGCGTCGTCGCCGTGGCCGGACTCGTCTTCGGCATCCAGACGTTCCCGACGATGCTCGGCCAGATCGGCACCATGCAGATCGCCTGGGCGTGGATCTTCGGCATCGCCATGTTCGGCGGCTTCCTCGCCATCGGCGTCGCGAGCGTCGTCGTCCGGGGCGTCGACACCGCCAGCGCGTTCGTCGCGATCTCGTACCTGATCGCCCTGATCACCTGGCCCCTCGCCGTCCAGGATCCGAGCGTCGTCCAGCCGTCGGTGCCCTGGCTCTGGTACCTCTGCACCGTCGCCACGGCGGCCGCGGCCTACGCGTTCACCGCGTGGATCGCCATCGGGTACCTCTTCGTCGCGCCTCTGGTCTACGGGCTCATCCGGCTGACCCCGTCGGGAGGCGCGGTGTCGTTGTCGCGGGCGACCCTGGACTCGACGTACGCGATCCTGCTCGGCGGTGCGGTGCTCATCCTCGTGCTGATCCTGCGGCAGGCGTCGGCCAACGTCGACGCCGCCCAGGCGACGGCCGTCGCCCGATACTCGAACGCGATCCGCGAGCACGCCACGGAGCTCGAGCGCGTGCAGGTCGACGCCATCGTGCACGACAGCGTGCTGACCACGTTCATCCAGGCCGCTCGCGCCTACTCGCCGGATGAGAGGGTGCTCGCGACCAACATGGCTCGGAACGCCGTCGCCCACCTGGCGTCGGCGGCCGCGTCGACGCCGTTCGACGAGTCGACGACGACCCTCGAGTCGATGCGCGGGAGGCTCGTGACGGTCAGCGCCGAGATGGGCGTGGCCGTCGAGCTGCGGGCGCACGACCTCGGCGATCGCTCCGTCCCGGCCGCGGCCGCGGAGGCCCTGTACAGTGCCGCCGTCCAGGCGTTCGTGAACAGCTCGCAGCACGCGGGGGACGGACCGGGCGTGCACCGGTGGATCAGCGTCGAGGCGAGCCCCGAGGGAGGCGCCCTGATCGAGGTCGGCGACACCGGCGCGGGCTTCGACCCCGAGGTCGTCCCGGCGGAGCGGCTGGGAGTGCGCGTCTCGATCGTGGAGCGCCTCGGCAACGCCGGCGGTCGGGCCTGCATCGAGTCGCGCCCGGGGGTCGGGACCGTCATTCGCCTGCTCTGGCCGAGCGGCGACGTCGCCGGGCCGTTGCCGGGGCGCCTCTCGTGAGGGTCTCCGTCCCGCGGTGGCTCATCGTCCTCCTCGCCGCGGTCTTCTCCTGCTACCACCTGGTGCTCGCGGGGGTCTCCCTCGACCGGTTCGACGACCCGTGGCCCGTCCTCGCCTGCATGGTCGCCTACGCGACCGCGACGGTGGCCGCGCTGTGGCCGAGCAGGCGCGCGGCGATGCCGGCCTGGACGGCCGCCTTCGCCCTCGCCGTCAGCGTCGTCATCCCGCTCCAGATCACCTCTCAGCTCGACCCCGGCGACGCGAACGGCTACGCGACCTGGTACGTGGCCGCCATCGGGACCCTCATGGTGATCGTCGCGACGCGGCGACGTCAGTGGTTCGCGTGGCTGGGCGTCGGGTTCATGGCGGTGCACGGCGTGGCGTGGAGCGGCCTCGGCTCGCTCGCCGACCTCGGCGTGGTCGGGAGCGTGACCTGGGTGGCGTTCGCCACGGCCATCTCGTCGACCCTCACGCGGGCCAGTCGCGAGACCCGGGAGTTCATCCTCGCGGAGCACGAGGCGGCGGACTGGCAGGCGGCCCAGGAGGCGCACATCAACGAGCGCCAGTACCGTCTGGTGCAGACCGGCCGGACCGCGCGGCCCATGTTGCTCGCCATCGTCGCGCAGGACGGCGACCTGACGCCCGAGCAGCGACAGGAGTGCCTCAACCTCGAGGGCGCGATCCGCGACGAGATCCGCGGGAGGCGCCTCCTCGACGACGACGTCCGACGCGAGGTCATGGCGGCCCGGCGACGCGGCGCCGTGGTGAGCCTGCTCGACGAGGGCGGCATCGACGACATCGAGGGCGACGAGCTGGCCCGCATCCATCGGTCGCTGGCGGAGGCCCTGCACGGATCGACGGCGGACCGCATCATCATCCGCACCGTCCCCGGCGGCGGGGACGACGCCGTGACGGTCGTGGGCCTGGGGTCGCCGGACCTCAGCTCGAACGCCCTCGGCCGGGCCGGCTCGGTCGGTGCCGACGAGGACGACGACGACGACGAGGTCCAGCTCTGGCTGCAGATCCCGCGGTCGTCGGACGACGTCCGAGCCTGAGTCCCGGCCTCCGAGGCCACGGGACGCGTCGGCGGAAGCGAACGGCGGGGGACGAACAGAAGGGCCGGACGATGTCCGGCCCTTCTGGAAGATCCCGGATCAGGGCGGCAACCCGAATGCCGCCCTGACCCGCCCCCGAAAGAGAACCCGCTTACCCTAGTTGGTTCTCAAACGGTGGTGTAACTCTGAGAGAGACACCTAGCACAAGTAATAATGCCGGTCGCGGCTCGAAGTGCAAAGTCGTCATTTAGGGGGACAGTCAGGGGACGATTGACCGGTCTACCCCCGTTCGGGTGCCCGCAACGGCGGGGATCGGCCGATCAGGAGGCGCGATCGACCCGTCGGGCCGGGGGACAAACCAGATGGTACGGAGAGCGGACCGGTGGACGCGGGGTCAGCCGGAGAACCCGCGCCAGTGCCCGGGGCCGGGCACGACGGGGCCACGGAGCCGGCGAGAGGAGCGGTACCAGGCCGACACCGCCGCGGGAGCGTGCGCCACCTCGGCGGTGGCGGCCGCCTCGGCCTCCAGCGCCGCGAGCACCGCGGTCACGGCCGCGAGCTCGTCGTCGGTGGGCCGACCCGCCACGACCCGGAGCACGACGTCGTCCATCGGGCGCGCCTCCTCGGGGTCCACCGGAGTCTCCGCCGCGTGCCGCCCGCTCACAGGGGGATGTTCCCGTGCTTCTTGGGCGGCTGGGTGGCGCGCTTCGTGCGCAGGGCGCGGAGGGCCTTGACGACGGCGACCCGGGTCGCCGAGGGCTCGATCACGCCGTCGAGCTCGCCGCGCTCGGCGGCGAGGAACGGGCTCGCCACGTTGTAGGTGTACTCGTTGGCGAGTCGGGTCCTGACGGCGGCGACGTCCTCGCCTGCGGCCTCGGCCGCCTTGATCTCGTTGCGGTACAGGATGTTCACCGCGCCCTGACCGCCCATGACGGCGATCTCCGCCGTCGGCCAGGCGAGGTTGATGTCGGCTCCGAGCTGCTTGGAGCCCATGACGATGTACGCGCCGCCATAGGCCTTGCGGGTGATGACGGTCACGAGCGGGACCGTCGCCTCGGCGTAGGCGTAGAGCAGCTTGGCCCCGCGTCGGATGACGCCGGTCCACTCCTGGTCGGTGCCGGGCAGGTAGCCCGGCACGTCGACGAGCGTGAGGATTGGGATGCCGAACGCGTCGCAGAACCGGACGAAGCGGCTCGCCTTCTCGCCGGCCTCGATGTTCAGCGTGCCGGCCATCGCGGAGGGCTGGTTCGCGATGATGCCGACCGAGCGGCCCTCGACCCGGCCGAAGCCGATCACGATGTTCGGGGCGAACAGCGGCTGCACCTCGAGGAACTCGCCGTCGTCGACCACGTGCTCGATGACGGTCGTCACGTCGTAGGGCTGGTTGGGGCTGTCGGGGATCAGTGTGTCGAGCACGCGGTCGTGGTCCGTGGTCTCGAGCTCGACGGTCCGCTCGAAGATCTGGGGCTCGGACAGGTTGTTGTCGGGCAGGAACGACAGCAGCGACCGGGCGTAGTCGAGCGCGTCGTCCTCGTCGCTGGCGAGGTAGTGCGAGACGCCGCTGACCTTGTTGTGGGTCAGCGCGCCGCCGAGCTCCTCGAAGCCGACGTCCTCGCCGGTGACGGTCTTGATGACGTCCGGTCCGGTGACGAACATGTGGCTCGTCTTGTCGACCATGATCACGAAGTCGGTGAGCGCGGGGGAGTACACCGCGCCTCCGGCCGCCGGGCCCATGATGAGCGAGATCTGCGGGATGACGCCGGAGGCGGCCGTGTTCAGGCGGAAGATCTCGCCGTACTTGCCGAGGGCGACGACGCCCTCCTGGATGCGCGCCCCGCCGGAGTCGAGGATGCCCAGGATCGGCACGCCGGTCTTGATGGCGAGCTCCATGACCTTGATGATCTTCTCGCCGGCGACCTCGCCGAGCGATCCGCCGAAGATGGTGAAGTCCTGGCTGTAGACGGCGACCTGACGCCCGTGGATGGTGCCCGTGCCGGTGACCACGGCGTCGCCGTAGGGGCGCTTGGCCTCCATGCCGAAGGCGTGGGTGCGGTGCCGGACGAACTCGTCGAGCTCGACGAAGGACCCCGGGTCGAGCAGCTGGTCGATGCGCTCGCGGGCCGTCTTCTTGCCCTTGGCGTGCTGCTTGGCGACGGCCGCCTCGCCGCTCGCGGTCACGGCCTCGTGATAGCGGGCCCGGAGGTCGGCCAGCTTGCCGGCCGTCGTGTGCAGATCGGGCTGGGCGCTGTCGGTCGTCTCGGGGGAGGGAGTCGCGTCGGAAGTCACGCGCTTCACTCTACTGACCACGTCGACGCGAGCCGTTGGAGGTTTCCACGCGTGCGCGGACCGCTCTGTGGTGGAACTCGTCAACACCCGGCGCCACGAGCCGTAGGCTGTCGCGGTGACCTTCCCTCTCAGCTCCTCGCGGGCGGCGCACCTCGAGCATCCCGAGACGACCGGGTCGACCAACGCCGATCTGCTCGGCCGGACCGACCTCCGGCACGGCAGCGTCGTCGCGACGCTCCGTCAGACGTCCGGTCGTGGCCGTCTCGACCGGTCGTGGTCGGCGCCCGACGGCGAGACCCTGGCCGCGAGCGTCGTCCTCGAGCCCCGCGGGCTCGACGCGGCCGCGCTGGGCTGGCTGCCGCTGATCGCCGGCGTCGCGATGCGCGCCTCCCTGTCCGGCCTGGTGGCGGCCGACGCCGGGGTCATCGGGGTCAAGTGGCCCAACGACGTGCAGATCGACGGTCTCAAGGTGTGCGGCATCCTCGCCGAGCTCCGACCCGACGGCGCGGTCGTGGTCGGCGTGGGCGTGAACCTCACCATCCCGGCGGACCGGCTGCCCACCCCCACGTCGACGTCCCTCGCCCTGCACGGGGTCGACGGCCCGGCCGCCGACATCGCGGACCGGGTCCTGGCCGGGTTCCTCGACGAGGTCCTCTCCGCGCTCGACGCGCTGTCGGCCGCGGGCGGCGACGCCGAGGCCGCCGGGCTGCGCTCCCGCGTCTCGTCCGAATGCACGACCCTCGGGAGGGACGTCCGCGTCGAGCTGCCCGACGGGTCCGATCTGGTGGGGGTCGCCACGGAGCTCGACCCCTCGGGTCGACTCGTCGTCCGGTCCCGTTCCGGACACGACGTGGCGGTGTCCTCCGGTGACGTCACCCATCTGCGCTATGAATGACCCCATGAGCTCCGTCGACCAGCAGGCCCCCGAGGCCGTCGTCGCGCGGCTCCGACCGCACTCGCGGGTCATGTTCTGGCCGTCCGTCGCCCTCGTGGCCGTCTGCGGCGCCGCCGGCTACTTCGGCGGCCGCTTCGAGGCGGACTGGCAGAACTGGGCGCTGCTCGGGGCGGCCGTCGTCGTCATCGTGCTGGTCTGGGTCGTGCCGCTGCTGGTGTGGCTCGGCCGTCACTACGTGATCACCACCCGGCGCATCATCCTGCGTCGCGGCCTGCTGGTCCGCACCCGCCAGGAGCTCCTGCACAGCCGCGGCTACGACCTGACGGTCCGGAAGAACGGCGTGCAGAGCCTCTTCCGCAGCGGCGACGTGCTGATCAACAGCGGACTCGACCGTCCGGTCGTGTTGTGGGACGTGCCGGGCGCGGACCTCGTGCAGTCGACGCTTCACGACATGATGGAATCGAACACGAACTTCGTCGCGCAGCGGCGGCAACACGATCAGTCGGCGGGCGCCGACGGATCGACCTTCTGGAACGGCGACTAGCCCCGTTCCGCTCCTCGAACGACAAAAGGTGTCTTCATGCGTATTTCTGTGATCGGCTGCGGTTATCTCGGCGCGGTGCACGCGGCCTGCATGGCCGAACTCGGCCACGAGGTCGTCGGCATCGACGTCGATCAGCACAAGGTCGACGAGCTGTCGGCCGGCCGGGCGCCGTTCTTCGAGCCCGGGCTCCCCGAGGTGCTGACCCGTGCGCTCGAGTCGGGACGGCTGCGCTTCTCGACCGACCTCGCCGACGCCGCGGGCGCCGAGGTCCACTTCGTCGCCGTCGGCACGCCGCAGACCAAGGGCAGCCACGCGGCCGACCTGACCTACGTCGACGCCGCCGTCCGCGGCCTCCTGCCGCACCTGGCGGACGGCGACCTCGTCGTCGGCAAGTCGACCGTGCCGGTCGGGACGGCCAGCCGCCTCGGCGAGCTCGTCCGCGCCTCCTCGGGAGCCGACCTCGCCTGGAACCCCGAGTTCCTCCGCGAGGGTTTCGCCGTGAAGGACACCATCACCCCCGACCGCTTCGTGTACGGCGTCCCGGCGGGCGAGGCGGGGGAGCGCGCCACGGCCCAGCTCGACGCCATCTACGCCACCGCGCTCGAGGCGGGTACGCCGCGACTGGTGACGGACTACGCCACGGCGGAGCTCGTCAAGGTCTCGGCCAACGCCTTCCTGGCCACGAAGATCTCGTTCATCAACGCCATAGCGGAGATCGCCGAGGCGACCGGGGCGGACGTCACCCAGCTCGCCGACGCGATCGGGCACGACGCCCGCATCGGCCGTCGGTTCCTCAACGCCGGCATCGGCTTCGGCGGCGGCTGCCTGCCGAAGGACATCCGCGCCTTCCAGGCGCGCGCCGACGAGCTGGGTCTCGACTCGCTCGCGTTCCTCTCCGACGTCGACGCGATCAACCTGCGCCGCCGTGACCGCGTCGTGGCTCTCGCCGAGGAGCTCGTGGGCGACGTCTCCGGCGCCCGGGTGGCCGTCCTCGGTCTCGCCTTCAAGCCCGACAGCGACGACGTCCGCGATTCGCCCGCCCTCGACGTGGCTCGCCGCCTCCACGGCCGGGGCGCGTCGGTCGTCGCCTTCGACCCCGAGGCGAACGGCACGGCGGGCCGCGTCGCCCCCGAGCTGGAGTACGCCGCCGACGTCGAGTCCGCTCTGCGCGGCGCCGACGTCGTGCTCGTCCTGACCGAGTGGAAGCAGTTCCGCGAGCTCGAGCCCGCCGCCGTGGCCGGGCTGGTGTCGCACGCCCGCGTCGTCGACGGTCGCAACACGCTGGACGCGGCCGCCTACCGCGCCGCCGGATTCGAGTACCGCGGTCTCGGCCGCCCCTGAGCCGGGGGAGCCGAGACGGGCGGGTGCACGGGCCGAGGCCCGGCGCCCGCCCGTCTCGGCGTCCCGCGGTCAGCGCGCCGGTGCCGGGTCCGTCTCGACGGACGTGCGAGCCGGGTGGAACACCCACAGCTTGTAGAGGGTGAACCGGAAGGCCGAGCCCAGGGCGAGGCCGATCACGTTGCTCGACAGGTTGTCGGCCGCCGCGGAGCGGAAGCCGAGCACGTAGTGCGACACGCCGAGGCAGGCGAGCCCGATCAGCAGACCCCCGAGCGCGACGGCGAAGAATTCCGCGGCTTCGCGGAACGCCCGACGGCGTCGCGTCGCGCGGAACGTCCAGTAGCGGTTGCCCAGCCAGACGACGACGATGGCGATCAGCCCCGAGGCCAGTTTGGCGAGCACGGGGCCGGAGTCCAGTCGCTCCGGATCGAACACGGTCGCGCGGAGGACGTTGAAGAGACCGAGGTCGACCACGACGCCGAGCGCTCCGACCGTGCCGTACCGCGCGAGCTGCAGGACGAGCCGGCGCATGCGCCTCCTCGGGTGATCGGCCAAGATGGGTGGGGCTCGACGAGCCCCAGAGATCGTACCGCGCCCCCTGCGCCGCCCCGGCTTCGAGTCGGAGGCGATCGCGAGGGCGCCTCGCACCGAGGAGACAGCATGGCCTACGTGATCGGCGTGATCGGAGGCGGGCAGCTGGCCCGCATGATGGTGCCCCCGGCGATCCACCTCGGACTCGACATCCGGGTCCTCGCCGAGACCGAGGGCAGCTCGGCCCGGCTGGCGGCGACCCGGGTCGGCGACTACCACGACGCCGAGACCGTCCTGGCCTTCGCCCGTGACGTCGACGCCGTCACCTTCGACCACGAGCACGTGCCGCAGGACGTCCTGGCCGCTCTGGTCGACGCCGGCGTCGCCGTGCACCCGTCCCCGGAGGCCCTCTTCGTCGCGCAGGACAAGATCGTCATGCGTCGACGACTCACCGACCTCGGCCTCCCCGTGCCCGACTGGGCCGCCGTCCGCGACGCGGGCGCCCTCGGGGTCTTCCTCGCCGAGCACGACGGGCGCGCGGTCGTCAAGACGGCGCGAGGAGGCTACGACGGCAAGGGCGTCCGGGTCGTGCGGTCCGCCGACGGGGCCGACGACTGGTTCGCCGCGCTCGCCGAGGGCGAGGCGCTGCTGGTCGAGGAGCTGGTCGAGTTCCGTCGCGAGCTGGCCCAGTCCGTGGCCCGGCGGCCGAGCGGCGAGATCGTCGCGTGGCCCCTCGTCGAGAGCATCCAGCGCGACGGCGTCTGCGCCGAGGTGATCGCCCCCGCCCCGAACAGCGCGGGCCGACTCGCGGACGTCGCCGAGCAGATCGCGCGGACCATCGCCGACGAGCTCGGGGTGACCGGCGTCCTCGCCGTGGAGCTCTTCGAGACCACCGACGACCGCCTGCTGGTCAACGAGCTGGCGATGCGCCCGCACAACACCGGCCACTGGAGCATCGACGGCTCGACCACGAGCCAGTTCGAGCAGCATCTGCGCGCCGTGCTCGACCTGCCGCTCGGCGACACGGGCATGCACGACCGCTGGAGCGTCATGGTCAACGTGCTCGGCGGGCCCGAGCAGGGCACCCTCGCCGCGCGCCTCCCCGCTCTGATGGAGGACCTGCCCTCGGTCAAGGTGCACGACTACGGCAAGGATCCGCGACCCGGCCGCAAGGTCGGCCACGTCACGGCCACCGGCGACGACCTCGACGACGCGACCTATCGGGCGCGCGCCGCTGCGGAGTTCTTCCAGGGCTGACGCTATCCTCAAGTCCGTGTCCGACCCGAACCGCGCCTCCTCCGCTCCCTCGACGCCGAACGACCCGTCCGTGCCGCCTCGGGTGGCCATCGTCATGGGGTCGGACAGCGACTGGCCGACCATGCGCAGCGCGTCCGAGATCCTCTCGGAGTTCGGCGTCGCCCACGAGGTCGAGGTCGTGTCCGCCCACCGCACTCCCGACAAGATGATCCGTTTCGGGCGCGAGGCCGCGGGCCGCGGGCTCGGCGTGATCATCGCGGGTGCAGGAGGCGCGGCGCACCTGCCGGGGATGCTCGCCTCGGTCACGACCCTCCCGGTGATCGGCGTCCCGGTCGCCCTGGCGAAGCTCGACGGCCTGGACTCGCTGCTGTCCATCGTGCAGATGCCGGCGGGGATCCCGGTCGCGACGGTGTCGATCGGCGGCGCGGCGAACGCGGGACTGCTCGCCGCGCGCATCCTCGGCGTCTCGGACCCCGGCGTCGCGACGCGCCTGGCCGAGTACGCGATCAGCCTCGGCGAACTCGTCGAGGAGAAGAACACGGCCCTCCAGCGGTCGCTGTGAGCGCCACGCTGCCCGTCCGGCATCCCGACCTCGGGTCGGAGCCGTTCATGACCCGGCGCGCCTGGGTGCTGGTCGTGCTGAACGTGCTGGTGCCCGGGTCGGCGCAGGTCCTCGCGGGGAACCGTCGCCTCGGACGGATCGGGCTGGCGTCCACCCTGGTGTTCTGGGCCGTCGCCGTCGTGATGATCGCGCTGGCGCTGTTCTTCCGACGACCGCTGATCGAGATGGCGACGAGCGTCGTCGCCCTCACCGTGGTCCAGGTCTTCCTGGTGTACTACGCGGTCCTCTGGGTGGTGCTGACGCTCGACACCCTCCGGCTGCTGCGCATCGTCCGGACGGCCCCGACCGCGCGCGGATTCCTGGCGGGCGCCATGGCGCTGCTGCTGTTCGCGACGGTGGGTCCCGCGGCGTGGGGCGCGTACCTGTCGGGAGTCCAGCACGGGCTGCTCAACGATCTCTTCACGTCGCAGGCGCAGGCCGCCGATCCCGTCGACGGTCGATACAACATCCTGCTGCTCGGCGGCGACGCCGGGGCCGACCGCACCGGTCTGCGGCCCGACAGCATCTCGGTGGCGAGCATCGACGCGGAGACCGGTGCGGCCACCCTGATCGGCATCCCGCGCAACCTCTACAACGCGCCGTTCTCGGAGGGGTCGCCCCTCTGGGGCGCCTACCCCGACGGCTACTCCTGTGGCGACGACTGTCTCGTCAGCTACCTGTACACCTACGGCGAGGAGCACCCCGAGCTGTATCCCGACGCGGAGGAGAACGGGTCGAACCCGGGCGTCGAGGCCATGCGCGACGCGATCTCCGGCGTCACGGGGCTGACCCTGCAGTACTACGTGCTCATCGACATGGAGGGCTTCGCTCAGCTGATCGACGCCCTGGGCGGCATCGAGGTCGACAACACCGAGGGGCGCTTGCCGATCAACGGCGGCGTCGACGCCGCCGGTCAGCCGATCAACGTCGACGGCTGGATCGAGCCCGGCAAGCAGACCCTGGATGGGTACCACGCCCTCTGGTACGCCCGCGCCCGCCACGGGTCGGACGACTACCACCGGATGGCCCGGCAGCGCGAGGTGCAGCAGGCGCTGCTGACGCAGTTCCAGCCGGCGACCGTGCTGGCGAAGTTCCAGTCGGTGGCCAGCGCCGGGGTGCAGACCGTCGACACGGACATCCCTCGTGGTGCGTTGAGCGCGTTCGTCGAGCTCGCGCTCAAGACGAAGGGCCAGGAGATCGCCGACCTCGAGATCGTGCCGCCGACCTACGACAACGTCTACCCGGACTTCAGCGTGATCCGCGCCGACGTGGCGGCGGCGACGGCGTCGTCCGCAGGCTGAGCGACCCGCCCACCGGCTCGTCGCACGGCGCTGCCGCGGGAACGGCCTCGGTGCTCGTCGGGCCGGGGGTCAGAGGTCGGCGTGCAGCTGCCAGACCTTGTCGGCCGAGTCCGTCCAGCTGAACGCGTGCGAGCGGTCGAGGCCGATGACCCCGAGACGCGTGCTCAGCTCGAGATCGCCGACGACCTGGAACATGGCCTGGGCGAGCCGCTCGGGGTAGTGCTCGGGGTCGTCACGGGGGACCACGATGGCGGCGTCGGCCGCCACCTCGACGAGCGCCGGGGTGTCGGAGATCACGGTGGGGGTGCCGAGGCTCAGGGCCTCGATGACCGGCAGTCCGAACCCCTCGGCGAGGCTCGGGAACACGAAGACGCTGGCTCGCTGCAGCAGCACCGCGAGCTGCGCGTCGGAGACGAACCCGAGCGATCGGACGCGGCCTTCGGCCAGGCCCTCGCGGGCGACGATGTCGGCGATGCTGACCTCGCCCCATCCGTCGGGACCCACGATCAGCAGGGGGACGTCGGGGGCGTCGGGGTGCCCCATGGCCTGGATGAGCGGCTCGATGCCCTTCCGGGGTTCGAGCGTGCCGACGCTGAGCGCGTAGGCGGGAGGCAGGTCGAGGTCGTCGGCGAGCGAGTCGGCGTCGTCGGGGACCCTCAGATCGGCGCTCACGGCCCCGCCGACCACGCGCAGGCGGTCGCCGAAGTCGAAGTGCTCCGACAGCTCGTCGGCCACGGCGTGCGTCGGGACGACCACCGCGTCCGCGAAGCGGTGCGCCCTCCTGGCCATCGCCTTGTGCCAGCGGACGCCGCGCGGCGTGAGGGTCTTCGGGTGCGTCCACGGGACGGTGTCGTGGATGGTGACCACGGACTGGGTCGCCGGGTCCAGGGAGCGGTCGTGGCGGAAGAGCGGCGCGAGCAGGCTCGTGGAGTGGATCATGCCCCGACCGGGCAGACCGACCACGCCCGTCTGCCAGGCGACCGACAGCTCACGGCGGCCCAGCGGGGCCTTGGCGAGTCCGGAGAGGCCCGGCAGCAGATCGGTCAGCCGGTCGTACTCGGCCTGCGGGTGCGCCGCGACCACGCCCTCGACGTCGCACGACCGAGGGGCGGTCGCGATCAGGCCCCGGGTGAGCTCGACGGTGTAGCGGCCGATCCCGCCCGGGACGGGAGCGAGGATCTGGTCAACGACCACTCGAAGCGTTGTCATCGGTCTCGAGAACTCCCCTGCTGGCGGCCTCGGTCAAGGCGTCGTTCCATGCGCGCATCGGGGCCAGCCCCGCCGTCGCCCACGCGTCGTGACCGAGCACGCTGTAGCCGGGTCGAGGCGCAGGGCGGACGAAGCTCGAGCTATCGGTCGGTTCGACCCTAGCAGCGTCGAGACCGGCTTCCTGGAAGACGGCCCGGGCGAAGTCGTACCAGCTGGCCTGCCCGCCGTTGGTGCCGTGATAGACGCCCGCGGGGGCGTCGGAGTCGACCAGCCGGACGATCTGCTCGGCGAGGTCGAGGGTCCAGGTGGGCTGCCCGACCTGGTCGTCGACGACGCTCACCGTGTCGTGGGTCGCGGCGAGCTTCAGCATCGTGCGCGCGAAGTTCGACCCGTGGCGGCCGTAGAGCCAGGCCGTGCGGACGATGTAGGTGCCGTCGGGGTTCGCCTCGAGGGCGAGGCGCTCGCCCTCGGCCTTCGTGCGACCGTAGGCGCTGACCGGCGCCAGGGGCGTGGACTCGGCGTAGGGCGTCGTGGCCCGGCCGTCGAACACGTAGTCGGTCGAGACCTGGACGAGCCGGGCGCCCGAGGAGGCGGTGGCCTCGCCGAGCAGGCCCGCTGCGGTCCCGTTGACCGCCAGCGCCGCCTCCTCGTCCGTCTCCGCCGCATCCACCGCGGTGTAGGCGGCGGCGTTGATGACGACGTCGTGGCCGGCGACGGCGGCGAAGACGGCGTCGCGGTCGGTGACGTCGAGGTCGGCCCGGCCGAGCACGGTCACCTCACGTCCGAAGAGCGCCTCGAGCAGGTCGGAGCCGAGCATGCCCCGGGCTCCGGTGACGAGGTACCGGCGGTTCTGAGCGGAGGTCACGAGAGAGCCGCGCGCTCTTTGAGGGGCTCCCACCACTCGCGGTTGTCGCGGTACCACTGCACGACCTCGGCCAGGCCCTTCTCGAAGGGGACGAGCGGCTCGTAGCCGAGCTCCTCGCGGATCTTCGAGATGTCGACCGAGTAGCGGAGGTCGTGCCCGAGACGGTCCTGGACCCGGTCGACGTACGACCAGTCCTTGCCGGTCGACTCGAGCAGCATCCCGGTGAGCTCCTTGTTGGTCAGCTCGGTGCCGCCGCCGATGTTGTAGATCTCGCCGGCGCGGCCGCCCACGAGCACCATGGCGATGCCGCGGGTGTGGTCGTCGACGTGCAGCCAGTCGCGGATGTTGTTCCCCTCGCCGTAGAGGGGGACGTGCTGGTCGTCGATGAGGTTCGTGACGAAGAGGGGGATGACCTTCTCGGGGAAGTGGAAGGGCCCGTAGTTGTTGCTGCAGCGCGTGATGGAGACGTCGAGGCCGTGCGTGCGGTGGTAGCTGCGGGCGAGCAGGTCGCTGCCGGCCTTCGACGCCGAGTAGGGCGAGTTCGGCTCGAGGGGGCGGTCCTCCGCCCACGAGCCCTCGGCGATCGAGCCGTAGACCTCGTCCGTCGAGACGTGGACGAAGCGCTTCAGGTCGTTCCGGAGCGCGGCGTCGAGCAGCTGCTGCGTGCCGAGCACGTTGGTCTCGACGAAGATCGAGGCGTCCCGGACCGAGCGGTCGACGTGCGACTCGGCGGCGAAGTGGACGACGGCGTCGACCTCGGGGAAGAGCCGGTCGAGCAGGGCGCCGTCGCGGATGTCGCCCTGGACGAAGGTGTAGCGCGGGGAGTCGGCGACGGAGGCGAGGTTCGCCTCGTTGCCCGAGTAGGTCAAGGCGTCGAGCACGACCACCTCGGCGCCTTCGAGGCCCGGGTAGGCGTCTTCGAGGGTGCGTCGGACGAAGTTCGAGCCGATGAAGCCGGCGCCGCCGGTGACGAGGATTTTCACACTGTTCCTTGGTGGTCGGTCGCGGAAGGGTCAATCGATCTTAGGGGGAGGGGGTCCGGAGAGGGTCGGCGACACCGCGGGGAGCCGGCGTCCCCCCTTCCGCCGAACCTCACTCGGGGGGTGGATCGGGGGACAAATCCATGTGAACGTGTACCCATGGACATTCGCGACGCCCTCGCCGAGGCTGCCCCCGCCGCCTCCCGATCCGTCGACCGCCGACGCGTGCTGACCTTCGCCGCGGCGGCCGCCGGGGGAGTGGCGCTCGCCGGCGCCCAGGCCCTGCCCGCCTCGGCCGCCACCTCGCTCGGCGAGACCTCGAACGGCGTCGCGACCATCGCGCAGGCTCTGGCCGCCGCGCAGGCCTCGTCGTGGGGCGGCTACGCGAACGGCAAGATCCCGGTCTCGGCCCTCACCCCCGTCGTCTCGACCGTCGCCGGATCGGGGTACCTCCGAGAGGACGCCGCGAGGCAGTACCTCTCGATGAGCCTGGCGTTCTCCCGTGCCGTCGGACGCCCCCTCGTCATCACGGAGGGCTACCGCACCTACGCGCGCCAGGTCGACTACTGGAACCGCTACCAGAACGGCACCGGCAACCTCGCCGCCTACCCCGGCACGTCCAACCACGGCTGGGCCATCTCGTGCGACTTCGGCTCCGGCGTCGAGACGGCGGGCACCACGGCCAAGCGCTGGATGGACGCCAACGGGCCGTCGTACGGCTGGACGCCCACCGGCAACGGCTTCTCCCGTCCCGAGCCGTGGCACTTCGACTACGTCGGCGCCTGGGTCGGATCGTCGGCGACGGCGAATCCCAAGGTCGGCAGCGGCGACGTCGTCGTCCTCCGCAGCACGCAGGCCGTCGGGAACATGCCGGCCGGCTACACGGCTCTGCTCGGGGTGCGCAGCCTCCGGCACCTGTCGACGATCGACATGATCAACTCGATGCGTGTGATCTCCACCCCGTACTTCGAGGTCAACGCCAGCGTGTTCTACAACGTCATGGCCTCGCTGTCCGTGCCGCTCGCGGCGCTCACGAACGATTCGAACTACTGGCGTCGCTGACCGAACCGGCCCGCCTGCTCACCGTCCCACCACCAGAGGAACAACCCATGATCATCCTCCGATGCACCGATTCGCTCAGCGGCGTCGGCCGCGGCTTCACCTGCCTCGTCGACGTCCGCACGCTCCGCCACCTCTCGACGTCCGCCATGGTCTCGTCGCTGAAGTCGATCGGCGTGACCTACCGGGAGGTCAACAGCGTGGGGTTCTACAACGTGCTGAGCTCGATGTCCGTGCCGAAGACGGCCGTGAAGCAGTCGGCGGACTACTCCGGGCGCTGATCGCCCCGGGCGGGTGATGCGCCCTCGGGACCCGCGCTCTCGTCCGGGCCGTCGAGCGCCCGGATGACACGGGCCGGCACGCCGGCGACGAGCGAGTTCGGCGGCACGTCGCGGATCACGACGCTGCCCGCCGCGACGACGCTGCCGGGCCCGACCGTGACACCGCCGAGCACGGTGACGTCGGCTCCGATCCAGCACCCGTCGCCGATCACGATCGGCTCGGTGCGGCCGGCGCCCGTGCGGTTGTCGGAGGGGCCGACGTCGTGCGTCTCGGTGACGAACCGGGCGAAGGGCCCGACCGACACGTCGACGCCGATGGTCGTCCGAGGCCGGATGTAGACGTCGCGGTTGAGGAACGTCCCCGCGCCGACGGAGGCCGGGCCGAAGATCCGCGTGCCGTCGAGGACCCGCGTCGAGGCGCCCAGGACCACGCGAGCGCGGTCGGTTCCGAAGAACGCGACCTGGTCGCCGATCTTCGCGCCGGAGCCGATCTCGACGTACGCCGGGCGAGGACGACGGGGCCCGGCGGCTCGGGCCTCGGCCTGTCGGACCGCGGCCTCGAGCGCCGTGAGACGGTCGTCCAGGCGGTGGGCCCGCGACACGGCGCGCAGCCATCGGCTCATCGTCTTGAACACGACGCCACTCTATTATCGACCTGCGACGATCTCGCCGAACCCATCCGACGGGCCCCGGGATCGAGCCCCCAGAGGAGAAGCATGAGCCCCACACCCTCCGTCGGCCCGCGGATCCTGGCCGCCGTGGCCGTGACCGCCGTCGTCGCGACGGCCGTCGTCGCGGGCGTCGCCCTGTCGGGACCCCGCGACCCGGAGTCCGCCTCGGCCGCTGCAGGGACCTCCGCGCCCGCCTCCTCGCCCCGCGCCACGGCCTCGGCCGCGCGCGTCGCGTACCTGGGCGACTCGTACACGGTGGGCACCGGCGCCACCACGGAGGCCGACGGCTGGGTGTCGCAGCTCGACGACGTCTTCGGCTGGCAGGGGACCAACCTCGGCTGCGGCGGATCGGGGTACGTCGCCCCGGGAGGCTCGTGCAAGAAGGCCTACGACAAGCGCATCTCCGACGTCGTGGCGGCGAGGCCCGACGCCGTCATCGTCTCCGGCGGACTCAACGACGTCCGGACGACGGACGACCTGAACGAGCTCAAGAAGGAGGTCGACAAGACCTTCGCCGATCTGCGCATCGCCCTGCCCGACGCGGAGATCGTGGCCGTCTCCCCGCTGTGGGGCGCCGGTCGCACACCGTCGACCATCACCATCCTGGGCGCGATCGTCGAGACGGCGGTCGCCAAGGTCGACGGCACCTACCTCGACATCGGCCAGCCGCTGTACGCCCGCCCCGACCTGATGATCGACGACGGCATCCATCCGAACGACGCCGGTCACCGGGTGATCGCCGAGGCGGTGGCCGAGACCCTCGTCGACGTCGGGGTCGCCCGGGAGTCCGCGGACACCGAGGCCGCCCAGGCCCCCTGACGCCACCGTGGCGTCCGGAGCGGCCGCGGCCCCCGGGTTATGATCCTCCGGTGTCAGTCCAGTCCCCCGAACGCGCGCCCGTCTCGACCGGCCCTTCCGGGGGACGACGGCAAGCCGGCAGTCGACCGGCCCCCTCGGGTCTGCGACCCGAGATCCAGGCGCTCCGCGCGGCGGCCGTCCTCGTCGTGGTGCTCTACCACCTCTGGCCCGCGCGGCTGCCCGGCGGCTTCGTCGGCGTCGACATCTTCTTCGCGATCTCCGGGTTCCTGATCACCGGGCACCTCATGCGCGAGGTGCAGAAGACCGGCCGCGTGCGGTTGGGGCAGTTCTGGGCGCGACGTGCCCGGCGCCTCCTCCCCGCCTCCCTGACGGTGCTCGTCGTCACGGCGATCACGGTGCTCGTCGCGGTGCCGCAGTCCCTCTGGCAGCAGTTCTTCCGCGCGATCGGCGGCAGCGTCCTCTACGTGCAGAACTGGGTGCTCGCGTCCGACTCGGTCGACTACCTCGCGGCGGACAACGTCGAGACGCCGGTCCAGCACTTCTGGTCGCTGGGCGTCGAGGAGCAGTTCTACATCGCCTGGCCCCTGCTGATCGCGCTGGCGCTGCTGATCACCCGTCGGGGCTCGGCGCCCGCGCGTCGCCGCATGGTCGCTCTGCTGCTCGGAGTCGTCTTCGCGGTGTCGCTCACGCTGTCGATCTGGCTGACCGCCACCGACCCGGCCAGCGCCTACTTCGTGACCCACACCCGCGCCTGGGAGTTCGCGGCCGGCGGTCTCCTCGCCATCTTCGCGCCCGAGGTCATCCGCAGGGGAGCCCGCACCCGCACGCTGGTCTCGTGGGCCGGATGGGCGATGATCGCGATCTCCGTCCTCACCTACACCGGGGCCATGCCGTTCCCGAGCTACACCGCGCTGCTGCCCGTCGTCGGGAGCCTCCTCGTCATCGCGGCGGGAAGCCCCGACGGTCGCTGGTCGCCCACCCCGCTGGCGGAGTTCGGGCCGGTGCGGCTGCTCGGCGACGTGTCGTACTCCCTCTATCTCTGGCACTGGCCGCTGATCGTCCTCACGCCGTTCATCCTGGGCCGCGCACTCGACACCCCGGTCAAGATCGTCCTGCTCGTGCTGGCGATCGCCCTCGCCTGGATCTCCAAGGTCGTCATCGAGGACCCGGCCCGCACCGCGAAGGCGCTGACCCTGCGGCGTCCCTCCTGGACCTTCGGCGCCGTCGCCGTCGGCATGGTCCTGGCCCTGATCGTGCCCACCGTGGGCATCGTCCAGGCCCGGGCCGTCGCCGACGAGAGCGCGCGCGAGGCGCAGGCGCTGCTGTCGGGCGAGGTCGCCTGCTTCGGCGCCTCGGCCTTCGCCGGCCCCGACGACTGCGTCAACCCCGAGCTCGACGGCACGCTCGTGCCGGCGACCGCCGCGGTGTTCGACGACACCGGCGGAGCCTTCGACTGCTATCGGCCGCAGAACTCGCCCGACCTCAGCACCTGCCACTTCGGTTCGGACGCGTCGGACGCCCCCCGGGTCGCCCTCGTCGGCGACTCGCACGCCGCCATGCTGGTGCCCGGTCTCGCCGAGCAGGTCGGCGATCTCGGTTGGAGCCTCGACGTCTACGTGGGGTGGGGCGGCTCCTGGGTCGACCCGACCACCGTCGGCGCGGGGCCGCAGCGGGAGTACTCGGCGGCCGTCGACACGGCGCTGCAGGGCGGCGACTACGACGTCGTCCTCACGACGGCGCGACGCGATCCGGCCGAGTCCGCCGCGACGAGCCAGCGCCGGGTGGCGGCGACCGAGACCGTCTGGCGGCAGGCGCAGGACGCCGGGACCCGCGTCGTGGTCGTCCGTGACAACCCGACCATCACCCAGGGCGCGCTCGACTGCGTCACCCAGGCCCCGGCCGGGGCCGACACGTCGTCGTGCGCCGTCTCCGAGGCCGACGGCTTCGCCGGCACGGACGACCTCGTCACCGCGGCGCAGGGAACGGGGGCCGACGTCATCGACCTCGCATCGTTCTTCTGCCGCGACGACACCTGCCCCATCGTGATCGGCAACGTCATCGTCTACCGGGACCAGCACCACATCACGGCGACCTTCAGCAAGACGCTCGCACCGTACCTGGTCGAGCGGCTCCGCCCGATGGTCTCCGCGTGACGACGGCCGACGGGTACGCTCGAACGGTGGACAGCACGAACGAACCCCGCCCGGTCGCCGTCGTCTTCCCGTTCTGGGAGCAGAACCCGTACCTCAACATGGCCTACCTCGCCATCGCGGCCGACGGCTTCGTCGTCGACCGGCAGCGCGATTACGACGAGCTCCTCGAGTCGGTCGACCTCCGCGGAGCCGGCGACATCCTCCACCTCCACTGGACGGGCGTGCTGCTCGAGTCGGCCGCCGACGAGGCCGAGGCGCGAGCACGGCTCGACCGGTTCGAACGGACGGTGACGGCGGCGCAGGAGCGCGGGGTGCGCCTCCTCTGGACGGTCCACAACAAGCTGCCGCACGAGCTGGCGCATCCCGAGTCCGAGCGCGCGCTGGTGCGGTTCCTGGCCGACCGGGCCGACGTCGTGCACGTCCTCTCGCCGGCGACTCTCGACGAGGTCGCCGACGTGTCGCCCATCGACCCCGCCAAGGTCGAGCTCATCGAGCACAGCAGCTACGACGGCTTCTACGACTCCGGGGTGGACCGCGCGGACGCTCGTCGCGCGGTCGGCGTCGCGGACGGCGAGACGGCCGTCCTCTTCTTCGGTCAGGTCCGCGCCTACAAGGGCGTCGACGTCCTGATCGAGGCGTTCGCCGAGGCGAGCCGCCGTCGCGACGACCTCGCGCTGCTCGTCGCCGGACGCACCCGCGAGGAGGATCGCGTGATCGTCGAGCCCCTGCTGACCACCGGCCTCCGGACGATCACGCACCTGGACTTCGTGCCCGACGGCGCCGTGGCCGACTGGCTCGTGGGAGCCGACGTCATGGTGCTGCCGTACGCGAGCATCCTCAACTCCGGCAGCATGCACCTCGCGTCGACCTTCGGGCTGCCGGTGCTGCTGCCGTCGTTCCCGCACCTCGTCGAGCAGTACGGCGACCAGCCCTGGGTGCACTTCTTCGACGCCGAGGGCGGGGCCCCCGCTCTCGCCGACGCGATCGTGGCGTTCCGCGCCTCCGACTCCGACCGCCGGGCCGCACGCGACTACGCCCGGGGCTACACGCCGTGGGACATGGCCAACAGATTCCTCGACCTCTACCGCCGGGTGCGTCCCCGCTCGGAGGCCGTCGCCGCGACGTCGTGACCGGAGGGGCCGCCGCCGTCGCTCGGCGTCCCTGACGACCCGACCCACGCCGAGAGGACCTCGTCCGCCCGGGCGCGCTCGGCGTCCGAGACGGTCTCGGCGGCGGGGTCGTGCATCCGGCGGTCACGACCCCGCGGCGCAGGGGGATCGGTCCAGAGGTCGGCCGGGAACGCCGCTCGCAGTGCCTCGAGATCGACGACGGCGGGGCCCGTGCCGTCGCCGGCCAGCGCGGCGTCGACGTCGGCGGCCGCCCGCACCTCGGGTCGCCCGGTGCCCGCGTAGTGGTCGGCGTACTTGAAGGGGTGCTCGGAACGGGACACGAGGGGTCGGGCGTCGATGCCCAGCGCATCGGCCACGACGAGACCGTGCAACGACGAGGCCACGACGATCCGGCTCTCGGCGATGGCCCGCAGGACGTCGTGGACCGGTCCCGTCGGATCGATCGCGCGGGGGTCGTCGCGGAAGGCCGCCCGGTCGTTGAGGTTCGGGACGATCGTGACGTCCCGGCGGGGGCTCCGGGCGGCCGCGTCGTGCAGGTCGGGCACGGCATCGGCGACGAGGAGGCCCGGGTCGCCGAACACGGACGGCACGTCGACGCCGTGCGCGGCGAGGAGCGCGCGGGTCAGGGGCCCGCGGACCGATCGGACGTCGAGGCCGGCGGGGTCGCGCAGGTGCAGGGGCATCTTGCCGTTGACGCCGGCACCCCAGACGACGTCGCCGGGTCGCGAGAGATGCAGGATCGACCCGACGGCCACCAGGCGGCGCGACGACGGCGCCGCGACCGGCACGTCGCCGAGGAGGGAGCGGACGACGAGGGGGCCGAGGAGATCGCCGAAGTTCCCCACCCGCCGCGGGCCCGCCGGGCCGGGGCGAGACGGATCCCAGCGGACGACCCGCACCCCGCGGACGACGGTGTGGTGGTCGGGCACGGGTCGGGTGGTCGGTCAGCGACCGGCGCGCGGGCCGAGACGGCGTCGGACGCGGGCCAGGGCCTCGTGGACGGGGCGGACGGCCGCCGGTGGCACCACGATCGTCCAGGCCTCGTCGGGGGTCGCCGGCGTGAGCGCGGTGAGCTCGGTCGGGGGCGTCTCGTCGAGCGTGGCCTCGCCGTCGACGCCGTCGACCTCGGGGGAGCGCCCGGTGCCGGCGGGAGAGGGTGTCGGCGAGGGCGAGGGCGAGGTCGTCGCGCCGGCGGTCTGCGGCAGGGCCACGGGAGTCGGCACCGGCGTGGGGACGAAGCCGCCGTTCGGCCGTTCGCCCGGCAGGGCCTCCCGCGCGAGTCGGTGGTGCACGTGGTCGTCGCCGAGGCGCGCCGACAGGTAGAGGCGCCACGGCCCCGGGCCCGAGGCGACCTCGTCCGGAAGGGCGACGGTCGTGCGCGCCGAGCCGACGGGCAGGTCGAGCACCGGCCCCTCGACCTGGGCGCCGGTGGTGGTGTGGACGAAGAGGAGTCGGGTCCCCGAGAGATCGACCGCGTCGCCGACCGGGCCGCGGACGGAGTCGATCACGAGATCCGCTCCATCGACGGAGACGTCGGCGCGCACCGAGGAGACGAGGGCGCCCCAGACGCGCAGCGGCGCGGGCCGGCCCTTCGTCCCGAGGCGGAGCAGCGGCTCGACGCTCCGCCAGTCGGTGTGCTGACGGATGGGCCGTCCGTGACGGCGCCCCAGGCGACGGAAGAAGTCGCCGAGCTCGACGACCTCGTCGTCGGCCGCGGTCGGCAGGGCCCGCGCCAGGGGGCGCGCGACCTGGTCGAGGAAGATCCGCGCGATGATCTCGGTGTCGTCGGGGACCCGCATGTACATCTCGTTGCTCAGGTCGAGGGCGCCGGCGAGGGCGGCGCGGTCGATGCGATCGCTCCGGTCGGGCTGATCGGAGACGGGGGCCCGACCCGAGAAGTCCGGGAGGCGCAGGGCCAGATCGAGGCGGCCGTTCGCCATCAGCAGGAACGACCGGCGGGCGGAGTCGCCGAGTCGGTCGAGCTGCTGTCGGGTGGCCAGCGAGAGCAGCCCGCGCAGGGCGGCGGCCAGGCGCTCGAGGTCGTCGGGATCGGCGTCGACGTCGTGGGTCTGCAGATAGCCGCGCAGGTGCACCCAGCCGTCGGCGAACAGGAAGACGTCGAAGTACTCCTGGATGACGTGCAGGTGCCGTGTCGCCACGACGAGGCGGGCGCACTCGAGCTCCTGCTCGAAGTAGCTCAGCACGCCGGTCAGCAGGGTGGCCCTGCGCGTCATCGACTGCGTGCCGGGGCGGTCGCGGTAGAGGTAGACGACGTGGGGGACGATCGTGATGCCCCGGGCCTCGGTGACGGCGCGGGTCATGGGGACGATGTCGTTCGACCGGGCGGCCTGGGGGAACGTGATGCCGGTGTCGAGCCAGAAACGGAGACGGAACATCTTGTGCCAGATGGCCCGGTTGCGCAGCAGCGCCGGCAGGTCGACGATCGTCACGTGCGACCGGGGGCGCACGAAGAGCTTGGACCGCTTCGTATGGGACACGGTCGCGCCCGACCGGAACTTGAGGAAGTCGCCCACCGCCATGTCGTCGCCCGACTCGCGCAGCGCCGTCACCATCCGCCGGTAGGCCCCTCGAGGCACGAGGTCGTCGCCGTCGGCGAAGACGAGGAACTCGCCGACGGCGAGATCGACTCCGCGGTTGCGGGCGTGCGCGCCGCCGCGACGGGGCGGGGCGGTGATCAGCCGGAGGCGCGGGTCGTCTCCGGCGACGGCGAGGATCCGCTCGACGGTGTCGTCCGTCGAGTGGTCGTCGACGACGATGACCTCCATCGAGGAGACGTCCTGGTCGAGGATGCTGGTGAGGCACTGCTCGATCCACGGGCCGACGTTGTGCACGGGGACGACGACCGAGAGCTCGACGGCGTCGGTCCCGGTCTCGGCGATTGTCACGGGGCTTGTCCTTCCGGGCCGCGCTCGGTCGCGCGTGGATGATCCGTCACGACAGTACCAGGGGCGCCGCCCGCCGATCCGGAGCCGGGGCTGTCCTAGAATCGTGAGCCGAGACCCCAGGAGGACCCGTGAGCGACCGATCGACCGGCACCGCCGTGGTGTTCCCGTACTGGCCCGAGAACCCGTTCCTGAACATCGCCTACCTCGCCCTCCGCGCCGACGGCTGGACGATCTCCGAGCAGCGCGACCTCGCCGGCTTCCTCGACGCAGTGGCCGTCGCGGCACCGGGTGACGTGGTGCACCTGCACTGGACGTCCCTCCTCGTCCAGAACGCGCCCGACGAGCGCGAGGCGGACCGCCGGCTCGCGACCGTCGTGCGGGCTCTGACCGACGCGACCGGGCGCGGCGTCCGGCTGGTCTGGACGGTCCACAACCGCCTCCCTCACGACTGCCCCTGGCCTCGGCAGGAGATCGAGCTCAGCCGGGCGATCGTCGGGCTCTCGAGCGCCGTCCACGTGATGTCGGCCCAGACCCGCGACGTCGTCGCCGACGTCGTCGACATTCCGCTCGAGAAGCAGGCGATCGTCCCGCACCCGAGCTACGAGGGGCTCTACGACCAGGCCTGGACCCGGGACGAGGCGCGCGGCTCGTTCGGCCTCGGACCCGCCGAGAAGACCGTGCTGTTCTTCGGGCACATCAAGCCCTACAAAGGGGTCTCGACCCTCCTCGGCGCGATCGGCACGACGGGGGCGACGCTCCTGCTGGCCGGACACGTGTCGCACGCCGACCGCCTGACGACGGAGGCGCTCGTCCCCTCGGACGCGACGGTGCACGCCCATTACGGCTACGTCCCCGACGACGACGCGGGCCGCTGGTTCGCCGCGGCCGACGTGCTCGTCGTGCCGTACGCCGCCATCCTCAACTCGGGCAGCATCCACCTCGCGTCGACCTTCGGCCTGCCGGTGATCGTGCCCGGGTTCGCGCACCTCGTCGAGCAGTTCCGGGACGAGCCGTGGGTCGTGTTCTCCGATCCCGAGGGCGGTGAGGAGGGCCTCGCCGCCGCGATCGACGCGTTCGCGCCGTCGGACGACCTCCGTGCCGCCGCCCGACGCTACGCCCTGCGGTACACGCCCTACGCGATGTCGACCGACATGCTGGCGCTGTACGACTCGCTCAGCGTCTGACCCGGCGCGCGACCGATCGCGCCCGCCGCAGGACCGCCCCGGCCAGGCGTCGCATCAGACGCGATCGGGTGACGAAGACCAGATCGTCGCCCGCGGCGTCCACCTGGGCGACGACGACCGGCGCGAGGGCGCCGTCCGGCCGCTGGAGGGCGGGTCGCGACGCCCGTGCGGGCACCTCGGCGGTCGAGCCCCGGAGGTCGACCCGGACCTGGGCCGTCCAGCGCCCGGGAGTGGTGCGGACGAGACGGG
This sequence comes from Frigoribacterium faeni, assembly GCF_007988805.1. Taxonomy (GTDB): domain Bacteria; phylum Actinomycetota; class Actinomycetes; order Actinomycetales; family Microbacteriaceae; genus Frigoribacterium; species Frigoribacterium faeni. Next base: position 9,444 of record NZ_BJUV01000012.1, on the reverse strand, counting down.
GCAGGGCCGCCCGCGACGTCGCGCCCGGCGTCAGGGTCGTCCAGGTCGCGGTGGTGCCCGTCTCGTGACGCAGCGTCAACGTGATCGTCCCGGCGTCGGGTGCTCCCGTCGACACGACGACCGGGGCCGACCGCTCGAACCCCGTCACGTCGACGCGGACGTCGCGGACGACGTCCGCGAGGCGGGCCAGGGCCGGCCAGGAGCCCTCGCGGGCGAGTCGGACGACCGCGGACGACGACGCCGGGATCGCGTCGGCCGGGATCCGCGAGGCCAGCGAGGCGGCCGTGTCGTGCGCCTCGGACGAGCCGAGCCCGGCGATCGCGATCAGATGCGGCACCACGCGCCGCTCGACCACCGTCGTCGCCGTGCCGTGCTCGCCGAGACCGCGCAGCACGTCGACGAGGTCGACGGCCCGGGACAGCGACGTCGTGGCCTCGGCCCCGTCGACGGGGACGTCGTCGGTCGATCCGGGCACGTCCGGCATCGACCAGAGGAGGTCGGCCCGGCCCGTGGCGACCAGGCGGTAGAGCCGACGCTGCGTCGCACCGAGACGACCGACCAGCTCCGGCGGCGCCTGCTCGAGGAGGGCGGACACCGAGGCGCCGAGAGCGCGACGCCGATCGTCGTCGATCTCGACCGGCCCGCCGGCCATGAGCTTCCGGAGGTGGACCCAGCCGTCGTTGACCAGCACCATCGAGAAGTACTCCGACGCGACCGCCTCGCGGCCGTCGGCGACGACGAGCTCCGCGCACCGCGCCTCCTGGTCGAAGTAGCTCAGGGTGCCGACGAGCTGCCCCGCCCTGCGCGTCATGGAGCCGTGCCCCGGACGGTCGCGATAGGCGTAGACGACGTCGGTCACGACCGAGATCGAGGAGGCGCGGGTCAGCACGGTCGTCATCGGCACGATGTCGTTCGACCGCGGGACCGACGGGAACGTCACCCCGAGCTCGCGCCACCGGTCGAGACGGAACAGCTTGTGCCAGCAGGCGCGGAAGCGCAGGAGCGAGGGCACGTCGGCGAGGGAGGCGCCGCGGCGCTCGGTCGCGAAGGCGTCGAAGCCGTCGGACGGCCGCCAGGTGCTCCGGGCGTCGAACTTCAGGAAGTCGCCGACCGCGACGTCGTCGCCGGAGGACTCCAGCGCCTCGACGAGCGCCCGGTACGCGCCGCGGGGCACCAGGTCGTCGCCGTCGGCGAAGACGAGGTACCGGCCGCGGGCGAGCGAGACCCCGAGGTCCCGGGCGGCGGCCCCGCCGCGTTCGACGGCCTCGACGACGCGGAACCTCGGGTCGGCCGCCGCGTGGCGCCGCGCGACGGCGAGGGAGCCGTCGGTCGAGTGGTCGTCGATCACGAGGACCTCGAGGTCGACCTGCTGGGCGGCGATGGTGTCGAGGCACTCGGTCAGCCAGGTCGCCACGTCGTGGACGGGCACGACGACGGAGAGCAGGGGGACGGGCGTGGGGGTGAGCGTCTCGGTCGACACGACGCAGTCCTTTCGTCGACGCCCGGGAGGCGCTCCCGGGCCGGTGGGCCGCCCGCCATGCTAGCCGGAGGCCTCCCTGGGCCGGGGAGACGGCGTCGTCTAGACTCGGGGCCGTGCAGATCCGCGAGTTGAGCGTCCCCGACGCGTACGAAGTGACCCCCCGCCAGTTCGACGACGATCGAGGGACCTTCCTCGAGTGGTACCGGTTCGACGAGCTCGAGAAGGCCACCGGCCGCTCGGTCGATCTCCGCCAGGCCAACACGTCGGTCTCCAAGCGCGGCACCGTGCGCGGCGTCCACTTCGCCGACGTGCCGCCGAGCCAGGCCAAGTACGTCACGGCGACGCACGGCGCCGTCCTCGACTTCGTGGTCGACATCCGCGTCGGCTCGCCGACCTTCGGACAGTGGGACTCCGTGCGCCTCGACGACGTCGACCGCAGGGCCATCTTCGTCTCCGAGGGGCTCGGCCACTGCTTCGTCGCGCTGACCGAGGGCGCCACCGTCAGCTACCTGGTGACCGACGTCTACCAGCCGACCCGTGAGCACGGCATCGACCCGCTCGATGCGACGGTCGCCCTCGCGTTCCCGGACGAGGCCGGCGAGCTCCTGCTCTCGCCGAAGGACACCGACGCCCCGACGCTGGCCGAGGCCGCCGAGGCGGGCCTGCTGCCGACCTGGGACGCCGCGCGCGCCTACTACGACACCCTGCGGGCGGAGGCCGGACGATGAAGGGCATCATCCTCGCGGGCGGCAGCGGCACGCGCCTCTGGCCGATCACCAAGGGCATCTCCAAGCAGCTGATGCCGATCTACGACAAGCCGATGGTCTACTACCCCCTGTCGACCCTCATGATGGCCGGGATCAACGAGGTCCTCGTGATCACGACCCCCGAGTACAACGACCAGTTCCGGGCGCTGCTCGGCGACGGCTCGCACCTCGGGATGACCATCGAGTACGCCGTCCAGCCGTCGCCCGACGGGCTCGCCCAGGCCTTCGTGATCGGCGAGGACTTCATCGGCGACGACAGCGTCGCGCTCGTGCTCGGCGACAACATCTTCCACGGAGTCGGCCTCGGGTCGAACCTCCGCAAGAACGCCGAGGTCGAGGGCGCCACGATCTTCGCGTACCACGTGGCCGACCCGACCGCCTACGGCGTCGTCGAGTTCGACGACGACTTCACGGCCGTCTCGATCGAGGAGAAGCCGACCGAGCCGAAGAGCAACTACGCGGTGCCGGGTCTCTATTTCTACGACAACGACGTCGTCCGCATCGCCAAGACGATCGAGCCGAGCGCGCGCGGCGAGCTCGAGATCTCGACGGTCAACGAGCGCTACCTCGAGGCCGGACGCCTCCGGGTGCAGGTGCTCGACCGCGGCACGGCCTGGCTCGACACCGGCACCTTCGAGTCGATGATGCAGGCCAGCGAGTACGTGCGCGTCATCGAGGACCGCCAGGGCTTCAAGATCGGCTGCGTCGAGGAGATCGCCTGGCGCGCCGGCTGGATCGACGACGCCCAGCTCGAGGCGCTCGCCGCACCGCTCGCCAAGAGCGGTTACGGGGTCTACCTCCGTCGACTGCTCGCCTGATCGCATGGGGCTCACCACGCGGGTGCGATCGGCTCTGGGGCTGGTGCGTCGACCGCGCACGGCGCTGACCCGCCTCGCGGCGCCGGTGGCGCGGCGGGCGGCCGAGCGGGAGCGCCTGGCCGACGAGCAGGCCATTCCGCGGGCCGATCTCGACGCGGCCACGGTGAGCGTCCTGCTGACCGTCCGTCAGGACCACCTGCACGTCACGCAGGACCGCGTCGACCGGCTCCGGCGCTCCCTGCCCTCGTCCGAGCTCCAGATCGTCGTCTCGGGCTACCTCGTGCCCGAGAAGTCGCCGCCGTGGCGGTGGCGGGCACCCGCCCTCGACGGGGCGACGTGGGCGGGTCGGGGTCTCGCGCCGTCGTGGGAGGCCGCCTACACCCGGTCCCTCCCTCTCCTGCGTGGAGCGACGACCGTCGTCGTCGACGGCGCTCTGGAGATCGAGCCCGTCACGGTCGTCGGTCTGCTCGACGCGTATGCCGAACGCGGCGGCGTGGTCCAGGCCGTCGTCCAGAGCAAGGACGACGTCGTCGTCAGCGCCGGCGCCGTGCGGCATCGTCCGGGGGATCCCTACGAGTCGCTCTTCCGGGGGTTCCCGATCGAGGACGTCCGGCTCGCCGCCGAGTCGCGGGTGACCGCGGCCGACCAGCCCGCCTTCGCGACGGCGACCGCCGAGCTCGCGCCGGCGCCGCGCACAGGGCATCAGGCGACGGCCATCTCCGCCGTCACGGGTCGGATCCCGGGCGGCGCCTCCTTCGTCGTCGCCGGACGGCTCAACCGGGTCGGCAAGGTGCAACGGGGTCTCGAGACACCCTCGGACACCGCCCTCCTCGCGGGGCTGCGTCCCGCCGGCGAGGCCGCCGCCGTGCTCGAGAGCGCGGGCTTCACGGTCGACCCCTCCCGGTCGCTCCGAGACGACGACGGCCGGTCGACCGTGATCGGCGGACGGATCGACCCCCGATTCACCGTCGTCGAGGGCCTGCCTCGACTCCGCTGGTCGATCAAGATCGCGGCCAGCGCCGGGCCGCTCGGGGACACCTGGGGCGACGTCTACTTCGCCGACGACCTCGCCGACGAGCTGCGCGAGCTCGGACAGCGCGTCGTGATCGACCGGCGTCACTCGCATCGCCGCGCGGTCTCCGACCAGCTCGACGACGTCTCGCTCGTGATCCGCGGCCTCGAGTCGCCCGAGCCGCGCGCGGACGTGACCAGCCTGCTCTGGGTGATCAGCCATCCCGACCAGGTCACCGGCGACGAGATCGCACCCTACGATCGCGTCTTCGCGGCGTCGGCCCGCTGGGCCGCCGAGACCTCCGCGCGCACGGGACGACGGATCGATCCCCTGCTGCAGGCCACCGACCCGGCCCGGTTCCACCCGGGCGAGCCCGTGGACGACCTCGCCTCCGACGTCCTGTTCGTCGGCTCGACCCGGGGGGAGTTCCGCCCCCTGGTCCGCGAGGCCGTGAGCGCCGGCGCCGACCTGGCCGTGTACGGCGGCGGCTGGGCCGACCACATCGACCCCCGGTTCGTGCGGGGCCCGTTCCTGCCCAACGACACCCTCTCCGCCGCCTACCGCAGCGCGCGGATCGTGCTCAACGACCACTGGGCCGACATGGCCGAGAGCGGCTTCATCAGCAACCGCCTCTTCGACGCCGTCGCGTCGGGGGCTCGGGTGGTCTCCGATCCGGTGGCCGGCCTCGACGAGCTCTTCGGCGACAGCGTGGTCCAGGTCGGATCCGACACCGACATGGCCGCCGCTCTGGATCCGGCACGGGTCTGGCCCACCGACGCGGAGCGGCACGCCCGTGCCCTCGCCGTCGGGGCCGAGCACTCGTTCGCCCACCGGGCGCGGACCCTGCTCGAGGCCGCTCTGGAGGCACGCGCCCGCTGAGGCCCGGGGACGTGCGACCCCGCCGGCGGAGGCCGGCCGGGCCGGCGGTCGGCGGGGCCGGCTGTCAGCCGCGGCGGAGCGTGGAGCCGAGCCTGTCGGCGATCCGGACGATCCGGCGACGACGGAAGCTCGCGAGCTCGGCGTCCTTGGTCGCGATGGCGCCCAGGAGGCGGCGGCGCTCCTCGTCCCAGCGGACCCTGCTCGCCTCGAGGATCGCCTGGCCGTCGAGCTCGATCATCAGGTTGTGCAGACCGATCGCGCGCTGGGCCGCGACCTCGTCGTCGGGGATGACGTCGTCGTCCGCGGTCGCCGCCGGGCTGGTGGGGCGGGGCAGCTGCGCGAGGGCCCGGGCGAGCGAGTCGTCCCGGACGAACTCGGCGCTGTCGGCGTCGAGGAGGCGCGGGTCGGGCTGCCGGATCAGGTACGCCGGGAGGAGACGGTCCTGTTCGAGTCGCGCGAAGTCGCGCATGCCGTGGTGGTTCGGGCTCGGCTTGAGGTCGGGGTTGTTCCGGTACGAGCGGCCGGCGATCTCGACCTTGTGCTCGAACTGCGCCCACGAGCGCCAGGGCAGGTGCAGCACCTCGAGCTCGAGACCGGCGGGAGGACGGCCCTTGCTCGTGATCGACACGTAGTGATTGCCCTGGCGGACCACGACGTCGGGCGAGCCGACGTGCACGGCGTTGGGGGTGGGTTGGGCGTGCACTCCGACCGCTCGGAGCGCCGCCTCGCTGCGGTGGTCGCGCCAGACGAGGCGGTCGAGGCCGGCGCCGCTCCGGGCGGGCCGTCCGACCATGTTCGTGACCGGGACGGGGAACGACTGCAGCTCGACGGGCATCCGGGCGAAGACCTCGCCGAGCGTGAGCTCGGGGTCGACGGGGCGGATGAACTCGTCGGCGTCGGCGTTGATGACCCAGTCGGCACCGTGCTCGGTGTGGGCCTCGCGCGCCATCTTCGTGACGACGTCGCCCTGCTGCTTCTTCTGGACGGGGTCGTGGTGCAGCACGATCCGGCCGTCGGCGGCGTAGCGCTCGAGGATCTCGGCGGTGCCGTCGAGAGAGCCGTTGTCCGTGACGATCACGACGTCGACGCCCTGGGCGAGGTGGAACTCGAGCATGGCCTCGACGATGTCGGCTTCGTCTCGGACCATCATGGTCATGGCGAGGGTCACAGGGGGTCCTTCCGTACCCGGTCGAGCGCGAGCTCGACGAGGCGGTCTGTCTCGGCGTCGACGTCGTGCCCGGCGGTGACGGGGACGACGACGTGGTGGATTCGGGCCTCGAGGGGGTCGAGGGTGCGGCCATCGGTGCGCCACAGCACGGCGAACGAGCCGGGCTGAGGGCTGACGGGTTCGTCGCCCTCGATCGTGAGCGTGACGTCGTCGAGGTGGCCCGAGGGCCGGTAGTGGTTCTGGCGGCCGTCGACGACGACCTCCTGCCCGTTCCGCTCGAGCGCGGCGACGATCCGGCCGACGGTCGGGTCGAGGGCCCGGGCGCGTGCCGTGCCGTCGCCGGGCGTCTTGACGGCCCAGCGGAGGCACGGGCTGCCGGCCCGGAGGCCGTCGACCACGTCGCGGCGCGGGCGGACCACGATCGGGTACGCCCGGCGCAGCAGCCGGAACTCGGCCGGGGGAGTCGACTCGAGGTGCGGGGCGTCGAACCCGAAGGCCTCGTAGCGCGGCAGGTCGGAGCCGGGGTAGGCCCCCGCCCAGCGCTCGTCGAAGAGGGCGCGATTGACCGTGTTGGTGACCTTGCGCCCGGTGCTCTTGCTCTCGTGGTGCTCGACGACGGCCGCGTGCTCCACCTCGTGGTGGGCGCCCGGTCGGAGGGCGAGGCCGCGGAGGCACAGGTCGACGTCTTCGAGGCCGTTGGTGAACCGCGTGTCGAAGCCCTCGAGGGCGACGACGTCGGAGGCGCGCATCAGCATGGCCGCCGCGGTCACGGCGCTGAATCGCCGGACGCCGCCGCGGATCGCGTCCTCCCGCGGGTGTCCGGCGAGGAGATGCCAGGGCAGGATGCGCTCGCCGCCGAAGAAGGTGCCCGCCGTCTGCACCGAGCCGTCCGGGTAGAGGAGCAGCGGCTGCACGGCGACGATCGTGTCGTCGGAGCGGAGGCGCGCGACCAGCAGGTCGAGGGCCTCCGGCTGCAGGACCGTGTCGTTGTTGAGGAACAGCACCTCGGCGCCGGTCGAGAGCGCGAAGGCGAGGTTCGAGCCCAGGGCGAAGTTGAGGTTCTGCGGCGCCCGCACGATCGTCACGCGGTCGTCGTCGGCGAAGCGGCCGCTGAGGATGCTCGAGACCGAGCGGCGCGACCCGTTGTCGACGACGATCACCTCGACGTCGCGCCCGTCGGCGGTCGCGAGGACGGCCTCGACGGCGCGGATCGTCATCGACCAGTCCTCGTAGGTCGGCATGCAGATCGACAGACGACCCGCGGTGCGGCCGGCGAGACCGGCACGCTGCGCGGCCCAGTCGACGACGCGACGCTCGATGACGTGCTTGTCCCAGACACGGGGGTCGTCGGGCGAGGTCGGGAGGCCGGGCCGAGAGGGTGCGCGGTGGCGGACCTGCGCACCCGGCACGGGCCGGACGGGTGCGGTCTCGACGATCCGCAGCACGAGGTCGAAGTCGTGACCGCCTCCCAGCGTCGTGTCCACCGGGCCGATCGAGGCGAGGACTCCGCGGGGCACGAGGAGGGCCGCGAGCGGCACGACGTCGCCCAGGACGAGCAGGGACTCGGCCGAGACGCCGGCCGACCGGTCGATCCCGGGACCCGAGATGGTGTTCGTCGAGCGGGCGACGGCGACGGCGGTCGGGTCGGTCCCGAGCGCGGCGGTCATGGTCGACAGGTGGGTCGGCGACCAGCGTGAGCCGACCGGGAGGAACGCGACCAGGGGAGCGGAGCCCTGGGCGATCGCCCCGTCGAGGCTCTCGCCGTGGCTGCCGCTCTCGGCGTCGAGCACCGAGACCCTGGCGTCGCGGTCGGCGTAGCTCCGGGCGATCGCGACCGTCTCGCCCGGGTGGGGCTCGGCGACCACCACGGCGTGCCAGGAGGTCGTGGTCTGCGCGAGCAGACCGTCGAGACGGAGGGCGAGGTCGGTGGGGTCGTCGCCCGTGGGCACGACGACGTCGACGGGCAGCGGGCCGCCCGCCGCGGGGGCGGGGGCGGTCTCGACCATGCGGGCGGCGTCGGCCAGCGTGCGCAGTCGCCGGGCGTTCGCGACGACGGCGGCGCGGAAGCGCGCCTCGGCCGAGCCCGGGTCGCGGTCGGACTCGGCGGTCGCCGCGCGGAGGGCCTCGACGGGGCTGACGTCGACCTGGTCGGACCAGAACGGCCCGGGGGCGCGGCCGGGCTCCGGCGCCAGCAGCTGCGCCATGCTCGAGGTGCCGTCACCGTGCCGGGCGCTCAGCCACTCGGGCTCGAAGAAGGGGCTGATCGAGAGATCGCTGCCGCTCGGCCGCGTGACGGCGTGCCGCAGGGCGTCGAGATCGGATCGGAAGACCTCGCCGGTCTGCAGCTCGTAGTACTCGCGGTCGAGGACTCCGGCGCGATCGAGTCGCCGGGCCCAGGCCTCCCGGCGGGCGAGCGACGCGGCCGACGATCGGGAGAGGGCGCCCTTCAGGTCGCCCAGCGAGGGTGTCCGTGTTCCGATGATGATCTCGCCTCCCGCGGCCGTGGCCGACGTCGGTCAGTGCTGTCGCTCGATGGTAGCGACGAGGTGGGCCTCAGCCGCGTCCGGCCCGCGTGCCGAGAGCGGCTCGGACCCGGAGACCCACCCGGACGAGCCCGCGCACGGGAGCCCACAGGGGGCCGGGATACCGCGTAGCCACGAAGCGGGCCGCGCTCTCGTGGTGGGCCCGGACCATGGCCGCCTGGCGGGTGGTGGTCGAGTGCGCGCCGACGTGCATGATCTCGGACGACGGCCGGTAGCGGCGCCGCCAGCCGGCCTGGCCGAGGCGGAAGCAGAGGTCGACGTCCTCGAAGTACATGAAGTACCGCTCGTCGAAGCCCCCGACCTCGTCGAAGGCGGACCGGCGGAGCAGGATGCACGCTCCGCTCAGCCAGTCGACGTCGCGCGGCTCGACCGCGGTGCTGGTCTGCAGGTAGTGCCGGGACCAGGGGTTGCCGGGCCAGATCCGCACCAGCAGAGCGTGGCCGATGCCGTCGGTGAACGACGGGAAGCGCCGGGCCGACGGGTAGGTCCTCCCCGCGGCGTCGGCGATGTGCGGGCCCACCGCGGCGACGTCGTCGTGCCGATCGAGCTCGTCGAGCAGCTCGTCGACGGAGCCGCGGCCGAGCTCGACGTCGGGGTTCGCGACCAGGATCCAGTCGATCTCGGGGCCGAGGCCGACGCAGGCGGCGTTCACCGCGCCTCCGTACCCCTTGTTCTCGCTCAGCATCAGGACCGAGGCCTCGGGACGCGCGTCGCGGAGGCGTTCGGGGGCGCCGTCGGTCGAGCCGTTGTCGACGACCACGAGCGAGAGCGGCTCGG
>NZ_BJUV01000011.1 GCF_007988805.1 Frigoribacterium faeni | reverse complement strand
GGGAGCCGCTGCCGACGGTGTACATCAGGATCGGCTCGCCGAGACGGCTGGTCGCCACCCGCCGGCTCGAGACGAGACCGGGGTTCTCGCGCTCGATGCGGGCGAAGCGTCGCCAGAGCACGTCGAGGGTGGGGAACCCGTCGAGCGGGGGCACCGCGCCGGCCCGGCGGACGAGGTCGTCCGTCGAGCCGACGGCGGCGGCGGAGGTGCGGGTGGTGCCGTCGTGGATCGTCACTTCAGGGTGATCCCCTGCACGATCGGGCTGCCCGCCGCCTGCGGCAGCGTGGCGATCTTCTCGCTGGTCACGTACGAGTACTTGTCCGAGAAGGTCGGAGCGACCGGGAAGTCCTCGAGCACTCTCTCCTGCACGGCGCGGTACGCGTCGGTCGCCGCCTCGGGCGTCGCGGCCTGGTCGGCCTCGTCGAGGAGCGCATCGACGTCGGGCGAGCTGTACCAGGTGCAGTCGTAGCAGCCGCCGGCCTCGGTGAACAGCGAGCGGAGCGTGTTCTGCTGGCTGACGTAGAGCGCGCCCCAGTGACCGAAGTGCGGACCGGCCGTGGTCCGGTCGACGAGCCCCTGGTAGTACTCGGCCCAGTCGGTGCTCGGCGTGGCCACGACGTCGTCGACGCCGAGGTTCTGGCGGATCTGGTTCGCGTAGGCCTCGAACAGCGAGTCGACTCCGCTGCCGCCCGGGTAGACGATCTCCATCGTGCCGTCGAACCCGCCGGCCTCGGCGAGCAGGGCCTTGGCGGCCTCGGGGTCGAACTCGCAGTACTCGCCGCAGAGCCCCTCGGGCGTGCCGTCCATCGCGGACGGGGTGAACGCGGTCGCCGGCTCGTAGAGCCCGCCGTAGATGGCGTTGTTGACGGCGTCGCGGTCGATCGACATCGAGATGGCCTGTCGCACCCGGACGTCGGAGTAGCGCTCGTCGGTCAGCGGGAAGCCCAGGTAGTCGATGCCGGGGGCGTCGAACGAGTACAGGCGGTCGCCGAAGTCGGCCTCGGCCGAGGTCATCTTCGATGCGGGGAGGAACAGCACGTCGGCGTTGCCCGCGAGCACGTCGGTGTAGGCCGTGTTCTGGTCGCTGTAGCTCCGGTAGGTGATGCTGTCCACCTGGGCGGCGTCGTCGCCCTGGTAGTCGGCGTACTTCTCGACGGTGAACTCGGCGTCGTCCTCCCACGGCTCGGTCATCTCGAACGGGCCGTTGCCGATCGGCTCGCGGTCGTAGGCGTCCATGTCGTCGTACGCCGACTCGGGCATCGGGTAGAAGCCGGTCTGCGCCTGGCTGAGCTGGAGGGGGAACTGGCTGTCGGCATGCGACAGCTCGACCGTGAAGGTCGTGTCGTCGACGACCGTGAGGCCGCTCATCTCGCTCGCGGTCGGCTCGCCCTCGGCGGGGTTCAGGTCGGTGTAGCCGACGATGCCCGCCAGCTGGCCGCTGTTCTCGAACGCGTTCGCGGCGTCGGCGGTGTGGTTCCAGGCGTCGACGTAGCTCTGGGCCGTGACCGGGGTGCCGTCCTGGAAGGTCCAGCCGTCCCGGAGGGTGATGGTCCACGTGACGTTGTCGTCGGACTCGACGGACTCCGCCTGGACGTAGGTGATGGCGTTGTCCTCGTCGACCGAGACGAGCGGGGCGAACAGGCTCATGACCTGCGTGAAGGCGACCGTCTGCCTGCCCGGCGTGAGGTGGTCGGGCTCGCCGGTCGCGTAGACGAGGGTCCCTCCGGACCCGCCCTCGGCCGAGTCTCCGCCGGCGGCGCACCCGCCGAGAGAGAGGGCCGCGATCGTGACGGCTGCGGTGACGAGGGTCGTGCGGGTGGCTCTCATGTGTCCTCCTGCGCCCGGGTCGGGGCGGGTCGGGTGGTGCACTCCGATGCCGTGACGAGACGGCGTATCGACACGCTAGAGAGGGCGACCCGTCGAGCGGAAGAGTCTCGGCTCAAAAGTTTCATTGCTTTTTGAAACCTTCATGACCGGGAAACGTCGTCGAAACACGATCCGCGCCGCCGTCGTCCCGATCTCAGCCGAGCGCGACGTGGGTGAACCGGCCTCCGAGCAGCGTCGCCGCGACGTCGAACGACCGGAGCTCGGCGTCGGTCGCCGCCAGCGGATCCGCCTCGGTGACGACCAGGTCGGCGGCCGACCCCGTCTCGACCGCGCTGCGTCCGCGAGCGGACGCGGCGAGCGCGACGGACGAGACGAGACGCTGCTCGGGGTGCCATGACGCGCGCCCGTCGCGGGCCCGCGACACGGCCGCCGCCATCGACACCCACGGATCGAGCGGGGCCACCGGCGCGTCGGATCCGAGCCGGACCGTCACACCGGCCGCGACGAGCGTCTCGAACGCGAAGGCCCGCCCGGTACGGCCGGCCCAGTAGCGGTCGGCGACGTCGCGGTCGTCCATGGCGTGCTCGGGCTGCACACTGGCCACGATGCCGAGCCGGGCGAACCGGTCGACGTCCCGCACGTCGAGCAGCTGGGCGTGCTCGATGCTGCCGCCGCAGCCGACCTCCTCGAGCGCGTCGAGGGCCAGGGCGTTCGCCGCGTCGCCGATGGCGTGGACCGCGGGCACCAGGCCCGCCGAGGAGGCGCGGCGCAGCCAGCCGACGAGCTCGTCCGCCTCGTAGGTGGGCAGCCCCCGCGCCGCGGGGTCGCCCTCGAGCCCGGGGTACGGGTCGTGGCAGTAGGCCGTGCGGGTGTTCAACGAGCCGTCCGTGATGATCTTGAACGGCCCCATCGTCACGAGGCCCTCGGTGCCCTCGACGACGTCCCCGGTGCGCAGGCCCCGGGCGATCACGCCGTCGAGGTCCTGCGGGTAGACGCCGGCCTGGACCCGCAGGCCCCGGACGCCGCCGGCGACCCGACGCGCCCAGCGGTCGATCGAGAGGGTCATCTCGAGGTCGACGACGCCGACCACGCCGCGCGCCGACGCGGCCTCGACGGCCTCGGCGACCCAGTCGTCGAGCAGCTCCTCGCTCACGGCGCTGACGGCCGTGTTGACGTCGAAGGCCGCCTGCTCGCGCAGCAGGCCCGTCGGGTGACCACCGTGCCCGTGCTGCTCGAGCGCGCGGGAGTCGAGCCAGACGGCGTGCAGGTCCTTGCTGACGAGCACCACCGGCACGTCGCCGCTGACCGAGTCGAGCAGCGCCCGGGTGGGCGTGTCGGGCCAGAGCGCGTCCTGGAAGCCGTAGCCGATCAGCGGGCGGCCGGCCGCGGGCGGCTGACCGCGCAGGCGCTCGCCGACGAGCGACGCCGCCTCGGCGGCGGATCGCGCGGACGACAGGTCGAGGCGCTGTCGGACGAGGGCCCACTGATCCATGTGCACGTGCGAGTCCCAGAGCCCCGGACCCAGCCACCGGCCGTCGAGGTCCACGACGTCGACGCCGGATGCCGGCGTGATGTCGGGAGCCATCGCCGAGACCTCGCCGGACTCGATCAGGACGTCGACGAGGGAGCCGTCGCGCCCCGTCGGCCGGGCGTTCGTCAGGAGCAGGCCCCGTGCCTCCTCGGTTCCGCCCGTGGGGGCGTCGACGAGGCTCATCGGTCGCGCACCCGTCGCATCTCGGCGGCCAACGCCGGCTGGGCGTAGTGCTCGCCATGCTCCAGCTCGTCGATGATCCGGTCGACGACCTCGGGCGCCTTGTTCTGGCTGAGCTTGAGACGCGCGTCGAACCGGGTGACCCGCAGGCGGATGCCGACCGTGCCCTTGGCGACCCGGCGGGAGCCCTGCTCGTCGAGGGTCAGGGTCGACGGCTCGGGCATCTCGTTCTCGAAGTGGTCGACGAGCTCGCCCAGCACCCGGAAGTTCTCGTCGTCGGAGAGGATCTCGGGGGTTCCCCAGAGGTGCGCCGTGACATGGTTCCAGGTCGGGATGATCTGCTCGGCGGGATACCAGCCGGGCGAGATGTAGCCGTGCGGCCCCTGGATGATCACCATCACCTCGTGGTCGCCGAGCTCGTGCGCGCGCTCGTCGGGGCGGCCGACGTGGCTGACGAGCACGATCGCGTCCGGGTCGTCGCTCGCCTCGAGCACCACAGGGTAGTGCGAGGCGACGATGCCCTCGTCGGTGTGCGACACGATGGTCGCCCAGGGGTTCTCGCGGATCAACCGCTTGACCTCGTCGGCGTCGGACAGGACGAACGTGGGTGTGTGCCGCATGGTGTCACCCTGGCACAGGTTTCAGCCCTGCTTGAAAGACGTGACACGGACGTAACACGTCCCCCTCGTCAGACCTGATCGGTGGGGCACCAGTAGAGCTTGCGACCCGCCGCCATCTCCATGACGACGTTCGTGCCGCAGACCCGGCAGGGCAGCCCCTCGCGGTGGTAGACCCAGTGCCGGTCGGCCCGGCTGCGGAGCGCCTTCGCGTGCTGGGCCTTCGTGAGGCCGTCCATGGTCATCATCTGACCGAGCTCGACCCCGCTCTTCAGCAGCTTGGTCCAGTCCTTGTAGAGGGCCTCGAGGACGTCCTCGGGCACCTGGTTGCCGGGCGTGTGCGGGTCGAGGCGCGCGCGGAACAGCAGCTCGGCGCGGTAGATGTTGCCGATGCCGCTGACCACGCTCTGGTCCATCAGCAGCAGGCCGATCGGCGTGCGCTTCTTCCGGACCGTCGTGACGAACCGCTCGCGGCCCTTCTTCGGCGTGTCGACCAGCGGGTCGGGCCCGAGCTTCGAGATCGCGAGGTCGACGCCGGCGGCATCGAGCACCTCGCACTTCGTGGGCCCCCGCAGGTCGCCCACGGCGGTGTCGCTCAGCAGACGCACGCGCACCTGACCGACCGGATCGGGAGGGAACGACTCGATGTCGTCCTCGGCCTTCTCCTGCTCGGCCATGCGCACGCGCGTCCGGCGCGGCGCGCCGATGCTCGCCATCGAGTGCTCGCCGTCGTCGTCGGGGGCGTTCTCGGCCTTGCGCGTCGCCGCTCGACGGGTCCGCGACTCGGCCATCGAGTGACCCGTCGCGATGTCGCCGGCGAAGTCCCACGCGCCGTAGAGCCCCAGGTGAACATGCAGCCAGAGCCCGTTGTCGAATTCGAGGAACATCTGCTTGCCCACGGCCTTGGAGTCGACCATCGTCGCGCCGTCGAGCTTGGCGGCCCCGGCGGCGAACCGGCCCTGGGGCGAGCTCACCGCGACGCGGTGAGCGACGAAGGTCTGCTCGAACTGGTTGGCGATGCGATGGACGGAATGGCCCTCGGGCACGGCGGTTCCTCTCTCGTTCCGGCTCGTGACCCGACACGGCGGCCGGGACGACGAAGCGGCGGGATCGTCAGTCGATCCCGCCGCCTCCGACGTTACGTCGTCAGTCGACCGGGTGCCCGGCGATGGCGCCCGTGGTCTCGTACTCGCCGACCTGGGCGATACGACGCACGTGCCGCTCGTCGTGGCTGAACGGCTCGGCGACGAAGGCGTCGATGAAGGCCAGCGCCTCGGCCTCGGTGTGCTGGCGGGCGCCGATCGCGATCACGTTGGCGTCGTTGTGCTGTCGGGCGAGCTTCGCGGTCGAGTCGTTCCAGACCAGAGCGGCCCGGACGCCCTCGACCTTGTTCGCCGCGATCTGCTCGCCGTTGCCCGAGCCGCCGAAGACGACGCCGAGGGCCTCCTGGCCCTCGCGCTGATCGCGCACCACCGCTCGGGCGGCGGCGATGCAGAACGACGGATAGTCGTCGAGCGGCTCGTAGCTGGTCGGACCGTGATCGGTGACGTCGTGACCCGCGTCGGACAGGTGCTGGATGACGGTCTGGCTGAACTCGAGACCGGCGTGATCGGTCGCGACGTGGATGCGCATGGGGACCATCTTAGAACCGGGCCCCGGCCCCGCCGGACGACCCGCGCCTCCTCGGCTCGGGGTCGTCGGCGGGGCCGAGGAGGCGCGGGTCGTCAGTCGAAGACCGGCCCCGTCGTTCGCGTGCGCTTGATCTCGAAGAAGCCGGGGTACGAGGCCACGGCGACGACGCCGTCCCACAGGCGGACGGCCTCCTCGCCCTTCGGCGCCGGCGAGATGACCGGGCCGAAGAAGGCCGTGCCGTTCACCGCGATCACCGGGGTGCCGACGTCCTGGCCGACGCGGCCGATGCCGTCGAAGTGGCTGGCGCGCATCTGCTCGTCGTACTCGTCGCCGTCGGCGTAGCGGATGAAGTCGGCGGGCAGGCCGACCTCGGCGAGCGCCGCCGGGATCACCACGTCGGCGTCGGTCTCGCCACCGGGGTGGATGCGCGTGCCGAGGGCGTCGTAGAGAGGCTTGACGACGGCCTGGCCGTGCAGCTCGCCCGCCGCGGTGACGAGACGGGTGTAGCGGAGCATGCGGGCGAAGTTCGCCTTGTACTCGTCGCTGACGTCGTTGTCCTCGTTGAGCACGGCGAGGCTCATGATGCGGAACGTGACGTCGAGGTCGCGGTGCTTCGCGACCTCGTCGACCCAGCGGCTGGTCATCCAGGCCCAGGGGCACGAGGGGTCGAACCAGAAGTCGACGGAGGTGCGGGGTGCGGGGGCGGGCCCGTCGGCGGGCGCGGAGGTGTCGGTCATGCGCCCAGTCAACACCCCGGTCTCGTACAGCCGGTCTAGGCTCTCAGCGGACCACGAGTCCCCCCTCACCCCCTAGACGGATGGAGCCAGCGTGCCCGGAGAGAACCTCACCCGTGTCGAAGCGCAGGAGCGCAAGAGCGTCGTCGACGCGCAGTCGTACGAGATCGCCCTCGACCTGACCCGCGGCGACGAGGTGTTCGGCAGCTCGACCACCGTGCGCTTCACCGCCACCCCCGGCGCCTCGACCTTCATCGACGCCCTGACCCGGACGGTGCACTCGGTCACCCTGAACGGCACGGCGCTCGACGTCGCGGCCGTGAACGACGGGGTGCGCATCCAGCTCGCCGACCTGGCCGAGTCGAACGTGCTCGAGGTCGTCGCCGACGCCGAGTACACCAACACCGGCGAGGGCCTGCACCGCTTCGTCGACCCGGTCGACGGCGAGGTCTACCTCTACTCGCAGTTCGAGGTGCCCGACAGCCGCCGCGTCTTCGCCGTGTTCGAGCAGCCCGACCTCAAGGCCACGTTCCAGTTCACGGTCACCGCTCCGGCCCGCTGGGAGGTCGTCAGCAACCAGACGACGCCCGAGCCCGTCGTCGACGGCGAGGTCGGCACCTGGTCCTTCACGCCGACGCCCGTGCTCTCGAGCTACATCACGGCGATCATCGCCGGCCCGTACGACGTCGTGCGCAGCGACCTGACGAGCGCCGACGGCCGCACCATCCCGCTCGGCATCTTCACCCGCCGCTCGCTGACCGAGTACCTCGACGCCGACTACATCTTCGAGAAGACCCGCCAGGGCTTCGCGTACTACGAGGAGAAGTTCGACTACGCCTACCCCTTCGAGAAGTACGACCAGCTCTTCGTGCCGGAGTTCAACGCCGGCGCCATGGAGAACGCGGGCGCCGTCACCTTCGTCGAGACGTACGTGTTCCGCAGCAAGGTGACCGACGCCATCAAGGAGCGCCGCGTCGTCACGATCCTGCACGAGCTCGCCCACATGTGGTTCGGCGACCTCGTCACCATGAAGTGGTGGAACGACCTCTGGCTGAACGAGTCGTTCGCCGAGTGGGCGTCGACCATCTCGACGGCCGAGGCCACCGAGTGGACCGAGGCCTGGACCACCTTCCAGGCCATGGAGAAGAGCTGGGCCTACCGCCAGGACCAGCTCCCCTCGACGCACCCCGTCGTCGCGACCATCAACGACCTCGAGGACGTCCAGGTCAACTTCGACGGCATCACCTACGCCAAGGGCGGGTCGGTGCTCAAGCAGCTCGTCGCCTGGGTCGGCATCGACGCGTTCTACGCCGGGGTCGCGGCGTACTTCAAGAAGCACCACCACTCGAACACCGAGCTGAGCGATCTGCTCGTCGAGCTCGAGGCGACCTCGGGCCGCGAGCTGACCAGCTGGTCGAAGCTCTGGCTCGAGACCGCGGGCGTCAACACGCTTCGCCCCGAGCTCGAGGTCGACGGCGACGGCGCCATCACGTCGTTCGCCGTGCTGCAGGAGGCGGCGGCCGACCACCCGACCATCCGTCCGCACCGTCTCGCCATCGGCCTGTACGCCCTGCAGGGCGACGCGCTGGTGCGCACCGACCGCGTCGAGATCGACGTCGACGGCACCCGCACCGAGGTGCCCGAGCTGGTCGGCCTGAACCGCGGCGACCTGGTGCTGATCAACGACGACGACCTCGCCTACGCGAAGATCCGTCTCGACGAGGTCTCGCTCGCCACGGCGATCGCCCACCTGTCGAAGATCTCGAACCCGCTCGCCCGCGCCCTGGTCTGGGGCTCGGTCTGGGACGCCACGCGCGACGCCGAGACCTCCGCGTCCGACTACGTGCATCTCGTGCTCGAGAACATCGCGACCGAGACCGAGTCGACGACGATCCGCACCACGCTGTCGCAGCTGCTGCAGGCCGCCCGCAGCTACGTCGCGCCCGCACGCCGCGCCTCCACGGTCACCGAGGTCGGCGACGGCCTCTGGGCTCTGGCCCAGGGCGCCGAGGCCGGATCCGACGCGCAGTTCCAGTTCGTCACCTTCTTCGCGGCCATCGCGTCGACCGAGGCGCACGCGGAGGCGCTGGCCGGTCTGCTCGACGGCTCGCTCGCTCTCGAGGGGCTCACCGTCGACACCGACCTCCGCTGGCAGCTGCTCGAGGGGCTCGTGCTCGTCGGCGGGGCCGGCGAGGCCGAGATCGACGCGGCGCTGGCGGACGACAACACCGCGAACGGCGCCCAGGCCGCGGCCCGGGCCCGGGCGACGATCCCCACGACCGAGGGCAAGCTCGCCGCCTTCGCCTCGATCGTCGACAGCTCCGAGCAGCCGAACGCCATCGTGCGCTCGACGGCGATGGGATTCCAGCACACGAACGACCCGGCGATCCTGCAGCCGCTCGTCGAGCGCTACTTCTCGTCGCTGACGGGCATCTGGGAGTCGCGCAGCTACCACATCGCCGACACGCTCGTCTCGGGCCTGTACCCGGCCGGCCTCGCCGACCAGGCGCTCGTCGACGCGAGCTACGCGTGGCTCGAGGCCAACCCCGAGACGCCGGCGCTGCGCCGCATCGTCAGCGAGAGCGTCGCGGGCGTCGAGCGTGCTCTGCGCGTGCAGGCGGTCGACGCGCGGTAAGTCGACGACGCGCCATAGTCGACGACGCGCAGCGGCATCACCCCGGACGGCGGGCCCCCTCACAGGGCCCGCCGTCCCGGCGTCCAGCCGGCTCACCGCAGGGGCTCGTCGAGGCGTGCTTGACTTGTCGGCGATGACATCACTCCTCCTCGCCAGCGGCACCACCCCCTCGCCCACCCCGACCGACGCCGTCGCGGCGACGGCGGCCTCGTTCTGGGAGATGTGGGGCGTGCCGATCACCATCGCGATCATCGTCCTCATCGCGATCGGCGTGCGCATCGCTCTGCACTTCGTCATCCGCCGGGTCGTCGACCAGGTCGTCAACGGGATCAAGCGCAAGCAGAACGTCGACGACACCCAGGCCCTCATGGCCTCTCCCCTGCAGGCCGTCCGCGTCGTCCAGCGGACCCGCACGCTCGGCAGCGTGCTCAACAACTTCGTCACGGTCGTCATCGCGGCTCTCGCCCTGGTGATGATCCTCGATCAGCTCGGCGTCCAGGTGGTCGCCATCCTGGGTGCCGCCGGGGTGGTCGGCGCCGGTCTCGCGTTCGGCGCCCAGAACGTCGTCAAGGACATGCTGAACGGCATCTTCATGGTCGCCGAGGACCAGCTCGGCGTCGGCGACGTGGTCGACGTCGGACCGGCGACCGGGGTGGTCGAGGCGGTGGGCATCCGCGTCACGCAGATCCGCGACGTCAACGGCGTGCTGTGGTTCGTGCGCAACGGCGAGATCCTGCGGGTGGGCAACATGTCGCAGGGCTGGACACGCGTGGTGATCGACCTCGCCGTGCCCTACTCGGCCGACGTCGACCAGGTCCAGGACGCCATGCTGAACACCGCGAACGAGCTCGCCGCCATCCCGAAGTGGAAGCGCGCCGTCCTCGATCAGCCCGAGGTCTGGGGCATCCAGTCCATCGCCGACGAGCACATCGTCATCCGCATCGTCGTCAAGACCCGCTCGTCCGACCGCGACAACGTCGACCGTGAGCTGCGGTCCCGGCTGAAGAAGACGCTGGACGGCATGGACATCGTGCTGCCCTCTCTGACGAGCGTCGTCCTGACCGGCTTCGACGGCGCCTCCTCGGTCCAGGGCGCGCGCGCCCCGCGGACCGTGCCGACGCCCCACGTCCCGAAAGCGAAGCGCCGATGACCGACCTCCCCCCGACTCCCCCGTCGTCCTCGGGTCTACCCGTGGGCCCGCCCGCAGCCGGAGGCGCGGCGCAGCCGATCACGCTCCGCGCCGGTCTCGGCCAGGACGCCGCCCAGGGAAACTTCTGGCAGCAGATCGGCGGGCGGCCGACGTTCGAGCGGCTCGTGCGCCTCTTCTACGACGGCGTCCAGACCGACGAGATCCTCTGGCCGATGTACCCGGAGCACGACCTGGAGGGCGCGATCCAGCGCCTGACCGGGTTCCTCGAGCAGTACTGGGGCGGGCCCACCGCCTACAGCCAGGAGCGCGGTCATCCTCGACTCCGCATGCGGCATGCGCCCTTCACGGTGACGCCCGAGGCGCGCGACCGCTGGCTGCTGCACATGCGGGCCGCCGTCGACGAGCTCGAGCTGTCCCCCTTGGACGATGCGACGCTGTGGGGATACCTCGAGCGCGCCGCTCACGCGATGGTGAACGCGCACTCGGCCTGAGCCCGGTCAGCCCCCCAGCAGGGAGGCGCGGCGCTTCACGAGCACGTGCCCCCGGCTGGTCGTCAGGCGGGTCCACGGACCGGTCTCGAAGACGGCCACCTCGTCGCCCTCGACGAGGAACCCGAGGCTGAGGCCGGCGAAGGCCGCGCCGGCGGGGACGTGCTCGAGGCCGGGCACGGATCGCGACCACACCTCGGAGCGGACGCGGTGCACGATCTGCTCGCCGGCGTTCTCGGGCAGCGCGGCGGCGATCTCGTCGATGCCGGCCGTGGCCGTCGTCCGCAGGACGGACTCGTCCGCCTCGGGCAGCGGCGACCAGCCGCCCCGCGGCGGCGAGATGGCGGCCCAGGTGACGGTGTTCACCTGCACGGGCAGCGAGACGACGACGGGCGCCGTCGGATCGGTCACGTCGTTCTGGAGTCGGACGAGGCGCTCCTTCATCGACCGGACCGGCACGACCGCGTCGAAGGTGGGCGAATCGTCGAGACGGAAGGTCCGCAGGCCCAGGACGGTGGGGCTCTCGTCGAGCAGCCCCAGAGGGTAGAAGGCGGCGACGTAGACGGCGAGGACGCCGGAACCGGCGATGAGGCGCACCGAGCCGTCTTCGACCCGGCCGGCCCGCCCCAGGTAGGTCGCGAGGTCGCTGAAAGACAGGGAATCGGGGAGGGTGAATGACGTGCTCATCGGCCCCCTAAACTACATCGGATGACCGACGATCCGCTGCAGAGCCTGCTCTCCACCCTCGATCTCGCCCCGGCGGGCAACGTCGGCGGGCAGGACGTCTTCACCGGCACCTCGCAATGGGAGCCGATGGGGCGCGTCTTCGGCGGCCAGGTGATGGCGCAGTCGCTCGTGGCGGCGCAGCGCACCATCGGCGACGAGAGGTCCGTGCACTCGCTGCACGCGTACTTCCTGCGTCCCGGCGACCTCAGCATCCCGATCACCTTCACCGTCGATCGGATCCACGACGGTCGGTCGTTCGCCACGCGGCGCACGCAGGCCTCCCAGGACGGGGTGCCCATCCTGTCGATGATCGCCTCGTTCCAGACGACCGACGACGGTCTCGACCACCAGGTCGACATGCCCCGCGGGCTCCCCGACCCGGACGACGTCCCCAGCGACTCCGAGGTGCTCTCGGCGGTCGACCACCCGGTCGCCCGCGCCTGGGCCGTCCGCCCGTTCGACATGCGTCATGTGCCCTCGCCGGTCTACTTCGAGATCGAGGGCGCCCGGGTCGCCCACCAGGCGGTCTGGCTCCGGGCCACCGCTCCCCTGCCCGACGACGCCGACCTCCACCGGGCGGCACTGCTGTACGCCAGCGACTACACGCTGCTCGAGACCATCTACCGGCGGCACGGCATCCCGATGATCAGCCCCGGGCTGAAGGTCGCGAGCCTCGACCACGCGATGTGGTGGCACCGGCCGGCCCGTGTCGACGAGTGGCTGCTCTACGTCCAGGAGAGCCCCAATGCGACCGGCGGTCGCGGACTCGCGCTCGGGCGCATCTACGACCGGTCGGGTCGGCTGATCGCCAGCGTCGCGCAGGAGGGCATGATCCGGGTCCCGCGCGGCTGACCCTCAGCGTCGACGGAACGTCAACGGCTCGTCGACGTAGGGCTCCCAGGCCGAGCGCTCCCGCTGGGAGATGCGCCGGGGTCGATCGGTCGCGGTCTCGACGAGCACGATGGTCGTCGCCGCCTTGGTGAACAGCTGCGCCGGCTCGACGCCGATCGGCGACCACACCTCGTAGCAGACCTCGAGGCTCGCGCCGCCGAGACGGCCGATCCAGATCTGCACGTCGAGCGGCGCCCTGAGGTACGGGATCGGCACGAGGTACTCGAGCTCCTGCCGGGCGATGAGGGTCATCGTGTCGGCACCCGGGCTGCCGTCGAGCACGGCGGCCGACGTCGACCGGTCGAGGGTCTCGTCGGACGACCAGAACGCGTCGATGCGCGCCTCCTCGAGGAGGCGCAGCATCGACGCGTTGTTCACATGCCGATACCCGTCGAGATCGCTCCAGCGGACTCTGGTCGGGACGTGCAGGCGGGCCATGACGGTGACGGACGGGTCAGTCGCGCGTCAGCTTGCGGTACGTGGCCGAGCTGGGCTTGGCCGCGTCGGCGCCCAGGCGCTCGACCTTGTTCTCCTCGTAGGCCTCGAAGTTGCCCTCGAACCAGTACCAGTTGGGGGTGCCGTCGTCGTTCAGGCCCTCCCACGACAGGATGTGCGTCGCGATGCGGTCGAGGAACCACCGGTCGTGGGTGATGACCACGGCGCAGCCGGGGAACTCGAGCAACGCGTTCTCGAGGCTGCCGAGCGTCTCGACGTCGAGGTCGTTGGTAGGCTCGTCGAGCAGCAGCAGGTTGCCGCCCTGCTTGAGGGTCAGCGCCAGGTTGAGGCGGTTCCGCTCACCACCGGAGAGCACCCCGGCCTTCTTCTGCTGGTCGGGGCCCTTGAAGCCGAACTGCGACACGTAGGCGCGCGACGGGATCTCGGTCTTGCCGACCTGGATGTAGTCGTGCCCTTCGGAGACGACCTCCCAGAGGTTCTTGTTCGGGTCGATGCCGCCGCGGCTCTGATCGACGTAGGAGATGTCGACCGTCTCGCCGACCTTCAGCTCGCCGCCGTCGAGGGGCTCGAGACCGACGACCGTCTTGAAGAGGGTCGTCTTGCCGACGCCGTTCGGGCCGATGACGCCCACGATGCCGTTGCGGGGCAGCGTGAACGAGAGGTCGTCGATCAGGACGCGGTCGCCGAACGCCTTGTGCAGCTTCTTCGCGTCGATGACCTGCGAGCCGAGACGCGGCCCGACCGGGATCACGATCTCCTCGAAGTCCAGGGTGCGCGTGCGCTCGGCCTCGTTCGCCATCTCCTCGTAGCGGGCGAGTCGGGCCTTGGACTTGGCTTGACGGCCCTTGGCGTTGCTGCGGACCCATTCGAGCTCGGACGCGAGCCGCTTGGCGAGCTTGGCGTCCTTCTTGCCCTGCACCTGCAGGCGCTCGCCCTTCTTCTCGAGGTAGGTCGAGTAGTTGCCCTCGTACGGGTAGAGGCGTCCGCGGTCGACCTCGGCGATCCACTCGGCCACGTGGTCGAGGAAGTACCGGTCGTGGGTCACGGCGAGGACGGCGCCGGGGTACTTGCTGAGGTGCTGCTCGAGCCAGAGCACGCTCTCGGCGTCGAGGTGGTTGGTGGGCTCGTCGAGCAGCAGCAGGTCGGGCTTCTGCAGCAGGAGCTTGCAGAGGGCGACACGGCGCTTCTCACCGCCGGAGAGGTTGGCGACCTCGGCGTCGCCGGGCGGCGTGCGGAGGGCGGACATGGCCTGCTCCAGCTGGGAGTCGAGGTCCCAGGCGTCGGCGGCGTCGATCTCCTCCTGCAGGGTGCCCATCTCGGCGAGCAGGGCGTCGAAGTCGGCGTCCGGCTCGGCCATCGCGGCCGAGACCTCGTTGAAGCGGTCGAGCTTCTGCTTGATCGGGCCGACGCCCTCCTGCACGTTCTCGAGCACGGTCTTGGTCTCGTCGAGCTCGGGCTCCTGCATGAGGATGCCGACGGTGTAGCCGGGGCTGAGCTTCGCCTCGCCGTTGCTGGGGGTGTCGAGCCCGGCCATGATCTTGAGGATCGTCGACTTGCCGGCGCCGTTCGGCCCCACCACGCCGATCTTCGCCCCGGGGATGAACGACATGGTGACGTCGTCGAGGATCAACTTGTCGCCGACCGCCTTGCGGGCGCGCACCATCGAGTAAATGTATTCGGCCATGGGATCCAGTCTATCGGGCGGGGCGGCGGGCCCCGGTGGGCGAAGGGGAATCGGTCGACGGGGCCGCGGCGGGCGTCGCGCCCGTCACCAGTCGATCGTGCGCGTGGTGCCGATCAGGCAGAGTCCGGTGCCGAGGACCGGGGCGATCTGACTCGCGTACCCCGTCGAGCCCGCCTGCCCCACGAGGCAGTCCGAGCCCCAGAGGACGGAGAACTGCACGGAGTCGACCTCGCGGCCGATCGACGTCGTGTCGCTCGTGACCTGCATGTCGGCCTTGTCGAACCCGGCGGCGACAAGGTTGTCGACCAGCGAACGACCGTCCGTCGCGCCGCCCCCGTCGAGGAACGCGCGGTTGGCCTGGTCGAACACGGTGAAGGCCTCGTCCGTCGGCGAGTCGTCGCGGAGTGCGGGCGCGGCGGTGCTCGTCGCCGCCGGCGCGGAGGTCGAGGGCGCCGGCGTGGGCGTCGTCGAGGTGCAGGCGACCACCCCGACGGAGAGGCCCATGAGCATGACGGCGGCCGCGGCGGTACGCGATCGGAGCACGGCGTGCCTTCCTGGTCGAGCGGAGCGGCGCCCGGTCACCGGGGCCGTGACGATTCTAGGGCCCGCCCGGACGACCGCCCGGGAGCTCAGAAGGGGGCCTCGAGCTCGGCCGACGGCACGAGGATCCTCGGCGGCTCGCCGGCGCGAGCCGCCTCGGCTCCGACGGACGCGGACCCGACCTCGGGGACGGGAGCCGTCGCGCTCGGTCCGGTCGTCTCGTCGGCGCCCAGCGGCGCCGTCGACCAGGCGGCGGATGCTCCGGCACCCTCGTCGGAGGCGGGGAGGTCGTCGGACGCGGGGTGATCGTCGGGCGACGTCGGCTGCGCGGAGTCACCCGCGGTGCCTCCCGAGGTGATGGTGGTCGTGGAGCGCGCGTACGTCGAGCGCCCCCAGCGGAGGTCGTGCCCGATCGTCTCGGCGTCGATCTCGACCGTGGTGCCCGATCGCTCGCCGTTCTGCCACGGGCGGATCCGCAGCCGGCCGGTCACGAGCACGCGGTCGCCCTTGTGGACGCTCTCGCGCACGTTGGCGGCCAGGGTCCGGAAGACCGTGACGGTGTACCAGTTGGTCTCGCCGTCCACCCAGGCGTTCGCGCCACGGTCGAACTTGCGATGGGTGCTGGCCAGCCGGAAGCTGGCGATGTCGAGACCGGCCTCGGTCGTGACGGCGCGGGGGTCGGTGGCGATGGTTCCGGTGAGGGTGATGGTGTCGTTCATGGGGCGAGTCTCGTGACCGGGAGGTGACCGGTCGGACCGCGCCGCGCCTCCTTGTGGAGGGCTCCGGCGTCGATCCGACCGGGGAGGAGAGGACCGGGTCAGTGCTCGTGGAACTCCGGGTACTCGGCGCCGGGACCGAGCGCGGCGAAGAGCGCGCTCTTGGCGACGGCCAGCGTCGGGTACTCGCCCCCCGTCGCGTCACGGGAGGGCATGCGCACGACGAAGCCCTCGTGCGTGCGGTGGATGGACCCGACCGTTCCGGAGGGTCCGATGGCCACCCAGGTCTGTCGCGTCGTCGTCTGGTCGCTCATCGTCGAGCGCCTTTCTCTCGAGGGTGTCGGCACGCGGTCGCGTGTCGACGGTCAGGTCGCGAGCACGTACCTCGCGTACGACCTGCGGATCTTGTTGACCTTCGGCAGCGCCACGGCGAGGCAGTAGCCCTGGCCGGGGTTCTTCGCGAAGAAGTCCTGGTGGTACTCCTCGGCGTCGAACCAGGTGGGCAGCGGTTCGACGGTGGTGACGACCCCGCCGTCCCAGGCCTCGGCGGCGCGGTCGCGGGCCGTCTCGAACAGCGCCCGCTGCTCGTCGTCGGCGTAGTACATAGCCGAGCGGTACTGGGTGCCGACGTCGTTGCCCTGCCGGTTGAGCTGACGCGGGTCGTGCAACGTGAAGAAGACGTCGAGCACCACGTCGGCGGGGATGACGGCGGGGTCGAACGTCACCTTCACCGCCTCGGCGTGCCCCGTTCGACCCGTGCAGACCGACTCGTAGTCGGGCGCGTCGGTCTCGCCGCCCGTGTACCCGGACACGACGTCGCTCACGCCCTCGAGCGTGCGGTAGACCGCGTCGAGACACCAGAAGCAGCCGCCTGCGAGAACGAACGTCGTCATGATCGGCAACCTACTCCCGCGCCGGGGCGGCCCGCCTGGAACGCCGCTGGGAACCGCCCATGATCGCGCCGGACGGTTCCCGGGATCAGGAGGCGCGGCGCCGGCCCCGCAGCCGGGTCCGACCGAGCCCTAGGGTGGGCTCATGAGATCCCCCTTCACCCCCTACGTCGCCGACGACGCACGGTACTCGAAGCTCGACTACGTCCGCACGGGCCGGAGCGGTCTGAGACTGCCGCGCATCTCGCTCGGCCTCTGGAACAACTTCGGCACCGACCGGGTGCTCGAGACGCAGCGCGACATCGTGCTGCGGGCCTTCGACCGCGGAGTCACCCACTTCGACCTCGCCAACAACTACGGGCCGCCCTACGGCTCGGCCGAGGAGCAGTTCGGCCGCATCGTCGCGGCGAACCTCCGTCCGTACCGCGACGAGCTCGTCGTGTCGTCGAAGGCCGGCTACGACATGCGGCCCGGCCCCTACGGCGACGGCGGCTCGCGCAAGTACCTCCTCTCGTCGCTCGACGCCAGCCTCGACCGCCTCGGTCTCGACTACGTCGACGTCTTCTACTCGCACCGCCCCGACCCCGAGACGCCGATCGACGAGACCATGGGCGCCCTCGCCACGGCCGTCCGCCAGGGCAAGGCGCTCTACGCCGGCATCTCGAACTACTCGCCCGAGCAGACGGCGGCGGCGGCCGACGCCCTCGCCGCCGAGGGCGTCCCGCTGCTGATCCACCAGCCGCGGTACAACATGTTCGACCGGAAGCCCGAGGCCGGGCTCTTCGACACCCTGCTCGAGCGCGGCGTCGGATCGATCGTCTTCTCGCCGCTGGCCGGCGGGCTGCTCACCGGGCGCTACCTGTCGGGCAAGGCCCCCGCGGGATCGCGCATGGCCGAGGGTCGCTGGTTCACCGAGGAGGCGCTCAGCGAGACCTACCTCGAGCGCGTGCGCGGTCTCAACGACATCGCGGAGGCGCGGGGGCAGTCCCTCGCGCAGCTGGCGCTGACCTGGGTGCTCCGGCAGCCGGCCGTCACGAGCGCGCTGATCGGCGCCTCCTCGGTGGCCCAGCTCGACGACAGCCTCGATGCGCTGCACGGCGCGGCGCTGAGCGACGACGAGCTCGCTGCGATCGAGCCTCTCGCGGTCGACGGCACCGGGCTCTGACTCGGGGGCTCGTCCTGCCCGGGCCGACCACCGGCGATGTCGGTGGTCGGCCCTAGCGTCGGGGGTGTTCTCGACAGCATCGGCCGGATGACCCTCAGGAGCACTCATGACCACCGTCCACCCCCTCACCCTCGCCCACTCGCAGCCCCACACGCACTCCGAGCCGCGTCTCGCGCTCGACGAGACCCGCGGCGGTCTCCGCCTGGTCCAGGTGCGCGACGACCTCGCCCGGGTCACCCGGGCCGGGGGCGAGGTGCTCGGCTACGTCGAGCGGTTCGACGATCCCCAGGGCGAGAAGTACCGGGCCAAGAGGTTCGTCGCTCGACAGCGGCGCTTCGTCGAGATCGGCGAGTTCTGGAGCCGCGCCGACGCGACCGACTGCTTCCGCTTCGCCTGAGCGCCGCACACGACACGATGGATCGGCCGCCGCCCGTCGTCGTCGGGGCCCCGATCGAGGCGAAGCGCCTGTCGCACCCCGGCCGCCGACGTCCCCCGTTGTAGTGTCCGGGCCATGCAGTGGTGGAACAGTCTCGTGGAATGGATCTCGTCCGACGACGGATGGCGGATCGTGTCGGGTGCGATCATCCCGTTCGTGTCGATCGTCGTCGCCGGCGTCATCGCGGCCCTGATCGGTCGGGCCGCCATCCGACGTGCGATCACCCTCCACGACGACGACGCCAAGGCCGCCGCCGTCGCGGGCATCGTGACGGCCGCACGCAAGGCCGCGATCTGGAGCTCGCTGGGCCCCGAGGAGCGCGCCTACTCCGACCACCTCGCCCACGAGAGCGAGGTCCGTCTGCGCCTCCTGCCGGTGTCCGGCGCTCGCAGCGCAGCCAGCTGGGCCGAGCACGAGCTCGTCGACATCAAGCGCAACTCGGCCACCTTCAGCTTCCAGGCCGAGCAGTCGTTGGCGGACTTCCGCGATCGGCTCGTCGAATGGCAGGCCCGCCCCAAGAAGGCCAAGAAGCTGTTCCGCTACGACCTCGAACGCTGGAAGTACGAGGAGACCGACGTCGACAAGAACCTCGACGCCCGTCAGCGCGCGTGGGACGCCGAGCAGGCCGCCACGGCGGCGAGCGACTCGCGCCCTGCGCCGATGCCCACACCCGCGACGATTCCGAGCTCGGCTCCCACCGCGGCGTTCGTGTCGTCCACCGCTCCGGGCGCAGCAGAGCAGACCACCGTCTCGGTGCCGGCGGCAGCAGCGGCGTACGCGCGTCCGCCGATCGTCGCCCAGCCGTCGCCGGTCGTCGCAGCCGCGTCGGGAACCGGCTCTCGCCCCGAGGCGACGAGCGCACCCGCGACCGTCGCGGACGGCGAGTCGGGCCCCGGCGCCGAGACCGAGTCCGCTCACGGCGGCGCAGCCGAGCCGATCGCGCCGGCGGTGGAGCAGCCCGCGGCCGCTCCCGCTCCGGCAGCCGAGGCCGGGCGCCCGGCCGACGCCGAGTCCGACCTCGACCCCGACGAGGCGCGCTACGGCGAGCCGGTCAGCGCTCACCAGGTGCGCCGTCGGACCAGCCCCGACCCGCGCGACGACTGACCGGTCGCCCCCGACGAACGCCCCGAACCGCTGATGCGGGTTCGGGGCGTTCGTCGTCTCGGGCTGGACCTCGGTCGGAGGGTGGTGCCCCCGGCAGGCTGTGTCCTCACGACCGCGAACCTGCGACCAAGAGATGAGAAGCACCGCGAGAGCCGCTCCCGCTTCGGTGCCCCCGGCAGGCTGTGTCCTCACGACCGCGAACCTGCGACCAAGAGATGAGAAGCACCGCGAGATCTGCTCCCGCTCCTGTGCCCCCGGCAGGAATCGAACCTGCGACCAAGAGATTAGAAGGCTCCTGCTCTATCCGCTGAGCTACGGGGGCGGACCCGTCAACGATACCGTGCCGCCCCGGCGGGGCCCCGCGCGGCTCCGCACCGCGTTTCGTGCATCGCACCTCTGCTAGTCGAGGTGCGGTGCACGGAACGCGGTGCGAAGCGCCGACGAGGAGGCGCGGCTCAGCCGGCCCGACCGGTCACCCGGTGGGGCTGGTCAGGTCGTAGAGCGTCACCCCGTCCACCTCGACCGGCGTGAAGTTCGCCTCGACCCAGGCCGAGATGTCACTCGACTCCGAGCTGCCGCCGTTCGACTGGCCGACGGAGCCCCCGACGAAGTAGTGGATCTCGCCGTCGGCCACGTACTGCTCGAACTGCTCGAGCGTCGGGGACGGGTCGCTGCCGTTGAAGCCGCCGACCGCCATCACGGGGTCGCCCGTCGCGAGTTGGTAGCCCGCCGCGCTGTTCGATCCGACGGCCGCCGCGACCCAGGTGTACTGGTCGGCGTCCGCGCCCACGGCGGCGGCGAGCTCGTCGCTGATCGAACCCGCGCCGAGCAGCGAGCCGGCTCCGCCCCCGCCACCGGGGCCGGTCCTGGTGGCGGTGCCCGTTCCTCCTGCGGTCCCGGTTCCGGTCCCCGTTCCGCCTCCGGCTGTTCCACCACCGGTCGTGCCGCCGGGCAGTTGCGGGGGCGTGCCTCCACCGCCCGTACCCGCGGGTCCGCCCGTGCCGCCGGGAGCGCCGCCGGTGCCGCCACCGGGCCCGCCGCCCATGCCGCCACCGCCACCGCCACCGCCGAATCCGCCCGTGCCGCTCGACACGGTCGGCCCTGCCGTCACGATGGAGCCGGTGTGCGCGGTCGACACCGTCTCGACCGAGTACGCGGCCGGGGCCAGCAGACCGCCGGCGACCAGGACGGCGAGGGTCGTCGCGGCGAGCGCGCGACCCCTCCGGGGCAGCAGCACGAGCACCGCACCGACCACGGCGAGCGCGACCACGACGTACCGGATCCACGGCTGCCAGTCGGCTGACCGGCCCAACAGCACCCAGGCCCAGCCTCCGGTCAGCAGTGCGGCGGCGGCGAGCACGACCCGCACCCACAGGCGTCGGCGGCGGCTCCAGAGGACGTCGGCCGCGGCCCCGAGGGTCACGGCGATCGCCGGTGCGAGCGCCACCGTGTAGTAGGCGTGGAAGATGCCCGACATGAAGCTGAACACGAGGGCCGTCAGCACCATCCAGCCGCCGAACAGCAGCAGGGTCGCGCGCCGAGCCGAGGTGCGGTGCCGCCAGCCGAGCAGCACGAGGGCGGCGACTCCGATCAGGAGGGCGGCGGGCAGCAGCCAGGTGATCTGGCCGCCGAACTCGCCCGTGAAGAGTCGGGTGATGCCCGTCTCGCCCCACATGCCGGTGGTCGCGGCGCCGGTCGCGGTCCCTCCCCCGGTCACGCTGCCCGTCTCGTCGCCGGTCAGCCGTCCGAGGCCGTTGTAGCCGAAGGTCAGCTCGAGGAACGAGTCGTCCTGCGACCCGCCGATGTAGGGCCTCATGCTCGCGGGCACCAGTTCGACGATCGCGACCCACCAGCCGGCCGAGACGATCACCGCTCCGAGCGCCGCGAGCAGATGCAGCACCCGCTTCCGCAGCACGATCGGCGCCGCCACGAGGTAGACCCCCGCGAGCACCGGCAGGATCACGAACGCCTGCAGCTGCTTCGTCAGGAACCCGAAGCCGATCGCGACGCCGGCCCAGACGACCCAGCGGATCCTGCCCGACTCCACGCCCCGCACCGTGAGGTACGTCGCGAGGGTCAGCAGGAGCACCAGCAGCGCGTCGGGATTGTTGAAGCGGAACATGAGCACCGCCACCGGCGTGAGCGCGAGCACTCCCCCGGCGACGAACGCGGCTGCGGCCGAGAAGTGCCGACGCACCGTGGCCCAGACGAGCCCGACGGTCGCGACGCCCATGAGGGCCTCGGGCAGCAGGATGCTGAACGACGACAGGCCGAACAGCCGGACCGACAACGCCATGAACCACAGGCTGGCGGGCGGCTTGTCGACCGTGATCGAGTTCGCCGCGTCCGACGACCCGTAGAAGAACGCCTCCCAGCTCTGCGATCCGGCCTGCACCGCGGCCGAGTAGAACGAGTTCGCCCAGCCGTTCGCCGACAGGTCGAACAGGTAGAAGCCCGCGGTCGCGACGAGCAGGGCGAGGAACGCCGGGCGCTCCCAGCGGGCCGCACCCTCTCGACCGAGCACCAGGCGACGTCCGAGGGAACGGAGACGCGGGCCGACCGAGCGCCCCGACGGACGTCGGTCGGTCACCGGCAG
Organism: Frigoribacterium faeni; assembly: GCF_007988805.1. Lineage (GTDB taxonomy): Bacteria > Actinomycetota > Actinomycetes > Actinomycetales > Microbacteriaceae > Frigoribacterium > Frigoribacterium faeni. The sequence continues at coordinate 79,280 of NZ_BJUV01000011.1, read as the reverse complement.
GCCGCTCGCACCGGCGGTCATCGCTGGGCCGCCGAGACGTCGTCGTCGTCCGCGACCGCGGCGAAGCGCACGGTCAGGTCGGAGACGGGAGCGGGATGCGCCGCCGAAGCCCGGGAAGCCGGAGGGGAAGCCGAAGCCGACGCCCGCTCGTCCGCCGGTCCGGTCGTCACGTGCGTCGCCTGCGAGCGGAACACCCAGACGCGCAGCAGCGCGAACCGCAGCACGGTCGCGACGAGGTTCGCCGCCGTCAGCACCGCCAGCTCGGCGTGCGCTCCGGCCGACGGCGCTGCGGTGTGCAGCACGACGAGCGACCCGGAGGTCAGCAGCCACGCCAGCCCGAAGACCATCAGGCCCTGCAGCTGATGCCGGGCCACTCCCGACGAGCCTCGCACGCCGAAGGTGAACCGGCGGTTGGCGGCCGTGTTGAACACGGCCGTCACCAGCAGCGCCACGAAGTTCGCCGCCTGGGGCGGCATCAGGTGCAGCATCACCAGATAGAGCAGGGCGTACGCCGCGGTCGACGCCACGCCGACCACGCCGAACCGGACGACCTGGGAGAAGAAGGTGGGAGGCGCGGGCGGATCGAACGGACGCCTCCCGATGGCCTCGTACACGGCCTGGACCGGGATCGTGCCGCGGGCGATCCCCGTCCCGACGCGGACCATGCCCTTGAGGTCGGCCACCGCGGTCGACACGATGTCGACCGAGCTGTCGGGGTCGTCGACCCAGTCGACGGGGACCTCGTGGATGCGCAGACCCGAGCGCTCGGCCAGGATCAGCAGCTCGGTGTCGAAGAACCAGCCGGTGTCCTCCACCAGGGGCAGCAGGCGCTCGGCGGCCTCGCGGCGGATCGCCTTGAACCCGCACTGGGCGTCACTGAACCCCACGCCCATCGTGCGCCGCAGGAGGAGGTTGTAGCTGCGCGAGATGAACTCGCGCTTGCCGCCTCGCACCACGCGGGACGACCGGCTCAGCCGCGTGCCGATGGCGAGGTCGGAGTGTCCCGAGAGCAGCGGGGCGACCAACGGCCCGAGGGCCGAGAGGTCGGTCGAGAGATCCTCGTCGAGGTACACCAGCACATCGGCCGGCGAGGCCGCCCAGACCTGCTTGAGCGCACGGCCCCGCCCCTTCTCGGACAGGTGCACGGCGATCACCCCCGGCAGGCGGGCGGCGAGACGGTCCGCGAGCTCGGCGGTGCCGTCGGTGCTCGCGTTGTCGGCGATGGTCACGCGCCAGCGGTCGGCGACGTGTCGGGTCAGGTGGTCGTGAAGGCTCGCGATGCTGGCCTCGAGGGTCGCCGCCTCGTCGTACACGGGGACGACGATGTCGAGGCGCAGGCCGTCGGGTCGTGGGCTGTGGTCGTTGTCAGGCATGCGTCCACAGTCGATCGTCCGGCTATCGGGGGCCTCGCACGATCCGATGGCGGGGCCGCGGAGAGCTTATGAGGACCCGATGAGCCGACCCGCGCCTCCTCGGAGTCGCCCCGTCCGCCCGCACCCGCCGACGCGGTTCAGACCGCCAGGGCCATCGCTCCGAGCAGCTTGTCGAGCGACGGGACGCCCGCGGCCCGGAAGACGACCTCGCCGTCGTCGCGCGTGACGACGATGGTCGGGGTGCTGCGGATGTCGCGCGCCTCGGCCTGATCGGGGCGAGCGGCGACGTCTGCTTCGTCGACCTCGAGCGCGGGGACGAGGGCTCGGGCGTCGGCCACGACGGCGCGAGCGGCGTGGCAGGGGCCGCAGAACGCGGACGTGTAGAGCTCGAGCTTCATGCCGGGCACAACGAGGAGGCGCGAGGGAATGTTCCCTCGCGCCTCCTGCGATCGACTCCGGAGCGGCCGCAGCCGCCCGGCTCAGTTGTCGCGGTCGTCGTTGCGGTCCTCGGGGTCGTCGACCGGGTCGCTGTCCTTCGTGTCGACGGAGTAGTGCACCTGAAGCTGCTCGCCGACCATCTTGGCCTCGGTGGCCGTGTAGACGATGCCGGTCTCCATGCCGTCGACGAGCACGAAGTCGGTGATCTCGTCGTCGTAGCTGCCGTCGGTGCTGATGCGGGTGTCGGTGGCTCCGTCGCTGGGGCCGCCTTCGAAGAAGACGACGTACTCGGAACCCTCGGCCACGGTGGGCTTGCTGTCTGTCATGCCCCAGGTCTACCAGGAGGCACGGAGTCGGTGTCCAGGTTGCCCCGCGGTCGGCGAGGCCCGGTGGATCGGAGAAAAGAATAGCCAAGCTATATAGCTTGGCTATAGACTGTCCCTCATGACTTCACAGCCGACCGACATCCTGGAATCCCTCCTGACGTCGACCCATCGCCTGACGCGGATCGCCGCGCAGGAGACCGGCCGCACCACCTCCCCCGCCGTCTGGCGCACGCTGTCGATCCTCACGACCGACGGCAGCCTGCGGGTGGGCGACCTCGCCAAGGCGAGCCGCGTCAGCCAACCGACCATGACCAAACTGCTCCGCGGACTCATCGACGACGAACTCGTCTACCGCATCGCCGACGTCGACGACTCCCGCGCCTGGCTCATCGCGATCAGCGACAAGGGCACCCGCGCTCTCGTCGAGTGGAGGGCACAGCTCGCCGACGCCCTCGGCGCCCTGTTCTCCGACCTCGACGAGGCCGAGTGGGGCGTGCTCGACCACGCCGCCCAACTGCTCGCCACCCGCGTCAGCACCGAGGCGGTGCCCGCATGAGCGCCGCCACGAGCACGAAGCCCAGCATCCTGCACCAGCCGACCGCCGTCTGGGCGATCGCATTCGCCTGCGTCGTCGCCTTCATGGGCATCGGCCTGGTCGACCCGATCCTGCCCGCCATCGCCGAGTCGCTCAAGGCGAGCCCGACCCAGACCGAGCTGCTCTTCACCAGCTACCTCGCCGTCACGGGCGTCGCGATGTTCTTCACCAGCTGGGTCTCGAGCAGGCTCGGTGCGAAGAAGACCCTCCTGATCGGGCTCGCGCTGATCGTCGTCTTCGCCCTCCTCGCCGCGACGAGCGGCGACGTCTGGTCGATCATCGGCTTCCGCGCCGGCTGGGGTCTCGGCAACGCCCTGTTCATCTCGACCGCCCTCGCGACGATCGTCGGCGCCGCCAGCGGCGGCACCGCCTCCGCGATCATCCTGTACGAGGCCGCCCTCGGCCTCGGCATCGCGATCGGCCCGCTGATCGGCGGCCTGCTCGGCTCGGTCAGCTGGCGCGGGCCGTTCTTCGGCGTCACGACCCTCATGGCCATCGCATTCATCGCCATCGTGCTGTTCCTCAAGGGCGGCGCGATGGAGAAGCCCACGCCGACGCCTCTCTCGGCTCCGTTCCGGGCCCTGGCCCGCCCGGCGCTCGGCGCCCTCGCCGCGACCGCCCTGTTCTACAACATCGGCTTCTTCGTGCTCCTCGCCTACACCCCGTACCCGCTCGGCTTCGGCGCGCTCGGCATCGGCTTCACCTTCTTCGGCTGGGGTGTCGGCCTCGCCGTCACCTCGGTCTGGGTCGCACCGCTGCTCACCGCTCGGATGAAGCGCACCACCGTGCTCAAGATCGCCCTGCCGCTGCTCGCCCTCGACCTCGTCGCCGCGGCGATCGTCGTCGGGACCCCCGCCGCCCTCGTGGTCTGCGTGGTCGTCGGCGGACTCGTGCTCGGCGTGCTGAACACCGTGCTGACCGAGTCGGTCATGGAGGCCACCGACCTGCCCCGATCGGTGGCGTCGAGCGCCTACTCGGGCGTCCGGTTCCTCGGCGGTGCGGTCGCGCCGCCCGTGGCGACCCTGCTGGCCGACACCATCGCGCCGAGCGCGGCCTACGTCTTCGCCGCCGCGAGCGTCGCCGTCGCGTTCGTCGTCGTGCTCGCCGCCGGACGGGCCCTGCGCCGCGTCGACGACGGACCCGAATCCGCCCAGGTGGAAGCCGAGGCGATCGGGGCCGGCGACCTGGCCTGAGGCCGGCGACCCACGCCGCTAGACTCCCCCCATGGCTTCAGCGAACGACCGACTGGTCTGGATCGACTGCGAGATGACCGGGCTCGACCTCAGCGTCGACGAACTGGTCGAAGTCGCCGTCGTGGTCACCGACTTCGACCTCACCCCCGTCCACCCCGGGTTCACCATCGTCATCAAGCCCGACCAGTCGGCGCTCGACAACATGGGCGACTTCGTCACCGAGATGCACACCTCCTCGGGCCTGATCGACGAGATCCCGAACGGCGTCAGCCTGGCCGAGGCCGAGTTCGAGGTGCTCGAATACATCCTGAAGTACGTGCCGACCGAGCAGCACGCGCCGCTCGCCGGCAACACCATCGGCACCGACCGGGCGTTCCTCGCCAAGTACATGCCGCGCGTCGACGGACACCTGCACTACCGCAGCATCGACGTCTCGTCGATCAAGGAGCTCGCCCGCCGCTGGTTCCCCCGGGTGTACTTCAACGCACCACAGAAGAACGGCGGCCACCGGGCCCTCGCCGACATCCTCGAGTCCATCCGCGAGCTCGAGTACTACCGCCGAGCCGGCTTCGTCGCCGAGCCCGGACCCACCACCGACGACGTCCAGGCCATCTCGAAGGCCGTCGTGGACGAATGGGCCTCCAGGCTGTAGTAGAGTCTTCTCGTTGCGATCGCTTCGGCGGCCGCGCATGGTGGGTATAGCTCAGCTGGTAGAGCGCCTGGTTGTGGTCTAGGAGGCCGCGGGTTCAAGCCCCGTTACTCACCCAAATGAAATCCCCTGCCCTCCAATGGGCAGGGGATTTTTTGGGCTCTGGCGCCTTCTGGTCGTCGATGCGCGAGCGCATCGACGACGTCGTGGGACCAGACATCGCTGCGCTCGTCGCGTTTCGCTCCGCCGCCCTGGTGGGGCGAAGCGCCCAGGGGGCGATCCGCGTGGCGTGCGAGAGTAGGGGCGTGGACGGACCCCAGCAGCACGACGCCGACGACGATCAGCCGGCGGGCATCGACCCGGCCGAGATCGATGCCGAGCGGTTCGAGCGGATGGTGGTCGACCAGCTCGACCTGCTGCCCGACGACATGGTCGACGGCCTCGACAACCTCGTCTTCGTCACGGACGACCGCCCCGAGGACGGCTCCCTCGACCTCCTCGGCCTCTACGACGGCGTCGCCCTCACCGACCGGGGCCAGTACGGCTTCGGCGAGCTCCCCGACCGGATCATCCTCTACCGCGAACCGCACCTCGCCGCCGTCGACGACGTCGAGCAGCTCGCCGACGAGATCCACGTGACCCTCGTGCACGAGATCGCGCACTTCTACGGCATCGACGACGACCAACTCCACGAGCTCGGCTGGGCCTGAGCCCGCGGCTCAGGCGCCGCGACACCGAGCCGGCCGAGACGGATCGACGCCGGACCGACACCGGACCGACGCCGGGCCGACGCCGGAGGCGACCGTCAGCCCACGATCTGGTATCCGAAGACGATCTCGCCCCTCTGATCGGCGGCGAGCGGCTCGACCACGCAGACGTCGACGTGATCCTTCGTCACCGAGACGTACGGGCGGCACCGGGCGGCCGCGGCGGACAGCGCCGTCAGCACCACCGTCGGCGGCACCGCGAACGCCGTCGCGAACGTCAGCCGCACCTGCGGTCCGGCCTTCGCCGCCGAGCCGGGCGTGAACCGCACCGAGCCCGCCATGTCGCTGCCGTCGACGACGACCCTCGCCGAACCCATGGCCGCCGCGGCCAGGGGCGCGGCCGACGGCGCGGCGATGCGCCCGGCGACGAGGTGCCCGCCCACCTCGACGGCCGAGGCCGTGGTGACCCCGCCCGGCCAGCGCCAGACCGGCAGGGTGCGCGCCGGTCGGGCGTCGCGCAGCGCCACACCGCCCTTCGGCAGCTGCACGCGCACCGTCGGATCGATCATCACGTTCGCGCCGTAGCTCTGCTCGACGGACACCGCGGCGCCCGTGAACCGACCCAGGCGTGTTCCGACGAGGGCGAAGTCGTCGCCCGCCGAGAGGCGCACGAGGCAGTCGTTCGCGGTGGCCTTGGCGGGGTCGACGCCCAGCAGGGCGCCGCCGATCACGCGGACTCCCCCCTCGAGGACGACACCGCGCGGTCGCGCCTGCCGGTGCTCGATCAGCGGCCCGCCTCCCCCGTAGACGAACGGGCTGACGAACTCGACCTGACGCACGTTGCCGATGCGGACCACGGCCTCGGGCGACGCCCCGGTCTGCAGCGCCTCGACGTGCAACGCGACCAGCCGGACGAACTCGACGAAGTACTCGCTCGCCGCACCCCAGCCGAGGTCGAGCGCCGGGCCGGGGCTGCCCTCGATGGTCAGGTCGACGCAGGTGAACGTGTTCGAGTTCGTCATCGACATCTCGGGCGGCGGCGACTTGACCACCATCGCCGCATCGCTCTCGGTGCCGCAGTTGTTGATGAAGACGTCCGACCAGAAGGCGTTGTTGACCCGCTGGGCGAGCAGGGCCGTCCCGGCCACGTTGGCCAGGTGCACGCGGTCGAGACGGGACTCGAAGCCGTTGTCCACCCGCAGCAGCGGCGCCGCCGATCCGTTGCCCTGCAGCGTCAGCCCCTCGAGGGTCGTGCCCGGACCGGACACGATCATCATCGGCGCCGCCGACGTCGGCACGTGCCGCAGGTTGACGCCACCGCTCGTGCCCGAGCCGTAGCGACTGATGTCCGAGCCGAGCCCCTGCACCTTGACGAGCATGGGCACCGAGACCGAGTCGATCAGATACGCCCCGGCCGGCACGACCACGCGCCCGCGCACGGCCGCCGCCAGGTCGAGCGCGCGTTGGAACGCGACGGTGTCGTCGGTCCTGCCGTCGCCCTTGGCACCGATCCGCTTGACGTCGACGGCGACGTGCGGGTCGTCGCCGTCGGCGGTGGCGGCCGCAGCGGGCACCTCGTCGTGGACCGCCAGCGCGGCGGCCGCCGCGACCGCCCCCGCCGCGAGGAACATCCGTCGACTGCCGTTCCGTCCACTGGAATCCGATACACTCACATGGCACCCTCTTTCATACACCCAGGGCATTAATACCCTCAGCCAAGACAGGCTAACGCTCGTGAGGTGATCGCGCCACCTGACGACCTCCACCTCGCGACCGCGGCGTCACCGGCCGCCTCACCGGCCGCCGCGTCAGCGAGAGGCGTCGGGCTCGGCGCGCAGCTCGACCACGAGGTCGGCGAGGGCACGGGGCTCGTCGGCTGCGACGTGCTCGTCCTCCTGCGCCGCCCAGACGTCCCACCAGGGTTCGTAGGTCGCCCCGTCACGCGCGAGGGCCCGCCGCCGGCGCTCCCCCGCGTCGAGCTCCAGCCAGACCGTCGTGGTGGCACGGGCCGAGGAGGCGCGGGTCACCGACCCGGCGCCCTCCACGATCAGCGAGACGGCCGGGTCCAGACCCGCCCACCCGCCCGGGGCGTCCCGCTCCCAGTCCCACCGCGTCCACCCCGGCGCCGCCCCGTCGAGGATCGTCGACTCCACCGCCCGGGACGCCGCCGCGAGACCGTGCCAGCCGGGATAGACGTCGTCGAGATGGACGAGCTGCACACGCCCGAGGTGCGCGGGCCAGGCCGCGACCAGGCGACGCCCGAGCGTGGTCTTGCCCGAACCCGACCGCCCGTCGACGAGGACGACGACCCGGGCGTCGCCGACCCGCGCCTCCTCGGTGCACTGGAGGACCCGGGTCACGACCGGGTCGAGATCGTCAGCCAAGGACGAAGGCCCAGGTGCCGGCCAGGACGGCCGCGGTGACGGCGGCCGCGGCCACGACGACGCCGATCCCGACGAGGGCCGCGTCGCGCGCCCCGAACGTCGACGGGCGCGCCCAGGTGCGGGGACGATCCGACCCGAAGCCCTTGGCCTCCATCGCCGTCGCCAGCTTGCTGCCCCGGCGGACCGACAGGACGAGCAGCGCGAAGGCCTGCTGCCCGAACCGCCTCAGCGCCCCGATCGGGCCGCCGGAGTCGGCGACGCCGCGGGCCCGGCGGGCGAGGGCGAGCTGGCGCCAGTCGTCCATGAACAGGCCGACCAGGCGCAGCCCGGCGAGCCCGCCCAGCACGAATCGCGACGGCAGCCGCAGCACCTGACCGAGGCCGTCGGCCAGGTCGGTCGGATCGGTCGTCGCGAAGAGGACGATCCCCGGGATGCCGACGGCGAGGATGCGCAGCCCGATCGCTCCGGCCAGGGCGAGCGATCCGTCGGTGACCGACACGAAGCCGAGCTGCAGGAGCGTCGCACCGCCGTCCCGCCCGTAGAGCGCGACCGCGACGACGGAGGTGGGGGCCGCGATCCAGAGCGGGGCCGTGCGGGTCAGCAGCTGGCGGGCCGACAACCCGGCGAACGGCAGCAGCAGCGCCTCGAGCACGAGGGCCGTGCCGGCCGAGACCCAGTCGATCGAGAGCAGCAGCGCGACGGCGAGCACGACCGCGGCCAGCAGCTTCGCGACCGGGTTGACGCGCCCCACCGCCCCGGACGCGACGATCGGGGTCAGCACGCTCACGAGCGGGTCCTCCGGCGGGCGGCGGTCGACGCGCCGTCCGCGGCCCCGAGGGCGGCGGGATCCCCGTGCACCCGGCGGGCGTTCGGCGTCAGGTCGTGCACGTCGTCGGCCAGGGCGGCGACGAACTCCGCGTCGTGGGTCACGGCGACGACCGCGCGCCCCTCGTCGAGCAGCTCGGCGAGCAGGGCGACGAGCTCGCGCCAGGTCCGGGCGTCCTGTCCGAAGGTCGGCTCGTCGAGCACCAGCAGCGACGGGCGCGACGCGAGGACCGTGGCGACCGACAGCCGACGCTTCTCGCCGCCCGAGAGCGTGAACGGGTTCGCCCCCGCGAGATGGTCGAGACGCAGGCGGTCGAGGAGGCGGTCGACGCGGGAGGCGACCTCCGTCGGCGACGCGCCCAGCGCCTCCGGACCCACCGCGAGCTCCTTCCGCACGGTCGCGGTCAGGAACTGGTGCTCGGGGTCCTGGAAGACCGTGCCGATGCGCGTCAGCAGCTGCCGGGGCCTCCAGCGGATCGGCGAGGCCCCGGCGCCGTCGGCGAAGCGCGGTGCGGCCTCGAGCGAGCCCGACGCGGGCGCCAGCAGGCCGGCGAGGGTGAGGGCGAGCGTGGACTTGCCCGCCCCGTTCGCCCCCGTCACGGCGAGGGCGCGGCCCGCCCGCACGCTCAGGTCGATGCCGACCGCGACGGCGCGCCCCGTGGCACCTCGGTGGCCGACGCCGAGCCCGGACGCCGAGAGCAGCAGGTCGCCCGAGACGCGGGAGCGGTCGGGGGCGGGAGGCGCGGCGCCGGGCACCCAGACGCCCGCGTCGACGAGGCGGTCGCGTTCGGCCCGCAGCACGTCCTCCGGGCGGCCGTCGGCGAGCACCCCGCCGCCGGCCGCGAGGACGACGACGCGGTCGACGACCGGCAGCCAGACCGAGACCCGATGCTCGACGACGACGAGCGTGGCCCCGGTGTCGGCGGCCACCCGGGCGACGGCGTCGCGCACCTCGACGACCCCGCCGGGGTCGAGGTTCGCGGTGGGCTCGTCGAGCAGGAGCAGGCCGGGCCGCATGGCCAGGGCGCCGGCCAGCGCGAGGCGCTGCTTCTGGCCGCCGCTCAGTTCGGAGGTCGACGCCGACAGGGGCAGGTCGAGCCCGACGGCGTCGAGGGCGTGGCCCACCCGGCGCCAGATCTCGTCGCGAGGCACGCCGAGGTTCTCGCAGCCGAACGCGACGTCGTCGCCGACGCGGGCGAGCACGACCTGCGAGTCGGGATCCTGCAGCACGAGCCCGACGCGACCGCGCTGCTCGGCCGGCGTGCGACCGTCGACCAGCAGGTCGCCGGCCTCGTCGCCCTCGTCGTCGCCGCCGAGCACGCCGGCGAGGCCCGCGAGCAGGGTCGACTTGCCCGCACCCGAGGCGCCGAGCAGGAGCACCCGCTCGCCCGGGGCGATCTCGAGATCGAGCTGAGACACCGCGGGCAGGCGGCGACCGGCGTGACGCCAACCCCAGCCGCGGGCGGAGACACGAGCCCCGCCGGCCTGAGGTGCGGCGTCGGACGGATGGGACACGGGGAGGCGCGCCTAGACCCGGGTGCCCGCCGAGCGCCCCGAGGCGAACCGGTCGAGCGCCCCGGTGCGGGCCAGTCCCCGCGCGGCGAGCCAGGACAGCAGACCGGCGATGACGGTGCCCGAGACGATCGAGGTGACGATGTAGATCGTCTTCGACGCGGCGGCGTACGCGGCGGGTCCGCTCGCGAACGTGGTGTCCATCAGTCCGACCGCGAGACCGGCGACCGCGCCGGCGAGCAGGACGATGCCGAGCCGCCAGGACTTGTAGAGGAACAGCGCGAGCACGATCTCGGCGCCGAGACCCTGCACGATGCCCCAGATCAGGACGGAGAAGCCCCACTGGGTGCCGATGAGCATCGACACGACGGCGGCGAGGACCTCGGTGTACAGGGCCGCTCCGGGCTTGCGGATCACGATGCCGCCCAGCACGCCGGCGAACAGCCAGCCGCCGTTCATCAGGCCCTCGAAGCCTCCCGAGAAGCTCAGCACGCTGTCGATCGGCGTGTAGGCGAGCCCCCAGGCCCAGAACACGACGCCGGCGGCGACGCCGATGACGCTGGCGACGACGATGTCGACGACGCGCCAGCGTCGGGTGGGCTTCGAACGGCCCGTGGGTGTGAAGCCGGTCGTGGTCTCGCTGGTCGCGGTGCCGCGGTTCTCGGGCGTGGACGTGGACATCGGATGCTCTCCTCCCTGCGCCGGCATGATCCGGATCAGGTTCGACGGTCGAAGCGTGGTTCGCTTCCTCTCAGCCCGGCTCACCGGACTCCCGTGTGTTGTGCGACGAGCATACCGCCCGTCGGCGCCCTCTACAGCGCGGGCGCCAGACGCTCGACGAGATGGGGCGCGAGGCTCTTCTCGAAGGTCGCCGTCAGGTGGTGCTTGTCCCGGTAGGCCATGACGTGACCGACGAGAGCGCCGCACGCGGTCGCCGTGCACTGCTTGTCGCTCAGATCGACCGACACCGAGCCCGGCACCGCCGCCACCGTGGCGGCCAGCGGGTCGCTGAGGGTGAACGCGGTCGAGCGGGACGTCTGGCACTTCGACGCCTGCGTGTAGTTCGTCGCGCGGTCGACGCAGTCGAGGACCGCCTGAGGCAGCGTCGGGTTGTCGGAGACCGCGGCGACGGTCGTCCCCTTGGCGATGATCGGCTTCCAGGCTGCGGCGTAGCCGGCGATCTTGGGGTCGGCCTCCGGCGCGGCCTTGTTGGTGTCGCGGACCGCCGTCACGAGCACGAGGTCGTACGTCCCCGTGCCGAGCGACGCGGCGAGGGCCTTCGAACGCGTCTCGCAGGTGTCGCCGCGGATCGGCGCGCTCAGCACGCAGCCGCGGCCGAGATAGGTGTCGAGACGCCAGTTCAGATCGGTCAGGCGCTGGAGGAGACCGGTCGAGAGCATGGCCGCGTGCGAGTCGCCGGTCAGGGCGACCCGGAGGGCGTCGCCGCGCGTCGAGCCGTACGAGCAGGAGGGCACGGCCGCCGTGACGTCCGAGGAGTAGCAGCTGAAGGCGCCCTGCGTGTCGCCCTCGTAGGCCTTTCCGGAGATCGAGGGGGTCACCCCGAGCGCGTTGTTCGTGCACGGCCCCGGCAGCGCGGACGCCCCATAGCAGGCCCGCGAGTCCGCGTAGCGGGCGACGGTGCCGCCGTACGACCCGACGTCGACGACGCCGAGCTGCTTCGTGATGAGTCCGGCCTGCGACGGCATGACGACGCGGTAGCCCTGATTCCCGAAACGCGCCGTCGTCACCGGGACGGAGAACGCGCCTCCTGGCTGCACGTAGGCCTGCGCCGCGAGCACCCAGCCCGACGGATCGAAGCGCTCCACCTTGATCCGCTTGCCGGCGAGGCCGCCGTGCACGGAGCCCGTGAACTGGCGGACGGCGCCCGGCTTCGCCGAGCCGTCGCCGCTGACCGCCGACCCGTAGATCTGCGGCTGGACGTACACCGGGGTGCTCGTGCTGGCCGCCGCGACGTGCGTCGCCGTGCGCGCCAGCTCGGTGCGGATCGTGCGACCCCAGGTCGGCGTGAACGAGTAGCTGTAGGCGCCGGAGGCGTTCGACGTGACCGCGTCCACGAGCACCCATCCGCCACCGGAGGTGTACTGGACGACCTTGACCCGGGCTCCGGCGAGCGGACGCCCGGCCGAGGTCGCCGTGCCCGTGACGGTGACCGGCTTGCCGTAGGCCACGGTTCCGGGCGACACCGTCGCCGTGAGGGTGACGGCGGACAGGGCCTGCGCCGGGGCCGCCGGCAGGAGTCCACCCAGCACGACGACCGCCGCGAGGACGACGGCCAGGAGGCGCGGGCGGGAGGTGAGGCCCGTGCGGGAGGTCGTCATCGGGCGATCGCCTTCTTGATGTCGTACGCGATGTAGGGGCCGAGGGCCTGGGCGAAGGTGCCCGACAGGTGGTGGCGATCGCGGTAGACCACGACGTTGCCCACGACGAGCGGGCAGGTGCCGTCCCAGCACATGTAGCGGGTCGGGTCGACCAGGACCGCGCCCGGGGTGTCGCGGACGGCCTCGAACAGCGGGTCGATGCCCTTGTACGACGCGGCCTGCGGGGCGGAGCAGCCCAGGGCGTCCGTGCCCGTCGCGGTCGACACGCAGGAGAGGGTGTCGACCGAGGGCAGGTAGGGGTGGTCGGCGATCGCGACGATCTTCACGCCCTGTGCGATCAGCGGAGCCCAGGCCTGCTCGCGCTGACGGGCGACGGCCGAGGCGTTCTCGGGGGTGTCGCTCGCCGCCTGGCGCAGACCGGTGTCGATGATGACGTCGTAGTCCCCCTTCTTCAGCTTCGTGTCGACATCGCGGGCGCGGGCCTCGCAGCCGTGCCCCGAGGGGAAGACCATCCAACGGCACGAGACGCCGAGGTAGGTGTCGAGCTTCCACTTGTTCGGCACGAGCTGCCCCCGCAGCGAGATGCCGTATCCCGCGGCGTGGGAGTCGCCGACGAGGGCGATGCGGAGGGCCGAGGGGTCCGTCGAGCCGTAGCTGCACTTCGTCAGCAGGGTCTCGGGCTGCGACTGCCAGCAGTTGGGGTCGTAGGCGCCGCCGGTGTCGCCGCGCAGCCGCGCGGCGTCGGTCGTCGGCGTGATCAGCCCGGTCAGGGCGGGGTTGACGCATCCGCGGTCGACCGCGGCCGCGACGCCGTAGCAGGCCGTGCCCGACTGCTGCAGCGCGAGCAGCGAGGGCTTGGTGTCGAAGGTGAGGTTGGCGCCCATCTTCATGACGAGACCCGCCTGCGAGGGGATGATCACCCGGTAGACGGGCGACCCCTCCTTCATCGTGCGGAATTTCAGGTCGAAGTGGCCGGTGGCGTCGAACCGAGCCGTGGCGACGTCGGTCCAGACGCGGCCGTCCGCGCGGGCGAGCTTGACGCGCTTGCCCGAGAGCTGCGCCTGCACCGAGCCCGAGACGATCTTGTCGCGGTCGACGACGGCGAGCGACGAGGGCCCCGGCGAGACGCCGTAGAGCTGGGGCTGGACGGCCAGGTCGCTCGACGCGCTGGCCGCGGCGTTGGTCGTCGCGGTGCTGGCCATCTCCGCCTTGATCCGGTAGCCCGAGCGCGGGGTGAACGCGAACGACCACGAGCCGTTCCCGGCCGTCTGCACGGCGCCGAACTGCTCCCAGAGGCCCGTGCCCGCGTTCTTCCCGACGACCTTCACCCGGGCGCCGGCGAGGGGCTTGCCCGCGTTCTGCACGGCCCCCTGGACCGTGAGCTGCTTGCCGTAGGCGAGCGAGGTCGTGCTGGTCGTCATCGAGATGACGGGTGTCGTGCGGGGCGCGGCCGATGCGCTGCCGGACGGCAGGAGCGACACGGTGAGGGCGCCGACGGCGACCACGGCCGCGGCGACGAGACGGAACGCCGGACGGCGCGATCGGACACTCTGCATGCGATTCCCCTGTTCACCCCGCCGGCCTGATCCGGCCCGACGTGGTCGCGTCAGAGGGCTCCACGGAGACTAACCGCTCGGACCCGTTCGGCAAAGCACGACCCCCGCCCGTCCGGGGGCCCGCCCCCGAACGGGGGACGCTCCGGGTCCCGCCAAGTGCCCACTGCGCGAGCCTGCCGTTCTCCTTAGATTCTCCTGTGAGAGGTGTGCCGACCCGCCGGCACCCGACGAGGAGACCGATGCCCTTCCCGACCATCACCCCGGGCGCACGCCGCCGTGCGCTCGCCACCTGCCTCACCGCGTCGCTGGCCCTCGGCCTCACGGCCGTGGGCTCCGGAGCCGCCCTCGCCGCGCCTCCCGCGTCCTCGCCTGCCGGAAGGCCCGCGCCGTCGTCCCCGGCGCTTCCGATCGTCGACGGCCCGACGATGAACTACGCCATCAACGTCGAGAAGGTCGACCGTCGACAGGTCGACCGGGTCGAGAAGGCCGTGACGACCTCGGGAGGCGCGGTGATCGCCGCGTACGACGAGATCGGCGTCGTCGTCGCCCAGTCCGACAACGTGAACTTCGCGGCGTCGCTGCGGGCGGAGCGCGGCGTCGCCTCCGTCGGCGCGACCCGCACCGCCCCGGTCGCCGAGACCGACCCGACCTACGGCGTCGGCGCGACGGCCCCCGGTCACGGTCACGGCAAGCCGGGCAAGCCGGGCAAGCCGGGCAAGCCGGGCAAGCCGGGCAAGCCGGGCGAGCCCGGCCACGCCTCGCCCGAGAAGCGGCTCGAGGCGGCCACCGCCGTCGTGGCCGATCCGCTCGAGGCCCAGCAGTGGGACATGACCGCGATCAAGGCCGACCAGGCCCACCAGGTCACCGACGGCAGCAGGAAGGTGCTCGTGGCGGTGCTCGACTCGGGCATCCAAGGGGACCACCCCGACCTGCAGGCCAACATCGACACCCGCGCCTCGGCGGGCTGCCTCGCCGGCACGCCCGACCGCGACTACGCCGCCTGGCAGCCCACCACGAGCGACCACGGCACCCACGTGGCCGGCACGATCGCCGCCGCCCGCAACGGCGTCGGCATCGTCGGCGTCGCCCCCGGCGTCCGGCTCTCGTCGGTCAAGGTCGTGAGCGACGACGGGTTCATCTACCCCGAGGCCGCGATCTGCGGCTTCATGTACGCCGCCTCGACCGGGGCGTCGATCACCAACAACAGCTACTACGTCGACCCGTGGCAGTTCTGGTGCGACTCGGACGCCGACCAGCTCGCCGTCAAGACGGCCGTCGACCGTGCCGTCCAGTACACGCAGGACAGGAAGGGCGTCGTGAACGTCGCCGCCGCCGGCAACTCGGCGATCGACCTGGCGAACAAGACCGTCGACGACGCCAGCCCGAACGACACGACTCCCACGGTGCGCCAGATCGACGCGGGGTGCGAGGACATCCCGACCGAGCTCGACGGCGTCGTCACCGTGTCGTCGACCACCTCCGCCGGCGCGAAGTCGAGCTTCTCGAACTTCGGCGAGGGCGTCGTCGACGTCGCCGCACCCGGTTCGGCGATCCTGTCGACGGTCACCGGAGGCGGCTACGGCACCAAGTCGGGCACCTCGATGGCCTCACCGCACGTCGCGGGCGTCCTGGCGCTGCTGAAGTCCACGCACCCGAAGGCCAAGGGCGCCGAGCTGACCCGCCTGCTCGAGAAGCAGGCCGTCGACACCCCCTGCCCGACCGGGACGAGCACCTGCACCGGCACCGCGGCCGACAACGGCTGGTTCGGCCAGGGCATCGTGGACGCCCTCGCGGCCGTCAGCACGGTCCGGCACCGCTAGCCGAGGAGGCGCGGCGGGCTCTCAGAGGCCCGCCGCGCGTCGGACCAGGGCGGCGACGGCGGCCCGGGTCTCGTCGTCCGCCGCTACGACCGCGTACGACGTGGGCCAGAGGGTCCCGTCGTCGAGCTGGGCGCCGTCCTGGAAGCCGATCGTCGAGTAGCGGGTCCCGAACTTCTTCCCGGGCTGGAAGAACACGACGGCCTTGCCGTCCTCCTTCGCGTAGGCGGGGAATCCGTACCAGGTCTTCGGCTTCAGCCCGGGGGCGTGCTCGGCCACCACCGAGTGCAGCATCTGGGCGATCGGTCGCTCGACGTCGGTCATGTCCGCGATCGCGTCGAGGGCGTTCCGCTCGTCGGCGGCGGCCTTGTCGGCCGACTTCTGCGCCTTGGCCTCGGCACGGAGCTCGGCCGCGCGCTGCTTCATCGCCGCGCGTTCCTCTTTGCTGAAGTCCTGGTCGGTCGCCATCTCGTGATCTCCTCGCATCGACGGGTCGGTCGCCGGCCCGATCGGGACGGCGATCGGCCCCATCGTGACAGCGTGCGGCCCTCGTCACAACACCGGGCCCGGGACCGCTGGCGACGCCCGCCGCCCGGACGGCAGACTGTCCCCCATGACCCGTGCCGACGACATCCGCGACCGCATCGTCCACGAGGTGGAGCGCACGGGGTTCACGGCGCACGGCCTCCACGTGCTCGCGGGCGACGACACGGCCGGGCACCGCTGGACGCCCGACGTCCGCGAGGACGTGCACTCGGCCGCGAAGGGCGTCTGCGTGCTGGCGGTGGGCATCGCGTCCGACGAGGGCCTCGTCGACGTGGACGCGCCCGTCTCGACGTATCTGCCCGACGTCGAGCTCGGCACGGGCGTCGACCGGGTCACCCTGCGGCATCTGCTGACGATGTCGAGCGGCGTCGATCTGCCCTGGTCCGAGACGATGATGACCGACTGGCCGGATCTCGCCCTCGAGTTCCTCCGCCGACCGTCGCGCGGGCGGGTGTTCCAGTACTCGAACGCGAGCACCTACACGGCGATGCGCGTCCTGGCGACGCGGGTCGGCGACGTCGCCGGCTATCTCGGACCCCGGCTCTTCACGCCGCTCGGTCTCGGCGACGTGGAGTGGTCGCGCTGCCCCGAGGGACACATCGTCGCGGGCGGCGGACTGTTCCTCCGCACCGACGAGCTGGCCCGCATCGGGCGGCTCATCCGCGACCGCGGCGACTGGCGGGGCGCCCGGATCGTCTCGCCCGAGTGGACGGACGGCATGCACTCCGGGTGGGTGACCTCGGGCGTCAACCCCGGATACTCCCGCTACGCCCTCGCCGGATGGGACGGCCCGGGCACGGCCTGGCGCCTGCACGGCGCCCACGGGCAGCTGGTGATCTTCTCGGGTGACGCCGTGGTGACCATCACGGCCGACGACCACGCGGGCGCCGACGCCATCGCCGCCTTCGTCGCCGAGGCGGTCTTACGCTGCTCTCCCCCGCTCACGCGATCGTGAGCCGCCCCTCCCGCTCGAGCCAGTCGAGTCCCTCCACGACGGCCTGCACCGTGGTGTAGCGCGGCGCGTAGCCGAGCACGCGGCGGGCCTTGTCGATGCTCATGGAATGACTGCGCGAGGCGTGCTCCCACGACGCGTCGCCGAACTCGGCGGTGGTCTGCTCGCGGAACTCGGGCCA
Source organism: Frigoribacterium faeni (assembly GCF_007988805.1). GTDB lineage: Bacteria > Actinomycetota > Actinomycetes > Actinomycetales > Microbacteriaceae > Frigoribacterium > Frigoribacterium faeni. The sequence continues at coordinate 61,887 of NZ_BJUV01000011.1, read as the reverse complement.
CGACACGAATCGGAGCCGCGCCTCCTGCCCGTAGTGCCGCGCGATCGCCTGGGCGAGACCCCGGAGCGTGATCGCCCTCTCGCTGACGACGTGGAACGACTCGCCCGCCGCCTGCGCGTGCCGCTCGACCGCGAGCTGGAACGCCTGCGCCACGTCGTCGGCGTGCACGTGGTGCACCGTCTCGAGGCCGAGGCCCGGCATCGCGATCTCGCGCCCCGCGGCGAGCGCCTCCCACACGGAGAGGTCGAGGTTGCCGACGGCGTTGATCATCGGCCAGCCCGGCCCGGTGATGTGGCCCGGGTGCAGCACGACGCTCCGCACTCCCCCGGGACGCCGGGACTCGGCCAGGAGCATCCGCTCGATCTCGGCCTTCTGCGTGCCGTACTCGCCGGACGGGGTGCGCCGCGCCTCCTCGGTGACCGGCACCTCGGCCGACGGGCCGTGCACCCAGATCGTGCCGCAGTGCACCAGCACGGTGCCGCTGCCGCGGAGCGCATCGACCATCAGACGTGCGGAGTCGGGCGTGAAGCAGATCAGGTCGACGACGACGTCGGCCTCGAGCGCCGCGATGGCCGGCGCGAACGTGCCGTCGGCGTCGCCCGCGTCGCGATCGAGCAGGAGGCGCGTCACCTGCGACCAGGCGGCGTGCGGTCGGTACGGCTCCGAGGCGCCGCGGCTGACCGCGACCACCTCGTGGCCGGCCTCGACCAGACGCGGGACGAGGAACCCTCCGACGTGGCCGGTCGACCCGATGACGACGACCTTCACGAGAGCACCTCCGGCGCGACGGGAGACGAGGAGGCGCGGTGCGGATGGACCCGGAGAACGGCGGTGTTCGACATGGTCGCCACCGTACCCGGGCATCCCCGCCGGACGGCCGGGCCGTTCGCCTCTAGGCTGAGCGCGTCCCAATCGGAGGTTCGATGCACACCTGGCCCGGCAATCCCTACCCACTCGGCGCGACCTACGACGGCAGCGGCACCAATTTCGCGATCTTCAGCGAAGCCGCCTCCAAGGTCGAGCTGTGTCTCTTCGACGAGGCGGGCACCGAGACGAGGGTCGAGCTCCGCGAGGTCGACGCCTACGTCTGGCACGCCTATCTGCCGACCGTCCAACCCGGTCAGCGATACGGCTACCGCGTGCACGGCGAGTACGACCCTTCGAAGGGAGCGCGCGCGAACCCGAACAAGCTGCTGCTCGACCCCTACGCGAAGGCCACCTGCGGCGACATCGACTGGGACGAGGCCCTGTTCGCCTACGACTTCGGCGACCCCGACTCGCGGAACGACGCCGACAGCGGCCCGCACATGATGCTCGGCGTGGTCATCAACCCGTTCTTCGACTGGCAGGGCGACCGCGCGCCGAAGTACAGCTACGACGAGACCGTCATCTACGAGGCGCACGTCAAGGGACTCACCGAGACCCACCCCGACATCCCCGAGGAGGAGCGCGGCACGTACGCCGGCGTGGCCAACCCGGCGATCATCGACCACCTCAAGAAGCTCGGCATCACGACGCTCGAGCTGATGCCGGTGCACCAGTTCGTGCAGGACAACACCCTCCTCGAGAAGGGCCTCAGCAACTACTGGGGCTACAACACCATCGGCTTCTTCGCCCCGCACGCCGCCTACTCGGCCACCGGCGACATCGGGCAGCAGGTGCAGGAGTTCAAGACGATGGTGCGGGTGCTGCACGAGGCCGGCATCGAGGTCATCATCGACGTCGTCTACAACCACACCGCCGAGGGCAACCACCTGGGCCCGACGCTGTCGTTCAAGGGCATCGACAACGCGGCGTACTACCGTCTGATGGACGGCGACCAGAAGCACTACATGGACTACACGGGCACCGGCAACAGCCTGAACGTCCGCCACCCGCACTCGCTGCAGCTGATCATGGACAGCCTGCGCTACTGGGTCACCGAGATGCACGTCGACGGCTTCCGCTTCGACCTCGCGGCCTCGCTCGCCCGCGAGTTCTACGAGGTCGACCGGCTGTCGACGTTCTTCGAGCTCGTCCAGCAGGACCCGATCGTGTCGCAGGTGAAGCTGATCGCCGAGCCCTGGGACGTCGGACCCGGCGGGTACCAGGTCGGCAACTTCCCGCCCCAGTGGACCGAGTGGAACGGCAAGTACCGCGACACCGTGCGCGACTTCTGGCGGGGCGAGCCCTCGACGCTCGGCGAGTTCGCCAGCAGGATCACCGGCTCCGCCGACCTGTACGAGCGCGACGGTCGGCGCCCCGTGGCGAGCATCAACTTCGTGACCGCGCACGACGGCTTCACGATGCGCGACCTCGTCAGCTACAACGACAAGCAGAACGACGCCAACGGCGAGGACGGGAACGACGGCGAGAGCCACAACCGGTCGTGGAACTCCGGCGTCGAGGGCGAGACGGACGACGCGTCGATCCGGGCCCTCCGCGAGCAGCGCCAGCGGAGCTTCCTCGCCACCCTGCTGCTGAGCCAGGGCGTGCCGATGCTGCTGCACGGCGACGAGCTCGGACGCACGCAGCGAGGCAACAACAACACGTACGCGCAGGACAACGAGCTGAGCTGGATCGACTGGCAGGACGCCGACCGCGACCTGATCGAGTTCGTCGCCGAGGTCATCAAGCTGCGCCACGACCACCCGACGTTCCGTCGTCAGCGGTACTTCAACGGCCGTCCCGTCACGCGGGGCGAGGGCGAGCCGCTGCCCGACATCGTCTGGCTGACGACCGAGGGCGACGCCATGCAGGAGGGCGAGTGGAACGAGTCGTACGCGAAGGCGATCGGCATGTTCCTCAACGGCAACGGCATCCGCGGGCGCGACGCCCGCGGTGGCCGGATCACCGATGTGAACTTCGTCCTCTACTTCAACGCCAGCGCCGACACGGTCACGTTCGTCCTGCCGCCCGACGAGTACGCCCAGGGCTGGGAGGTCGTGGTCGACAGCACCGTCGCCGCGCCCCTGCCCCCGGCGGGCACCGCGCCCCGCACCCCGACGGCCACCCGGGCCGCCACCACCCCCCAGCCCCCGTCCACACCGCAGGCCCCCACGGCGCTGCGGGCCGGCGATCGACTCCCCGTGGTGGGTCGCTCGCTCGTCGTCCTCCGAGCCACGGCCGAGGACGACCAGTGACCCGAAACGACTCGACCCGCCACCCGCGTTCGACGTACCGCCTGCAGATCCGCGCCTCCTTCGATCTGTTCGCGGCCGCCGACGTGGTGCCCTACCTCCGCGACCTCGGCGCGGACTGGGTCTACCTCTCGCCCGTGCTCGAGGCCGAGCCGGGCAGCGACCACGGCTACGACGTGGTCGACCACAGCCGGGTCGATCCGGCACGCGGCGGCGAGGTGGGGCTGCACACGCTGTCCGACCGCGCCCACGTGCACGGGCTCGGTGTGCTCGTCGACATCGTGCCGAACCACGTCGGCGTCGCCACCCCCAAGGCCAGCGTCTGGTGGTGGGACCTCCTGACCCACGGCCGCGACTCGCGCTACGCCGACGCCTTCGACGTCGACTGGGCGGCCGGCGGCGGCAAGGTGCTGCTGCCCGTGCTGGGCGAACCCGCCGCCGCGGACGGCTCCATCGACGGCCTCAGCGTCGTCGGCGAGGAGCTGCACTACTACGACAACGTCTATCCGATCGCCCCGGGCACCCGCGGCGACGACGACGACGCGGCCGCCGTCCACGCCCGCCAGAGCTACGAGCTGGTCCACTGGAAGCGCGCCGACGGCGACCTCAACTACCGCCGCTTCTTCGCGGTCAACACCCTCGCCGGCATCCGGGTCGAAGAGGGCTGGGTCTTCGACGAGTCGCACGCCGAGATCGGCCGCTGGTTCCGCGACGGCCTGGTCGACGGGCTGCGGGTCGATCACCCGGACGGCCTCGCCGACCCGAAGGGCTACCTCGACCGCCTGTCCGAGCTGACCGGGCGCGCGCACGTGCTCGTCGAGAAGATCCTCGAGGGCGACGAGCGCCTCCCGGAGGACTGGGCGACGGCCGGGACCACCGGGTACGACACCCTCGCCGACCTCGACCGCCTGTTCGTCGACCCGAACGGGGCCGTCGCGCTCGACGGTCTCGACGCCCGCCTGCGCCGCGACCGCACGTCGGCGGACGACGCCGGGGACGACGCCGCGAGCCACGACGAGGCGTCGGCTGGAGCCGATCAGACGACGGGCGACGAGGCCGTCGACTGGCACGAGATGATCCTCGGCACGAAGCGCGGCATCGCCGACGGCATCCTCGGCAGCGAGATCAACCGCCTCGCGCGGCTGATCGCCGAGGGCGGTCCCGCCGAGGCGGCGGTCGTCGACGCGCTGGCCGAGCTGGCCGCGGCGTTCCCGGTCTACCGCAGCTACCTGCCCCAGGGAGCCGACCAGCTCACCGAGGCGGTCGAGGTCGCGACCCGGCACCGCCCCGACCTCGCCGACGCCCTCGAGCGCGTGGCCGTGGTGCTGCGCGACGAGACGCACCCGGCGTCGGTGCGGTTCCAGCAGACGAGCGGCATGGTCATGGCGAAGGGCGTCGAGGACACCGCGTTCTACCGCTACAGCCGACTCGCCACGCTGACCGAGGTGGGGGCCGACCCCAGCGAGTTCGCCCTGTCGCCGGCCGGGTTCCACGCCCGTCAGCAGGCCCGCCTCGCCGAGCGCCCGTTCGGCATGACGACCCTGTCGACGCACGACACGAAGCGCAGCGCCGATGTGCGGGCCCGCGTGTCGGTCCTCGCCGAGGTGGCGTCCGAGTGGGCGGCGACGCTCGAGCGGCTGCGCGACCTCGCCCCGATGGGCGACGGACCGTTCGAGAACATCCTCTGGCAGACGGTCGTCGGCTCGTGGCCGGCCTCCCGCGAGCGCCTGCACGCCTACGCCGAGAAGGCCTCGCGCGAGGCGAGCACCTCGACCACCTGGACCGACCGCGCCGAGGAGGCCGACGCCTTCGAGGAGCGCATGCACGCCGCCGTCGACGCCGTCTTCGACCGCGAGGAGGTGCGGCACGAGGTCGAGCGCATCGTCGACGTGCTCCGCGCCCCCGGGTACAGCAACTCGCTCGGCGTCACGCTGATGCAGCTGATCGGCCCCGGGAGCCCCGACGTCTACCAGGGCGGCGAGCTGTGGGACTTCTCGCTCGTCGACCCCGACAACCGTCGCGAGGTCGACTTCGACCTGCGCCGCCTCTACCTCGAGGCCATCCGCTCGGGGGCCACTCCCCCGGTCGACGACACCGGCGCCGCGAAGCTGCTCGTCACGCACCGCGCTCTCACGCTCCGTCGCGACCGCCCCGACCTGTTCAACCGGTACGCCGGGCTGCCGGTGTTCGGCGAGCAGGCGTCGTCGGCCGTCGCGGTCGACCGCGGGGGCGCGATCGCGATCGCCACGCGCCTCCCGGTGTCGCTCGAGCAGGCGGGCGGCTGGGACGACACGGTCGTGCTGACCGCAGGAGGCGCGTATCGCGACGTGCTCACCGGCCGCCGGCACCAGGGTGGTCGCCTCCGCCTCGCCGAGGTCCTCGAGACGTACCCCGTCGCCCTGCTGATCCCCACAGAGGACTAGCGGGTCGCGGGTCGCCCGGCCCGACTACCGTCGTCCTCAGCCAGGCGTCACGACATGCCGCTCACGTACCCATGTGAGCGGCATGTCGCGGCTTCCCGGCCTCTTTCCCGCCCCTTTCCGAACCCGAGGAGACCGATGAGCGTCTACGACGTCTGGGCCCCGACCGCCACCACCGTGCACCTGCACCTCGACGGCGAGCTCCTGCCGCTCACCGCCGAGCCCGAGACCGGCTGGTGGCGCGCCCCGGCCGACCTCGACCGGGGCCCGGGACACCGCTACGGCTTCGTGCTCGACGGCGGCGACTCCCCCGAGGGCGAGACCCCCCTGCCCGACCCGCGCTCGCGCCGTCAGCCCGACGGCGTGCACGGTCTCAGCGAGACGTACGATCCGAGCGCCTTCGCCTGGACCGACGACGCGTGGACGGGTCGCCAGCTGGCCGGATCGGTCGTCTACGAGCTGCACATCGGCACCTTCACCCCCGAGGGCACGCTCGACTCGGCGATCGGGAAGCTGCCGTACCTGGTCGAGCTCGGCGTCGACCTGGTCGAGCTGCTGCCGGTCAACGGCGTCAACGGCCGGTGGAACTGGGGCTACGACGGCGTCGACTGGTTCACCGTCACCGACAACTACGGCGGGCCCGAGGCCTACCAGCGCTTCGTCGACGCCGCGCACGGGGCCGGTCTCGGCGTCGTCCAGGACGTCGTCTACAACCACCTCGGCCCCTCCGGCAACTACCTGCCGCTCTTCGGGCCCTACCTCTCGGGCAAGCACGCCAACACCTGGGGCGACAACGTCAACCTCGACGACGACGGCGCCCACGAGGTGCGCGAGTTCATCCTCGACAACACGGCGATGTGGTTGGGCGACTATCACGTCGACGGTCTGCGCCTCGACGCCGTGCACGCCCTGAAGGACGACAGCGAGGTCCACCTGCTGCAGGAGCTCGCCGAGCGCACCTCTGCCCTCAGCAGCCACCTGCGTCGGCCGCTGTCGCTGATCGCCGAGAGCGACCTCAACGACCCGCGCCTGATCACCCCGCGGGACGGCGGCGGCTTCGGCCCCGACCGCCGCCAGGGCTACGGGCTCGATGCGCAGTGGAGCGACGACTTCCACCACGCCGTGCACGTCGCCCTGACCGGCGAGACCACCGGCTACTACGCCGACTTCGAGCCGCTCGGCGCCCTGGCGAAGGTGCTGACGAAGGGCTTCTTCCACGACGGCACCTGGTCGTCGTTCCGCGAGGCCGACCACGGCCACCCGGTCGACACCGAGCACATGCCGACCTGGCGCCTCGTCGTCGCGAACCAGAACCACGACCAGATCGGCAACCGCGCGATCGGCGACCGTCTCGCCGCGACCCTCGACGACGGCCAGCTGATCATCGCCGCGACGCTGACGCTCGCCGGGCCGTACACGCCCATGCTGTTCATGGGCGAGGAGTTCGCCGCCTCGACGCCGTGGCAGTTCTTCACGTCGCACCCCGAGCACGACCTCGGCGAGGCCACCGCGAAGGGCCGCATCGCCGAGTTCGCCAAGATGGGCTGGGACGAGTCGTCCGTGCCCGACCCGCAGGAGCCCTCCACCTTCGAGAACAGCAAGCTCGACTGGTCGGAGCTCGAGTCGGGGCGTCACGCCGTCGTGCTCGACGCCTACCGTCGTCTCGGCGCCCTGCGCCGCAGCGAGCCCGCCCTGACCGACCCGCGCTTCGACACCCTCGCGGTCGACTACGACGCCGACGCGCGCTGGCTCGTGCTCTCGCGCGGAGACCTGCGCATCGCGGTGAACCTCGCCGATCAGGAGGCGCGGATCGCCGTTCCCAGCACCTCGGTGCTCTTCGCCAGCGACGCCTCGATCGAGCCCGGCTCCAGCCTGCTGCTGCCGGCGCACTCGGTCGCGATCGTCCGCTGACGAGACGAGCGCGGGCGCGCGCCCGGGGCTGACCACCCCGGGCGCGCGCCCTCGTGCCGACCGCCGATCAGTGCGGCTGCACCCGGCGTACCGGGCCCACCCGATGCGACGTCGCGCGGACGCTCGGCAGACGGCGGTGTCGCACGACCAGCTCGACGACGGCGCGCGACCGTCGACGGAGACCCCACAGGGTCACCTTGGTCAGCGACTCCCTGACGATCGAGCCGCTCATCTTCGAGGCGCCGTGGACGCGCTCGGTGAACGTGATCGGAGTCTCCACGACCCGCAGGCCCGCTTGCAGCGCGCGCCAGAGCAGGTCGACCTGGAAGCAGTAGCCGCGCGACTCGACCCGGTCCAGGTCGATGCGTCGGAGAGCCGACGACCGGAACACCCGGAACCCGCCGGTCGTGTCGGCCACGCGGATGCCGAGGGCCCCGCGCGTGTACCAGCTGCCGCCGCGGCTGAGCAGCTCGCGGCGCAGCGGCCAGTTCTCGACCTCGCCGCCGGGCACCCAGCGCGAGCCGAGCACGAGATCGTTGTCGCTCAGCAGCTCGAGCATGCCCGGCAGGTACTCGGGGTGGTGCGAGCCGTCGGCGTCCATCTCGACCAGTGCGTCGTAGCCGCGCTCGAGCCCCCAGGAGAACCCGGCCAGGTAGGCGGCGCCGAGCCCGGCCTTCTCGGTGCGGTGCATCACGTGCACCCGGGGGTCGCGGGCGGCGTAGGCGTCGGCGAGCGCGCCGGTGCCGTCCGGCGAGCCGTCGTCGACGACCAGCACGTCGACCGCGGCTCCCGAGTCGAGGGTCCGACCGACGATCCAGTCGAGGTTGTCCTTCTCGTCGTAGGTGGGGATGATCACGAGCGTGTCGTTCACGGTGCTGTCCTTTCCCGGGCGGCAGTCGGGTTCTTCTGGTGGGGCCGGGCGCGGCCGGGCGTCACGACACGAGGTCGGCGAAGACGATCAGGTTGTCCTCGTAGTGGCCCGTCGACGAGTCGAAGCGCCCGTCGCAGGTGATGAGCCGCAGCGACGGCGTCGGCGTGCTGCCGTAGACGTCGGAGGTCGGGAAGTTCGCCTTGGGCGCGGTCTCGCTGCCGGTGACCCGGAAGGTGTGCACGTCTCCCGTCGAGAGGGTGACCGTCACCTCGTCGCCGGTGGTCAGCCTCGGCAGGTCGACGAACACGGCGGGTCCCGTCGACGAGTCGACGTGACCGGCGATGATCGCGGGGCCGACGCCTCCGGGCACCACGCCGTCCTCGTACCAGCCGGCCGACATCCACTCGACCGGGGCGTCGAGCTCGCCGGCGACCCCGAGCCCGAGGTCCTCGAGGCCGGAGTCGACGCCGATCGAGGGGATCTCGACCCGGACGGGCACGGATCCGGCAGGAGGCGCGGTGTACGACTGCGCAGCCGGGTCCTGGAACCCCTCGGTCGAGACGGACGGGGACGACGCGACCGGCGCCTTCGTGGCTGCGCTCGACGACGCTCGCGACGCCGCGTCGTCGGGTCGTGCGGCGACCGCGGCCACCGTCACGCCGCCGACGGCGACCGCGACGAGGGCGCCCACGGCCAGAGCGGCCTTGCTGTGCGTCCGGATCCAGGTCGAGAGGGGCATGTCAGTTCGCCTCCAGGGGCGAGCACGGGCCGATCGACGATCCGTCGAGCTGCAGGGCGGCGAGCGCCGCCCAGGCCGTGCCGTAGTAGGTCGGTGTCGAGACGGAGAGCTCGTCGGCTCGACGGAGGTCGTCGCTCGCCGACTGCGCGTCGCCGGCCGCCGCCTCGGCCGCGGCACGCGCGGCGTACGCCAGGGGGCTCTGATCGGCGCCGGTGGACTGCCCGCCGAGGTCGAGCTGCATGGGCAGGTCGTCGTAGCGCTGCAGCACGGGGGCCATGCGGGCGGCGAGCTCGACGTCGGCGGGATCGCACGACTCGGCGTAGCGCAGCGGGAGGCGGGCGGCGTCGTAGCTGTACTCGACGGTGCCGCTCGAGCCGTCGGCGCTCGGCAGCGGGACGACCGTGCCGTCGGCCGCGACCTGCGCCCAGTTGCTCGGCAGGGCGGTCTGGTCGAGGATGCTCGCGGTGACCGCGCGCGATCCGATGACGAGCTCGTCCCAGCGGGGGTCGCCGCTGGCGTCGCCGAGCTCCTGGAACGTCGCGGGCGAGGCGTAGGAGGGGTTGTACGACCACGGGGCGTCGCCCTGGGCCCAGAGGCCCGGAAGCAGGATGCGTCCGACGTCGGTCGAGGCCGTCATCGCGTCGAGAACGACGTCGCCGAGCTCGACGCCCGCGGCGGTGAGATCGGGTCGGTCGAAGGCGTCGCCCGCGAGCACGAGGGCGCGGGCGGCGTCCACGTCGGCGTCGCTGGCGGGTCCGTCGTCGACCACGGCGCCGTCGGCCCACTGCCAGGCGAGGAGGCCGTCCTCGCGCACCAGATTGTCGGTGGTCCAGCCCCAGATGGTGTCGAACGCGTCCTCGTCGCCGACGCCGACCGCGACGAGCAGCCCGTAGGCCTGGCCCTCGCTGACGGTGTCGTCGCCCTGGTCGCGTCGCACGACCCGGCCGTCGGAGTCGACCCAGTCGTCGAGGAACGCCTGGCCGATCTGGTCGGGCGTCCGCTCGGACGCCGGTGCGGGGGTGATGCCGGGGTCGCTCGTCGCGCCCGTCCGCCCGTCCGCCTCGTCCGACGTGCCGCCGAACGGGCCGACCACGAGGGAGGCGATGCCGGCCGTGACGGCCACGGCCACCACGACCACCGCTGCGAGCAGCAGTGTCGTCTTCTTCGTCATGTCGTTCCCTTGCTGTGGGGTGGTGCCGGTGCCGAGGAGGCGCGGTGCGCGCAGGTGGCGACCCGCGCCTCCTCGACTGGTGGACTCTCGAGCCTCGGGGTCAGGAGATCCCGAGGAAGCCGAGCAGGCCGGCCCAGAAGCCGCCCTCCCGGTCGGCCGGGGCCGCGTCGGCGTCGCGTCCGGCGAGGTATCCGCCGCCCGTCTGCACGCCGCCGGTCGGCGTCTCGGCCGTGGCGGCGCTGTCCACGACGGGGACGACCGTGAGGCCGCCCGACGAGTTGTCGAGCACGAACAGCGTGTTGACGCTGCCCGCGGCGAGGTCGACCTCCGCGGTGCCGTCGACGCCGTCGCCGGCGAGGTCGAGCTCCCAGGGTCCGGCGGCGACGCTCGCGTAGCCGCTGGCGCTGCCGAAGGCGGCGTTCTCCGCGATGGTCGTGCCGGTGCTGGTGGAGACGTCGACCGTGTCGGTGACGTTCGCGGCCTGCACGAGACGGAGCTTGGCCTGGCCGGCCTCGGGCGCCGTCAGGTCGTCCGTGAAGACCTGGGTCTCGAGGTCGTCGCTCGGTCCGTAGGCGACGGCCGTGATCGGCTGACCGCTCTCGACCGTGACGTTGGTGCTGATCACGGGCTCGGCGTCGGCCGCGGGGGCGTCGGCGGCGGTCATCGACACGACGTAGGTGCCGGCGGGCAGGGCCTCGTAGGGGCTGACCTGGCCGTAGGTGACGTCGTCGAGATCCATGACGACCTGGCCGCCCTTGAGCGAGGTCAGGGTCACGTCGACCGACTTCGTGTCGGGCGACAGGTGTCCGACCCGGACCCAGCCGTCGCCGTCGGCGGCCTGGGCGGGCGAGGCTCCGACGACGGCCGCGGCGACGGCGGCCGCCGTGGCGAGGCCGAGCGCGAGCACGGTGGTCAGTCGGCGACGTCCGAGGGCGGTGGTGCGGGTGGTGCTGATGGCGGGTGCCATGGGGTGGTTCCTTTCCGGTCGGGATCCGGCTCGTGGGGAGCCGGCGGGGAGGAGGGGCGGTGCGCGTCGGGTGGGCGCGCACCGCCGTGGCGATCAGCCGAGGATGCCGTCGGGCGGCAGGGCGGAGAAGGTGACGAGCAGACCGTCGTCCACGGGGGTGACGCTCTCGGGGGCGTACGTGGCCCCGAGGCCCTCGATCCAGGCCGCGAGCCCGTCGACGGTCTGACCGTCGGCGGGGGTCACGACCAGCTGGCGGAACAGGCCCTCGGACTCGCCGGGCAGAGCCTGCGGGTCGGCGACGGTGACGGCACCGGTCGAGGCGAGCTGGCCGAGCACGATCACGGCCCGCGGGTCGATCCGGCCGTCCTCGAGGGCCTGGCGGAACACGCCGGAGACCTGCAGCGACGGGTTCTGCGCGAGCTCGGCGCCGACCTGCGATCGGGCCGCTGCCGCCGTGTCCGCGTCGGTCGCGGCCTGGGCGGCGCCGTCGGAGTCGATCCGTCGGATGTCGACCGTCTGGTCGCCGGTGCCGAACGACGCGACGACCGACGAGTTGTCGAGCGCCGACTGGATTCCCGCCGAGCTGCCTCCCGAGGTGCGCACCGACTCGGTCGTGACGATGAAGTCGCTGTCGCGCCAGCCGTTGGGCGACTGGGCCTGGACGGCGCCGTCGGTGTCGAGCTTGTAGAACCAGATGACGTTGTCGCGGGCGAACCCGTCGTCGACCAGGTCGACCCACATCGCGTCGTCGACCAGCAGTCGACTGTCCTTCGGCACGTTGTCCGAGATCCAGCCCTGGGCGTCGCGCATCGGGGCGTCGAGGTCGGAGAGGAAGAACCCGCGCAGCTGCGTGCTCCAGAGGGGCACGATCGCGATCACGGCGGCGACCGAGACGGCGATCCAGGCGACCGAGCCGGTGCGACGCACGGCGGTGGTGCCGCGGGACGCGTGCCGGGCCCGCCAGGTCGTCACCGCGGACTCGGACACCGCGGCCACCAGCAGGGCGGCGAACGGCAGCAGCATGATCACGTAGGGCACCGGCAGGTAGCCGCCGGGACGGAACATGAAGGCGATCAGGAAGACCATCATCGCCGCGATCGGACGCACGCGCTTGAGGAACAGCCCCACGACGGAGGCGGCGGCGCCGAGCACGATGAGCACCTGGTCGAGCTGCCACCACTGCGACACCGTCGCGAAGAAGAGGCTCCCCGTGTCGAAGACCGAGCCGCTCGACTCACGTGTGCCGAGCTGGAACGTGATGCCCTCCAGCAGGCTCACCCGGCCGGCGCCCGGCAGCAGCTCGCCCTTGACCGCGGCGAGCGCCACGTACGAGAGCCCGATGAGCACGAGCAGGCTGGCGGCGATCGACAGGGTGTACCGACGGGTCGACTTGTCGGCCCCGCGGAACATCGTCCAGGCGAGGAACGGCAGAGCCAGCAGGTACGTCTCCTTCGAGAGCACGGCGATGCCGAACGACGCGGACGCCGCGGCGTAGCCGGCCAGCTGGTGGCGCCGGCTCAGGGCGAAGAGGAACGCGGCGAGGAGCCACGGGGTCGCGACGTTGTCGAGGTAGACGGTGCGGTGGAACTGCACCGCCAGCGGCGAGACGGCGAAGACCAGGGCGGCAGCCGAGGCGGCGACGCGACCGAGACCGACCTTGCGAGCCAGCATCCAGAGCAGGGCGACGGCGACGACGGTGAAGAACACCATGGCCTCACGGCCGGCCAGGACGGCGATCGAGTAACGCGAGAAGGCTCCGGTCAGGGCCGTGTACGCCGAGATCTGCAGCCAGCCCACGGGTGGGTGGTCGTACCAGTAGGTGTAGTGGGCGAGCTCGCCGAGGTTCTGGACGGCCCAGGCCTGGGCGACGTAGGTCCCCTCGTCGTCGATCCGCTGCGGCGAGCCGGCCATGTTGAGGCTCTGCACCACGGCGGCGACGGCGAGCACGGGCAGCAGCCAGGCGAGCGACGCGCCGTGACGGCGCAGCCAGGAGGCGCGGGCGACGCGTGGCGGGTCCTGCCGCGGGGTGCGGACGGGGGCGTCGGGGGCGACGGCGTCCGTCACGCGCGGTCGGTTCAGCGTGCTGGTCATCGATCTCCACCTCCCGTCAGGGCGTAGTCGTCGGTGGAACGGGCGGCGGGGGCGACGGCACCGAGGGGCGGTGACGTCGGGGCGGGCTGAGAGGCTCCGACGGGCGAGGCCTCGGCCGGGCGGTGGGCGCCCGTGTGCTCGGTCTTCTCCCAGGCGTTCATCTTGCGGAGCTGACGCCAGACGGAGCGGACGGCGGCCAGCGCGAGGAAGATCTGGTACGGCAGGAGGCCCCAGACGAGACGGAAGTAGTCGCGGGCGCGGACCTTCTGCCCGTAGGTGCGGCCGAACTCGCGCAGACCCGTGAACTCGACGGCCAGCAGAACCAGGGTCGGCGCCAGCGGGATGAATGACACGAGCGCGATCGCTGTGGGCACCTTGACCGTGAGGATCAGCAGGATCGAGATGGGGATCATCAGACCCGTCGCGGCCTGGATGAACGGCATCGTCAACAGGTAGCGCGCCATCAGGCGCTGACGCAGCCGGGGCAGCTTCTTCCACTCGCCCTTGCCGTAGACCTGCATGAAGCCCTGGTTCCAGCGGGTGCGCTGCTTCAGCAGCGAGACGAAGGTGCCCGGGGTCTCCTCGCGGGTGACCACCTCGGGGCTGTAGGCGACGACGACCTTGGCTCCGGCGCTCGAGAGGCGGACCCCGAGCTCGCAGTCCTCGGCGAGGCACTCGGCGTCCCAGCCCTCGGACCAGTCCAGCCACTCCTTGCGCACGAAGACGGTGTTGCCGCCGAGCGGGATGAACTTCTCCTTGGCGTGGAAGTGCAGACGCGAGCGGAACCAGAAGTAGTACTCGAGCACGTTGCGCAGGCTCCACCAGCTGCTCTGGAAGTTCATCAGCTGGACGCCGCCCTGCACGACGTCGGCGTCGGTCTCGCTGAAGCGCGAGTCGACGAGCGTCAGGAGGCGCGGGTGGACCTCGTCCTCCGCGTCGAAGACGCCGACGATCTCGCCCCTCGACGTCTGCAGCGCCAGGTTCAGCGCCTTGGGCTTGTTCTTCGGCACGCTCGAGTCGACGATCACGCGGATCAGCTCGGGGTGACGGGCCGCCGCCTCCCGGGCGACGCGCTCGGTGCCCGGGTCGTCGTGGCCGACGATGGCGATGATCTCGAAGTCCGGGTGGTCCTGCAGGGCGAGACGGTCGAGGGTCTGGCCCATCACCTCCTCCTCGTGTCGGCCGGGGACGAGGAGGGTGAAGGAGTGGGCGGCGTCGAGCGGGTTCTCGCTGAACTGGCTGCCCTCGAGGTTGTCCTTCGAGCGCCAGGCGTGCAGCATCCACCAGAGGGTGGACACCGCGACGCCGGTCAGCAGCAGCGAGACGACGATCAGCGACGAGTAGCCGATCCATTCCAGAGGAGTCCAGTCCGGGAGCTGGAAGCCGGACAGGGCGTCGCCGGCTGTCGACGCGCCTCCTCGGTTGGGGACGAACGTCTCGGGAGAGGCGGGGGCCTCGGGCGTGAGCAGTGGCGCGGGTTCGCCGGCTGCGAAGAGGTGCGGGGTGATGGGCGTCGGGTCAGTCGACACGGGTCACTCTCCTATCAGGAGGGTCGGGTTGATCGTTCGGGTCGTCGTACGGGTGCGGGCCGTGGCCCGCGTCACGGGGTCGTCGTGGCCTGGGGGCGGAACACGAACCAGCGGTAGGCGACGTAGCGGAACGCCGTGCCGAGCACGAGTCCCACCACGTTCGCGGCGATGTTGTCGGCGAGCTGGGTCGTGAAGCCCAGCAGGTAGTGCGAGACGAACAGGCAGAGCGAGGCGATGGCCAGGCCCCCGACGTTCACGAGGCCGAAGGTCACGGCCTCCTTCACGACGGCGCCGCTGCGGTCCTCACGGAAGGTGAGGTAGCGGTTGCCGACCCAGGCCACGGCGGTGGCGATGATCACCGAGACGACCTTCGCGCCGATGGGCTTGTCGTCGAGCAGGGTCAGACGGAGCAGGTTGTAGACGCCGACGTCGACGACGAAGGCGATGCCGCCGACCATGCCGAAGGTCGCGAGCTCGCGGAAGCGGGCGGCGAGCCGAACGGATCGGGTCGGACGGCGGGGTCGGGTCGAGGTGGGGACGGCTGTCGGGGCCACCCCTCGTTCGAGGGTGTTCACGTCGGGCATGGCACCGGTTCGGGGGACACGCGGGGGCGGTTTGGTCGGGGTACGCGGTTTCTCTCCGATTGCCAGGTTCCCGTCATCTGCCGTTAACGTCCCCCGAACAGGGGCCGGATCCGTTCACCTCGGCGACGCGGGCGGAACAGACGGCGGAAAGCCGTACCGCGTACCGTGGCGACATGGAATTCAGATACCTCGGCAACAGCGGCCTCAAGATCTCCGAGATCACCTACGGCAACTGGTTGACCCACGCCTCCCAGGTCGAGAACGACGTCGCGACGCAGTGCGTCCGCGCCGCCCTCGACGCCGGCATCTCGACGTTCGACACCGCCGACGCCTACGCCAACACGGCGGCGGAGCAGGTGCTCGGCGACGCGCTCAAGGGTGAGCGTCGCGAGTCGCTCGAGATCTTCACGAAGGTCTACTGGCCCACCGGGCCCCGCGGCCACAACGACGTCGGGCTCAGTCGCAAGCACATCCTGGAGTCGATCGACGGGTCGCTGCAGCGCCTCGGAACCGACTACGTCGACCTCTACCAGGCGCACCGCTACGACAGCGAGACGCCGCTGGAGGAGACCATGCAGGCCTTCGCCGACGTCGTCCGCCAGGGCAAGGCCCTCTACATCGGCGTCAGCGAGTGGAACGCCGATCAGATCCGCGCGGGTCACGAGCTCGCGGTGAAGCACGGCGTCCAGCTGATCTCGAACCAGCCCCAGTACTCCATGCTCTGGCGCGTCATCGAGCAGGAGGTCGTCCCCACCAGCAAGCAGCACGGCCTCGGCCAGATCGTCTGGTCGCCGGTCGCCCAGGGCGTGCTGACGGGCAAGTACAAGCCCGGCGCCGAGCTGCCCGCGGGCAGCCGCGCCACGGACGACAAGGGAGGCGCGAGCACGATCAAGCGCTTCCTCACCGACGAGGTGCTCACCGGCGTCGCGAAGCTCGAGCCGATCGCGGCCGATCTCGGCCTCTCGATGGCCCAGCTCGCCATCGCGTGGGTGCTGCAGAACGACAACGTCTCGTCGGCGATCATCGGCGCCTCGCGTCCCGAGCAGGTGGCCGACAACGTCAAGGCCGCCGGCGTCCGCCTGCCGGCCGAGGTCATGACGGCGATCGACGACGCCCTCGGCGACCTCGCCGAGACCGATCCGGCCAAGACGGTCTCGCCCGACGAGCGTCCCGCCTGAGCCGTCACATCCCGTCACGGGAATTACCCATCGGTGGATGCGCTTGCATATACTCGTACCACCTTCGGTGACACGTCACCGAACCTCTGACCTTCACGACAGGAGAACACCATGAGCATCACCGCAGAGAAGATCCCCGCCGGCACCTGGAACCTCGACCCCACGCACAGCGAGGTCTCGTTCAGCGTCCGTCACCTGGCCATCAGCAAGGTCAAGGGCTCGTTCGAGTCCTTCGACGCCTCGCTCGTCACCGCCGAGGACCACACGGCCTCCAAGGTCACCGCGTCGATCGACGTGGCCTCGGTCAACACCAACCAGAAGGACCGCGACGGTCACCTGCAGAGCGGCGACTTCTTCCTCGCCGGCGAGCACCCCAAGATGACCTTCGTGTCGACCAGCATCGAGGAGAAGGGCGACGACGCGTTCCTCGTGCACGGCGACCTGACCCTGCGCGGCGTCACCAAGCCCGTCACCCTGAAGAGCGAGTTCGGCGGCCTCGTCGTCGACGGCTACGGCCAGACCAAGCTCGGCTTCTCGGCCACGACCAAGATCGACCGCACCGAGTTCGGCGTCACCTGGAACGCCGCCCTCGAGGCCGGCGGCTTCACCCTCGGCAACGACGTCACCGTCACGCTCGAGATCCAGTTCACGCTCGCCGCGTAAGCAGCAGCACCCCCGGAGGGCCCGCACTCGCCAGTCGAGTGCGGGCCCTCCGTCGTGCCGGCCGCCGCCGGCGTCCCGCTCAGGCTCGCGTGAGCACCCGCCGCAGCACCGCGCGCTCCCCGAGCGTCCAGGCGGCGCTCGTCACGAGGTAGAGACCGGCGGCGAGCGGGGCGAACGCCGCGAAGGCGACGCTGAGGAAGGGCAGCCAGCGCAGCAGCCCCGTCATGCCGGGCAGCGCCTCCTTTCCGGGGCCGGCGGCCGGCGTGGCGGCCGGCCCGGTGAACCGCAGGGTGGCGCGTCGGCTGAGCTCGACCACGATCGCGAGCAGCACCAGCAGCACGGCGTACGGCCAGACCGCGGCGAGCCCCGCGCCGAGCGTCGCGAAGAGGTTGGCGCCGAGAGCCGCTCCCCCGAGCGTGTGGGTCAGCAACGCGTTGGCGTGGCCGGCGATGTCGGCGTGGACGAACAGCGAGTAGACGGCCGTCAGCACGGGCGCCTGCGCCAGGGTCGGCAGGCACCCGGCGAGCGGCGACACCTTCTCGGACGAGTAGAGCGCCATCAGGGCCCGACTGCGCGCCGGGGGGTCGGTGATGCGTCGGTTCAGGTCGGCGATCGCGGGAGCGAGGCGACGGCGACCCACCTCCGCACGCACCTGCGACACCCCGACGGGCACGAGCACCAGCCGGACGAGGAGGGTGAAGAGCACGACGCCGAGTGCGGCGCCGGCCTCCCCCGCGAACGGCGAGACGAGCTCGCCGAGCGCGGTGACGATCGAATAGAGGCCGTCGAGCACGACGGCGATGGGCGGGAAGGTGGACAGGTCCATGAGGACTCCTCGGTCAGAGAGACGGTGGGTGTCTTCTGGCCGCGGTCGACCGACGGGTCGACGCGAGCGAGCCGGAGTCGGCCGGATCGCTCAGGCGGCCGAGGGGGCCCGCCCCGGCGCCCGCGAGCGCACGTGTCCGCGTGCGTCGGGGTCGCGACGCCAGACGAGGAGGCGCGTGCCGGCCTCTTCGCGGAGGGGCACCTCGGGCACCGCCCCGGCCAGCCCGCAGAGGGTCAGCACGACCTGCGCGACGCCGATCGCCACGAGGGCCGTGGCGGCGCCGAGGAGGCCGACGAGCACGACCGCGGAGAGCGGCCCGCCGCCGCCCGCGAGCACGGCCTCGACGAACGCCACGAGGGGCGCCAGCGGAGCGAGGCCGAGGGTCATGCCACGACCCTAGCCGACCCGCCGCGCTAGCCTCAGGAACAATGCGCGTCCCGTCGGGGTTGTCGCCGAGTGTCACCGCCCCATCCCGAGAGGACTCCCATGACCGTCGACTGGATCACGCTGCAGAAGACCGCCCACGACGAGTTCGCCCGCCGCGTCGAGGCGGTCGCGGACTGGGACGCCCCCACCCCCGACACCGAGTGGAAGGTCCGCGACCTCGTCCGCCACGTCACGCGCGAGCAGCAGTGGGTGCCGATCCTGCTCGAGGGCGGCGACCCGGCCGAGGCCGAGAACGCGATCGAGCCCCTCGGCGACGACCTCCTCGAGGCCTGGCACCGCTGGTCGGGCGCGGCGACCGCGGCCTGGCGCGAGGCCGACCCCGACGCCGAGGTCCGCCTGAGCGCCGACGTCGTCTCGGTCACCGAGTACCTCGCCGAGCAGGTCGCCGACGTCACGATCCACACCTGGGACCTCGCCCGCGCCGTCGGCACCGACGAGGAGCTCGACGACGAGCTGGTCGAGGCCGTGTGGGGCGTGTTCGAGCCCCAGAAGGACGCTCTCGAGGCCTCGGGCCTCTTCGCCTCGCCGGTGCCGGTCGACGACGACGCGCCCCTGCGCGTCCGGCTGCTGGCGCTGACCGGTCGCGACGCCCGCTGAGCCGACCCGCGCCTCCCGGGGGTTCATCACCCTGCCCTGGCATGCTCATGGCATGACCGTCCCGATCGATCGCCCTTGGCTGCACAGCTACGCCCCCGACGTCCCCGCCGACATCGAGCCCGTCACGGGCAGTCTCGTCGACCTCATCGACGACGCCGTCGCCGCGTACCGCACCCGGCCGGCGCTCGAGTTCTTCGGACGCGAGACCAGCTACCGCGATCTGGGCGATCGGATCGCGCGCGCGGCGGAGGGCCTGAGGAGGCTCGGCGTCGGCCCCGGCGACCGCGTCGCCCTGATCGTCCCCAACAGCCCGCAGCACGTGATCGCGTTCTACGCCGTGCTGCGGCTCGGCGCCGTCGTGGTCGAGCACAACCCGCTCTACACGGACCGCGAGCTCCGCCACCTCTTCGAGGACCACACCGCGACGATCGCGATCGCCTGGGACAAGCTCGTCGACCGGCTCCGCGCCCTGCCCGCCGACCTGGGGCTCCGCACGATCGTCTCGGTCGACGTGACCCGCGGCATGCCGCTCGGCACCCGCCTCGCGCTCAAGCTCCCCGTCCCGGCGGCGAAGTCGTCGCGGGCCGCCCTGACCGACGGCGCCACCGGCGACGCCACCTGGGAGGACCTCCTGGCGAACAGGCCGATCCGGAGGAAGCACCCGCGCCCCGACGTCGACGACGTCGCCCTGCTGCAGTACACCAGCGGCACGACCGGCTCGCCGAAGGGCGCGATCCTGACGCACCGCAATCTCCGCAGCAACGCCGCCCAGGGGCGCGCCTGGGTGCCCGGGCTCGTCGACGGCGAGGAGACCGTCTACGGCGTGCTGCCGTTCTTCCACGCCTACGGGCTGACCCTCTGCCTCACCTTCGCGATGAGCATCGGGGCGCGGCTCGTGCTGTTCCCGAAGTTCGACGTCGACCTCGTGCTCAAGGCGGCCAGGAAGCACCCGCCGACCTTCCTGCCGGCCGTGCCTCCCATCTACCAGCGCCTGGCCGACGCGGCCCGCGAGCGCGGCGTCGACCTGTCCGCCGCCCGGTTCGCCATCTCGGGCGCGATGAACCTGCCCACCCCGGTGGTCTCCGCCTGGGAGGGTGTCACGGGCGGCATGCTCGTCGAGGGGTTCGGCCTCACCGAGACGTCGCCCGTGGCGCTCGGCAACCCCATCGGGCCGACCAGGCGGGTCGGCACCGTCGGCGTGCCGTTCCCGTCGACCGAGGCGATGGTCGTGGATCGCGACGATCCCGACCCGACCCGGCCCGTGCCTCCCGGGGCGGCCGGCGAACTGCTGCTGCGGGGTCCCCAGGTGTTCCGCGGCTACTGGAACCGTCCGGACGAGACCGCCGAGGCGTTCCTCGAGGGCGGCTGGTTCCGCACCGGCGACATCGTCAGCATGAGCGCCGACGGCTACGTGACGATCGTCGACCGCATCAAGGAGCTCATCGTCACGGGCGGCTTCAACGTCGCCCCGTCGGAGGTCGAGGAGGCCGTGCTCGGCGCCGACGGCATCGCCGAGGCCGCCGTCGTCGGCGTCCCGCGGGCCGAGGGCGGCGAGGACGTCGTGGCCGCCGTGGTGCTCGCGCGGGGCGCCGCGCTCGACGAGGACGCCGTCCGCGACTGGTGCCGCGGACGGCTGGCGGCCTACAAGGTGCCCCGCCGCGTGGTCGTCGTCGACGAGCTGCCCAAGTCGCTGATCGGCAAGGTGCTGCGGCGCCAGGTGCGCGACGCGCTGATCGCCGCGGGCTGATCCGCTAGAGCCAGCGGATCCGGTCGAAGGGCCAGAAGATCACGAACGCCCGGCCGATCACGTTGTCCTCGGGCACGAACCCGTCGTAGGGCCCGCTCTGGTGGGCCCTCGAGTCGGCCGAGTCCTCGCGGTTGTCCCCGAGCACCCACAGGGCGCCCTCCGGCACGGTGACGTCGAACGGGGTGAGCGAGGCCGGGTCGCCGTCGGGCACCGTGATGTAGGGCTCGTCGATCGGCTCGCCGTTCACCAGGACGCGTCCCTCGGCGTCGCAGCACGAGACGGTGTCGCCCGGAAGCCCGATCACGCGCTTCACGAGGTCCTGGTCCGGCGCTCCCGGCAACCAGCCGCCCGGGTCGCTGAAGACCACGATGTCGCCGTGGTGCAGCGGCATGACGCTCGACGCGAGCACGTTCACGACCAGCCGGTCGCCGATCATCAGCGTCGTCTCCATCGAGGCCGACGGGATGTAGAACGATCGCACGAGGTACGTGCGCACGCCCCACGAGACGAGCAGGGCGATGAGCACCACCACGACGACGTCGCGCAGGAGGCGGAACGGCCGGTGGCGGCGAGGAGGCGCGGTGTCGGTCACGGCCTCATCCTCTCAGCCCGAGGCCGACGATCAGACCGACGCCCATCCGAGTCGTTCGAGTCGAGCGCGGGCGTGGCTCTCGGCGACGGGTCGGGGCCCGAGGACGGCGCCGATCCCCCGCAGGGTGGCCCCGGCCGGCCCGGACGCGGGCAGCGGCACCGGCCCGACGTGCGGCGGACGGAGGTCGAGCAGCTCGCGGAACCGCGGCTGGAGCGTGGCGACCGCGCCGTTGAACAGCAGCGGGTATCCGAGCCGCAGCACCGGGAACAGCGGCGGGCGGCGGATGAACCGCACGACGTCGGCGGTGCGGTCGGTGCGCTCGAGGATGCCACGGCGGTCGAAGTCCATCAGCTGACTCTGCATCTCGGCGGCCGTCCGGGGCGGGTTCGGCACGCCCATGAGCTCGCCGGCGACGGCCCACTCGCGCACGTAGGCGTCGGGACCGCCGGGGATCTCCCCCGAGCCCCACTCCTGGAAGGCGGCGAGGAACGAGTCCGCGAAGGCCATGTGCACCCAGCTGAGCAGCTCGGGATCGTTCGCGGCGTAGTCGTGTCGGACGCCGTGCCGGTCGTCGTACTGCCCGACGACCCTGGTGTGCAGGCGGGAGACCCAGTTCGACGCCTGGGTCGCCGCGTCCCGGCTGCCGTAGGTGACGGTGTAGATCCACCGGATGGTGCCGGCGAGTCGCCCGAGCGGGTCCTCGCGGAACCGGGAGTGGTCGTGGACCCCGGCGAGAGCGCCCGGGTGCAGCGCCTGCACGAGCAGGGCTCTGACGCCGGCGGCGATGGTCGACATGGCGCCGTGCACGGCCCAGACGGCCGACCCCGGCAGGAAGAACCCCTCGTCGTCGCCCTTCTCGAGGTCGGTGATCCATTGGGGGGTCCCGGTGTACTGCCCGTTGAAGGTGTACTGCAGCCGGGCGCGCAGCGGTTCTGTCAATGCGGCCATGTCCCGATCATGCGCCTCGCCAGCTGAGCGCCCGGGCCGGGCCGCCGCGGGGGCGTCCGGCGGAGACGGACCGACGCCGCGCCTCCCGGGGATCCACCCGAGGAGGCGCGGCGTCGGACGGACCGCGGACGTCAGTTCCCGTGCGCCTCGATGGAGACGGGCTGCCACTCGTTCCAGGTCCTCAGGCGCGACTCGTAGTCCTTCGTGGCGATCTCGAGGGGCGCCTTGCCGAAGAAGATCCGC
This sequence comes from Frigoribacterium faeni, assembly GCF_007988805.1. GTDB lineage: Bacteria > Actinomycetota > Actinomycetes > Actinomycetales > Microbacteriaceae > Frigoribacterium > Frigoribacterium faeni. Next base: position 39,244 of record NZ_BJUV01000011.1, on the reverse strand, counting down.
AGCGGCGGCTCGTCGGCGTCGACGACCTTCAGGATCGCCCCGCGCGTGGCGGTGGGGTCGCCCGGGTCGGCGGCCGACGGACGCTTCGAGGCGGCCTCGCGGACGTCGGCGTAGGCCTCGATCTCCTCGCTGCGCGAGGCGGACGGGCCGGACCAGTCGGTGCTGAACCCGCCGGGCTCGACCAGGGTGACCGAGATGCCGAAGCCCGCGACCTCCTGGGCGAGCGACTGGCTGAATCCCTCGAGCGCCCACTTCGACGCGTGGTAGATGCCCACGGTCGGGAAGGCGCTGATGCCGCCGATGCTCGAGACCTGGATGATGTGACCCGAACCCTGCTCGCGCATGATGGGCAGCGCGGCCTGCGAGATCCAGAGCGCGCCGAACAGGTTCGTCTCGAGCTGGCCGCGCGCCTCGTCCTCGGTGATCTCCTCCACCATGCCGAAGTGGCCGTAGCCGGCGTTGTTGACGACGACGTCGAGGCGCCCGAAGGTCTCGGCGGCCTCCTGGACCGCGGCGATGTCGGCGGCGCGATCGGTGACGTCGAGCTGGATCGGCAGGAAGGCGTCGCCGTACCGCTCGATGAGCGGCGCCACGTCGTCGAGCTTCCGGGCGGTGCCGGCGACCCGGTCGCCGCGTTCGAGGGCGGCTTCCGCCCACTCGCGGCCGAATCCCTTGGATGCTCCGGTGATGAACCAGACCTTGCTCACAGTGTTCCTCTCGTCGGGGTGCGATGCTCTCCGATCCAACGCCCGTCGCCGGGGGCGACTTCCCAGGAGGGGACCGTGACCGCCGAGTGTTCGCGAATCGGACAGGGCGCCGCGCGCGATCCGCCTAGAGTGTGGGGGTGACCATCGACACCCCTCGTCCCTGGCTTGACTCGTACGCTCCCGACGTCCCCCACGACATCGAGCCCGTGACGGGCTCGCTCCTCGACCTCGTCGACGAGAGCGCGCGGCGCTACCCGAAGGCCGTGGCCCTCGAGTACTTCGGCGCGACGACCACGTACCGCGAGCTCGTCGAGCAGATCGCCCGTGCCGCCGAGGGCCTCCGCAGGCTCGGAGTCGAGCACGGCGACACGGTCGCCCTCGTGCTCCCGAACGGACCCCAGCACGTCGTCGCGTTCTACGCGGTGCTGCGCCTCGGCGCCGTGGTCGTCGAGCACAACCCGCTCTACACTCCCCGCGAGCTCCGCCACCAGTTCGAGGACCACGGGGCCAAGGTCGCCATCGCCTGGAACAAGGTCGTCGACACCATCCAGGCGTTCCCGTCCGACGTCGCGGTCGACCACGTCGTCTCGGTCGACGTCACGCGGGCGATGCCCTTCGCCACCCGGGCGGCCCTCCGACTGCCGGTGCCCAAGGCTCGCCAGTCCCGTGACCGCCTGTTCGCTCCCGTGCACGGCACCACCCCCTGGGAGTCCATCGTCTCCTCGCGCCCGATCCGGGCCAAGCACCCCCGTCCGGACACCGACGACCTCGCCGTCATCCAGTACACCAGCGGCACCACGGGCACGCCGAAGGGCGCCCAGCTGACCCACCGCAACCTCCTGTCGAACGCGGCGCAGTCGCGGGCCTGGGTGCCCACGATCGAGCAGGGCGCCTGCACGGTCTACGCCGTGCTGCCCATGTTCCACGCCTACGGGCTGACGCTGTGCCTCACCTTCGCGATGAGCATGGGCGCCCGTCTCGTGCTGTTCCCCGCCTTCGACCCGGCGCTCGTGCTCAAGGTCATGAAGAAGCGTCCGCCGACCTTCCTGCCCGCCGTCCCGCCGATCTACACGCGTCTGCGCAAGGCGGCCGACGAGGCCGGCGTCTCCCTGCAGGGCGTCGAGGTCGCGATCTCGGGCGCCATGCCGCTCTCGGCCGACGTCGTCGAGCCGTGGGAGGCCGAGTCGGGCGGCTGGCTGGTCGAGGGGTACGGGCTCTCCGAGTGCTCGCCCGTGCTGATGGCCAACCCCGTGGGGCCGACCCGTCGGGCCGGCACCGTCGGTCTGCCCCTGCCGAGCACCGAGGTCAGGGTGGTCGACCCCGACGACCCCACCGTCGACGTGCCCGCCGGCGAGCCGGGCGAGCTGATCGTCCGCGGCCCGCAGGTGTTCACCGGGTACTACCGCAAGCCGCAGGCGACCGGCGAGGTGTTCGTCGACGGCGACTGGTTCCGCACCGGCGACATCGTCACCCTCGACCCCGACGGGTTCGTCCGCGTGGTCGATCGCATCAAGGAGCTCATCATCACGGGCGGGTTCAACGTGTCGCCGTCCGAGGTCGAGGAGGTCCTCACGCGCTTCGAGGGCGTCCTCGACGCGGCCGTCGTCGGGATGCCGAGCCCCGGCGGCGAGCAGGTGGCGGCCGCCATCGTCGTGGCGCCCGGCGTCGAGGTCGACACCGCCGCGCTGCGCGCCTTCGCACGGCAGAACCTCACGCCCTACAAGGTGCCGCGTCGCATCGTCGTCGTCGACGCCCTCCCGACGTCGCTGATCGGCAAGGTGCTGCGCCGCAAGGTGCGCGACGAGCTGCTCGGTCACTGACGCCCCGCACGACAGGACGCCCCGCCCCGGTCCGGGGCGGGGCGTCCTCTCGTGCGGACTCACCCCACGGTGTCGCCGCGGCGTCCTTCGGCCAGCCAGGCCAGGCGCTGCAGCGTCTCGCGGTTGCGGATGCCGAGGGGGATGTCCATCAGCGGGCGGGGCACGACGGCGCCCGGCCCGGAGACGGCGTCCTCGACCATCGTGACGTGGCATCCTCCCGTGCGCGGCCGCACGGTGAAGGCGACCCGCGCCTCCCCCATCGGCCATCCCCGCGCGAGGAGCACGACACGACGCGGAGGGTCCCATTCGACGATGCTCGTGGTGTCGTCGATGACGGCGGGCCAGACCCCGAACGAGTGGCTGATCCTGGCTTCGAGGGACGGCCACGACTCGTCGACGTCGCGGATCCGCGACGACCCGACGACCCAGCTGGGGAACGACCAGCCGTCGGCGAAGACGGCGAAGACGTCGTCGGGCGACGCCTCGATGAAACGCTGGTCGGTGCTCATGCCGTCGCCTTCCGGTCGGGGCCCAGTGCGGGCAGGGTGGTGATGCCGAACTCGTGGCGGAGGGCGCTGCGCGCCGCGTAGGCGCCTCCCATGCCGTGCACGCTCGGTCCGGGGGGCACCGACGACGACGCCAGGTAGACGCCCTTCGCCGGCGTGCGCCACGGGTCGGTGGAGAGCACCGGACGCGCCACGAGCTGCGTGAGGCTCGGCGCTCCCGACGCGATGTCGCCGCCGATGTAGTTCGGGTCGTGCTCCTCGAGCTCGTCGGCGGAGAACGAGTGCGAGGCGAGCACCAGCTCGCGGAACCCGGGGGCGAACCGCTCGATCTGGGCCGTGATCACCTCGGTCATGTCGCGGGTGCTGCCCGAGGGCACGTGGGCGTAGGCCCAGAGCGAGTGCTGTCCGGCGGGTGCCCGGGTGTCGTCGACCACGCTGGGCTGCACGACGAGCACGAACGGGTCGTCGGAGTGCCGTCCCCTGGCCACGTCGTGCTCGGCGCGCGCCACGTCGGCCCGGTCACCGCCGAGGTGCACGGTCGGCGAGGCGGCGAGCTCCTGCACCGACCACGGGACGGGGCCGCTGAGCGCGAAGTCGACCTTGGAGGCTCCCCCGCCGTACCGGAACCGCTCGAGTCGCCGTCGGTACCCGGCGGGGAGCCGGTCGCCGGCGATCGAGATCAGCTGACGGGGAGTCACGTCGAGCAGGGCCACGTCGGCGTCGAGCTGACCGAGATCGGTCACCTCGCTGTCCGTCTCGATGACTCCCCCGTGTGCGACCAGGTCGGCCGCCAGCGCATCGGCGATCGACTGGCTGCCGCCCCGGGGCAGCGCCCAACCCCGGCCGTGACCGTGGACGGCCAGCGTGAGGCCGGCGGCGGACGCCGACAGGCTCGGCATCGGCCGGATGGCGTGCGCCATCACCCCGGCGAGCAGCGCCCTCGCCTCGCGGGTCTCGAGGCCGGCGTCCCACCAGGGTCCGCCCTGCGCCAGGATCCGGAGTCCGAACTCGACCACGGCGCCGGGGTGGCGCGGCACCTGGAGGATCGGCGAGAGCGTGAACTGCGAGATCTCGTCCTCGAGCTCGACGAGGCGGCCGAACATCCGTCGCCAGGTGGCTCCGTCGACGCCGAGCCCCTCGACCGTGCGGTCGAGGTCGCGGTAGGCCACGCCGGCGGTCCCGCCGTCGACGGGGTGCGCGTACGAGACCTCGGGGACGATCATCTCGACCCGCTGCTCGAGACCCCATCGGCGGAAGAAGCCCGAGGCCATGGCCATCGGGTGCACCGCCGAGCAGATGTCGTGCCGGAAGCCGGGGAGCGTGAGCTCGGCCGTCCGCGTGCCTCCGCCGATGGTCGCCGCCCGTTCGAGCACCTGGACCCGCAGACCGGCCCGGGCCAGGACGACCGCGGCGGCGAGGCCGTTCGGCCCGGCTCCGACGACGGACGCGTCGAAGGCGCGACTCATCCGCGCCTCCCGGCCACCGCCCGGACCGTCGCCGCCCCGGCTCCGAGGGCCGCGGCGACGGCCAGTCCGTAGCTCAGCCGTCGGTTCCGGGTGTACCAGATCTGCGGGCTCGAGCTGTGGGCGCGATCGCTGAAGATGCCGCGGGCCCCGTGGTCGCCGGCCGTCGGCTCGTAGAGGTTGTCGGGCAGCATGGGCTCGGACTTGTCGGGCGCCTGCTGCCCCGAGTAGCCGGTCTTCGCCATGAAGACGTCGAGCCAGCCGGCCACGAAGCGGTTGCCGAGCACGGTCCCGAGCGTGGGCTCTCCGATCCACGATCGGCGGCGCGGCCGGTCGGCGACGTCGGCGATGGCCCGGGCCCCGACCTCGGGCTCGAAGATCGGCGCGACCGGCTGCGGGTGGTCGGGCAGGGTGGTCCGCACCCAGTTGAACTGGATCGTGTTGAGCGCCGGCATGTCCACGGTCGAGATCCGCACCGCGCTCTTGTTGTGCAGCAGCTCGGTGGTCACCGACTCCGTGAACCCCTGCACGGCGTGCTTGGCCGCGCAGTACGCCGCCTGGAGGGGGATGCCCCGGTGGGCCAGCGCCGATCCGACCTGGACGACGTGGCCGTGGTCACGCGGCACCATGCGCGACAGCGCGGCTCGCGTGCCGTTCACGAAGCCGAAGTAGTTGACGGCCGTGGCGCGTTCGAAGTCGTCGGGATCGGTCTCGAGGAACTCGCCGAAGACGCCGACCATGGCGTCGTTCACCCAGAGGTCGATGGGGCCCCATTCGGCCTCGACCCGATCGGCGGCCGCCTCGACCTGAGCGCGGTCGGCCACGTCGGTCGGGATCCCGAGCGCCCGGCGTCCGGCGGCCCGGATGTCGGCGGTGGCGCCGTCGAGGCCGTCCTGTCCCCGGGCGAGGACGGCGACGTCCCAGCCCCGCGCGGCGAGCTCACGGACGGTGGCGCGGCCGAGGCCTGCGCTGCCTCCGGTGACGACGGCGATCCTGCTGGTTGTCATGACTCTCCTCGAATGCGGCCTGCGGTCGCAGGACCTCCGACGGTAGTCGCCTCGGAGCCGAGGAGGCGCGTCCCGGCCCGATCGCGCCTCCTCGGTCGTGCCCGGCGTCGCGCGGGTGCGCCCGGGTCAGATGTCGAAGTCCCCGAAGCCGCCGCCGAAGTCGCCCCCGCCGAACGCGTCGCCGCCGCCGAAGTCGCCTCCCGCGTCGCCGCCGGCGTCGGCGGTCGTCGCGTCGGCACCCGCGTCGCCGGAGTCGGCACCCGCGTCACCGCCGTCGCCCTCGCCGCCGTCCGCCGTCGCGTCGGCGTCGGGCAGGAACGCGCTCACCAGCGCCGAGCCGATCACGAAGCCCGCCACGGTGCCGAGCAGGGATCCGCCGATCATCGAGCCGATGCCGGGACCGCCGCGACCCGGGGCGCCGGCTGCTCCCTGCCGGCCGCCGCCCAACGTCCGCTCGAGGGTGCCGGGCTGTCGGAGCTCGGAGCGCGTCGCCGCCTGCGCCAGCGACTGCGGGTCGTCGCCCCGCGGCTGCTCGCCCGAGGCCGACTGCGCGCTCAGCTCGTCGAAGACGAGCCTCCGCTGCTCGGGCGTGAGCTTCTGGAAGGCCTCGGCGTGCACCTGCTCGATCGTCTCGGGAGGGGCCGTGCGGAGCAGGTAGCGGTAGCGCTCGACGGCGATCTCGTCGTCGCTGCGCGGTGCGGCCGGGGCGGGGGCCGCCGGGCGGGAGGGAGGGGCCTGATCGTACGACTGCTGGCCGTAGGGCCGCTGGTCGTAGACGGTCTGCTGCTGTCGCGGCCTCGGCGTGCTGTCGTCTCGGCCGAGGAGCCTGTCGAGGAATCCCATGAGCGTTCCGTTCCGTTCGAGTTCGGGTCCGATGCCGGCGGCACCGGCGGGGTGTCCGACGGTACGGGCGTCCGCCCCGCGGCGCCTGAGCGCGCGGTGCGGATCAGCCGCGAACGTCGTCGACGGCGGCGTCGCGACGGCGGCGGCGCAGCACGGCGCGGACGATCAGCCAGACGATCACGCCGACGATGGCCGCGTACACGACGTAGTCGAGGTACTTGGCGTACTCGTCGATGAGCTCGTACTGCGTGCCGAGGGCGGCGCCGAGGGCGATGAGGAGCGTGTTCCAGATCGCGCTGCCGACGATGGTGAAGAGCGAGAACGTCGCGAGGGGCATCCGGTCGGCACCGGCGGGGAGCGAGATGAGGCTGCGGACGCCGGGGATGAACCGGCCGAAGAAGACGGCGGAGCGCCCGTGCCGGTGGAACCAGCCCGCCGCCTTGTCGAAGTCCTCGCGATCGACGAGCGGCAGCTTCGACAGCCAGCGGATGCTGCGCTCGAGGCCCAGCTTGGCGCCGAGGAGGTACAGCACGAGCGCCCCGACGTACGCGCCCAGGGTCGTCACGGCCACGAGCAGCACGAGGTTCATGTCGCCGCTGCCCGCGAGGGCTCCGGCCAGGGGGAGGATCAGCTCGCTGGGGATGGGCGGGAAGATCGTCTCGATGAAGGTGAGCAGCCCCACGCCCCACTCGCCGAGCGCGTCGATCACCCGCGAGGCGATGCCCACGATGCCTCCGCTCTCGGTCAGCGAGCCGGGGGCGGAGGAGGCGGACAGGACAGCGCTCGAGGCGTCGATGGAGGTCATGGATCCCTGGGTCGGTTCGGGGCCCGCTCGGGTCGGGCTCGGATCGGCGCTTCGAGTATGCCGGGCCAGGCTGGACGACCGCCCGGGTCGCGCGGACGACTCGTCGGGGCGAGCCCGTGGAACCGCTCCCGACCGGGTAGATTGACCATCGAGCACGCACCCGCGACCCGGGTCCGTCTCGGTAACTCCTCGACGGAACAGGACCTCATGGGATCGCTCATCTACGGCACCTCGGGAATCGAGATCGAGTTCGAGGACCGCACCCTCGAACACCTGCAGATCGTCATCGCCACCAAGCTGCGTCGTCGCGAGTCGTTCTTCTTCTCGTGGCGCGACACGCAGAAGGTCGGCGACGGCCGCAGCAGCATCTGGCTCGACCCCGGCATCCCCCTCTACTTCAAGTACGTGGGCGGCCGCGTCCCGTCGATCAGCCGCGAGTGGCTGACCGAGCTCACGGCCTCGTCGAACAGCTCGTCCGGCCTGGTGCTCACCGACGAACCCAGCCTCGACAACAGCGTCAAGCGCCGGAGCTGACCCCGACGGCGCGACGGGCGGGCGTCACCGGAGGGCGGATCGCCGCCGACGCCCGATCAGCGCCGCGAGCGCGCGCCAGCCGAGCGTGAAGACCCCCAGCACGATGACGGTGACCACGACGAAGCTCACCTGGACGCCCTGACCGCTGGCGACCCGCAGCAGCACGCCGACCACCACCGTGGCCACCCAGACGACGAGTCCCGACGTGAGGGCCGGCAGCGGCCACCTCACCCCGAGCACGCTCAGCCACCCCACGACCAGCCCGACGAGGAACGGCCACGCCGTGGTCGCCGCTCCGGTCGGATCGAGAGCCTCGGCATGACTGCTCCGGCCGATGAGCACGAAGGCGACGACGAGAGCGACGTCGGCGACGAACGCCCACCAGGGGGCGCGGCGGCGAGCGGGGGCGGAACCGGACATGGCGGCCTTTCGGGGCGGGAGCGGGGTCAGCTGGGCTGTTCGAGGGTGCGCGACAGCTCGGACAGCAGCTCGTCGATCTGCGGGTCCACCAGCCGCTCGACGGCGTCGCCGATGCGGTCGCGGTGGGCGATCAGGGCGAAGCAGACGGTGGTGCCGATGGCCTGCGCCTGGTCGTCGGCGAGGGCGAGCTCGCGGCGGAGCGCCTCCTTGGCCTCGTCCGAGTACTCGACCGGATCGCCCGAGGAGCGGTCCCGGGGAGGCGCGTCCTCCTCGGCGAGTCCGGCCAGCGTGAACAGGAACGGCTGGGTCGGGTCGGGCTCGGGGTCGACGTCGAGGCCCTCGAACTCCGGGTCGAGGCCCTCGCCGGGTCGGTAGGCGGCCGGATCGGGCTCGGCGGCGTCGCGCCGCAGCTCCCTGTCCACGAGAGGCAGATTGCGGGTCGTGTAGACGTCGACCTCGTCGTCGACGATGTGACGGAGCCGGTTGAGCAGGGCGTGCTGCACCGCATGCGGCACGTCGTGGTCGAATCCGGCGGCCGCCGCCACCGGAGATCCGAGGCAGAGTCGACAGACCCGGGTCCGCCCCCGGGCCGTGCCGATCCGCCAGCGCGGCAGCCAGCGGAGCCACGCGTCGACGGCGCCCTGGACGCGCCCTTCGATCGAATCGGCCATGTCACGAACTTAGGGCCCGGGGGCGTCGATCGCCCGTCACCCCCGGGCGATTCCCCGCCCCGGACGGCGGGGGGCGGTGGGGAGGACGTGTGCGGCGCGCGCCACGACGAGCGCGGACGGCTCCGGAGCGATGCTCAGTCGACCGTCACGAAGTCGATCAGCCGCTCGACGGGCCCCAGCAGGGCCGGCTCGAGGTCGGCGAAGGTGCGCACCCGGGCGAGGATGCGCTGCCAGGCGGCGGCGATGTCGGCCTGGTCGTCGTGCGGCCAGCCGAGGGCGTCGCAGATGCCGTGCTTCCACTCGATCGACCGCGGGACGGCGGGCCACTCGGCGAGCCCGAGCCGGGCCGGCTTGACCGACTGCCAGACGTCGACGAACGGGTGACCGACCACGAGCACGTGCCGCCCGGCCGGGCCGCGGGCGATCGACTCGGCGATCCGGCTCTCCTTCGAGCCGGCCACCAGGTGGTCGACGAGGACGCCCACGCGGCGGGTGGCCGACGGACGGAACTCGGCCAGCACGTCGGCGAGGTGGTCGACGCCCTCGAGGTACTCGACGACGACACCCTCGATCCGCAGGTCGGAGCCCCAGACCTTCTCGACCAGCTCGGCGTCGTGACGGCCCTCGACGAAGATCCGGCTCTCGCGGGCCACCCGGGCGCGGGCTCCGTCGACCGCGAACGAGCCGGAGGCCGTCCGGGCGCGCCCGACCGGCGCGGCGCGCGGCACCCGCAGAGCGACCGGCGACCCGTCGATCAGGAACGAGCCGCCGAGAGGGAACGCGCGGACGCGGCCCTTCCAGTCCTCGAGCTCGACCAGACCGGCGGACACCCGCACGACGGCGCCGGTGAAGCCGCTCGCGACCTCCTCGACGACGAGGTCGCGGACGGCGTCGGTGGGGGTCGCGACGGGTCGCGTGGACTTCTTCCAGTCGCCGCTCAACACGTCGTGACCGTAGCGGTCGTCATCCACGGGGCGGGCCTCCTCGGTGCGGGGGTCGGGGTTGGTAGGGGCGGGGCGGGCTCGTGGACGCTCTGTCGCCGCTGCCGCCCGGCTTCGCCGCGGTCGGACGGGCCGAGGGCGGTGCGGGCGCCGTCGCCGCCCCGGTCCGCGGCGTCGCCGCCGCACGGCCGGCGTCGTCGCCCGCCGTCCAGGTGTCGCCGCCTCGGGGGCTCGAGCGGTCGGGGGCCGGTCGTCCGGGCCTCGCCCCGGTGCGGGCGCCGTCTCGGGCGGCGGAGATCGGGGACGCGGCCTCGACGGCGCGATCAGGGGCGAACCCGGCCGTGACCACCCAGACCAGCCAGACGATCATGGCCACGACGTAGCCGAGGGACACGGCGAGGGGTATCCACCAGAGCGCGCCGGGGCCGCCGTCCTGGGCGATCAGGGCCACGACGACCAGCGCGGCGAGGAGGAGCAGCCCGGCCGCCGTGCCCCGGGCCAGGTAGGTCGCGAGGCGCCGCCGGAGCTCCCGCCGGCGGGCGGGGGTCTTCCAGTACGCGGGGCGCGGCACCCACAGGTGGCGCACCGGCGTCCAGGCGAGGGCCGCCGCGGACACGAGGTACGCGACGACGATCACGAGGGCCAGCACGGTCGTGACCAGCAGGAGGTCGGACCGGCTGGCGAAGACCGCCCCCGCCCCGTCGATCGTGTGCACGAGGGTGACCCGCGACGGCAGCAGCAGCCCGCCCGCGCCGAGGACGCCCGCGAGCACGACGACCGCCACCCCCATGGGCGCGGCGGGCCGGAGCCACCCGAGGATGCTCATCGGACCGGGTGGCCCTCGCGCTCGACGTCGGAGTCGCTCACGACGACGCCGGTCAGGCCTGTGCTCGTTCGAGCACGAGCTCGCGGACCCGGGCCGCGTCGGCCTGGCCCTTCATGGCCTTCATCACGGCACCGATCACGGCACCGGCCGCCTGCACCTTGCCGTCGCGGATCTTCGCGAGGACGTCGGGCTGGCCCGCGAGCGCCTCGTCGATGGCCGCGATCAGGGCGCCGTCGTCGGAGACGACCTTCAGCCCCCGCGACTCGACGACCTCGGCGGGGCTGCCCTCGCCGGCGACGACGCCTTCGAGCACCTGTCGGGCGAGCCGGTCCGTCAGGTCGCCGTTCTCGACGAGCGCGATCAGCTCGCTGACGTGCAGCGGCGAGACCAGGCTCGACGGCTCGACGCCGCGGGCGTTGGCCAGGCGGGCGATCTCGCCCGTCCACCACTTGCGCGCCGCCTGGGGCGCGGCTCCGGCCTGCACCGTCTCGACCAGCTCGGTGAGCAGACCGGAGTTCACGACGTCCTGGAACTCGAGGTCGGCGAAGCCCCATTCGGCCTTGAGGCGTCGGCGGAGGGCGACCGGCGCCTCGGGCAGGGCGAGACGGAGCTCCTCCACCAGCTCGCGCGGCGGGACGACGGGCAGCAGGTCGGGCTCGGGGAAGTAGCGGTAGTCGTCCGCGTCGCTCTTCGGGCGGCCGGCCGAGGTGCGACCGGTGTCCTCATGCCAGTGGCGGGTCTCCTGCGTGATCGTGCCGCCGGCCGCGAGGATCGCGGCCTGTCGCTGGATCTCGTAGCGCACGGCCCGCTCGACCGAGCGGAACGAGTTGACGTTCTTGGTCTCGGTGCGCGTGCCGAGCTTCTCCTGGCCGTGCGGACGCAGCGACACGTTCGCGTCGCAGCGGAGGTTGCCGCGCTCCATGCGGGCCTCGCTGACGCCGAGCGACCGGACGATGTCGCGGATGGTCGACACGTAGGCCGCGCCCAGCTCCGGCCCGAGGGCTCCGGCGCCGATGATCGGCTTCGTGACGATCTCGACGAGGGGGATGCCGGCGCGGTTGTAGTCGACGAGCGAGTACTCGGCCCCTTGGATGCGACCGGTGGACCCGCCGACGTGCGTCAGCTTGCCCGCGTCCTCCTCCATGTGGGCCCGCTCGATCGGGATCCGGAAGACGGTGCCGTCGGGCAGCTCGACCTCGACCTCGCCCTCGAACGCGATGGGCTCGTCGAACTGGCTGACCTGGTAGTTCTTGGGGTTGTCGGGGTAGAAGTAGTTCTTGCGGGCGAACCGGGAGCTCTCGGCGATCGAGCAGCCGAGGGCCAGGCCCAGGCTGATCGAGTAGCGCACGGCCTGCTCGTTGACGACGGGCAGCGAGCCGGGCAGGCCCAGGTCGACCGGGGTGACGTTGGTGTTGGGGGCGCCGCCGAAGAAGTTCGGGGCGTCGGAGAACATCTTGGTCTTGGTCGCGAGCTCGACGTGCACCTCGAAGCCGAGCACGACCTCGAACCGCTCGAGGGCCTCGTCGTAGTCCATCAGGTCTGCTTTGGCCATCAGATGACTCCCTCGGTGGCGGCGGTCTGTTCGGTGCTGCTGAGATCGGGCGCGCGCGAGATGAGGGTGCGACCCCAGCTCTGCTCGAGCAGCTGCTCGAGAGCCGCGCCGTAGGTGTAGAGGCGAGCGTCCTCTCGGGCGGGCGCCATGAACTGCAGGCCGACCGGCAGGCCGTCCTCGTCGGCGAGGCCCATGGGGATCGTGATGCCGGGGATGCCGGCGAGGTTCGCCGGGATCGTCGTGATGTCGTTCAGGTACATCGCCAGCGGGTCGTCGATCTTCGATCCGAGCGGGAACGCCGTCGTGGGGGCGGACGGCGAGACGAGCACGTCGACGTCGGCGAACGCGGCCGCGAAGTCGCGCTGCACCAGGGTCCGGACCTTCTGCGCGCTGCCGTAGTACGCCTCGTAGTAGCCGGCGCTGAGCGCATAGGTGCCGAGGATGATCCGACGCTTGACCTCGGGACCGAAGCCCGCCTCGCGGGTCGCGGCCATCACGTCCTCGACGGTGCCGCCGCCCTCGGGGACGACGCGCATGCCGAATCGGACCGAGTCGAACTTGGCGAGGTTGCTCGACGCCTCCGCGGGGAGGATCAGGTAGTAGGCGCTGATCGCGTACTCGAAGCTCGGTGCGGACACCTCGACGATCTCGGCGCCGGCGTTCGACAGCAGCTCGAGGGCCTCGGCGAAGCGCGTCTTGACTCCGCCCTGGAACCCGTCCCCGTTGAGCTCCTTCACGACGCCGATGCGCACGCCCTGGAGGGCGCCGCCGGCGAGACCCGCGCGGGCCGCCTCGGTGAACGAGGGCCAGGCGTCGCGCAAGGACGTGGAGTCGCGGGGGTCGTGCCCCTTGATGACGTCGTGCAGCAGGGCCGAGTCGAGCACCGTGCGGCTGACCGGACCCACCTGGTCGAGCGAGCTGGCGAGCGCGATCGCGCCGTACCGGCTGACCGAGCCGTAGGTGGGCTTGACGCCGACGGTGCCCGTCACGGCACCGGGCTGACGGATCGATCCGCCGGTGTCGCTGCCCAGGGCCAGCGGGGCCTCGAAGGCCGCGACGGCGGCGGCCGACCCGCCGCCCGATCCGCCGGGGATGCGGTCGAGCGACCAGGGGTTGTGGGTCGGGCCGTAGGCCGAGAACTCGGTCGACGACCCCATGGCGAACTCGTCCATGTTGGTCTTGCCGAGCGGGATCAGGTCGGCGGCGCGGAGCTTCGCGACGACGGTGGCGTCGTAGGGCGGCACCCAGCCCTCGAGGATGCGGCTGCCCGACGTCGAGGGCATGTCGATGGTGCACAGGACGTCTTTGACGGCGATCGGCACGCCGGCCAGGGGGCCGAGCGCGTCTCCGGCGGCCCGACGACGGTCGACGTCGGCCGCGGTGGCCAGAGCCGAGTCGCTCACGTGGAGGAACGCGTGGACGTCTCCGTCGACGGCGGCGATGCGATCGAGGTGCGCCTGCGTCGCCTCGACGGACGAGACCTCGCCCGAGGCGAGCTTCGTGGACAGGTCGGCCGCGCTGAGGCGGATGAGGGCTGCGGTGTCGGTCATCTCTACTGCTCTTCTCCGAGGATGGCGCTCACCTTGAAGCGCGAGCCGTCGTGGTCGGGGGCGCCGGACAACGCCTGCTCGGCGGTCAGCGTCTCGCCGACGACGTCGGGGCGGAACACGTTCTGGAGCGGGATCGGGTGGCTGGTCGCCGGCACGTCGGCCGTGGCGACCTCGGCCACCTTGGCCACGTTGTCGACGATCTGCCCGAGCTCGCGGGTCATGGTGTCGATCTCGTCGGGGGTGAGGGCGATGCGGGCGAGACCGGCGAGGTGCTCGACCTGCTCGCGCGTGATGTCAGACATGGTGCTCCGTCACAGGGATCGTGTGGGGGTACGGCATGGGGGTCGCCGACGATTCTACGGGGCGGCACCGATCGAGGAGGCGCGGCGGGCGACGATCCACAGCCCCAGTCCCGAGGCGGCGAACAGGGAGGCGAGGATCACCCATCCCGGCGTGCCGAGGCCGATGGCGGTCTGGGTCACGACGAGGGGCGCCAGCATCGCGCCGATGGCTCCGCCGGTTCCGAAGACCCCCTGGTACGCGCCCGCCCGTTCGGGGTCCGCCAGCTCGAACCCGAGCCCCCAGCCGCCGGCCGCGAGGTACACCTCGGCGAGCGAATGGGCCGCGGCGGCGGCGAGCAGCACGAGCACCGCGACGACCGGGGTCCCGACGGCGGCGGCGGCCCAGAGGGCGCAGGCGACCACCATCAGACCGCCGCCGACGAGGCTGGCCCTCCCCGCGCCTCCCACGTCCCTCGCGCCCCGCGAGAGCGGGATCTGCAGGGCGATCACGATCGCCGTGTTCGTCAGCAGCAGGACGGACACCACGGCCGTGGGCGCCTCGGTGCGCTGCGACACCCAGACCGGCACCCCGACCTCGAAGAGCCCGAACTGCATCGTCGTCACGGCGCCGAGCACCGTCACCGCGAGATAGCGCCGGTCGCGCAGCGGCGAGCGCCCCGGCACGACCTCGCCTCGCCGCCGCGGCGCGCGTGGCGGGTCGACGTAGGGCAGGCGCAGAAGGGCGATCACGCTGCTCAGATAGAGCAGACCGCCGACGATCAGCGCGCCTCGGTAGAACGGACCCGAGTCGACCAGCAGGGCCACGCCTCCGACCGCCGTGCCGAGCGCGATGCCGACGTTCGTCACGACCCGCATGGTCGCCCGTGCCGAGACCCGGGCCGGGCCGACGAACGCGCGCGCGAGGAGCGCCGACCGAGCCGAGCTCGCCGCGTTCTGACTGCCCACCACGATGCAGGCGACCCCGACGTACCAGGCGACGGTCCCGACGAACGCGTAGCCGACCAGCCCGAGTCCCATCACGACCGTCCCCGCGACGAGGAGCCGCCTGGCCCCGATCGCGTCGGCCAGGTATCCCCCGGCGAACGACGCGACCACCCCGACGCCGCCGGCGACGGTGAGCCCGAGGCCGACCGTCAGCGCGTCGATCCCGACGACCCGCGTGAAGTAGATGACCGACAGGGTGAAGAAGAGACCGCGCCCGACCGTCCCCACGAGGGTGGACGCCAGCAGGCCGCGGAGGATCGGGTCGGTCTCGCGCAGACGCTGCGCCGGTCGGGTGAGGAAGCGGGTCGTGGTCACGGGACGACCCTGCCGGACATCGACCCGCACCTCCCACGATGTAGCGTTCTGCTACATGCCCCTGCGCTACGTGCTCGATGAGACGGACCTGTCGTACATCCGGTTCGGGATCAGCCCGTTGGTCGAGATGACCCTGAGCCTGCGCTCGTTCGTCGACCCGGGACGGTTCCCGTTCCACCTGCCGTGGCTGCGCCACACCGCCTCGGTCCGCTCGCGGCTCGACGAGGAGGCGCTCCGAGCCTGCGTCGACGCCCGCCTGTGGACGCTCGACTTCCTCTCGCCGACGCCCACCTCGCCGGTCGGCGACATCGGCCGGGAGCTCGGGGCGCTGCGCTCGCTCGACGCCGCGATCGTCGCCCGCGACATCGCCGCCCTGCACGGCGATCACCCGCCGGAGGCCCTGACCGGCGACCCCGGCGCGGCACGCGATCGCATCGTGGCCGCGCTGACCGGCTACTGGGACCTCTGCTTCGCCCCCTTCTGGCCGCGGATGCGCGAGCGCCTCGAGGCGGACGTGGTCCACCGTGCGCGGGAGATGTCGACGTCGGGCCTGGCGGGCATGTTCGCGGGGATCAGCGACAGGATCCGCCTGGAGGGGTCGGTGGTGACCGTGAGGCTGACCGCCGCCACGACCGACCGCCGGATCGAGACCCGCGGCGCCGGTCTGACCATGGTGCCGTCGTTCTTCACCAAGGGCGGCTCGGTGCCGATCGAGGACGACGCCCCGCCGATGATCATGTACCCGTGCCGCGGGGTCGGCGCCCTCTGGGGACGCGCGCGCCCGGCGTCGCCCCGCGCCCTGGTCGAGCTGATCGGATCGGCGCGGACCGCCGTGCTGCTCGCCCTCGACGAGCCCGACTCCACGACGGGGCTGGCGCGCCGCTCGGGTGTCACCGCCTCGGCCGCCGGGCAGCACCTGCGCGCCCTCCGCGAGGCGGGCCTGCTCACGTCGAGCAGGGCCGGGCGGAGCGTGCTATACGAACGGACCGACCTCGGCGACGCCCTCGTGTCGCAGGCGGCCCTCACGGCGCCGGGCTGACGGCCCGGCGGTCGGCGGTCGACGGTCGACGGTCAGCGGTCAGTCCCGGGCGTAGAGGTCCTGGGGTCGCACCAGCGTGATGTCGGGCATCTCAGGCCCCCCGGGGCCGGGGGTGCGGTCGTCGGCGGCGACGAGGTCGCCTCGCCCGAGGCCGATCAGCGCGATGCTGCGGAGCGACTCGGTGCCGGCGCGCAGGTAGTCGTTGTGACCGAGGGCCGCCGACAGGGTCTGCCCGGTCACGCCGTCCGCTCCTCCCCCGGTGTGCATGAGCACCGCGCCGAAGGCGGATGACCCGGGGTCGACGCCGAAGACCGCGCTGCCGGCGACGGGATCGAAGCTGCCCGCAGCGGCGTAGACCTCGCTGCCGTGGACCGCGAGCTGCGTCGCGGTGTCGACGACGCTCCCGGGCGATCCGAGCAGCACGAGCGAGTCGACGGTCACCCGCCCCGACGACAGCGCGAGGGTGGCCGTGGTCGAGCCGTACGAGTGCGCGACGACCGTCACCCGGGCCGGGTCCGCCGCGCGGACGGCATCGAGCCCGGCGATCGCGTCCTCCAGGTGCACGGCACCGGTCCGGGCGAGGTCGAGGCTGTAGACGTTGGTCAGGTCGGGGGTCCGGTAGCCCATCCACGCCACGACCGCCGTGGAGGGCGCGTCGACGGAGCCCGCCCCGGGGACGAGGGCGGCCCAGGTCGACTGCTCGTCGTAGAGGTCGCCGGCCGTGTCCGACCAGTCGACGATCTGACCGCTCACGGTGAAGAACATGCCCGGCACGAGCACGCTGACGTCGTCGGCCGTGTCGAGGTCCCCGATCGAGATCGCGGCGCGCCCCGGCACCACCGTGTCGAGCGCGAGGAGCCGACGTTCCGCGGCACCGCTCGTGCGGTCGTCGAGGGCCTCGCCGACGGCCCGGAGCATCGCCGCCCGACCGACGTCGTCGGGCTGGGCCCGGTCGCTCGCGAGACGGGCGTCGACGGCCTCGATCGCCTCGCTCAGGAAGGCGCGGTTCGCGTGGTCCCGCACGCCGTAGGGCACCCCCTCGAGGTTGCCGACCAGCCCGGGGACCGTCGCCGCGAGTTCGCGCTGCCGCGACCGGTCGAGCGATCCCCACCAGTCGGCCACGATGTCGGCGTCGACGTCGGCCGTCACCGCGGCGGACACCACGCCGACGTCGCCGCCGGTCGGATCGAGACCGGCGCCGAACGCCGCGATCGACGCCGAGGAGGCACGGGTCAGCTGGCCGAGGCAGCGCGCCCCGTCGAGGGCGCCGTCCGCATCGACCGAGCACGCGGTGAGGGCGTCGTCCGCGGCGGGCCGGGAGTCGGCGATCTCCGACGTGAGGACGGTGGATCCCGTGGCCTCGACCGGCACGCCGGGGACCTCGATCACACCGGAGAGGTGGACCGATGCAGACAGGATCGCTGCGGCGAGGAACAGCACGTCGGGTCTTCCCTCTCGGCACGCACCTGTACCCCGAGCCCCCTACAGCCCGAACACGGTGCGTGCTGTCATCGTAGGGGCGACCGTCGACGCGTCACCAGGGGAATCAGGCCTCGACGGCGGGATCGTCCCCCGGATTGGGGGACGCGAGCCCCGCCGGGCCCTCCTTAAGGAGGACGTGGAATTCGGCCGCATCGATGATCCGTACCCCGAGAGCCTCCGCCTTGGTCAGCTTCGAGCCGGCGCCCGGCCCGGCCGCGACGAAGTCGGTCTTCTTGCTGACCGAGTTCCCGGCCTTGCCGCCCGCGGCGATGATCGCCTCCTGGGCGCCTTCCCGGCTGAAGCCCTCGAGGCTCCCGGTGGCCACCACCGTGAGACCCGCCAGGACACCGCCGACCTCGGCGGCCGCGCCGGGGCCGGGGTGGCCGGGGGTGCTGAACTGCACGCCGGCGGCCGTCCACCGGTCGATGATGTCGATGTGCCAGTCGACCTCGAACCAGGCCAGCAGCGCATCGGCGATGATGCCGCCGACCCCGTCGACGGCCGCCAGGTCGTCGCGGGTCGCGGCCCGGATCGCGTCGAGGGATCCGAAGTGGTTCGCGAGCGCCCGGGCCGCGACCGGCCCGACGTGACGGATGCTCAGACCGACGAGGATCCGCCAGAGCGGGCTCGTCTTGGCCTTCTCGAGGTTCGCCAGCATCTCGAGGGCGGTCTTCGAGGGCACGGAGCTCTCGTCGCCGGTGAACTCGGCCGCATCGGGATCGAAGGGGCCGTCCCGCTTGGCTCGCCGGCGACGGAACGGCGTGACGAGCTTGGGCTCGCCGTCGGCCTCGAGTCGCTCCATGCCGGTCTCGGAGTCGCGGACGACCACGCGAACGGGGAAGATGTCGGCCATGGTCAGGCTGAAGAGCCCCGCCTCGGTCTGCAGCGGGGGCGTGGCCGGTTCGACGGGTTGGGTCAGCGCGGCCGCCGCGACCTCGCCGAGGCCCTCGACGTCGAGCGATCCGCGCGAGGCGATGTGCTCGACGCGCCCGCGCACCTGGGCCGGGCAGCTCTCGGCGTTGGGACAGCGCAGGTCGATGTCGCCCTCTTTCGCGGGCTTGAGCGGAGTGCCGCACTCGGGGCAGTCGCTCGGCATGACGAACTCCCGCTCGCTGCCGTCGCGGAGCTCGATCACCGGGCCGAGCACCTCGGGGATGACGTCGCCGGCCTTGCGCAGCACGACGGTGTCGCCGATCAGGACGCCCTTGGCCTTCACCACCTGCTGGTTGTGGAGAGTGGCCTGACGCACCTCGCTGCCGGCCACCTCGACCTTCTCCATGACGGCGAAGGGGGTCGCCCGACCGGTCCGCCCCACGCTGACCACGATGTCGAGCAGGGTCGTGTTGACCTCTTCCGGCGGGTACTTGAAGGCGGTCGCCCAACGAGGGGCGCGGCTGGTCGAGCCCAGCTCCTCGTGCAGGGCGAGGTCGTCGACCTTGACGACGATGCCGTCGATCTGGTGCTCCACCGACGCCCGACGCACGCCGTAGTCGTGGATGAACGCCTCGACCTCGCCGACGGTGTCGAACACGCGGTAGTGGGTCGAGATCGGCAGCCCCCACGAGCCCAGCAGGTCGTAGACCTCGGACTGCGCCCGGACCTCGGTCGCCCGTTCGAGCTCGCGCACCGGCCAGGCGCCGATGCCGTGCACCAGCATGCGGAGACGACGGAGGCGGGCGTGCATCAGATCGCGCTTGGCGGGGCTCTTGCCCTCCTCCTTCTGACGCAGAGAGCCGGCCGCGGCGTTGCGCGGGTTCGCGAAGACGCGCTCGCCCGCCTCCCGCTGCTGGGCGTTGAGCTCGTCGAACTCGCTGACCGGGAAGAAGATCTCGCCCCGGACCTCGACGAGGGGCGGATGGCCGCTGCCCGTCAGCCGCTCGGGGATCGTGCCCATGGCGAGCACGTTGCCCGTGACGTCTTCGCCGACGACCCCGTCTCCTCGGGTGGCCGCCGTGACGAGCAGACCGTTCTCGTAACGGAGGTTGATCGCCAGCCCGTCGATCTTGAGCTCGCTGAGGAACCGCACGCGCTCGGACCCGGCGTCGCGCTGCACCTTGCCCGCCCACTCGGCGAGCTCGTCGTCGCTGAAGACGTTGTCGAGGCTGAGCATGCGTTCGGCGTGCTCCACCGGGGCGAACTGCGTCGTCTCGGCGCGACCCCCGACCGTCTGCGTCGGGCTGTCGGCCTTCTGCAGCTCGGGGTGGGTCCGCTCGATCGCGTCGAGCCGACGCACGAGGGCGTCGTAGTCGGCGTCGGCGACCGTCGAGCCGTTGCCCTCGTAGTACTGGTCTCGCAGCTCGAGGATGCGGGTGGTGAGGTGCTCGGCCTCGTCGCGGGCCTCGGCCTGGTCGGTCGGGACGTCATCCGGGGCCTGCGTCGTCGGCGACTCGGGCGGAGAGGCGGCGTGGGTGTCGCTCATCGTCGTCGGGTCAGACGGTCGCGGCGGCGGGGACCGGCACGGCGCTGACCGTGCGGTCGATGGTGCACTGCCCGAGGACGCGGGTGCCGACGTAGACGACGGCGGTCTGCCCGGGGGCGACGCCGTTGAGGGGTTCGCGAGGTGTGATCACGAGTTCTTTCTTACCCTCGACCACCGACACCCGCGCGACGGCGGGGACGGGGTCGGCGTGGGCACGGATCTGCACGTCGCAGTCGAACGCGACCGTCGGGTCGACCGGGGCGAGCCCGGCCCAGGTGTACGAGCCGCCGGCGATCTCGGCGATGTCGAGAGCCTCCTTCGGGCCGACGACCACCGTGTTGTCGACCGGCCGCACCTCGAGCACGAAGCGCGGCTTGCCGTCGTCCGAGGGGAACCCGATGTTGAGGCCCTTGCGCTGGCCGACCGTGAAGGCGTGCGCGCCCTCGTGCGAGCCGACGACGGCGCCGCTGCGGTCGAGGATCTCGCCCGTCTCGGCACCGACGCGTTCGGCGAGCCACCCGCGGGTGTCGCCGTCGGGGATGAAGCAGATGTCGTGGCTGTCGGGCTTCGACGCCACGCTGAAGCCGCGCTCGGCCGCCTCGGCCCGCACCTCGGCCTTGGAGGGCGTCGCCCCGAGCGGGAACATCGAGTGCGCGAGCTGCTCGGCGGTGAGCACGCCCAGGACGTACGACTGGTCTTTGGCCCACGCGGAGGCGCGGTGCAGCTCGCGGTTGCCCTGGTCGTCGGTGAGGATGGTCGCGTAGTGCCCGGTGCAGACGGCGTCGAAGCCGAGGGCCAGGGCCTTCTCGAGCAGGGCGGCGAACTTGATGCGCTCGTTGCAGCGCATGCAGGGGTTGGGTGTGCGGCCCGCGGTGTACTCGGCCACGAAGTCGTCGACGACGTCGAGCTTGAAACGCTCGGAGAAGTCCCACACGTAGTACGGGATGCCGATCTTGTTGGCGGCGCGCTGGGCGTCCATCGAGTCCTCGATGGTGCAGCAGCCGCGACTGCCCGTCCGCAGCGTGCCGGGCATGCGACTCAGGGCCAGGTGCACGCCCACCACGTCGTGGCCCGCCTCGACCGCCCTCGCCGCGGCGACCGCCGAGTCGACGCCGCCACTCATCGCTGCCAAGACCTTCATCCGACAAGTGTACGCAGGCGCGGGCCCCGAGCCGAGGCGGGCATAGTCTGGCACCGTCATGACCTCCTCCTCCCCCGCCTTCAGCATGCGGTCGGTGGCCCTCGCGGCGTTCCTCCCGGCCGCGCTCTTCGCCATCGGCGAGGGCGCGATCATCCCGATCATCCCCGTCGTGGCGAGCGGGCTCGGAGCCTCGCTGCCGTTCGCGGCCTTCGTCGCCGCGCTCATCCTGGTCGGCGAGCTGATCGGCGACATCCCGAGCGGGTGGCTCGTGTCGCGCATCGGCGAGCGGACGAGCATGATCGGGGCGTCCCTCGTGAGCATCGCCGG
This sequence comes from Frigoribacterium faeni, assembly GCF_007988805.1. GTDB lineage: Bacteria > Actinomycetota > Actinomycetes > Actinomycetales > Microbacteriaceae > Frigoribacterium > Frigoribacterium faeni. Next base: position 17,590 of record NZ_BJUV01000011.1, on the reverse strand, counting down.
TCTCGTCACCTGCCTGCTCGCCCCCAACGAGATCGTGCTCGCCGTCGGCGTGCTCGTGATCGGTCTCGCGACGGCCGTGTTCGCCCTGGCTCGGCACGCCTTCATGACGAGCTTCGTGCCCGTCGAGATCCGCGCGCGCGCCCTGTCGAGTCTCGGCGGGGTGTTCCGCCTCGGCTACTTCGTGGGTCCGTTCCTCTCGGCGGGCGTCATCGAGCTGACCGGCTCGGTCCAGTCCGCGTTCTTCGTGCACATCGCGGGATGCCTGGGGGCCGCCGTCTCCCTCCTGGTGCTCCGCGACCCCGCGGCCGCCTTCGGCCAGCGCCCCGCGGAGCGCCGACGCCGACGAGCCGACGACGGCGGTGAGATCGTCGACGAGGCCGAGGGTCTCGTCGCGGTCCAGGCGCAGGGCCTCTTCGCCACGCTCTGGCGGCACCGCGGCGTGCTCGTGAAGCTCGGCAGCGGGGCCGCCCTGATCGGAGCCATGCGCTCGGGCCGTCAGGTGATGCTCCCTCTCTGGGCGGTCAGCATCGGCCTCGGGGCCTCCGAGACCGCGATCATCATCGGGGTCGCCGGGGCGGTCGACTTCGCGCTCTTCTACACGAGCGGACAGATCATGGACCGCTTCGGCCGCCTGTGGAGCGCGGTCCCGTGCATGGTCGGCCTCGGCATCGCGTACCTCGCCCTCTCGGTCACCCACGACCTCGACGCGCGGGTCGGCTGGTTCATCGCCGTGGCCGTGTTCATGTCGTTGGCCAACGGCATCGGGAGCGGCATCCTCATGACCCTCGGGGCCGACCTCGCCGACAAGAGCGATCCCGCGCCGTTCCTCGGCGCCTGGCGATTCACGGGCGACGCCGGCAGCGCCGGGGCGCCCCTCCTCATCTCGGGCGTGACGGCGCTCGTGTCGATCTCGGTGGCCAGCGGCGTGATGGGCGTCCTCGGACTCGTCGGGGCCGTCATCCTGGTCCGGTACGTGCCCCGCTATTCACCGCACGTCCCGCGCTCGGAGCGATGACCGCCTCCTGATCGACCGGGACCTCGCGCCTCGGTACACTCGTGCTGCCGCGGGAGTGGTGGAATTGGCAGACACGCAGGATTTAGGTTCCTGTGCTTTCGAGCGTGAGGGTTCAAGTCCCTTCTCCCGCACCACGCAGCACGCAGCACGCAGCATCGGCACAGCGGATGTTCAGGCTGACGTCGAGGTTCTCTCCACTAATCTGACTGCGTCCGGCACGTCCGGCTATCACGACCGGAGAACCACCCGATGCTGCCCCTCGTCTCCATCCCCTGGCTCGACCCCGAGTACCTCCTCTCGGCGTTCGGCCCCTGGGCCGTCCTCGGCGTCTGCCTGCTCGTGTTCGCCGAGACGGGCCTCCTCGTCGGGTTCCTGTTCCCCGGCGACACCCTGCTGATCATCACGGGCATCCTCGCGGCCACCAACCCCGGAGCGCTCGGACTCCCCATCTGGTTGATCGCGATCCTCATCAGCGTCGCGGCCTTCGCCGGCGGCGAGCTCGGCTACCTGATCGGTCACAAGGTCGGTCCGCGCATCTTCGAGCGCCGGGAGAGCGGGCTGTTCAGCGTCGCGAACGTCAACCGCACGAACGCCTTCTTCGAGCGCTTCGGACCGATGGCGGTCATCATCGCGCGGTTCGTCCCCGTGATCCGCACCTTCGCGCCCATCATGGCCGGCGTGGGCCACATGAGCTACCGCCGCTACTCGCTGTTCAACGCCATCGGCGCCCTGGTCTGGGGAATGGGCATCACCCTGCTCGGCTTCGGCATCGGGCACATCCCGCCGATCGCCGACTTCGTCAGCTCGTACATCGACCTCATCCTGCTGGCCGCGGTGCTGGCGACCGTCATCCCGATCGCCATCCACTACCTCCACGGCGTCCACCAGGCGAAGAAGGCCGAGCAGGGGCCGGGCGCCGAGAGACCCGACGTGAGCGCCGCTCCGCACGACGCCTGAGCCGCCCGCGGGGGATGCGCCGCCGGCCGGCTCAGCCGGCGAGCGCCGCCACGTAGGGCGCGATCGCGCGGAACGCCCGAGAGCGGTGGCTCACCGCGTTCTTCTCGTCGGCCGTCAGCTCGGCCGAGCTGCGCGTCCCGCCCTCGGGGCGGAAGACCGGGTCGTAGCCGTGTCCGTTCGACCCGACCCGCGCCTCCAGCACGGTTCCGTGCCACTCGCCGTACTCGACGTGCTCGCTCCACTCGCCGGCCGAGGCGGGCCCGTCCGGCCTCGCCGTGCCGGCCGCCGGCGGAACCACGAGCGCCGCGGCGCACGAGAACCACGCCGAGCGGTCGTCCGCCCCGGCCAGCTCGGCGAGCAGCTTGTCGATGTTGTCGTCGTCGTCGCGCGTTCCGGCGTACCGGGCCGAGTGGATACCCGGCGCTCCCCCGAGGGCCGCCGCCGAGATGCCGCTGTCGTCGGCGAGCGCCGGCAGGCCGGTGTGCCGCGCCGCGGCGCGCGCCTTGATCAGCGCGTTGGCCGCGAAGCTGTCGCCGTCCTCGACGGGCTCGGGTCCGTCGTAGGCGACGAGCTCCACGCCCGGAGCCGTCTCGGCGAGGATCCGCCGCAGCTCGGCCACCTTGCCCTGGTTGTGCGTGGCGATGACGACGCGCGTCACGAGCCGAGGACCTCGGTCTGGATCCGGGTCAGGTCGGCGGCGCCGGCGACGGCGAGATCGAGCAGGTCGCCGAGCTCGCGTCGGTCGAACGGGGCGCCCTCGGCGGTGCCCTGCACCTCGACGAAGAGACCCCGGCCCGTGACCACGACGTTCATGTCGGTCTCGGCTCGGACGTCCTCCACGTAGGCCAGGTCGAGCATCGGCTCGCCGTCGATGATGCCGACGGACACCGCCGACACGCTGTCGAGCAGGGGCGCGGCCTTCTGGGCGATGAACTTCCTCTCGCGACCCCACTCGATCGCCTGCGCGAGCGCGACGTAGGCGCCCGTGATCGCCGCGGTGCGGGTCCCCCCGTCGGCCTGCAGCACGTCGCAGTCGAGCACGATCGTGTTCTCGCCCAGCGCCTTGGTGTCGACGACGGCGCGGAGGCTGCGCCCGATCAGGCGCGAGATCTCGTGGGTGCGTCCACCGATCCTGCCCTTGACGCTCTCGCGGTCGTTCCGCGAGTTGGTCGCACGGGGCAGCATCGAGTACTCGGCCGTGACCCAGCCCTTGCCCTTGCCGGTCAGCCAGCGCGGCACGCCGTTGGTGAACGACGCCGTGCAGAGCACCTTCGTGTCGCCGAACGAGACGAGGGCGCTGCCCTCGGCCTGCGAGCTCCAGCCCTTCTCGATCGTGACCCTCCGCAGGTCGTCGACACGTCGCCCGTCGGCTCGGACTGTGCTGCTGGTGCTGGTGCTCTCGCTCATGGTGTCTCCTCGGGCCGGTGGCCGGCCGTGGTCGTTCGTTCGTGGTCGTCGTGCGGTGCGGTCGTGCCCGTGGCCGGGCGATGGTTCAGGAGGCGCGGGTCGGCGCGCCGTCGGAGGAGGCGGTCAGCCGCGGGTCGGTCGCGACCCGCCGGGAAGCTCGATCGCACCCGTCTCGAGGTGGCCGACGCGGGAGATCTCGGGGCCGAGGAACCGCTTCGCCAGACGGAGGAACGACAGCTGGTCGTCGCCGGTCGCCTCGAACTCGTAGCGCGGCCTGCTGCCCGCCGGCGCCTCGAGGTCGTGGTCGACGAGGGTGCGGTAGACGTCGGCGGCCGTCTCGTCCGCGCTCGAGACGAGACGGACGTCGGGCCCCATCACGTACTGGATCGCCGCGGACATCAGCGGGTAGTGCGTGCAGCCGAGCACGAGCGTGTCGACCCGGGCGTCGCGCAGCGGGGCCAGGTACCCCTCGGCGACGGCTCGGAGCTCCGGGCTCGAGGTGTCGCCGGCCTCGACGAACTCGACGAACCGGGGGCACGCCCGCGTGAACAGCTCGAGGTCGGCGGCCGCCGCGAAGGCGTCCTCGTAGGCCCGCGAGTTGATCGTCCCCTCGGTGCCGATCACCCCGATCCGCTTGGCCCGGGTCTGCTTGACCGCCGAACGCACCGCGGGCTGGATGACCTCGACCACCGGGATCCCCCGACCGATGGTGTACCGCTCGCGGGCGTCGCGCAGGACCGCGGCGGAGGCCGTGTTGCAGGCGATGACGAGGAGCTTGACCCCCTGCTCGACGAGGTCGTCCATCACCGCCAGCGCGTACTCGCGCACCGACGCGATCGGCTTCGGCCCGTAGGGCGAGTGGACGGTGTCGCCGACGTAGAGGATGGACTCGCGAGGCAGCTGGTCGATGATGGCCCGCGACACGGTGAGCCCTCCGACCCCGCTGTCGAAGACTCCGATGGGTGCGTCCGTCACGGTCGTCGATCCTACCCGGCCCGTGCCTCCCCGGCTCCGGGGCCCGCGGCACCCGTCGCCCCTCCGACCACCTCGCATGCAGCGCGGCGCCGTGCGGCCTAGGGTGGTGCCGTGACCAGTGCGCTGCTGACCGACCGCTACGAGCTCACGATGGTCGAGGCCGCGCTCCGCGCGGGCACCGCCCACCGCGACAGCGTCTTCGAGGTGTTCGCCCGACGGCTGCCCGAGGGGCGGCGGTACGGCATCGTCGCCGGCACCGGGCGGTTCCTCGCCGAGCTGTCGCGGTTCCGATTCGGCGACGCCGAGCTCGCGTGGCTCAGCGACGAGCGCATCGTGGACGCGGCGACGATCGACTGGCTCGCCGACTACCGGTTCTCGGGCGACGTGAGCGGCTACGCCGAGGGCGAGGTCTACCTGCCCGGCTCGCCGCTGCTGGTCGTCGAGTCGTCCTTCGCCGAGGGCGTGCTGCTCGAGACCCTCGCGCTCAGCGTCTTCAACTACGACTCCGCCGTCGCCGGCGCGGCGGCCCGCATGGTGTCCGCCGCCGACGGACGCCCGCTCGCCGAGATGGGTTCCCGCCGGACGGGCGAGCGCAGCGCCGTGGCGGCCGCCCGCGCGGCCTACATCGCCGGCTTCGACGCGACGAGCAACCTCGAGGCCGGACGCACCTGGGGCGTCCCCACGATGGGCACGGCGGCCCACGCGTTCACCCTGCTGCACGACAGCGAGGAGGACGCCTTCCGCGCGCAGGTCGCGACCCTCGGGCCGGGCACCACGCTGCTGGTCGACACGTACGACATCCCGACGGCCGTGCGCACCGCCGTCGAGGTGGCGGGCACGGGCCTCGGCGCGGTCCGCATCGACAGCGGCGACCTCCCCTCGCTCGTCGGCCAGGTCCGACGTCAGCTCGACGACCTCGGGGCCACCGGGACGCGCATCACCGTCACCAACGACCTCGACGAGTACACGATCGCGGCCCTCCGCGCGGCGCCGGTCGACAGCTACGGCGTCGGCACCTCGGTCGTCTCGGGGTCGGGGCACCCCGCCGCCGGCATGGTCTTCAAGCTGGTCGCCCGACGCGACGACGCCGGCGAATGGGTCTCGGTGGCGAAGAAGTCGGCCGACAAGGCGAGCGTGGGCGGTCGCAAGGCGCCCGTCCGGGTGCTCTCCGACGGAGTCGCGACGACGGAGCTGATCCGCGTCGGCGACGAGCAGGCGGCTGAGCACGAGCGGCCGCTGCTGGTGCCCCTGGTCCGCGGCGGCGGCGTCGACGAGCGCTTCCTCGGACACGAGGGCGTCGCCCGTGCCCGCGCCCACCGGATCGAGGCGGTGGCCGAGCTCCCGGCCGGGGCGTTCCGCCTCGGACGCGGCGAGCCGGTCATCCCGACGGTCTACCGCTGAGCGGCGTCTACTCGGATTTCATCTTCTCGTAGATGTCCTTGCAGGTCGGGCACACGGGGAACTTCTCGGGGTCGCGACCCGGAGTCCACTTCTTGCCGCACAGAGCCTTGACCGCCTTGCCGCTCAGGGCGGACTCCATGATCTTGTCCTTCTTGACGTAATGCGAGAAGCGCTCGTGATCGCCGGGGTCGATGTTCTCCTCGTTGAGGAGCTTCTCGAGCTCGCGATCCAGGACGTCGAGGCCACCGCCGGTTTCCGTGTTGCTCATGGCGACCATGGTACGACGTGTCGCGCCCGATCGGCGGAGCATCGCGTCAGCTGCGCAGGGTCCCGCGTCAGCTCCGCAGCGTGAAGGCGAGCAGCTCCGGCGCGCGTCGCGCGAAGACGCGCGAACCGACCACCACGCCCACGACGAGCACGATCAGGCCGACCGCGACGCCGCTGATCGCCGACCACGGTCCGGCCGCCGTGTCGCCGCCGAGCAGATCCCGTCCGGCGAAGTACAGCGCCGGGACCGCGGCCACGAGCGCCCCGCCGATCATCACGGTCTGCGCGACGACGGCCGACGAGCCGTTCGACTGCGGCTGCTGGAACGGGTCGTCGTGCGGACGGACGGTCGCGTAGGGCATCGCGGCGGACATGACGCTCGACAGCCCCAGCCCGCTCAGCAGCAGGGCGGCGCTGATGCCGACCTCGGACCAGAGCGCGCGCCAGTCGCCGAACGCCCAGACCGCGACGGTCGACCCGACGACGACCAGCGGGACGCCGATCAGCAGAGGAGGCGCGAGCCGGCCGATCCGGTCGGCCAGCCCCCGGGTGTCGGTCGCCACGTGGAGCCAGAGCGCCGTGCTGTCGTAGGCGACGTCGTTGTGCGGCAGGAATCCGACGATGAGGCACATGAGCGGCACGGGCACGAGCGCCAGCCAGTGCCAGCTCACCCCGGCGATGCCGAGCGGGACGACCAGGAGCGGGAGGATCGGGATGATGACCAGCGACATCCGGTACCGCGCGTCGCGCATCCAGTAGGTGAGGCTGCGGCCGGCGACGGCGCCCGCCGGCGTCGCGCTGACGAACTCGAACCAGCCGAGGCCGGTGGGGTCGTCGGACAGGTCCGGCTCCGGCCGGTCGACGAACGACCGCGCGACCAGCGCCCGCCACGCGAGCCACAGACCGACGAGCGTGAGGGTCGCGACGACGGCGTCGGCCACCACGCGGCCCGTGTCGCCGCCGGCGGCGTGCCCGGGCAGCGCGAGGGCCGCTCCGAAGGGGGTCCAGGCGAGGGCGTCGGCCACGACGCCCGTCCGGGCCGCACCCGCCCAGGTCGTGCGGACCAGGTCGACGACGAGGGGGATCACGAGCAGGGCGACGACGACGCCGCCGGCCAGCAGGAACTGCCTCGACCGGCGTGAGGTCAGCATGACGGCGTTCAGGGTCGAGGCGACCAGCGACAGGAGGAACGCCGTGAGTCCGGCGACGATCGCCGCCAGCACGGCGACGGCGGCGATGCCGGGGCCCTGATCCCACGAACGCACGTAGCCGGGCGACAGCACGACGAGCGCGAGGGCGGGCAGCCCGACGAGGGCGCCCACCGCCAGCCCGATCGCGGCGGTCGACTCGGACGCCCCGAGCACCGCGAGGCGCCGGGGATCGGCCCACGGGGGCCGGACGGTGGCGAACGGCAGGACGAAGTACCCCACGAGGATCAGCGAGCCCGCACCCACCACGAGGGCGCGGACGTCGTCGAGCGCCGCCCCCCGCAGCCCGCCGGCGAGAGCCGACACCGCGGAGGAGGCGAGCAGCACGAGGAGGACCGAGACGACCGCCGTGAGCAGGGCGCGGGGCCCGAAGCGCACGGTGTTGGCGATCGTCTGGAGCCTCAGTCGGAGAAGCTCTGCAACCATTCCATGCCCTCCGTGACGGCTCGCCCGCCGGCCAGCTCGACGAACGTCTGCTCGAGCGAGCGCCCGGCGCGGACCTCGTCGACCGTGCCGCTCGCGAGCACGTGCCCGTCGACGATCACCGCGACGCTGTCGCAGATCCGCTCGACCAGGTCCATGCTGTGGCTCGAGAGCAGCACCGTGCCGCCGCCGGCGACGTAGCGCTGCAGGACGTCCGTCACGGTCTGCGCCGAGACCGGGTCGACCGACTCGAAGGGCTCATCGAGCACGAGCACCCGCGGCGAGTGGATGATGGCGGCCGCGAGGGCGATCTTCTTCGTCATGCCGACGGAGTAGTCGCTGACGAGGCGCCCGAGGGCGTCGTGCAGGCCGAAGGCGGTGGCCAGGTCGGACGACCGCTTGCGGGCGGTAGCGCCGTCGAGGCCGCGGAGGGTCGCCGAGTAGTAGAGCAGCTGGGCGCCCGTGAGCCGGTCGAACAGTCGGAGGCGGTCGGGCAGGACGCCGAGGGCGCGCTTCGCGGCGGCGGGGTCGCTCCACACGTCCGAGCCGAGGACGCTCACGCTGCCCTCGTCGGGACGGAGCAGACCCGTGACGATCGACAGCGTCGTGGTCTTGCCGGCGCCGTTCGGGCCGACGATGCCGTAGAACGAACCGGCGCGCACCTCCAGGTCGATCCCGTCGACGGCGGTCGTGGCGCCGTAGCGCTTCACGAGCCCCGAGATGGAGAGGACCACGGGAGGCTCGTCGGACTCCGAGGAGGCGCGGGCGGACTCGGACACGACGACCTCGTCGTCCGTCGTCGCAGCCGCATCGGACACGGTCGCGGTGCCGGTCTCGGCGACGGCGGGGGTGCCCTCCGACGCGTCGATCGGCTCGTCGACGGAGTCGGCGTCGGCTGCCGGCCCGGTGGGCTGCTCGTCGGCGTCATCGGTCGACCCGTCGACCTCGTCGTCCATCGCGTCGTCGAGCTCGCCCGAGGAGGCCTCGTCGGCCGCAGCCTCGGCCTCGCCGTCCCCGGTCGACGATCCGTCGGTCGAGGCCGCGTCGTCCGGCTCGATCGCGAGGGCGACGTCGTCGGGGATCTCCGGGGCGGGCGACTGCGCGGCCGCTTCCTCGGCGACGGCGCGAGCGGCCGCTTCCTCCTCCGCGGCACGCGCAGCAGCCGCCGTCGCGGCGGCCTCGGCCGCCGCGGCCGCGGCGCGCGCTCGTGCGTTCGCCGCACGGGTGGCGGCGGCCTTCTTCGCGGCGGCAGACCGGTCGGCCGCCGTCCTCGTGGCGGCGGGCCGCCGTGCCGCGTCGTTCTTCGACCTGGGCGGACGCGGCGTCGACGCCGCCGCCGGTCTCGCCGACGTCGTCCGGTCGGCCGTCTCGTCGTCGGCGGTCGTCTCGTCGTCAGCGGTCGTCTCGTCGACCGTCCGGCCGGCGTCGTCGCCCATGTCATCCCCCTGCAGTGCCGTGTCGAGCTCGTGACCTGTGGCCGCCTCGGCGGTGTGTCCGCCGGAGTCCGCCCCGCGCGCAGCGAGATCGGGGTGCGCGGCACCCTGTTCGTCGTCGGTCGTCGCAGCCATCGGACAACCGTACCAACGCCCACGACGACCCGAGGCCGGATGATGACGCATCACGAAACGGATACGAACAGGACGCGGACCCTACCCCCTGAACGAGCGCCGCGATAGACTCGCGACGCACAACGACGTGTCCATATCGAGGCTCCGCGGTGAACACCGTTCGAACACGAGACGGATCCCGCCAGAGAAGGCCGGTTCCCGCCGAGCCCCCGAGAGAGCCGGTTCCGACCGGCCTCGCCCCTGTGAGGAGACAAGACGTGAGCAGAACCGACGCGACCGCGCCGCAACAGATCGTGATCCTGGCCGCCGGCCTCGGCAGCCGACTGGGTCGTTCGCTGCCCAAGGCGCTGACCGAACTCAGCGACGGACGCACCATCATGCGCCAGCAGTTCGACAACATCCACGAGGCCTTCGGTCCGGACGCCCGCATCACCGTCGTCGTCGGCTACAAGTTCGAGCACATCGTCGAGGCCTTCCCCTCGGCGTCGTTCGTCTACAACGAGCAGTACGACCAGACCAACACGTCCAAGAGCCTCCTGCGCGCCCTGCGCGCCAGCACCTCCGGGGGCGTCGTCTGGATGAACGGCGACGTCGTCTTCGACCCCGAGGCGCTCCGCCGCGCCGCACGCCTCGTGCGGGACGACCAGTCGTTCGTCGCCGTCAACACCTCGAAGGTCTCCGACGAAGAGGTCAAGTACACGACCAACGCCGAGGGCTACATCGCGCAGCTCTCGAAGCAGGTCGTCGGCGGACTCGGCGAGGCCGTGGGCATCAACCACGTCTCCAAGGCCGACAAGGCCGTCCTGATGCGCCAGCTCAACAAGGTCGACAACCAGGACTACTTCGAGCGTGGCATCGAACTGGCGATCGAGCAGAACGGGCTACTCTTTGAGCCCGTGGACATCTCCGACCTCTACGCCGTCGAGGTCGACTTCGCCGAAGACCTGGAGCGCGCGAACCTGTTCGTCTGACCGACGCGCTCCCGCCGACCGGATGTCCCGTACGACAGAGGACACTCGTGAGCACAGCCCTGGCCGAACGCCCCCGGCGCACCGCCTTCGCGCGCTACCGGCAGACGCTGTGGCTGCTGACCGCCCGTGATCTGCGGGTCCGCTACTCGACCTCCGCCCTCGGCTACCTGTGGTCGATCCTCGACCCGCTCGTCATGGCGGGCATCTACTACTTCGTCTTCTCGGTCGTCTTCGACCGCTCGGTCGGCGAGGACCCCTACATCGTGTTCCTGCTCAGCGGGCTGCTGGCCTGGATGTGGTTCAACGGAGCGGTGTCGGACAGCACGCGGGCGTTCATCCGCGAGTCGAAGCTCGTCCGGTCGACCAAGATCCCCCGCACCATCTGGGTCAACCGGCTCGTCGCCTCCAAGGGGATCGAGTTCCTCCTCAGCCTGCCGGTCCTCGCGCTGTTCGCCGTCGTCGCCGGAGCCGAGCTCCACTGGCAGGTGGTGTTCTTCCCTCTGGCGATCGTCATGCAGGCGATCCTCGTGACCGGCGTGGGCCTCATCGTCGCCCCGCTCGTCGTCTTCTTCCGCGACCTGGAGCGTGCGACGAAGCTCGCGTTGCGGTTCCTCTTCTATGCGTCGCCCATCATCTACGGCACCCAGAACCTCCCCGAGAGCCTGCACCTGCTGGCGGCCTTCAACCCCCTGAGCGGCATCTTCGGGCTCTACCGTTCCGCGTTCTTCCCCGACCAGTTCGATCTGCTCGAGGTGATGATCGGAGCGGGGATGAGCCTCCTCGTGCTCGTCGTCGGACTCCTCGTCTTCCGTTCGAGCGAGCGCGCCGTCCTGAAGGAGATCTAGCCATGGCCGCCAGCAGCGCGACCGACCCTCTCTCGGCTCCGGTCATCCGGGTCGCCGGAGTCGGCATCCGCTTCCGCCGCAATCGCCGCGGCCGCCGGTCCTTCAAGGACCTGTTCGCCGGCAGCAGCCGCAGGTCACGACCCGGCGAGTTCTGGGCGCTGCACGACGTCTCGTTCGACGTGCGCGCAGGCGAGGCCATCGGAGTGGTCGGCCGGAACGGGCAGGGGAAGTCCACGCTGCTCAAGCTCGTCGCCGAGGTGATCCTCCCGGACACGGGCTCGGTGCACGTCGCCGGCGGCGTCGCACCCCTCATCGAGATCACGGGCGGTTTCGTCGCCGATCTCACCGTCCGGGACAACGTCTACCTCACGGCGGGGCTGCACGGCATGACGAAGGCGGAGATCGACGCGCGCTTCGACGAGATCATCGACTTCGCCGAGATAGCCGCCTTCGTCGACACCCCCTACAAGCACCTGTCGAGCGGGATGAAGGTCAGGATCGCGTTCGCCGTCATCTCCCGCCTCGAGGAGCCGGTGATCCTCGTCGACGAGGTGCTCGCCGTCGGCGACAAGGCCTTCCGCGAGAAGTGCTACGGACGCATCGAGGAGATGCTGGCCGCGGGCCGGACGCTGTTCCTCGTCTCGCACAACGAACGCGACCTCAAGCGCTTCTGCAGTCGAGGCCTCTACCTCGACAAGGGCGCCCTCGTGTTCGACGGCCCCCTCGACGAGGCTCTCGCACGCTACGACTCGGATCATCCTCCCCGGACCGCGGCGTAGGGTCGGGCGATGCCCCAGCAGTACGACTCCTCGTCCCCCGTCGGCCCCGTCCCCCGAGATGACGATCACGACATCAGTCCCGTCGCCTCCGGTTCGCACGAGGTCTTCGCCGAATCCCCCTGGTTGCGTCGACTCGACCGTCTGCTCTCCGTGCAACGTCCGGTCGTCGTGCGGCATGTCCGGGCCCTCCGACGGCGCCACAAGAAGGCCACCCCCGAGAAGCTGATCCGGATCCTCGAACGCGAGTACCTGACCGCCGTCACGACAGGCGGAGCGGCCGTCGGCGCGAGCGCCGTCGTCCCCGGCGTCGGGTGGGGCATCTCGCTCGCCCTCTCGGGCGTCGAGACCGCCGGGTTCCTCGAGGCCAGCGCGCTCTTCGCGCAGTCCGTCACCGAGGTCCACGGGATCTCGGTCACCGAACCCGATCGCGCTCGCGCCCTGGTCATGGCCATGATGCTCGGAGCGCCCGGGGCGACCCTCGTGCGCCAGTTCGCGGGCGAGGCCCTGGGCACCGCCCCGGCACGTTCCGCATTCTGGGGCGAGCTCGTGACGCAGAAGCTCCCCAAGGCGGCCATCGGGGGCCTGACGGACTCCGTCCGTCGCTCGTTCGTGCGTCGCTTCGCCACGTCGCAGACGGCGACCATCATCGGGCGCGCCGTGCCCTTCGGGATCGGAGCCGTCGTCGGCGGGACGGGCAACCATCTCCTCGGTCGGAAGGTCGTGACCAGCGCACGGACGGCCTTCGGACCGCCTCCGGCCGTCTTCGTCGCCGAGCTGAACGGCTGACCCGGCCTCTCCCCCGGGCGACGGACGGCTCTCCTCCACCAGGCCACCTCGTCCACAGGCGTCGAGGACGGGACGTCGGGGGCGATCTCTAGGGTCGCGGCATGACCAGCACTGCGATCGCCTACGCCGTCCCGTTCCGTCTCGACCGCTCGCGGGCACCCCGCGTCCACCGCCTCGTCAACGTCGGCGACGAGCCGGTGCACGCCATCCGCGTGACGCTGCTCGGGTGCGGCCTGCTCGTCCCGGTCGCGACGGACCGACTCGAGCCGGGCGAGGCCCTCTCGATCAGCGTCATCGCGTCGGAGCTCACGCAGAACGCGATCGCCGTCGTCCGCTGGTTCCGCCCCTCGCGAGAGGAGTACCTCTGGCGATTCAGCTTCTGAGGAGCCGGGGTCAGCTCGTCCGGCGCGCCTTGCGCTCCTTGACGTAGTCGGCGGCCGTGAACGTCTCGAGCACGGGTGGCAGGTGCTCGCCGGACATCCCCGTCACGAGCACGGCGGGGTCCACGCCGACGACCACGGCGAGTCGGATGATGGTGTGCAGCACGGGGTTGCCGACGCCGCGCTCGATCTTGCCGTAGTTCGAGACGTTCATTCCGGCGAGGTGGGCGACTTCGTCCTGGCTGAGACCGAGGCGCTGCCTCTCCTCGCGGACTCGGTCTCCGAAGAGTCGGGCGGCGGCAGACGACGGCTCAGGCATACCCCATGAATACGCCATGGAGTGTTCGGATTCCAGATGCCGTATCACTCGCTCACGGAGACATGAGTGACGAATGCACGACGGGGTCCGACGAGCGGCGATCAGTCGTCGCCGTCGTCCTCGTGCTCGATGCCCGCGGACGGGCCCGAGAGCGGCATCGCGGCGGCGTAGTCGTCGCGGAGCGCCACGAGTCTCGCGACGGCGTCCTCGAAGCGGGTCGTCGCCGCACCGGGCGTCGTGTCGCCGAAGTGGTGCCGGACCCAGTGCCCGAGACGGTCGAGCGCCTCGGGGTCGGCCTGCACCCGATCGATCACCGCCACGACGTCGGGAGCGCCGTCTGCCGTCAACCACTCCGCGGCACCGAGGTATCCGGTCTCATCGACGTCGGCCTCGGGTGATGCCGGCCGGGTGACCACGAGGGGCTTGCCCGTGGCGAGCCGGTCGTAGACCATCGCGGAGATGTCGGTCACCGCCACGTCGGCCACGACGAGCTGCCAACCGAGCTCGGAACCGGAGTCGTAGACGTGGTGCGCGGTGGCGTCCGCCGCGTTGGCCTCGTCGATCGAGCGGACGATGGCCTCGTGCGCCCGGCGGTAATCGCGGTCGACGACGCCGCTTCGCGGGTGGGGCCGATAGACGACACGGTGCCGCCCCGTGGCGAGCAGCGCGGAGACGAGCGCCACGCCGTGCGTGGTGATCGACCCGTACGCGGCCGACGATCGGTCGCCCTCCCAGGTGGGCGCGTAGAGCACGACCGTCCGCCCGTCGTCGGCGAAGGGGACCGTGCCTGCCACGTGATCGGCCTGCGGTCTGCCGATCGGCACCGCCCGCTTGTCGAGGTCGTAGTCCCACAGCTTGGACTCGAGCCGCGCCCGTGCCGCGTCGCCCGCGACGAACGCGTAGTCGTACGCCTTGAACTGGTTGGTGGTCATGTACATCTTGTCGCTCTCGCCGTGATTGACGAAGACGTGCCACATGCGGCCGTACCGCATCATCTGGAAGTTCTTGGCGTTCTGATTGACGTACAGCGTCACCGCGAGCGGCTGGGACTCGACGAACGCCTCGAGGTCGACGACCTGACGCGCGTAGACCACGGGGACGGGAGACTCGGCCAGCAGCTCGACCATGGCGCCCGGCGACCGCGCGATGATCGCGACCGGGAACCTCTCGTTCAGGTGCGCGAGCGGCCCGTACCACTGACGGATCTGGTACATGTTGACGTTCGCGTCGGCGAAGTAGACCGCGACGCGGACCGTCCCGTCGGCGGGCACCCGACGCGCGAGGTCCGATCTCTCGAGGGCACGGCGACTGCGGCGCGACTTCACGAGCCGACCGGCGAGGCCCCAGGCGAGCGAGAGATCGCGGGTCAGTGGCACAGCGTCGTTCTCCGCTCGGTTCGGGGCTGGGCGCGCAGCGCGCCCGGACCGTTCCAGGCTAGATGACGGGAGGCCGGCCGGCCCTCGCCATGCGCCAGACCGTTACCCAACCGATGGACCGTCGGCCACCCGGCGTCGTCCGCCAGCCCTCGGCCCACCCCGCGAACCACGGACGGAGCTTGGCCGGGCTCCGTGCCCAGCGCAGCAGCTGCACGGCGGTCCAGGACGCGACGTAGACGGGGACGAGCGGCCACGGGAGGTTGCGCTTGGCGAGCCAGACGCGGTTGCGGGCGTTCAGCCGGTAGTACTCGGCGTGCCGAGCCGGATCGATCGCAGGATGATGCGCGACGAGCTCCCCGTCGTAGCGGACCCGGAGACCCTGAGCCCAGACCCGCCAGGCGAGCTCGATTCCCTCGTGCGCGTAGAAGTAGGGTTCGCCCCACCCGTCGCACGCGTCGAACACCGGGCGCGGCAGGAGCGTGGCGCCCTCCCAGACCGAGAACACGTCGCTCGACGTTCGGGCGTCTCCCTTGCGCAGTCGCGGGATCCAGCGACGGGGGTTCTCCGCCCCGTCGGGGTCCACGACCCGGGGCTGCAGCAGGCCGACGTCGCCGAGGCGGTCGAGCACGGCGACGGCGTCGGCCAGGAACCTCGACGACGGCAGCCGAGCGTCGTCGTCGAGGAAGAACACGTAGTCGCCTCCGACGAGCTCGGCGCCCCGATTGCGCCCTGCGGGGATCCCGACGTTCTCGGGCAGCTCGAGCACGCGGACGCCGTCGGGCACGACGCCCGGACCGCTGCCGTTGCCCACGCAGACGATATCGAGGTCGACGTCGACCTGCGCGAGCAGGCTAGCGAGCCCTGCGGCCAGATCGTCCGGTCGACGCCCCTGGGTCAGGCTCACGACACCGATCCGCGGTCGGTCGACCCCGTTCAGGACCGGACCCGCTTCGAGGCGAGGATCGCGACGAAGTGCCCGACCAGCGCGAGGAGCGCGAGGGGGACGAGCAGGCCGAGCAGCACGCGGTCGGCGAGGGGCTGCCCGACGACGAGCCCGACGAACGAGGTCAGCACGACGAGGATGGTGAGCTCGACCGAGTGGTAGAGACGATGGAACGGGACGAACCGGGCGATGTCGCGCAGGCGCGACAGCAACCGGCTGCTCGGCGCCGAGGCACCGCCCCGTTTGTCTTCGAGCCGGTTCAGACCCGCATGAGCCCTCGCGACGTGGACCATGTCGTTGAGGGCCTTGTTCAGCACGATGATGAGCGCCAAGGCGAAACCGAGGGTCGTCCAGACGAAGTCGGCCGGCGCGTCGAAGGGGTATCCCGCGGCCCGGATGCCGAGGACGACGGGGATGAGCGCCTCGGTCGAGTAGTGCCCGACCTTGTCGAGGAACACGCCGGCGGGCGAGCTCGTGCCGCGCCAGCGGGCGACCTCGCCGTCGCAGCAGTCCACCAGCATCTGCAGCTGACCGAGGACGAGGGCGAGCATGGCGCCGCCCACCCCGGGCACCAGGAGCGCGGCCGCGGTCGCCCAGCCGGTCAGGATCATCAGACCCGTCACGCCGTTGGCGGTGACGCTCGTCTTGAGCAGCATCCAGGTCAGGTAGGGCGACAGATCACGGAGGTAGAGGGAGGCGGTCCAGTGCTCGGCGTTCGCCCGGCTCCGCACCTCGGGGGGTTGGGCGACGCGGCGGAGTTCGGCGATCGACGTGGGTCTCGTGGGCAGCGCGGTCATCGGATCGACTACCTCCCGGTGTGTGCGGTGATGTTCTTCGTCAGGTTGAGGAAGCCGAAGACGAACCCGAACCCCCAGCCGAAGTGGATGGAAGGCAAGACTACGAGAAACCACAACCGCGTGCGGACGCTCTCGCCGCGGGCGGCGAGCAGGGCGGACGCCACGACGAACAGCAGGTACACCGCCGGGACGACGAACCCGAGCGAGGCCCACGCGAGCGGGCTCCCGACCAGGGCCGCGGCCACGCCCACGAGGCCCAGGACGAGACCGAGGACGACCCCGACCACCATCGCCGGAGGGACGAGGTACCGCAGCGTGTTCGCCCGCGGGAACCGCCGGGCCAGCTCGCCCCGCCAGAGGCCGGTCGCGACGAACTGCCGCGCCAGGGTGCGCAGGCTCGGTCGCGGCCGGTACGTGACGACGAGATCGGGCGTGAACCAGACCGTGCCTCCGGTGGCCCGGAGGCGGCGGTTGAGCTCCCAGTCCTGACCCCGCTTGATGCCCTCGTCGAAGAGGCCGACCTCGAGCAGGCGCGAGCGCAGGAAGACCCCGAGGTAGGCGGTCTCCGTCGGGCCCTCGGCTCCGCCGACGTGGTGGGGCGTGCCTCCCAGGCCGACTCGGCTGCCGTACGCGCGGGCGACGGCCTTCTCGAAGGGCGTCCGCCCCTCGGCCGACATGATGCCGCCGACGTTGTCCGCGCCGCTCCGTCGGAGGGCGTCGACGGCGAGCCGCGTGTACTCGGGCGGCAGCACGGAGTGCGCGTCGACACGGACCGTGATGGGGTGCTCGGACGCCCGGATCGCGACGTTCAGCCCCGCCGGGGTCGAGCCCACCGGATTCGGCAGGCTGCGGATGCGCGGGTCGGCTGCGGACATCTCGGCGACGACGTCGTTGGTGCGGTCGACGCTCGGTCCGAGGGCGAGCAGGATCTCGAACGGGCCCTCGTAGTCCTGCGCGACCAGGCTCTCGACGGCCGAACGGATCTCGCGCTCCTCGTTCAGCACGGGCATGACGTACGAGACACCCGGAAGCGGAGTGTCGAACGGTGCCATGTCGGTCGGGCCTCGGGTTCTCGCGGCGCACGGGGCGCGGTGGGGACGTGTCGGGTCAGCCGACGATCGAGGCGAGCCTATCAACAGCGGCGGGCGGGTCGGGGCGACGTGCGCCCCGACC
>NZ_BJUV01000010.1 GCF_007988805.1 Frigoribacterium faeni | reverse complement strand
GGGGATCGGCTGCACGACACCGAGCTCGAGGAGTGGCTCGGGGTCTCGCGCACGCCGATCCGCATGGCGCTGGCGCGGCTCGAGGACCTCTCGCTGATCGAGACGGCCCCGAAGCGCTACACGCGGGTCAGCCACTCGCGCCCCTGGCTCGTCCAGCCGCTGCTCCGGACGCTCTGCTCGCTCTGGGCGCTCGCCCTGGACGATGCGCTCGCCGACGACGAGGTCCGCCGCGCCGCCGCCCGAGCTCTGGGCGCTCCCGGCGACGGGCCCGACCTCGCGTCGACCGTCGCCCCCGAGTCCTCCGCCGAGGAGGCGCGGGTCGTCCCGTCGGGAGCGCCTGCCGTCGTCGAGGCGCTCGTCTCGACGGCCCGCCTGATGACGCGGGCGTCCGTGAATCACCGTCTGCCCGAGCTGACCGCGCGGATCGGCGTCGCGATCAGCTTCCATGCGCGATCCCTGGGGCGCGACCTCGACGACGAGCGTCTGTCGCGGGCGGTCGAGGCGCTCCGGTCCTCGATCGGGTCGGCGGACGTCGAGGCGTCACGACACGCGCTCGCCGACATCGCGGCGTCGCCGCTCGTGCGGGCGGAGACGGCTGCGGCTGCGGCCACGGCCACGGCGCGATCAGACGGTCAATAGGCGCCGACCGGGCGGACGACCGCTCGGACGGTTCGGGCCAGCACGATCGCGTCGGTCGCCGGTGTCCAGTCGTGGACGTACGAGAGGTCGAGGGCGATGCCGTCGTCCCAGTCGAGGTCGGAGCGGCCCCCCACCTGCCAGGGGCCGGTCAGGCCGGGCACGACGAGGAGGCGCTGGCGGGCTCGGTCGCAGTACCCCTCGACCTCGTGGACGAGGGCCGGCCGTGGCCCTACCAGGCTCATGTCGCCGCGGAGGATGTTCCAGAGCTGGGGGAGCTCGTCGAGGGAGTAGCGGCGGAGGAGCCGGCCGACGCTCGTGACGCGGGGGTCGTGGCGCAGCTTGAACAGGGGGCCGGCGGCCTCGTTCGCGAGGCGGAGCTCGGCACGGAGCCGGTCGGCGTCGACGTGCATGCTGCGGAACTTGACCATCGAGAAGGGGCGGCCGTCGAGGCCGACCCGTTCCTGGCGGTAGAACACCGGGCCGCGACTGTCGAGCCGGATCGCCGCGGCGACGAGCACGGCGAGAGGCAGCACCACGATGGTGAGCAGGACGGCGCCGACGAGGTCGATGAGCCTCTTGGTGAGTCGATGCGGGTGGCGGCGGACGGCGGGGATTGTCGTGTCGCCGGCCAGGACACGGGGTCCGGTGGGGCGGCGAGTGGGCCGGGGGCGGAGCGGGGTCGCGGTCATCGCGCCCCTCGTCGGGCGTCGGGGGTCGTGGGGATGTCGGCCACCTCGGCGAGGGCGGGCCCGAGCGAGACGCGACCCAGCAGGGCCGCCGTGGCCTCGCCCGCCTCCGTCCACCGGCGGTCGGCCAGGGCGCTGCGGAGCCGCTCGACCGCGGGTCGGAGGGCGGGGGAGTGCAGGCCCACCGACACGTGGCGGGAGTGGAAGGCGGCGCGATGGTCGAGGGGTTCGGCGGCCTTGCAGGTGAGCGGGTTCTCGGCGCGGGTGAGGAAGGCCGCGCTCTCTCGGATGAGGTCGGCGCAGGTCGCGTCCTCGGAGTCGAGGGTGGCGACGAGGCGCTCGACGATCGGCGTCGTCTCGTCGACCGGCGCCGAGCCTGCGGAGCGGATCGCGTCGGCGTGGAGGACGCCGATCAGCTCGAACGTGTCGAGCAGGTCGGTGGTGGTGACGGAGGCGACCCGCGTGTAGCGATTCGCCTCGATGTCGACGAGGCCGTGCGTGGCGAGACGTGCGAGGGCTTCCTTCACGGGCGTCTTCGAGACGCCGAGCCACGCGGCGATGTCGTCTTCGAAGAGTCGTTCACCGGGCTGCAGCGTGCCGTCGAGAATCGCGGTGAGCAGCGACTCGAACGTCAGGTCACGCAGCAGGCGCCGCGGATGCCGTGTCGGGCGGTCGGGAACTGGCATGCTGCCTCCAAAGTCAGAAAGAAAACATATCATCCGTCATTGTTTTCCGCCACGGCGGAGCCAAGGGGGCGGCCGAGCGGCCGGGCCGGCGAGGGCAGCCGGGCGTCGGTGGCGGCGTCTACCATCGCCTCATGTCCGATCCCGCCCGTCCGATCGTCTCGCGAGACGCTCCGGTCGAGTCGGTCTACCGCCCGGTCGGCCCGGTCGACGTCCGTGCCACGCTCCGGCCCCTCTCGCGCGGCGGCGGGGATCCGACCGTCCGCGTGGTGGGGGCTCGGGTCTGGCGGGCCGTCCGGACGCCGGCGGGCGCCGCGACGCTCTGCCTCACGCCCGGCCCCTCCGGCGTCCACGGCGCGGCGTGGGGCCCCGGCGCCGACTGGCTCGTCGACTCCGTCCCCGAGATGCTCGGCCGAGGCGACGACTGGTCGGGTCTCGACGTCGCCGGCAACGCGTTCCTCCGCGACGCACGCCACCGCCTCCCCGGGCTGCACCTCACCCGCACCAACCAGGTGCTGCAGATGCTCGTGCCCGCCGTGCTCGAGCAGAAGGTCACCAGCCGCGAGGCCTGGCGGGCCTGGCGCTCCCTCGTGGTGCGGTTCGGCGACCCCGCCCCGGGGCCGGCGCCGGAGGGGCTCACCGTTCCTCCGGACGCCGAGGCCTGGCGGCGGGTGCCCAGCTGGGAGTGGCACCGGGCGGGTGTCGGGCCCCAGCGGTCCGACACCGTCATGCGGGTCTGCGCGGTGGCGGCCTCCCTCGAGAGGACGCTGGCCCTGGGTCGGGGCGGTCCCGAGGTCGAGAGGCGTCTGCGGTCCGTGCCCGGCGTCGGGGTGTGGACGGCCGCCGAGACGATGCAGCGGGCCCACGGCGACGCCGACAGCCCGAGCGTCGGCGACTACCACCTGCCCGCGCTCGTCGGGTGGGCGCTGATCGGCCGGCCCGTCGACGACGACGGCATGCTCGAGCTCCTCGAGCCGTGGCGGGGCCACCGCGAACGCGTGATGCGGCTCATCTCGGCGAGCGGCTTCTCGAAGCCGAAGTTCGGTCCGCGGATGACGATCCAGGACCACCGCTTCCACTGAACGGGCCGGGCGCGGTCGGTCCGCGATCCGGTCGTCAGGCCGCGGGGGGCTCCGCCGCCGGGGACGTCGCGACCGGAGCGTCGGGCGAGGCGTCCGAGCCGATGGCCTCGAGCACACGGTGCGAGAACCGCCGGAGGGCGTCGGCGTCCGGACCGAGGACGTCCACGAAGTACTCCTTGATGGCGGCGTTGTGACCTCGGGTCGCGGTCAGCATCGACCGTCGACCGTCGGATGTGAGCTCGACCCAGGTGCCCCGGGCGTCGGAGGCGCAGTCGGACCGGCGCACGAGACCCCGGCGCTCCATCCGCGTGACCTGATGGCTGACCCGGCTCTTCTCCCAGCCGATCTGCTCGGCGATGTCGCGGACCCGGAGGCGGCGGTCGACGCTGCGACCGAGGCCCACCAGGATCTCGTACTCGGCTGCCGAGACGCCCGACTGCGCGTGCAGACGCAGCTCGAGAGCCCGATCGAGACGCCGACGCATCGTGTAGAACGCGTCCCACACGGCCCAGTCGTCGTCGGTCAGTTCGTCGGCCATTCGCCCAGTGTAGAGACGGTGGTCCGGCATATCCTCGGGCCATGTCCGATGTGCGCGCCGCCGACCTCACGCAGCAGACCGTCGAGACCGTCCGTCGGTGGCTCCGGGCGGCGGACGACGTCTCCGTCGACGCCCCGGCCGCCCGGTTCGGGCGTGTCCTCGCCGATCCCGCCGCCCTGGACTTCACCGTCGGATTCGTCGACGGGGTGCTCCTCCCCGACGATCCGGGGGTCGCCGCTCGTCATCTCGACCGTCTCAGCCGGTCGATGCCCGAGTCGCTCCCCTGGCACCTGCGGGCCGCCGTGTCGGCCGGCGGCGGCTTCGGCCCGCTGGCACCGCGCGCGGTCATCCCCGTCGCCAAGCGGGCCTTCCGCCGTCTCGTCGAGCACCTGGTCGTCGACGAGACCCCCGATCGGCTCGGGGCGCATCTCGCGTCGCTGTCGTCGGGCGCCGTCCGACCGAACCTCGCGCCCCTGGGCGCCCCCGTCGTCGGTCCGGCGGGCGCCGACCGCCGACTCGCCCGCGTGCACGCGCTCGTCGCGCGCGACGACGTCCACCACGTGTCGATCTCGCTCGCCGACGTCGCGGCGCCGTTCGCGCCCTGGGCCCTCGACGAGGGCGGCAGCGCCCTGGTCGCGCGCCTGATCCCGCTCTACGAGCTGGCGCGCGCGGGCGACGTGCCGACGCTGATCGACCTCGACATGGGGGGCCACGGAGAACTCGACCTGACCGTCGACGTCTTCACACGCCTCCTCGACCAGCCGACCCTGCGGGGTCTCACCGCCGGGATCACCCTGCAGGCCTATCTGCCGGATGCGCTGTCCTCGCTCGAGCTGCTCACCGACTGGGCCCGGAACCGCGTGGAGACGGGCGGGGCGCCCATCCGGGTGCGTCTGGTCAAGGGGGCGAATCTCGACGCCGAGGCCGTCGACTCGTCCCGCCATGCGAGGGGTCCCGTCACCCTCGCGACGCGGGTCGCGACCGACGCGTCGTTCAAGCGCCTGGTCGATCACGCGCTGCGACCGGCCAACGCCGAGGTCGTGCACGTCGGCATCGCGAGCCACAACCTCTTCGACCTCGCCCACGCCTGGAGCATCGCCGAGCGGCGCGCGGTGACGCATCTCGTCACCGTCGAGACCGTCCACGGTCTGGCCCCGGCCCAGACCGCCGCCGTCGCGGCCGAGGTGGGCGGCCTCGCCCTCTACACGCCCGTGGCGGCGCCCGACGAGTTCGACGTGGTGGTCGGCGGCGTGGTCCGCGGGCTCGGCGGCGCGAGGTCCGTCGGCACGGCCGTCGAGCTCGGCCGCGATGCGGGCCACTTCGAGGGCGAACGTCGGGCCTACCTCCGGTCGGTCGAGCTGGTCGACGACCCCGAGGGCGCAGCCGGCGCTCTCGACGGGCCCGAGCCGGCCCGGCCCGCCGCGACGGGATGGCCGGGGTTCGCGGGTGCTCCCGACGCCGACCCGGCGCACGAGCACGCCCGCTCGTGGGGCCGACGCGTGCTCTCGGCGGCCCGGACCTCCGACCTGGGTCTCGAGCGGATCGACGCGGCCCGGGTGGCCGGGCACGGCCGACTCGAGGAGGTCGTCGCCCGCGCCGTCGAGGCGGGCGTCGCCTGGGGCCGTCGACCGCACTCGCAGCGAGCCGAGCTGCTCGACGCCGTCGCCGAGGCGCTCGACGACCACCGGTCCGAGCTGGTCGAGGTGATGATCAGCGAGACGGGGACGACCCTGACCGACGCCGACCACGACGTCAGCGCGGCGGTCGACGCGGCGCGCTGGCACGCGACCCTCGCGCGCGGTCTGGACGACGTCCTCGGCGCCCGGTACGCGCCTCCTCGGCTGACCGTCGTGGTCCCGCCCGCCGACTCCGCGGTGTCGACGTCGGTCGCCGCGGTGACCGCCGCGCTCGCGGCCGGCAGCGGCGTGCTGCTGCGCCCGGCCGCCGAGACGCACCGCACGGCCGCGGTCCTCGCCGACGTGCTCTGGTCGGCGGGCGCGCCGCGCCCCCTCGTCGCGGTGGCGATCGTCGACGACGCCGACCTCGACCGCGATCTGCTGACGCACCCCGCCGTGGACCGCGTCGTGCTCCACGGGTCGTTCGACACCGCCGCCCGTGTGAAGTCGTCGCGGGGCGACCGCGAGCTGTGGGCCGAGACCCCCGGGGCGAACTCGGTCGTCGTCACCGAGAGCGCCGACCTCGACCGGGCCGCGGCCGACGTCGTCGCCGGGGCGTTCGCCCACTCGGGTCAGGCCCCGTGGTCCGCCCGCACCGTGATCCTGGTGGGGTCCGTCGGCCGGTCCGAGCATCTCCGACGGCAGCTCGTCGATGCGACGGCGAGCCTCCGGGTCGGCTGGCCCGATGTCGCGACCACGGCGCTCGGCCCGCTCGTCGACCCCGCCGAGGGCCCGCTGCTCGACGCGCTGACCACCCTCTCCGACGGCGAGACCTGGTGGGTGGAGCCCGAGCGGATCGACGAGGAGGGACTCCTGTGGCGCCCCGGCGTCCGAGACGGCGTCCGCCCCGGCGGTCCGTTCCGGTCGGACGCGGCCGGTCCCGTGCTCGGCATCGTGCACGTCGAGACGCTCGACGAGGCGATCGACGTGCAGAACGGGCTGGAGTCG
Source organism: Frigoribacterium faeni (assembly GCF_007988805.1). GTDB lineage: Bacteria > Actinomycetota > Actinomycetes > Actinomycetales > Microbacteriaceae > Frigoribacterium > Frigoribacterium faeni. The sequence goes on along the minus strand of NZ_BJUV01000010.1, from coordinate 97,537 downwards.
TCCTCGACCGCAGCGCTGCACTCGCTCGACGACGACGAGGTCGCGCGCTGGGTCGACCGGGTCGACGTCGGCTCCCTCGTCGTCAACCGTGCGGTCGTCGGGCCGCGAGCCGGGCGGCGGCCGGCGGGCGGCGGGCGACGGCGGTCCACGATCGGTCGGACGGCCGCGTCGGGAGGCGCGAACACGGTGGTGGCCCAGGGCGCCTGGTCGCGGATCGGCCGGACGCCGGAGAAGGACCTCAAGCTCGACGGGGTCTCCGACCGCGTCGTGCGGGTCATCGAGGCGGCTCGCTCGCACCTCTCATTCGACGAGTTCGACCGGATCCGGGCGGCCGCCCGCAGTGACGAGAGCGCCTGGCGGACCACCTTCGGGTCCTCCCGCGAGATCGGCGACCTCGCCGTCGAGCGCGTCGTGCTGCGGCACCGACCGGCGTCCGTGGTGCTGCGAGTGTCCTCCGACGGCGACCAGGTCGATCTCGTCCGGCTCGTGGTGGCGGCCGCCCGGGCCGGGTCCCGCCTCGACATCAGCTCGGCCCGGCCGGTGCCGGCGCCGCTCGCCCTCCTCCTGCGCTCTCCCGCCTCGCCGATCGAGGTCGGCGACCTCGTGGTCGAGAACGACGAGTCGTTCCTGGCCCGGCTCGCCACGGGCCGCCTCCAGGGCGCGGCGCCGGTGGCCGACGCGGTGGTGGATCTCGGGATGGCCCCGAAGGAGACGCCGACGGCCGGGGTCGCTCACTACCGCGAGCTGCGGATCCGCCTGGTCGGCGGAGGGCGGCGCGACGTGTCGGCCGCCACCGGCCACAGCGCCGACGTCGCGGTCTGGACGGGCGAGGTGACCGACGAGGGGCGGGTCGAGCTGCTGCCCTTCGTGCACGAGCAGACCGTCACGATCGCCGCGCATCGCGACGGCCGCCCGGACGCCGCCCTCCGCGACCTCCGGATCTGACGCGGCGTCGGCTCAGGCGGGCTGGCGGCTGATCAGCTTGGACAGCACGATCGCGCTGCGGGTGTGATCGACGTTCGGGGCGTTGCGGACGCGTTCGAGCGCCTCCTCGAGGGAGGGGATGTCGCGACTGCGCATGTGGACGATGGCGTCGGCGCTGCCGGTCACCGTGCCGGCGTCGACCACCTCGGGCACCGTGCTCAGGATGCGCTGCAGCTCCTGCGGCGACACCGTGCCCCGGCAGAAGAGCTCGACGTAGGCCTCGGTGCCCAGTCCGTCGACGGCGGGGTCGACCTGCACCGTGAACCCCTTGATCACGCCGTCGGCGATCAGCCGGTCGACCCGGCGCTTCACCGCCGAGGCGCTGAGGCCCACCGAGGCGCCGATGTCGCCGTAGCCGGCCCGGGCGTTCTGGCGGAGGAGGTCGATGATGCCGTAGTCGAGGTTGTCCACGGCGGGAGTCTACGCCTCTATGTTGCGCCGAAGCCGCCTAGAACGCAGGTTCTTTGCGTCGGGCATCGACCCCGTGCGCGACTCGCGTGTGACACTGGCACTCGTGAGCATCACCAGCGACTCCGTGGACACCGCCGGAGACCCCCAGCCCCAGCCGACCCGCCGAGCGAGCGACCGGACGGTGCTGATGTGCCGCCCCGATCACTTCACCGTCAGCTACAAGATCAATCCGTGGATGGACCCGAAGGCGCCCACCGACACCGCCAAGGCACTCGCCCAGTGGCAGGTGCTCTACGAGACGTATCTGAGCCTAGGACACGACGTCCACCTCATCGATCCCCTCGAGGGGCTGCCCGACATGGTCTACTCCGCGAACGGCGGGTTCGTGCTCGACGGCAAGGCCTACGGCGCCCTCTTCACCTATCCCGAGCGGCAGCCCGAGGGACCCGCGTACATGGACTGGTTCCGCGACGCCGGATTCGAGGTGGCCGAACCCGTCGAGGTGAACGAGGGCGAGGGCGACCTCCTCCTCGTAGGAGACGTCATCCTGGCCGGCACCGGGTTCCGCACGTCGACGCGCTCGCACGAGGAGGTCGCCCGGATCTTCGACCGCGAGGTGGTCGGCCTCACCCTCGTCGACCCCGCGTTCTACCACCTCGACACCGCCATCGCGGTGCTCGACCCCGAGCCCGTCGACGGCCGGCACACGATCGCCTATCTCGAGAGCGCCTTCGACGAGGCGTCGCTCGCGGTGCTGCGCGAGCGGTTCCCCGACGCGATCCTGGTCGACGAGCGGGACGCCTCCATCCTCGGCCTCAACTCGTACAGCGACGGCTACAACGTCGTCATCGCGGCCGCCGCGACGGGCTTCGAGCGTCAGCTGCGCGAGCGGGGCTACAACCCGATCGGCGTCGACCTCTCGGAGCTGCTGCTGGGCGGCGGCGGGGTGAAGTGCTGCACTCTCGACCTGCGACGCTGACGGTCGGGCCGCACCGCGCCTCCTCGGCGGACTCCCGTCAGCCGCGCCCGCCGGGACGCACGAAGAGGTAGACGACGCTGCGACCCGTGCGGTGCTCCTGCGCGAGGTCGTAGCCCAGGCCGCCCAACGTGCGGAGATCCGGGTCGTCGAGCGCGTCGACCTGCAGTCGAGCGATCCATAGCCGGTCGACGTCGGCGAGGCGCTCCTGCAGATCGGCGCGCTGGGTCTCGTCGTCGAGACCGAGGGTGACGTCGGTGAAGCGGCCGTCGGCGAAGCCCGACCGGACGAAGGCGACGTCGTCGAGCTCGTCGAAACGGTCGGGGTAGGCGTACAGCGCCTGCCGCGGGCGGGTCGAGACGGTCCCGGTCGAGTCGAGCACGAACGCGTCGCCGGGCCGGGCCTGCTGTTCGATGTAGCTCGCGATCTGCGACAGGTCGGCGCCTCCGCCCTTGCCGGTCGGCTGACGCTGGATCACCCAGGTCGGCGCCGAGGCGAGCACCAGCAGGACGATCAGCGAGATGCTGACCCACCGGCGCCGGAATCCGGTGATGGCGACCGCCAGCAGCAGGCACATCCCCGGGGCCGCGAACACGACCAGTCGGGCCTGGAAGACGGGCGCGAGCACGAGCCCGACCAGCAGCAGCAGCCCGACGGGCAGCGCCACCCAGAGGGCTCCGAGCAGGACGACGCTGCCGGGGGTCCGTGACCGGTCGCGGAGGCGCGTGCCGAGCAGGATGAGCAGCACCAGCCCGAGCACGGCGTAGGCGATCGAGGTCGCGAACCACGGCTCGACGAGCACCGTCCACCACGTGACGTCGGCTCCCGTCGAGGGGTCGTCGGCCCCGAGGAGCCGGGTGCGTTCGCCGAGCACGGTGCCGATCACGGGCGCCGTGGCCAGCAGGGCCGCCCCGGTCGAGATCGACCAGCCGAGGAGGCGGTGGCGGGCTCCCCGACGACGCCGTTGCGCCGGTGCCAGCGCCAGGAACACCCCGTGCACCGCGACCATGAGGGCGAACGGGACGTAGGTCGCGATGGACGCCGCGAGGGCGAGGCCGTAGGCCAGCCACCACCACCGGCTCTGTCGCCGGGAGGCGACGAGCACGAGGACGGTCACCCAGACGGCGAGAGCGGCGGTGAGCGCGTAGGGGCGCGCCTCGGCCGCCTCCAGCGTGAGGCGGGGCAGGACGGCGTAGATCACGGCGGCGAGCACGGCCGTCGTGCGGTTCGTCAGCATGCGCACCAGCACGAGCAGGCCGGCCGCCCCGAGGCCGGCGACGATCGCGCTGGGCAGCCTCGTGGCGAACTCGCTCTCGCCGAAGAGGCCGATCCAGCCGTGCATGAACACGTAGTAGACGGTGTGGACCGCGTCGCGCTGGCCGACGAACGCGAGCAGGTCGGGCAGGGGCATGCGGGCGGCGGCGAGCGTGGTCGCCTCGTCGCTCCAGTACGACGGGACCCAGCTCGCGACGACGCCGACCACGAGGGCCAGGACTCCGGCGAGGAGAGGGTCGAGCCAGCGGTGGCGCGGATGCGCGACCGCGGGGTCGTGGCCGATGCTCACGCGACCCCGGTGGGTTCGACGCCTGCGAGACCGCTGCCTGCGGGCTTAAAAGAGGCAGGCCCCGCCGGGGCGGGGCCTTGAGTGGCTGGACACGGCATCGATCCGTGGACCTTTCGATTTTCAGTCGAACGCTCTACCAACTGAGCTACCCAGCCGTGGGGGACCGTGGTGAAGACGCTGCCTCGACCTGCTGGCCCACCGGGAGGGACGAGCCCTCCAGGCGAGAAACTCGCCTTTGCGACCCTGACCGGACTTGAACCGGCGACCTCCGCCGTGACAGGGCGGCGCGCTAACCAACTGCGCTACAGGGCCAAACAATTGCTGCTGATACTACCTTGGACTCCGACTCGTTGCCGAACCGGTGACCCCAACGGGATTCGAACCCGTGCTGCCGCCGTGAAAGGGCGGTGTCCTAGGCCACTAAACGATGGGGCCATGTGTTCCGAAGAGCACAGAGCAACCGAGAGACGAGCATACGGACACCGGCCGCTTAATGCAAAACGAGTCGACCTGGTCGATCGCGGGGGCGGTGGCCTGCCGGCGTGGTCCCTGCGGCGCCGACCTCGCGGATCCGAGACGCCACTCCGGCGCGGTTGCCCGACGACGACCTGATCCGCGATTAGTTTCGACCTGCGCTCGAAGGTCTGACCGGCCGGCGGCGGCTCCACCCACTGACGACCGAATCGGACCTTCGATGATCTTCTCCCGCCTCCTCGGCCGCCCGGATCGATCCGGCACGCTCGGTGTGGCGGTTGTCCCGAGGTCGACCAGGGGACGCGTCGTCGCCACGGCCGTCGCGCTGTCGCTGGTCGTCGCCGCGGGTGTCGCCGTCGGCCCGGTCGAACCGGCCCAGGCGGCGAGCTACCCGTCGTGGTCGGACGTCGAGAAGGCGCGCGGGGACGAGGCCGCGAAGGTCGCGGAGATCAAGAAGCTCGAGAAGCTGCTCGACGCGATGACGGCCGACCTCGACCGCAAGAACGAGGACGCCCGCAAGAAGGGCGACATCCTGCAGAAGGCGCAGACCGCCTTCGACGACGCCCAGTTCAAGACGAACCAGCTCAAGGGGCAGGCCGACGCCGCCGCGACCGTGGCCGCCGCCAGCGAGAAGCGCGCCGGCCAGCTCGCCGCGCAGCTCGGTCGGTCCGGCGGCAACAACAACGACATGACCGGCACCCTGATCGCCGACCCGGGCGACGCCGCCGATCTGCTCTACAAGCTCGGCGCGATGAGCAAGCTGACCGAGCAGGCCGACGGCATCTACTCGCGGGCGACGCAGGATCGCAACACGGCCCAGTCGCTCACCGACCAGGCGGAGGTCGCCGAGGAGGCGCTGGGCGAGTTGGCCGCGGAGGCCGAGGCCGCCCTCGCCGTCGCCAACGAGGCCGCTCAGGCCGCCGCCGACTCGCTCGCCGAGCAGCAGGAGAACGGCGCCCGCCTGCAGGCGCAGCTGACCCTGCTGAAGACGAACGCCGACACCACCCAGAAGGAGTTCGAGAAGGGCGAGGCCGAGCGCAAGAAGAAGGAGGCCGAGGCCGCGGCCCGCGCCGCCCGCCTCGGCAGCCCCACGAGCGGCACGCCGGTCGGCGTCACCTCGAGCTTCGGCTGGACGCGGCCCTCGGGCGGCGATATCTCGAGCGGGTTCGGCATGCGCGTGAACCCGGTCACGGGCGCCTACATCCTGCACGCGGGCACCGACCTCGCCGCCGCCTGCGGCACCCCGATCTTCGCCGCCACGGCCGGCACCGTCACCTACGCCGGCTGGTACGGCGGCTACGGCAACTTCGTGCTGATCGACCACGGCAACGGCATCACGACCGGCTACGGCCACCAGCCGAACGGCGGCATCATGGTGAGCGTCGGGCAGCGCGTCGAGCTCGGCCAGCAGATCGGCCACGTCGGCTCGACCGGCAACTCGACCGGCTGCCACCTGCACTTCGAGACCCGCATCAACGGCACGGCCGCCAACCCGGTCGCCTTCATGGCGCAGCGCGGCATCACGCTGTAGTCGCCTGGGGACACTGTCTCCCAGCAGCGCCCCTCGTCAGCTGACTGCGGCTGCACCGAGCTCGCACTGTGACGTCCACCGGTGCAACTGGTCGTCGAGCCCCGCGTATCAGCCTGGTCAGCGAACACCTGGGAGGCGAGAGGCAGAGGTGGAGAGATCCGCCTCCGGCTCAGGGTCGAAGAAGATGGCCAGAGCGCCGGTCATCTGGATCCAGACGAGGACCCCAAGGATGAGTGCGATGCCGACGCAGATGGCGACGACGGTCTTGCTTCGAAACACGACTAGAGCTGCCTTTCGATCAACTGTTATTGCAGACGAAAGGTTTACCTCTGTCTGCACGAAGGTCAAGCTCGTTGATCGGCCTCATCACGATCTCCGCCCTCGTGGTCACCGCGGGTGCTGCGCAAGCTGACGAATCCGTCGACGTCGATCGTGAGAGCAGACGTCGAAGCGGGGACGGGTGGCGGCGTGGCATCCCGGCTTCGATTATCAGAGAGAATCCTGCGGCAGCATGCAACTGGTGACTGCGGTCGGTCGACTTCCAGCATGCTGAAGGGGCCCCGCACGTGATCGTGCGGGGCCCCTTCGACATGCAGCGGGCGGGGGTCAGTGACCCTCGTCCGCGAGCTTCTTGATGCCGGCCTCGACGATGGCCTCGGCCTCGGCGGCGTCGCCCCAGCCCTCGGTCTTGACCCACTTGCCGGGCTCGAGGTCCTTGTAGTGCTCGAAGAAGTGCTCGATCTCCTTGCGGAGGTACTCGGGCACGTCCGACACGTCCTGGATGTGCTCCCAGCGCGGGTCCTTCGCGGGGACGGCGATGACCTTGGCGTCGCTGCCGCCGTCGTCGGTCATGTTGAAGACGCCCACCGGGCGGACCTTGACGCCCACGCCGGGGAACAGCGGGTAGTCGAGCAGCACGAGCACGTCGACGGGGTCGCCGTCGAGCCCGAGGGTGTTCTCGAAGAACCCGTAGTCGGTGGGGTAGACGAAGCCGGTGAAGAGCACGCGGTCGAGGTAGACGCGACCGGTCTCGTGGTCGACCTCGTACTTGTTGCGGCTTCCCTTGGGGATCTCGATCACGGCGTCGTACGCGGCCATGGGTGCTCCTGGTTCAGTCGGTGGGGCGAGCCGACCGGACCGGTCGACGGCTTCGCTAACGTTACAAGATGCCCGCCGACGACCGCCCGACCCGCCCGCGCCTGACCCCGGCCATGGCCGACCTGCGTCGTGCCGTCCGCGCCTCGCTCGAGGGGCTCGCCCCCGACTCCCTCGTCCTCGTCGCGCTGAGCGGCGGCGCCGACTCGCTCGCGCTCGCCGCGGCCACCGCCTTCGAGGCGCCGCGAGCCGGGCTGCGGGCCGGTGCCGTGATCGTCGACCACGCCCTGCAGGACGGTTCGGCCGAGGTCGCCGCCACGGCCGCCGCCGCGGCGACCGGGCTCGGTCTGTCGCCCGTCGAGGTCCGTCGCGTCGAGGTCGGCGCCGACGGCGGACCCGAGGCGGCAGCCAGGGAGGCGCGCTACCGGGCGCTCGCGGACGTCGCCTCCGCGACCGGTGCCGCCGCCGTCCTCCTCGGACACACGCTCGACGATCAGGCGGAGACCGTGCTGCTGGGGTTGGCGCGCGGGAGCGGACCGGTCAGCCTGCACGGCATGGACGCCGTCGCGGGGCTGTGGCGCCGACCGCTGCTGGGGGTGCGCCGGGAGACGACCCGCGCCTCCTGCGCCGACCTCGGCCTCGAGCCGTGGGACGACCCGCACAACGACGACGGCGCGTACGCGCGGGTGCGGGTGCGGCACGCGGTGCTCCCCGTGCTCGAACGCGAGCTCGGCCCGGGGGTCGCCGAGGCGCTGGTGCGGACGGCGGCGCAGCTGCGCGAGGACGCCGAGGCCCTCGACCACTTCGCCGAGGAGCAGGCCGAGGAGGTCGCCGACCACGCCGAGGCGGGCATCTCGCTCGACGTGCGGTCGCTGGCCGCGAACCCGGCCGCCCTCCGGCAGCGACTCATCCGACTGGCCGTCGCGAGCGAGTTCGCCGTGACGCTCAGCCGCGCCCAGACCCTCGAGGTCGCGCGCCTCGTCACCGACTGGCACGGCCAGGGACCGGTGTCTCTGCCGGGCATTACAGTTGTACGCACCGGAGGCGCGCTGCACTTCGCGGCGACCGGCGCCTCCTGAGACCCCACCACCACCCCCTCCCACGACCCTCTGGAGCACGACCCCGCCATGGAACTCAGCGACATCGAGAGCGACCTCACCTCCGTCCTCTACACGGAGGAGCAGATCCACGCGAAGATCGCCGAGGTCGCCCGCCAGGTCGAGGTCGACTACGAGGGTCGGGACCCGCTGCTGGTCGGGGTGCTCAAGGGCGCGGTCATGGTCATGGCCGACTTCTCGCGCGAGCTCAAGATGAGCGCCGCGATGGACTGGATGGCCGTCTCGTCGTACGGCTCGGGCACGAAGTCGTCGGGCGTCGTCCGGATCCTCAAGGACCTCGACACCGACCTGCACGGTCGTGACGTCATCATCGTCGAGGACATCATCGACTCCGGGCTGACCCTCTCGTGGCTGCTCGACAACCTCCGGACGCGCGGCGCCGCGTCCGTCGAGATCTTCGCCCTGCTGCGCAAGCCCGAGGCCGCCAAGGTGCAGGTCGACGTGAAGTACGTCGGCTTCGAGATCCCCAACGACTTCGTGGTCGGCTACGGCCTCGACTTCGACGAGCGCTACCGGAACCTCCGCGGGGTCGGGGTCCTGGCGCCGCACGTCTACAGCTGAGGTCCGCGCCGGAGCCCCGGTCGCAGGCTCTCCGGGCGCCGGCGCGGGCGCCCGCATCGGGGTCGCGGAGACGCCGGTGCGTGCGGACAGAGATCGTGCATTAGGCCCACGGCGAACACCCATCCGGCCCAAAGGCGGCCCGATGTACCCTTTTGCTCACGTCTCCCTGCAGAAAGGTGTCGGGCTCCGCCCGTACTGACATGGACTTCAAGAAACTCTTCCGCGGCCCGATCATCTACATCCTGATCGCCGTGATCGGCATCGGCATCGGATGGAGCGTCATCAGCTCCTCCAGCACGACGCAGGTGTCGACCCAGAAGGGCCTCGCCTCCATCAGTGCCGGCGACGTCAAATCGGCCACCATCTTCAGCAACGAGCAGCGCGTCGACCTCGTCCTGAAGGACGGCGACAAGCAGGAGCAGTTCTACTACGCGACGCCGCGCGGCGAAGAGGTCGTCACGGCGATCACCGACGCCGACCTCGAGAACTTCGACGACACCGTCACCCAGAGCAACTGGTTCGTGTCCCTGCTCGGCATCCTGCTGCCGTTCCTCATCATCGGCGTGATCTTCTGGTTCCTCCTGTCGTCCATGCAGGGTGGCGGCAGCAAGGTCATGCAGTTCGGCAAGTCGAAGGCGAAGCTCGCCTCGAAGGAGACGCCGCAGGTGATGTTCACCGACGTGGCCGGGGCCGACGAGGCGATCGAGGAGCTCGAGGAGATCAAGGAGTTCCTGAAGGAGCCCGCGAAGTTCCAGGCCGTCGGCGCCCGCATCCCCAAGGGCGTGCTGCTCTACGGCCCTCCCGGCACCGGTAAGACCCTGCTCGCCCGCGCCGTCGCCGGCGAGGCCGGCGTGCCCTTCTTCTCGATCTCGGGCTCGGACTTCGTCGAGATGTTCGTCGGCGTCGGCGCCAGCCGCGTCCGCGACCTCTTCGAGCAGGCCAAGCAGAACTCGCCCGCGATCATCTTCGTCGACGAGATCGACGCCGTCGGACGTCACCGCGGCGCCGGAGTCGGCGGCGGCAACGACGAGCGCGAGCAGACCCTCAACCAGCTGCTGGTCGAGATGGACGGCTTCGACGTCAAGACCAACGTCATCCTCATCGCCGCGACCAACCGTCCCGACGTGCTCGACCCCGCCCTGCTGCGCCCGGGCCGGTTCGACCGCCAGATCGGCGTCGACGCGCCCGGTCTCGACGGCCGCAAGCAGATCCTCGAGGTGCACGGCAAGGGCAAGCCCCTGGCGGCCTCGGTCAACCTCGAGGTCCTGGCCCGCAAGACGCCCGGCTTCACGGGTGCGGACCTGGCCAACGTGCTCAACGAGGCCGCGCTGCTCACGGCTCGCTCGAACGCCCAGCTGATCGACAACCGCGCCCTCGACGAGGCCGTCGACCGCGTCATGGCCGGCCCGCAGCGCCGCAGCCGCATCATGAACGACCACGAGAAGCTCATCACCGCCTACCACGAGGGCGGTCACGCCCTGGCGGCAGCGGCGATGCGGCACACCGACCCGGTCACCAAGATCACGATCCTGCCCCGCGGCCGTGCGCTCGGCTACACGATGGTCCTTCCGCTCGAAGACAAGTACAGCGTCACGCGCAACGAGCTGCTCGACCAGCTCACGTACGCGATGGGCGGCCGCGTCGCCGAGGAGCTCGTGTTCCACGACCCGACCACCGGCGCCTCGAACGACATCGAGAAGGCCACCGGCACGGCTCGCAAGATGGTCACCGAGTACGGCATGAGCAACAAGGTCGGATCGGTCAAGCTCGGTCAGGGTTCGGGCGAGCAGTTCATGGGCCGAGACATGGGCCAGCGGGACTACTCCGAGAACATCGCCGAGACGGTCGACGCCGAGGTGCGCGTGCTGCTCGAACAGGCCCACGACGAGGCCTGGGCCGTCATCAACGACAACCGCGACATCCTCGACCACCTCGCCGCCGAGCTCCTCGAGAAGGAGACCCTCGACCACGACGAGCTGGCCGAGATCTTCAAGGACGTCAAGAAGCTCCCCGAACGCCCGCAGTGGCTCTCGAGCGACAAGCGGCCCGTCTCCGACCGCCCGGCGATCCCCATGCCGAGCAAGTCGCCGGTCGACGCCGAGGCCGTCGACGGCGGTGTGGGCTCCGAGCCCGAGACGAAGCCGACCCGTCAGCGGCCGCCGCGCACGACCCCCGGCATCGCCACCGCGTAGCCGTCGACCAGGGGCGACCACGCCGGGCTCGAACGGGCGCGGCGTGGTCGCTACCCTGGGAGGCGACCACGCCCGAACCCCGTGGCCCCGATCGGAGGAACCGACTCGTGACCGACACGCCGAGCGGCGCCCACAGGGCGCCGGACGAGCCGTCCGCGGGTCGCGCCTGGAAGCGGCCGCGCGGCCGCGAACGCTATCCCGATCCGGTCATTCTCGACGCGCCTCCCGCCAGCGCCCCGGCCGCCGGCAGCGAGCGGCGCCTCGTGCTCTCGCTCGGAGAACGCGCCGCGGTGCGACCCCCGGCCCAGCTGCCCCCGGTCACGCACACGCCCGCCACCCGCACACCCGGTGGACCCGTGACCGCCACGGCCACGGAGGCCCCGGCGGCTGCGGCGCCCACGTCGGCCCCGGCCGCCGCCTCTGCGACCACTGCCGCTCCCGCTCCCGATCCGGTGATCCCCGCGACGGTGAGCGAACCGCGCGAGGTGCGCCGCGCCTCCGGACGCCGCCTCATCGCCGGAGGGCGATTCGACGGCCCGATCGACGACCGCGAGCAGGCGGCCCACCGCACCCGGGTCGGGTCGCATGCCGCCCCGACGCTGGTCGTGCCTCCGGTGCGCGGCGCCGACGAGCGGCCCACGTCGTCGGCCGCCGCCGCGCCTGTCGCCGTCACGCCTTCCGCCGCCGCGCCTGCCGCCGCGCCTGTCGCCGTCACGCCTTCCGCCGCCGCGACTGCCGCCGTCACGCCGCGCGAACCCGACGTGGCCACCCGCGCGATCTCCGTGGTCCGGCCCGGTGCCGACCGGGCGGCGGCTCCCCGGTCCCGGACCGGGACCCTCGTGATGGGGATCCTCAACGTCACCCCCGACTCGTTCAGCGACGGCGGACGCTACGTCGCCGTGGACGACGCCCTGACGCACGCCCGCGACCTCGTCGCGGCCGGAGCCGATGTGATCGACGTCGGCGGCGAGTCCACCCGGCCGGGCGCCGACCGGGTCGATCCGATCGACGAGCAGCGACGCGTCCTGCCGGTGATCCGCCAACTCGCGTCGGAGGGCGTCCGCGTCAGCATCGACACGATGAACGCCGCGACGGCCTACGCGGCGGTCGAGGCCGGCGCCGACATCGTCAACGACGTCTCGGGCGGGCTGGCCGACCGCTTCATGGCTCAGGTCGTCGCCGACACCGGCCGGACGTTCGTCGCCATGCACTGGCGCGGGCACCTCGACGGCACCGACCGGTCGCAGTACGACGACGTGGCCGCTCAGGTCAGGGACGAGCTCCGCCAGCGCGTCGCCGAGCTCGTCGTGCAGGGCGTCGACCCCGACCGGCTCGTGCTCGACCCCGGCGTCGGGTTCTCGAAGGACGCCGCCGAGAACTGGCAGGTGCTCGCGAGCCTGCACGAGCTCGCCCGCCTCGGCATGCCGCTGCTGGTCGGGGCCTCGCGCAAGAGGTTCCTCGGCGAGCTGCTGCCGCAGGGCGCCACGGCCGAAGACCGCGACCCCGCGACCGCCGTGATCAGCGTGCTCGCCGCCCAGGCCGGGGTGTGGGCCGTCCGGGTGCACGACGTCGCCTCCACCCGCGCCGCACTCGACGTCTGGCAGGCCTGGCAGCAGGGCGCCGCCCCGACCCGCTCCGCGAGGCACGCATGAGCTCCGACCGCCCTGCTCCGTCTCCGCTGGTGGCCCGCGGACTCGACGTGCTGCGGCTCAGCGGGGTCCGGGCGACCGGGCACCACGGCGTCTTCGACCACGAGCGCCGCGACGGCCAGGAGTTCGTCGTCGACGCCGTCGTGCACCTCGACACGACCGCCGCGGCCGCCGCCGACGAGCTCGACCGGACGGTCCACTACGGCGTCCTCGCCGAGCAGATCGTCGCGGCCGTCGAGAACGACCCGGTCGACCTCATCGAGACCCTCGCCGAGAGGCTGGCGGGCGTCGTGCTGGCGTTCCCCGCCGCGGCCCGGGCCGAGATCACCGTCCACAAGCCCGGCGCCCCGATCACCGTGCCGTTCGGCGACGTGTCCATCACCATCGTGCGAGAGCGCGCGTGAACGACACGACCCGTCGCGCCGTCATCGCCCTCGGGTCGAACCTGGGCGCCCGAGGCGAGCTGCTCCGGGACGCCGTCGCAGCCCTCGCCGCGACCCCCGGCATCATCGTCGTGGACGCCTCGACCCCGGTGTCGTCGGTCGCGCTGACCCTCGACGGGCTCGACGAGACCCGCCCCGAGTACCTCAACGCGGTGGCGATCGTCGACACCGTGCTCGACCCGCTCGACCTGCTCGACGCCCTGCACCGGATCGAGTCCGAGCACGGTCGTACGCGCGAGGTCCGCTGGGGCGACCGCACCCTCGACCTCGACATCGTGCTGCTCGGCGACCTCGAGCTCGACACCGACCGGCTGACCGTGCCGCACCCCCGCGCCGCCGAGAGGTCGTTCGTGCTCGAGCCCTGGGCGCAGATCGACCCGGAGGCGCGGCTCGGCCGGCAGGGGAGGGTCGCCGACCTCATCGCGCGGCTCCCCGACCGGACGCGGCCCGTACCGGGCGCGACGCGGCTGTTCGAGCCGACCCGCGCCTCCTCGGGTCCGAGCGCCGGCGACGCCGCCGCGCCCGCCGCGCCCGCCGCGCTCGCTGCGCCTGACGACCGACGCGACGACGGAGGACCCTCGTGAAGCACACCCGCCCCGCCACCCTGATCGGGCTCGGCGTCGTCGCGCTCGCCGTGGGCTTCGTGCTCGACTCGATCCTCGTGGCGAACGGCCAGGCGGCGATCGTGCCGCCCGTGCCCCTGGGCCTCGTGCTGCTCGCCATCGGCGGCATCGTCGTCAGCATGGCCGTGCCGGTCCGCAAGGTCGCCCGCGGCACCAGCACCGAGCGCATCGATCCGTACTACGCGACCCGGGTGCTGCTGCTGGCCAAGGCGAGCAGCCTGTCGGGCGCCCTCTTCGGCGGAGCGGCGGGCGGCGTGCTCCTGTTCATGCTGACCCGGGGCGTGAGCGTGGCGCTAGGCTCGCTCGTGCCCACGATCATCGCCGTCGTGGGGGGCCTCGCCCTCCTCGCCGCGGGGATCGTCGCCGAGCGCATGTGCACGGTGCCGCCGGGTGACGACGACGACGGCGGGCCCGGGGCGCAACCGGTCTGACCGCAGCTGCCGCCTCGCCCGCGACGACCGGAGGAACCGCCGACATGGATCGACTCGACATCGCCGACGCCGACTGGACGGGCGTCTCGCCGCGGTACGTCTGGCCCGAGCTGATCGGCTGGATCGTCACGGGGCTCGTCGCCGCCGGCGCGACCATGCTCTTCTGGTTCTTCGAGCAGTGGTGGGCGTACGCCCTGACCGCCGCGGTGGTCGTCGCGTTCGCCCTCGTGGCCGCCTTCACGCCGCGTCGCGTGCGGTCGATCCGGTACCAGCTGCGTGAGGACGACCTGCTGCTGCGCAAGGGCGTCATGTTCGTGCGGTTCGTCGCCGTGCCGTACGGGCGCATGCAGCTGATCGACATCAACCGCGGCCCCGTCGTGCGAGCTCTCGGGCTCAGCGACCTCAAGTTCGTCACCGCCGCCGCCTCGTCGGGGGTGACCATCCCCGGGGTCCCGGCCGCCGACGCCGACGCCCTGCGCGACCGCCTGGTCGGCCTGGCCGAATCGCGCCGGGCGGGCCTGTGAGCGACCTCCCGCCTCGCCCCGTCGTCGCCGAGCTCACCGACGGCGAGTGGCACCGGCTGCACCCCGCGACCCCGCTGCTCAAGGGCGGCATCGCGCTGGTCGTCGTGCTCGGCATCATCCTCAACAACGCGCGCGACTTCGTCGTCGGGTTCTTCCTGCCCGGCGGCGACGGCGGCCCTCGGGGCGACGTGCCCGACGAGGGCGATCCGTTCGGCTACGTGTGGGAGCACGGGTGGCTGGGGCTGATCCTGCTCGCCGTCGTCGTGGTCATCGCCGCGCTGGTCGGCCTGTTCTGGCTCTCCTGGCGGATGAACACCTTCAGGGTGACGGAGGAGATCGTCGAGGTGCGCAGCGGCATCGTCTTCCGCACGAACCGCCGCGCGCGGCTCGACCGGATCCAGGGCATCAACATCCAGCGGCCGCTGCTGGCGCGTGTGTTCGGCGCGGCCCGTCTCGAGGTGAACCAGGCGGGCAACGACGCGAACGTCTCGCTGGCGTATCTCCGGGGCGCCGCGGCCGACGACCTCCGACGCGAGATCCTGCGACGCGCCTCCGGGGCCCAGCGTCCCGAGACCGCGAGCCGAGGAGGCGCGGCTCACGCCGGTCACGACGCCCCCGGCACGCACGAGGGCGCGGTCCGCACCGGACTGGGCGGGATCGTCGACCAGCGGGCCCACGAGTTCCTGGCGCCCGAGCTCGATCCCGCCGAGGCGGGCCCCGAGTCCGTGGTCCGGCTCGACACGGGACGGCTGATCGGCTCGGTGCTGCTGAGCGGCTACACGCTGATCATCGTCGCGGCTGCGATCGCCGTCGCGATCAGCATCGCCGTCACCGGCGAGTACTTCCTGCTCTTCGCCCTCCTGCCCGCCCTGCTCGGTTCGGGCGGGTTCTTCGTCAACCGGATCTCGAAGTCGCTGAGGTTCAGCATCGCCTCGACGCGGGACGGCATCCGGCTCGGCTACGGGCTGTTCTCGACGACGAACGAGACCCTGCCGCCCGGTCGCATCCACTCGGTCAAGGTGAGCCAGCCCCTGCTGTGGCGGCCCTTCGGCTGGTGGGAGATCTCGATCAACCGGGCGTCGCGGTCGAGCACCAACGGCGCCGACGGCCAGAGCAACACCAGCCTGCTGCCGGTGGGCGACATCACCGACGTGCGGCGGGTGCTCGAGTTCGTGCTGCCCGAGCTCGTCGGCGTCGCCGCCGCCGACGGAGGAGCCGAGGAGGCGCCGGCCCGGTCGACGGAGCCCGTCGCCTCGGACCCGGCGGGCGCCGCGCAGGAGTTCCGCGAGGCGGCCGGCGAGCACGCCGCGCGCACGGTGTCGATCGTCGAGGAGGGGCTCACGTCGCGGGGTGCCGAGGGCGGCTTCACGGTCTCGCCCCGACGCGCGGCCGTGCTGCGCTGGTTCTCGTGGCGACGCAACGGGTTCCGCTCGGCGCCGGGAGCCGTCCTGCTGCGCACCGGGGCCGTCTGGCGTCGACTCGTGATCGTGCCGCTTCCGCGCATGCAGAGCGTCTCCCTGCAGCAGGGCCCCCTGCTCCGGCGGCTCCGCCTCGCATCGGTGGGCCTGCACACCGTTCACGGTCCGATCACCGCCGAGATCGGCGCGCTCGACGAACGCGACGCCCTCGAGTTCTTCCAGACCGCGGCCCGTGACGCGGTGGGCGCGGCCCGCGCCGACCGCACGCACCGCTGGCTCGAGGCCGTCGAGGCCGTCGAGGCCGTCGAGAGCGGCGAGGACGAGTCGAGCGCGCCTGCCGTGCCCGAGTCGAGCGCGCCCGCCGCGTTCGAGCCGGGCGCGCCTGCCGCACCTGCCGCGCCTGCCGCGCCTGCCGCGTCCGAGTCGGCCGCGCCTGCCGCGTCCGAACATGCCACACCCCGCGAGATCCCCACCCGCCCCGAGAACCAGGAGCCCCCGGCATGAGCCCGCAACGCAGTGGACGCCTCGGCGTCGGGATCGTCGGCGCCGGCCGCGTCGGGCCCATCCTCGGGGCGGCGCTGGCCGCCGCCGGGCACGCGGTCGTCGGGATCTCGGCGGTCTCCGAGCGCAGCCGGGACCGGGCCGAGGCCATCCTGCCGGGCGTGCCCGTGCTGAGCGTGCAGGAGGTCGTCGAGCGCAGCGAGCTCGTGCTGCTCGCCGTGCCCGACGACCAGCTGGCCGACCTGGTGCAGGGACTCGCGGCGACCGGCGGCTGGCAGCCCGGGCAGCTCGTCGTCCACACGTCGCCGGTGCACGGACTCGAGGTGCTGCGCCCGGCGCTCGCCGCGGGGGTCATCCCGCTCGCGATCCACCCGGCCCTGACCTTCACCGGCACCACGATCGACCTCGTGCGACTGCGCGACGCCTACTGCGCGGTGACGGCGCCCGTCGCCGTCCAGCCGATCGGCCAGGCGCTCGTCGTCGAGATGGGCGCCGAACCCGTGCTGGTCGCCGACGCCGACCGGCCCCGCTACGCCGAGGCGGTCGCGACGGCCACCGAGTTCTCGGCCGCGATCGTCACCCAGTCGGTGGGGCTGCTCGCCGAGCTCGGCATGCCCGAGCCGGGTCGTCTCATCGCCCCGCTGGTCCGATCGGCCATGGACCGCGCCCTCGGCATCGCCGAGGGTTCGGTCGGCCCCGGTACCATCGACGTGGCCTCGTTCGACGACGGGTCGTCCGCGTTCGGTGACCCGCGCGCCTGACGGCCCCGTGCCTCCCACCTTCCTTCTTCTCGCTGGAGCAGCTGACACATGACCGCCTCGCCCGACCACACCACCTCGCCCGACGCCGCATCGACCGACGGCGACGCCGAGGCGGCGCGCGAGGCGTCCGAGCAGAAGCAGGTCCGGCTCGCGAAGCGCCGGCGGCTGCTCGACTCCGGTCGCGAGGCGTACCCCGTCGGCGTGCCCGTCACCGACACGATCGGCGCCGTGCGCGCCCGGTACGCCGAGCTCGAGACCGACAGCCGGTCGGGTGACGTCGTCGGTCTCGCCGGTCGCATCGTCCACGCCCGCAACACGGGCAAGCTCTGCTTCGCCGCCCTGCAGGCCGGCGACGGTTCCCGGATCCAGGCCATGGTCTCGCTCGCCGAGGTGGGCGAGCAGTCGCTCTCCGACTGGAAGGAGCTCGTCGACCTGGGCGACCACGTCTTCGTCACGGGCGAGGTCATCTCGTCGCGTCGCGGCGAGCTGTCGATCATGGTCACCGACTGGACGATCGCGTCGAAGGCGATCCTGCCGCTGCCCAACCTGCACGGCGAGCTCAGCGAGGAGACCCGGGTCCGTCAGCGCTACCTGGACCTGATCGTGCGCGACCAGGCCCGCCTCACCGTGCGTGCCCGTGCCGCCGCCGTGTCGTCGCTGCGCCGCACCTTCGACTCGTACGAGTACCTCGAGGTCGAGACGCCGATGCTGCAGACGATGCACGGCGGTGCGGCCGCCCGGCCGTTCCAGACCCACAGCAACGCGTTCGACACCGAGCTCTACCTGCGCATCGCGCCCGAGCTCTTCTTGAAGCGCGCCGTGGTCGGCGGCATCGACCGCGTCTTCGAGATCAACCGCAACTTCCGCAACGAGGGCGCCGACTCGACGCACTCGCCCGAGTTCGCGATGGTCGAGGCGTACCAGGCGTACGGCGACTACGACCAGATGGCCCGCCTCACGCAGGAGCTGGTGCAGAACGCCGCGATGGCGGTGGCCGGCTCTCACCTGGTCACCCTCGCCGACGGCACCGAGTACGACCTCGGCGGCGAATGGCGGAGGCTGCCCATGTACGAGTCGCTCAGCGAAGCCGCCGGGCGGACCATCACGCCCGAGACGAGCGTCGCCGACCTGCAGGAGCTCGCCGAGTCGGTCGACCTGGTCGTGCCGCACGAGACGCACGGCAAGCTGGTCGAGGAACTGTGGGAGCACTTCGTCAAGGGCACGCTCGACCGTCCCACGTTCGTGACCGACTTCCCCGTCGACACCAGCCCGCTTGTGCGCAGTCACCGCTCGAAGCCGGGTGTGGTGGAGAAATGGGATCTCTACGTGCGGGGATTCGAGCTCGCGACCGCGTACTCCGAGCTCGTCGATCCCGTCGTGCAGCGGGAGCGCTTCGTCGAGCAGGCCGCCCTGGGCGCCCGCGGAGACGTCGAGGCCATGCGTCTCGACGAGGACTTCCTCACGGCGCTCGAGCACGGCATGCCGCCGAGCGGCGGCATGGGCATGGGCATCGACCGCCTGCTGATGGCGATCACCGGCCTCGGCATCCGCGAGACGATCCTCTTCCCGCTGGTCAAGTAGCGGCCTGTCGGGCGCCGGTCCGCCGGGCGCCGGTCCGTCGGCGGGTGACCCCACCAGCCCGAGGAGGCGCGGGTCGTCGGAGCCGCGCAGGGCGCCTCCCCGGTTCGGTGCCGATTCCCGGCTCGGAGCGCTTACCCTTGTCGCGTGCCTGAATCGTACGTAGGAGCCTTGATCTTCTCGATCACGCCGACCATCGTGGTCGGCCTCATCTTCTGGTTCGTCGTGCGGTCCCTCATCCGCGCCGACCGGACAGAGCGCTCCGCGTACGCCAAGATCGACGCCGAGGAGCGCGCCAAGGTCGAGGCCGCCGACCGCGAGGCCGAGCGCCAGGCCGCCGACCGTCGCGGACCGGACCACCTCGACGGCGACCGTCGCGCGGCCACGTCGTAGCGCCTCCTCGGCTCCCTTCTGGTGCCTTCTCGAATGCCCGCCCGACTCGTCCGGCGGGCATTCGGCATTGTCCCCCTGTCCGCGAACCGAACGGAACGCGGACGTCCGGCCAAGAAAAGATGAACGGTTTCGCGCGAAATGTGCTTGTCGACCGGTCGTCCCCCAGGGTGTCTCGGTGAGTGGCCCGCCATCCCCTCCGATCCCCGTGTTTGCAACGATCCGGGTGTGAACGCGCTGGGGGCTGTACCCCGTCGCGGGAGCCGAGGGGGTCTACACCCGCACCGGGGTGTCCGTCAAAGTCGGCTGTCCTTCGTACCCCGAATCGCTCGAAACCCTGGATGCGCCCTCCGAGAAAGCTTGTGAAGAGCCTGAATGACATCGGAGTGAAACTGGAGTCGCGCCAGACTTCAAGTACGCCGAAGAGCTTCACGAACTATTCGACACGGACTAGAAGTCAGCACTCGAAGCAGGGAGAAAACGATGACGAACACCTCCGTCACCATGCGCAACACGAGCAGCGAGACCACGACCGTCACTGCAGACGATGCCGAGGTCGAAGTTCTGTCACAGGTACGCGGTGCCTCGACCGACCAGGTCGGCGACTACCTCCGCCACATCGGCCGCATGCCGCTGCTGGACGCCGCTGAAGAGACCGAGATCGCCCGCCGCATCGAGGTCGGCCTGTTCGCCGGCGAGAAGCTCAAGGAACTCCAGGCCGCCGACGCGATCAAGAAGGTCCGCACCAAGGCCCACGCCGAGATGCTCCGCGACCTCCGTTGGCTGCAGCACGACGGCGAGCGTGCCAAGGACCGCATGATCACGGCGAACCTCCGCCTGGTCGTCAGCATCGCCAAGCGCTACACGCAGCGCGGCCTCCCCTTCATGGACGTCATCCAGGAGGGCAACCTCGGCCTGGTGCGCGCCGTCGAGAAGTTCGACTACACGCAGGGCTACAAGTTCTCGACCTACGCCACGTGGTGGATCCGTCAGGCGATCGCCCGCGGCCTCGCCGACAAGGCGCGCGCCATCCGCATCCCCGTGCACACGGTGGAGCGCATCAACCGCATCTCGCGTGCCGAGCGCGACCTCACCGTCGACCTGGGCCGCGCGCCCACCGTCGACGAGGTCGCCGAAGAGGTCGCCATGGAGGTCGCCGACCTCGTCGAGCTGAAGTCGCGTTCGCACGAGCCGGTCTCGATCCACACCGTCGTCGGCGACGCCGAGGACAGCGAGCTCGGCGACTTCATCGAGGACGAAGAGACCCCGTCGCCCACCGCCGCGACCGAGAACGCGCTGCTGAACCGCGACATGCACGCCCTCGTCGCGACGCTGCCCGAAGACGAGGCGCGCGTGATCCGCATGCGCTTCGGCCTCGACGACGACCAGCCGATGACCCTCGACGAGATCTCGAAGCGCGTCCACTCGTCGCGTCAGGCCGTCTCGCGCGTCGAGAGCCGCGCCCGCCTGCGCATGTTCGCCAAGGCCGTCAGCCAGGACCTGCAGCTGTACCTGCAGTAGGTCTGCGCCGCAGTACGTGAGGGCCGCCGCCCGGGTTCGCTCGGGGGGCGGCCCTTCGTCGTGCGCGCTTTCGCGCTCGCGCTCGCGCGCTCGTCGCGCTCGTAGCTCGCGCTCGAGTGGTCAGAAGATGCTCTTCCGGCGCGCGCGAAGAGCATCTTCCGACCACTCGATCGTCCACAGGGGGAGTCGGCGAGTCCTCCCCGGCCAGGGCGTAGGCGAGTCCATCCACAATCCGACGAGCCGAGGAGGCGCGGGTCGACCTCTCGAGGCGAGGGTCGTCCCATGCCCCGCATCCCGCTACCCCGCCCGCTCGCCGAACGACCCTTCTCCTGTGCCGAGGGGATCACCTCGGGCGTCGGGGTCGGCCGGCTGAGGGGTGCCGACCTGGCGGCTCCTCATCGGGGTGTGCGCGTCGCATCCGGCGGCGGTGCACTCGCGCCTGCCCGTGGTGACGGGACGTCCTCGACGTTCGACGCCGGCACGGTGCGGGGCCGAGCAGAGGCTCTGCGGCCGGTGATGGTCGACGGCTGGCGCTTCTCGCACGTCACCGCTCTGGGGTTGTGGGGGCTGCCCGTCCCCTCGCGAGTCGACATCGGAGCCGAGCCGCTGCACGTCAGCACCCTCGTCGGTCGGGGCCCGCGCCGCCCCGGCGTCGTGGGCCACCGAGCCTCGCCGTCCAGCCCGCCCGCACCCGCCGCCGAGCTCCTGCCGGCGGCGAGCGTGCAGGCCGTCGCGCTCGCGTCGACGCCCGAGCTCGCGGTGAAGCCCGCCGCGCCGCTACCGCTGACGGCGGCAGGGCCGCTGTCGTCGGGCCCGCACCGCGTCTCGGGGATCGTCGTGCTGGAGGGGCTGCCGGTGGAGGATCCTCTGTCGGCGTGGGTCCGCTCGGGTGGTCTGCTCACCCTCGACGAGCTCATCCGCGTCGGTGACGCCCTGGCCGGTTCGTGGTCTCCTCACAGGGCTGCGCGGGAGCGGCCTCTCAGTGAGCTCGTCGACGCGATCGCGGAGGCGGGCGCGGTTCGGGGCATCGCGAGGGTGCGCGAGGCGATGGCATCGGTGCGGGCAGGGGTCGAGTCTCCGCGGGAGACCGACATGCGTCTGCTGCTGACCCGAGCCGGCCTGCCCGAGCCCGAGATCAACCGACGAACGTACGACGCTCGCGGGCGCTACCTCGGCAAGCCCGACCTCCGCTTCCGGTGGTGCAAGGTCGCCGTGGAGTACGAGGGTGACGAGCACCGACGGGATCGTCGTCGGTTCCGGAGCGACATCCTCCGCCGCGAGCGGTTCGCGGACGCGGGCTGGCGCACGGTCCGGTGCACGGTTGACGACCTGCGCGGGCGTCGCGCCCTCGAGTTCGTGGCCCGGGTCGAGCGCTGTCTCTCGTGACCCTCGGCGCTCGTCGCTCGTCGCTCGGCCCTCGATGCTCGATGCTCGACCCTCGGCGCTCGATGCTCGACTTCCGGCGTGCGATCGACTCTCGCGGCCTTCGGGCCTCGTCGAGTGGTCAGAAGATGCTCTTCCCGAGCGCACGAAGAGCATCTTCTGACCAGTCGATCGTCCACGCGACGCGGCGCAATGCGATGCTCGACGCGAGCGGGAGCGGGAGCGCGGGGCACGCTCAACGTTCGTCGCTCGATCGACTCTCGCGGCCTTCGGGCCTCGTCGAGTGGTCGGAAGATGCTCTTCCCGAGCGCACGAAGAGCATCTTCTGACCAGTCGATCGTCGACGCGACGCGACGCGACGCGAACGGGAGGGGCGCGCTCGGGGCTCGGCGCTCAAGGTTCGTCGCTCGATCGACTCTCGCGGCCTTCGGGCCTCGTCGAGTGGTCGGAAGATGCTCTTCCCGAGCGCACGAAGAGCATCTTCTGACCAGTCGATCGTCCACGCGACGCGACGCGACGCGACGCCACGCCACGCGAGCGCGAGCGAGGCGCGTCAGCGCACGGGGCTGATCCCGGTGACGGCGGTGTCGTCGTCGTGCGCGATGCCGGCGATGCCGTGGGCGCGCTCGGCGCGTTCGCGGAAGCGCGCTCGGACGTCGCTCGGCACGAGCTCGAGCAGCTGGTCCTCGCGCAGCGGCAGGTCGAGCAGGCTGAGCTTGAGGCGCCCCTTGCGGCCGTGCCGATCGGCATCGAGTCGGATGACCTGACCGGCGTCGCGACGCAGGGTCAGCGCGACCACGCACCCGGCGCTGACGTCGCCGACGACGCGCCCGTCGACCTCGAGGGCGGCCGAGTGCGTGCCGTCGCCGATCTCGAAACGGAGCAGCTCGCTCGGGCCGAGCACCACCGAGCGGTCGATGCCCGACATGGGCGCCACCGGGGTGACGACGACGGCCGCGACGGCCGGCGACAGGATCGGCCCGCCGGCGGCGTAGTTGTAGGCCGTGGAGCCCGCGGGGGTCGAGGCGACGATGGCGTCGGCCTTGTAGAAGCCGTAGGGGGTGTCGTCGAGCACGAGGTCGGCGGTGACGACGCCCTCGCCCGGGCGGCGGGCCACCGACGCGTCGTTGAAGGCGAGGTAGGTGTTCTCGAAGCCCGACGAGGTGTGCGTGACCTCGAGCGCGTGGTGCGCCTCGAGCGAGAACTCCTTCTCGCCGATGCGGTCGAGCGCCTCGGGCAGGTCGCGCGGCTCGACCTCGACCAGGAACCCGACGTTGCCGTAGTTGACGCCCAGCACCGGGACGGGCCGCTCGGCCACGAGGCGCATCGCGCCGAGCATGGTGCCGTCGCCGCCGAGCGCGACGACGACCGTGACGCGATCGCGGAACGTGCGCTCGTCGACCAGCTCGACGCCCTCGCCGACCCGGGCCGCGTCGGCCGTCATGGCGAGCAGGTGCGCCTGCGACCGGGTCGTCCAGCCACGGAGGATCTCGACGCTGTCGAGGACCGACTTGGTGGGGTGCGGGACGAGCCCGACGGTGAAGGTGCCCATGGACGCGAGGCTATCCGCTACCCCTGTCAGCCCGCCCCGGCACCGCTCTATGCCCCCAGCGAACAGGGGCTGATTAAGCAGGCCCGCGTGGTTACTCTCTGTGTAAACCGGTGCCACCCCCTGCGGGCACCGATTGCGTATCGGTGGCGACACTCCCACCCCGTCACCAAGGGAGCAAAGAAGATGTTCGAGAGATTCACCGACCGTGCCCGTCGCGTCGTCGTCCTCGCCCAAGAAGAGGCGAAGATGCTCAACCACAACTACATCGGTACCGAGCACATCCTGCTCGGCCTCATCCACGAGGGCGAAGGCGTCGCCGCCAAGGCCCTCGAGTCTCTGGGCATCTCGCTCGACGCCGTGCGCGAGCAGGTCCAGGACATCATCGGCCAGGGCCAGCAGCAGCCCACCGGTCACATCCCCTTCACGCCCCGTGCGAAGAAGGTCCTCGAGCTGAGCCTGCGCGAAGCGCTGCAGCTCGGCCACAACTACATCGGCACCGAGCACATCCTGCTCGGCCTCATCCGCGAGGGTGAAGGAGTCGCCGCCCAGGTGCTCGTGAAGCTCGGCGCCGACCTGAACAGGGTCCGCCAGCAGGTCATCCAGCTCCTCTCCGGCTATCAGGGCAAGGAGGCGGTGGCCGTGGGTGGCGAAGCAACTCAGGGTGCGCAGGGCGGCAGCCAGGTGCTCGACCAGTTCGGTCGGAACCTGACGCAGGCGGCGCGCGACAACAAGCTCGACCCGGTCATCGGCCGTGAGAAGGAGATGGAGCGGGTCATGCAGATCCTCTCCCGCCGGTCGAAGAACAACCCCGTGCTGATCGGCGAGCCCGGCGTCGGCAAGACCGCGGTCGTCGAGGGCCTGGCCCAGGCCATCGTCAAGGGCGAGGTCCCCGAGACCCTGAAGGACAAGCAGCTCTACTCGCTCGACCTCGGCTCGCTCATCGCCGGGAGCCGCTACCGCGGTGACTTCGAGGAGCGCCTGAAGAAGGTCACCAAGGAGATCCGCACCCGCGGCGACATCATCGTCTTCATCGACGAGATCCACACCCTCGTCGGTGCGGGTGCCGCCGAGGGCGCCATCGACGCCGCGTCGATCCTCAAGCCGCTGCTCGCCCGAGGCGAGCTGCAGACCATCGGCGCGACCACGCTCGACGAGTACCGCAAGCACTTCGAGAAGGACGCCGCGCTCGAGCGCCGCTTCCAGCCCGTGCAGGTGCACGAGCCCTCGCTGCCCCACGCGATCAACATCCTCAAGGGGCTGCGCGACAAGTACGAGGCGTTCCACAAGGTCTCGATCACCGACGGCGCCATCGTCGCGGCGGCGAACCTCGCCGACCGCTACGTGAGCGACCGCTTCCTCCCCGACAAGGCGATCGACCTGATCGACGAGGCCGGCGCCCGCCTGCGTCTGTCGATCCTGTCCGCACCGCCTGAGCTGCGCGAGTTCGACGAGCGCATCGCCGGCGTCCGCGGCCAGAAGGAGGGCGCGATCGAGGACCAGGACTTCGAGAAGGCCGCCTCGCTGCGCGACGAGGAGAAGAAGCTGCTCGGCGAGCGTCTCCGCCTCGAGAAGCAGTGGCGTTCAGGCGAGGCCGGAGCCGGCGGGACCGTCGACGAGGGCATCATCGCCGAGGTGCTCGCACAGGCCACCGGCATCCCCGTCTTCAAGCTCACCGAGGAGGAGACCTCGCGTCTCGTCTTCATGGAGAAGGCCCTGCACCAGCGCGTCATCGGTCAGGAGGAGGCCATCGCGGCCCTCTCGAAGACCATCCGCCGCACGCGGGCCGGTCTGAAGGACCCGAACCGCCCCTCCGGATCCTTCATCTTCGCCGGGCCCACGGGTGTCGGCAAGACCGAGCTGGCCAAGGCGCTCGCCGAGTTCCTGTTCGACGACGAGGGCGCGCTCATCTCGCTCGACATGTCGGAGTACGGCGAGAAGCACACCGTCTCGCGTCTGTTCGGCGCCCCTCCCGGGTTCGTCGGATTCGAGGAGGGCGGCCAGCTGACCGAAAAGGTCCGCCGCAAGCCGTTCTCCGTGGTGCTGTTCGACGAGATCGAGAAGGCCCACCCCGATATCTTCAACTCGCTGCTGCAGGTGCTCGAGGAGGGTCGTCTGACCGACGGTCAGGGTCGCGTCGTCGACTTCAAGAACACGGTCATCATCATGACGACCAACCTCGGTTCGAAGGGCATCGCCGGCGGCCCGGTGGGCTTCCAGATCGAGGGCGACACCGCCACCGGTTACGACCGCATGCGCGCCAAGGTCAACGAGGAGCTCAAGAAGCACTTCAAGCCCGAGTTCCTCAACCGCGTCGACGACACCATCGTCTTCCCGCAGCTGAGCCAGCCCGAGCTGCTGCAGATCGTCGATCTGTTCGTGAAGCGCCTCTCGGACCGCCTGCTCGACCGCGACATGACGGCCGTCCTGACGCTGCCCGCCAAGGAGCAGCTCATCAAGATCGGCTTCGACCCGTCACTCGGTGCTCGTCCGCTGCGTCGTGCGATCCAGCACGAGGTGGAGGACCGCCTGTCGGAGCGCATCCTGACCGGCGACCTGACCGCGGGCGACCACGTCTCGATCGACTACGTCGACGGCGTGTTCACCTTCGAGACGTCGCGCCAGCCCGGCCGCGACGAGGTCCTCGTCGGCGACGTCCCCGAGATCGAGGGCTGATCGACCGGATCCACACCGAGGAGGCGCGAGTCGCCTCCCCAGCCCAGGGCGGCCTTCCACGAGAAGGCCGCCCTTCGGCGTACCGGGCGGACCTCGCGACCGCATCGGTAGGGTTGATGGCGACCCGCGCCTCCTCGGGTCCTCGTCACGACAGGAGCTCCATGGCAGACGCGGCCGACCGGCACGGCATCACGGTGCGGAACGCGGTGGTCAGCGACGTGCCGCACATCCAGCGGCTCTGCGAGCCGTTCGTGCAGAAGCGGATCCTGCTCGGCAAGGACCTCGTCACGCTCTACGGCGACGTGCAGGAGTTCCAGATCGCCGTCGGTCCCGACGGCACGCCCATCGGCTGCGGCGCGCTGCACGTCATGTGGGACGACCTGGCCGAGGTGCGCACGCTCGCCCTCGACGCCGCATGGATCCGCAAGGGAGTGGGCCACCGCCTCCTCGAGGCCCTCGAAGACGCCGCCCGCCGGCTCGAGATCGGGCGGCTGTTCTGCCTCACCTTCGAGGTCGACTTCTTCGAGAAGCACGGGTACCTCAACGTCGGCGACGAGGGGCTCGTGCCTCCCGACGTCTACGGCGAGCTCGTCCGCTCCACCGACGAGGGCGTGGCCGAGTTCCTCGACCTGGCCCGGGTGAAGCCGAACACCCTCGGCAACTCGCGCATGCTCAAGGCGCTGCCGGCCGTCCTCGGCTGATTCTCAGCGCACACGCCGCTCCCGTGCCGGGCAGGCGGGGTGACCGGGCCTTAACCTGTGCGCATGTCGACGTTCAAGAATCCGACCGGGCCGCAGCCGCCCTCGGTGTACTGGCGTCGACGCGCGGTCCTGGCCCTCGGGCTCATCGCCGTGATCGTGATCATCGTGCTGATCGTCGTGCGTCCCGGTTCGGGCAGCGGCGAGGCCGCGACGGCGCCGACGTCGAGTGCTCCGGCCGCCGACGGAGCAGCCTCGCCGAGCGCCGAGCCCGCTCCGGCGTCGACCGAGACCGCCCCGGCTGCGGACGCCACGAACGAGCCCGCCGACGACGCGGCCGCCGCGGCCGGTCCGACCTGCGCGGCGGGCGACATCGAGCTGAAGCCGATCCTCGACAAGTCGAGCTACGCGTCGACCGAGCTGCCCCAGATCGCGATGTCGATCACGAACACCGGCGGCGCCGACTGCGTGATCGACCTGGGCTCGAACCAGCAGAAGCTCGTCGTGTCGAGCGGCGAGGAGCAGTACTGGTCGTCGAAGGACTGCCAGGTCAACGGCACCGACCAGGACGTCACCCTCACCGCGGGTCAGACCCTCGAGACCCCCGCGATCGCGTGGGACCGCACCCGGTCGTCGACCGACACGTGCGACAGCGAGTCGCGCGAGCCCGTGCCGGCCGGGGGAGCCACCTACCGTCTGACCGTCTCCGTCGGCGACATCACGTCGACCGACACCGCCCCCATGATCCTGAACTGAGCGATGACCGAAGCTGCTTCCCCCCGTTCCGAGGCGTTGGAGCTGGCCCTGGCCAGCCAGGACGTCGCCGCCGTCGCGTTCGCGCTGCGCCATGACGTGGTCGTCGTGCCGAAGCTGGTGGCCGGCGCCGAGGGTGCTCAGGGTGCTGACGCCGGTGCCGCCGGTGACGCTGCTGACGCCGGTGACGGTGAGGCGTTCGGCGCGGCCGAGCAGGTGCGGGTGTTCGGACGGGAGAACACCGACAAGCGGATCCTGCTGCTGTTCTCGTCGGACGACGCGTATGCGGCGATGGTGCCGAACGACACGAACCGTCAGGTGATGCTGTACGACTCGTCGGCGTTGCGGGCGTTCCTGGAGGTGCACCTGGACGTGCTCGAGCAGGTGTTCTTCGACATCGCGGGGCCGCACACGATGGCGGCGACGCCGGAGGATCTGCTCAAGGCGCTGCGGTAGCGAGTACGCGTGTAGCGGTCGCGGCTGCGGCTGTCGCTGTGGTTCGAGCGGATCGACGCTGCTCCGGGGGCTGCCGCACCGTGGGCCGCACGTGCCCGCGGAGGCGTCGTGGTGCTCTGCTCCGTCTCAGAACGCGGCGTCGAGTTCGCGATCGCGGGGGCTGCTGGCGATCCTGAAGGCGCGGCGGAGGGCCTCGCGGAGGTGCGTGGCTTCGGAGTCGACGAGATGGCTGAACCCGAGGCGGCGGGCTTCGGAGGCGCGCTGCTTGGCGGAGGAGACGGGGCGGATCTCGCCGGCGAGGCTGATCTCGCCGACGGCGGCCATGGTGTGCGGGAACGAGACGTCGCGGCTGGCGCTGGCGAGGGCGAGCGCGATGGCGAGGTCGGCGCCGGGTTCGGTGAGCTTGATGCCGCCGACGGTGGAGACGTAGACGTCGGCGTCGCCGAGCTTGATGCCGGCGCGGCGTTCGAGCACGGCGAGCAGCATGGCGACGCGGGACGAGTCGACGCCGTTGACGACGCGTCGGGGCTGCGGTGCGGAGCTGGCGACGATGAGCGCCTGGACCTCGACGGGGAGGGCGCGGCGGCCTTCCATGGCGACGGTGATGCAGGTGCCGCTGACGGGTGCGCCGGTGCGAGACATGAAGAGGCCGCTGGGATCGGCGACCTCGGCGATGCCGTCGCCGGTCATCTCGAAGCAGCCGACCTCGTCGGTGGGGCCGAAGCGGTTCTTGTGGGCGCGGATGAAGCGGAGGGCGGTCTGCCGGTCGCCTTCGAACTGGCAGACGACGTCGACGAGGTGCTCGAGGAGGCGCGGGCCGGCGATCGTGCCGTCTTTCGTCACGTGCCCCACCAGCAGCACGGGCAGGTTGCGGTCTTTGCTGACGCGGATGAGGGTGGAGGCGACCTCGCGCACCTGCGAGGTGCCGCCCGAGATGCCGTCGATGGTCGACGACGAGACGGTCTGCACCGAGTCGACGATGACGAGCTGCGGGTCGACCTGGTCGATCTGGCCGAGGATGACGGCGAGGTCGACCTCGGCGGCGAGGTAGAGGTTGGGGTGCAGGGCGTTGGTGCGCTCGGCGCGGAGGCGCACCTGCGAGGCGCTCTCTTCAGCGGTGACGTAGAGCACGCGGGCGCCGGTGGCGGCGGCCCGGGAGGCGACCTCGAGCAGCAGGGTCGACTTGCCGACGCCGGGCTCGCCGCTCAGCAGGATGGCCGCGCCGGGGACGATGCCGCCGCCGAGCACGCGGTCGAACTCGCCGATGCCGCTCGGCCAGGAGGCGACGCTGGTCGCCTCGACCTCCGTGATGGGGCGGGCGACGCGATCGGCGCCGACGCTGACGGCCGCGGTGCCGCGGGCGCTGACCAGGGTCGAGGTGACGTCGACGACCGTTCCCCAGCGCTGGCATTCACCGCAGCGGCCGGCCCACTTGAGCGATGTCCACCCGCATTCGGTGCAGCGGAAGGGTGGGGATGCGGGGCGTGCCATGCGGACAGCCTAGGTGGGGCCACCGACAGTGACCGCGCCTCCTCGGCGGGCTGTGGAGGGCGTCGAGGAGGAACCTCGGTGTGAGCAGAGCACCTCGCCAGGAGGGGTGTTCTGCTCATGCGGAGGTTCGGACGGCGGCAGGTCAGGTGCGGTCGGCGGCGAGCTGGGTGAGGCGGGCCGTGACGGCCGGTTCGAAGGCCGAGGCCCAGACGCGGTAGCCGCGGTCGTTGGGGTGGAAGAGGTCTCCGGCGGAGTTGCGGAAGGTGCGGACGAGGCCCTGGCGGCGGGTCGTGTCGTAGAGCGGGGCGACGATGAGGCCGAGCTCCCCGGCGACGCGGCGGACGATGGCGTTGGCCTCGGCGACCTTGCGCTCGCGGTCGGGCAGCCACATGGCGGGCAGGTCGGCGACGATGGCGTGGCTCGGGAGGGCGCTGTAGATGGCGCGGATGTTCTTCTCGAACGACTCGGCCGTGAAGTCGATGATGTCGTTGGCGCCGATGGCGACCGTGACGATGTCGGGTTCATAGTCGGCGAGCTTGGGCACCTGGTCCTTACGGCAGAGCCAGGTGGTCGACCCGCTGACGCTGAGGTTGACCATGCGGAGCGACGAGTGGGTGGCGTGCCGGATGGCGGCCGAGAGTCGGCCGACGTAGCTGCGGGCGGGGTTCGAGGCGCCGATGCCCTGGGCGGCCGAGTCGCCGAGGGCGACGTAGAGCAGGGCGCCCTTCTTGTCGACGCGAGCGCGCCACCAGGCCGAGTGGACCGGCAGCTTCGAGTTGAGGTCGCTCGCGGCGGCGCGCTGCTGCCCGGCGAAGTGCCGGTAGAGCGCGAAGACACCGCCGGCGCCGGCGAGGGTCGTGCCGACGCCCGATAGGAAGGCGAGAGTGGTGCGGGAGGGCATGCCGCGAATGTACGCCGATTTCGACACAGCCCTCGTCGTGTATTACACTCGCTCTCGGTACCGTGTCCGAGCGGCCGAAGGATCATGTCTCGAAAACATGTGTGGGGGTTAACTCCACCGTGGGTTCAAATCCCACCGGTACCGCCATAGGCTGATCCAGCCTTTTAGGCGGTTCGCTTCCAGTCTCTTGGAAGCGAGCCGCCTTTATTCATGCGTGTTTGAGGGCATTTTTCGTGTGCCCCTCGCGGCGGTTTTGGTTCAAACGCAACTGACGTCTGCGTGGCGCACTCCGCGTCACTAGGGGCCGTCGGACGTATGCTCCCCAGTTGCACGCATGTTGCCGTTCGGCCGGCTCAGCCGACGATGGCGGTTCAGTCAGGCTGCTGGGCGATTGTCTCTCTGCCTTACTCCACGCCGCAGCCGATGCGCCGATCTTCGGAACCGGCTCACGTAGGCGTATGGCGTAGCTACTGGGTCACGGCATGCGGGACTGCAAGCTGATGCCAGTCCGAGTCGAGGGTAAGCAAAATGCGTGCCGCCGACGGTGAGTCGGCGGCACGCATGGACTGGTTAGCTATGGTCGAGATGTGAAACGACTCGGTTGGCGCATATTCGGCTGGGTTGCGCTGGGCCTCGTGCTCCTCGTAGTCGTCGGTTTCTTGCTTCGGAGCTTCAGCGCTGTTGCCGCCTAGGAGCCCGGCTGGCTGACCAGGATCCCGTAGTTGGGGTTGTCGGCGAAGAACGAGCTGACTGGGGCGAGGATCACCTGGAAGCTGCACAGTCGTCCGTCTTGTTCGGCCGTGCAGACGGTGCTGTTTCCGAAGATGCCGCTGATGATCCCGGAGGCGTAGATGCCGGCAGTAGCCCCTGAGGAGGTCGCGAACGCGGGTCCGCCTGAGTCGCCTTGGCCGGCTGCCGGCACACGGCTTTCCTGGTTCGTATAGACCTGTCCGGTGTAGCAGACAAGGTCCGCCGGGTAGCAGATGCTTTGGTTCATGCTCGTGACGATGTTGCGGCAGACGAGACCGCTACGGGCCCCTGAGATGCAGTAGGAGTCTCCGAGAATGGGTCGCACGGCCCCATTGACGTAGCTGGCTGCACTGCTGCCGTTGGGCCCGGTGTAGACGACTCCTTGGAACGAAGATCCACTGAGCCGTTGAATGTCAGCACCGAGCGCCTTCGTGTCGCGCATCGTGCCAAGGAACGGGCTGTCGCTGTAGTTGCCCGTGCGCCATGTCGTGCCTGCGGCGCCACAGTGGTGCGCGGTGATCATCTCGGTCTGCAGGGTCGACCCGTTCATCGTTCCGACGCCGAACCCGGTCGTGCACGACATGACGCGACCAGGGGTGGTGGGCCTCGACATCTTCGCGCCGCCCCAATGGGGCGGCTGAGGGTCGTAGTCGCGGCTGGTGCTGACAGGTGCCGGAGCGACTTCGATCTCCACGGGAACGCCATCGATTTCGTCAGGAAGAGCCTGTCTCGCGTTGGGGGACCCTGATGACTCGTCAAGAGTGATGGAGAGCCCAGACGAGTCCCTGTTGGGTCCTGCCGACACGATGGTCCGACCAGCAACGGAGGTTCCCGACGAGGCGAGGGCCCACGCCATGTCCGAAAGCTCGGCACGGTCGTAATCATTCTCGACGAAAACGACGTCCACGGTGGAGACCGCTTCGGTGATGGCGCCCATGGTCTCTTGATCGACTGGCTCGTTGAGATGAAGGACCAGGTGACGTTCCGACTCGAGCCACTCCGAGGCGTTGAACGCCGAGCCCAGAGCTTCCTCCGCTCGAGCTATCTCCCCATACGCTTCGGCCGGAATGCCCGTGCCGTTCTCAGGAAGTGGCACGCTCGAAACGGACTTAGACGGAATGCCATCGGAGATGGCCGGAATTCCTGTGTCCACGAGGGGCCTCCCGGTGTCGGACGGCTCACTCGCGAGGGCCGGCGAGCCGAAGGCCATAAGCAGACCTGCCCCCAAAGCTGTGATGGCTATCCCGCTGATGTTCCGTGATGCAGTTCTCATGTCTCCCCGTTCCGAACGTGATTGTTCGGTCATGCTCGCAGACCGGTCGGTCTGTTAGAAGACTTGTCATTCAGTCGTTACATGACGAGGCAAGCGACGGTCCATGCGGTGGGGGCCGAACCCGCTTTCGTCGCACGAGTTCGGGACCGTAGCGACGACAGGAAGGAGGCGCGGCGTCGGTCGGACCGGCACCGCGCCTCCTTCGTCGCTCCGGGTCACTCGGGTGGGGCGACCTCGTTCACGGCGGCGAGGCCGTTGAGCGTCCTCGGGTACCCGACGAACGGCAGCAGCACGGTGAGGACGTCGAGCAGCTGAGCCCGGGTGCTCCCGACGTTCAGGTTCGCCTTCACGTGGCCCTCGACCTGCCCGTCGGCGCCTCCCAGGGCGACCAGGATCGAGAACGTCAGCAGCTCCCGCTGCTTCACGTCGAGGCCATCGCGCGTGTAGTAGTCGCCGAAGCAGTTCCCCGACAGGAACTCCTGGAACCGCCGGGCGTCTGCGGGAGCGTTCGCGTACATGCCGTCGACGGCGTCGGCCCCGACGATCTCCTTCTGCTTCGCCAGACCGGCGATGCCGCGCGTCTCGGGCGTGGTCGTCGACCGGCCGTCCAGCGGCAGAGCGACGCCCCGGTCGGTGAGCACCTCGTTGGTCGCGTGGAGGAAGTCGACGACCCGGGCGACGCCGACGTAGGCGGTCGCCTGGTAGACGATCTCCTTGACCTGGACGGGCGTCACGCCGTCGTCGAGAGCCGCTCCGAGCATCACCCGGAATTCGGTCACGGCGCCGACCGCGATGACGGCACCGAGCCGGTACATCGACCGTTCAGGCCGGGAGAGGTCGCCGGTGACGGCCCGCAGGGTCTCGTCGAAGGCGAAGTCGTCGAAGAAGGCGACGAACTCCGGGTCGGTGCGGGCCAGATCTGACGTGCGACCGAGGAAGAGGGCGTCGTGTCCGGCCCGGTCGGCCTCGCTCGCCGCGGGACTCACGCGCGGCCCTCGAGGTCGGCGTCGGAGACGTGCTCGAGCCACGTGGTCGTCGTGGCCGGGTCGTCGCCTGCCTCGATCATGGCGATGTGCTCCATGAAGCCGTCGCCGCCCGCGGCGTGGAAGTGCTCCTCGCCAGGGGGCGTGTAGATC
Organism: Frigoribacterium faeni; assembly: GCF_007988805.1. Lineage (GTDB taxonomy): Bacteria > Actinomycetota > Actinomycetes > Actinomycetales > Microbacteriaceae > Frigoribacterium > Frigoribacterium faeni. The sequence goes on along the minus strand of NZ_BJUV01000010.1, from coordinate 63,726 downwards.
GTCTGCCCGGGGTGGACCTCGTGGATGTTCCCGGCACGGTCGCCGAACCGGGCGACGCCGGAGGTGACCCGGAGGTACTGGCCGCGAGCGTGGGAGTGCCACGCCGTGCGCGCTCCGGGAGCGAAGCGGACCAGCGCGACGGTCATGCGCTGGTCGTCGGTGTGCGGGACGGCCATGGCGTCCAGCCACACGTCTCCGGCGAACTGCTCCGGCGGGTTCTTCACCGTCGGCCTGGTGGGTTCGATCTGCATGTCGTCCTCCTCGTCTCGGCGGCTGTCACGAGGCGCGATGGTCGCCCCGTCGTGAGCCGCGCCTCGACGCTACGACGCGGTTCCCGGGTCTGAGAGGTCCCACCAGTACCCGTGAGCTCCGGCGGCCGGGGCGCAGCATGGGAGGAACGACACAAGGAGGAACGATGGAACACCGTCTGCTCGGCCGCACGGGAGTGCAGGTCAGCCCGCTCGCCCTCGGCACCATGATGTTCGGCCCCTGGGGCAACGACGACGAGGACGACTCCGTCCGCATCATCAACCGCGCCCTGGACGCCGGGATCAACTTCGTCGACACCGCCGACGTCTACTCCGCCGGCCGCTCGGAGGAGATCGTCGGCAAGGCGATCCAAGGCCGCCGCGACGACGTCGTGCTCGCCACGAAGTTCTTCATGCCCATGGGCGAGGGCGTCAACCGCTCCGGTGGATCGCGACGCTGGATCGTCCGTGAGGTCGAGGAGTCGCTCCGCCGCCTCGGCACCGACCGCATCGACCTCTACCAGGTGCACCGCCCCAGCCCGACGACCGACGTCGAGGAGACCCTCGGCGCCCTCACCGACCTGGTCCGCCAGGGCAAGGTCCTCTACGTCGGCTCGTCGTCGTACGCGGCCAGCGAGATCGTGGAGGCGCAGGTCGTCTCCCGAGACCGCCACCTCGAGCGCTTCGTCACCGAGCAGCCGCCGTACTCGATGCTCGTCCGCGGCATCGAGTCCGACGTGCTCCCCACCACGCAGCGGTACGGCATGGGGACGCTGACCTACAGCCCGCTCGCGGGCGGCTGGCTCTCGGGGAAGTGGCGCGACGGCAAGGTGCCGACCCCCGCCTCCTCGGCTCGCCCCGGCGCCCGCTTCGACATGACGACGGCGGCCAACGGGCAGAAGCTCGAGGCGCTCGCCGCGTTGACCGACCTCGCCGACGAGGCGGGGCTGACGATGATCGAGCTGGCCATCGGGTTCGTCATCCGCCACCCCGGTGTGACCTCGGCGATCATCGGGCCGCGCACGATGGAGCAGCTCGAGTCGCAGCTCCCCGCGGCCGACGTCGTGCTCACCGACGACGTGCTCGATCGCATCGACGAGATCGTCGCCCCCGGCGTCACGCTGAACCCGGACGACGACAGCTACGGCACGACCGAGCTCGCGGTCGGCGCCCGCCGGCGCTGAGGGCGCCAGCCCGCGACCGACGACGGCCGCCGCCCTCCCGGGTGGCGGCCGTCGTCGTGGATCCGGCGATCAGTGCGCGGCAGTCGTCCCGGGCGTCAGGAGCGCCCGAGGTCGCGGAGGTCGGCCTGCACGGACGTCGGCTCGGCGTCGACGGGCAGGTTCTGCTGGTCGCGGACGCCGTCGAGGCTCTCGTCGCGGTCGAGGGTCGCGAAGACGGGCTCGAGGTCCGTCTGCGCGGCGCCGCGCTCGGCGACGAGCTCGAAGGTGGTGTGGTCGGCGGCGTCGCTGGTGAGGCTGTCGACGAGGACGCGGGCGATCTGCGTGCGGGCGATGACACCGTCCGAGGAGTCGCCGGCGTGACGGGTGTCTCCCTGCAGCAACACGTTCTGCAGCTGGTCGTCGTCGTTGTAGTCGAACCAGCCGGGCCGCACGATCGTGTAGGCGTTGCCACTGGCACGCACGAGGCGTTCGCTGCGACGCTTCCAGTCGTGCGTCGTGGCCCGGCGGGTGACGCCGATCGCGGTCATGAGCGCGATGCGGACAGGACGGCCGTCGAGGGCTCGGAGCACGTTCGCGACGGCTCCGTAGTCGACGGCTTCGGCGTCGGAGCTGCCGTAGGCGGCGCCCTGGGTGAAGACGACCGCGTCGACGCCGTCGAGGGCGCGGCGGAGATCGTCGACGCTCGTCAGGGAGCCGACCACGGTCTCGGCCGACGGGTCGAGGCGGGAGGCGCGGGAGGCGTCGCGGACCAGGGCGCGGGTGGCGTGGCCCTGGCGGACGGCTTCGGCGACGACGTGGCGGCCGACGCTGCCGGTCGCGCCGACGGCGAGGACGGTGAGGGGAGTGGTGGTGGGCATGGGTTCCTCTGTTCTCGGGAGTGGGTTCGTGTGATGCGGGTGGTCAGGCCCGGCCGTCGTGTCCGCGCCGCTGGGCGAGGTCGCCGGGGAGGACCACGAGGACGACGACGAGGAACGCGATCGCGATCATCACGCTCGACCCGGTCAGGGCCACCTCGACCCGCCGGCTGAGGACCCCGACGGGGTCTGCTCCACCCGCGGCGGCGGCCGCGCTCGTGCCGACGGCGACGAGGACGGCGAGGCCGAGCGAGCTGCCGAGCTGGTGGAAGGTGTTGAGCAGACCCGATGCGGCGTCGGCACCGGAGATGCCGACGAGCGCGTAGCTCGTCAACGGTGCGAAGGCGAGCCCCTGGCCCAGGCCGATCAGCACCATCGGCAGGGCGACGCCGGTGACGAACGAATCGCCCTGGTCGACACGGCTGAGCCACAGCATGCCGGCGAAGGTGACGGCGACGCCGGCCCCGAGCACGACGACGGAAGGGAGGCGGTCGAGGAGGCGCGGGACCGAGAGCGCGACGGCGAAGTTCACGATCGTCATGGGCAGGAACCCGAGGCCGGCCTGCAGCGGGCTCCAGCCGAACACCTCCTGCAGGAACTGCGTGGTGAAGAAGAAGAACCCCATCATCGCGCCGAGGTACAGGAACCGGATCGCGTACGCACCGGACCGGGCACGGCTCGCGAACAGTCGCAGCGGCATGATCGGCTGCTCGACGCGGCCCTCGTTCACGACCAGCGCGACGAGCAGCAGCACGCCGACGGCGAGGGAGACGAGCGTCCGCGGTGACGCCCAGCCGACTTCGGAGGAGCTGATGATGCCGAAGATGAGGGCGCCGACGCCCAGTGTGGCGGTGACCGCGCCGACGACGTCGAAGCGGCCGCGGGCCCGGGGCAGCTCGACGAGGTACCGGACGGCGAGGACGATCATCACGGCGCCGATGGGCAGATTGAGGAAGAACCCGGCCCGCCAGGAGATGAGGTCGGCCAGGACGCCGCCGACGACCATGCCGGCGCTCGCACCGATGCCGGCGACGGCGGCGTAGAGCGCGACGGCGCGGCTGCGCTCCCGGCCTTCGGGGAACGTCGCGGTGAGGAGCGACAGCGACAACGGGGCGAGGATCGCCGCGCCCACACCCTGCAGGGCGCGAGCGGCGACCATGACGTCACCGGAGGGGGCTGCGCCGACGAGGAGGGACGCGACCGAGAAGACGACGAGGCCGATGATGAACAGGCGGCGACGGCCGACGATGTCGCCGGCCCGGGCCCCGAGCAGGAGGAGCCCGCCGAAGACGAGCGTGTAGGCGTCCTGCACCCAGGTCAGGCCCGTGGGGGAGAAGTCCATGGTGGCCTGGATCGACGGCAGCCCGGTGAAGATGATCGAGTTGTCGAGGATGATCATGAAGTACGTGACCAGGATGATCGCCAGGATCGCGGTCCGGTGCACCACCGGAGTGGTGGGGGTCGTGCCGGTGCGGGGTGCGTCCTCGAGATCGGTCATGGTCCGATCCTGTGCTCGCGGCGGTCGGCGCGGGAGTTGCTGCCGTGACCGGTACTCTCAGAACCCCTCAGGGGGCGTGGTGCGGTCGTAGGTTCGGACCATGGACTTCATCACCTTGAACAACGGCGTCCGCATGCCCGCTCTCGGGCTCGGCGTCTTCCAGAGCTCGGCCGACGAGACCGCGGCGGCCGTCGAGGCGGCGCTCCGCACCGGCTACCGCCACATCGACACCGCGGCCGCCTACATGAACGAACGCCAGGTGGGCGAGGGCATCCGCGCCTCGGGCGTCGACCGCGACGAGGTCTTCATCGAGACCAAGGTCTGGATCAGCCAGTACGGCTACGGCGAGACCCTGCACGCCTTCGATGTCAGCACCGGCAAGCTCGGCGTCGAGACCCTCGACCTGCTGATCCTGCACCAGCCCGCACCGTGGCAGTTCGACGTCACCCTCGAGGCGTACCGCGCCCTGGAGACGCTGCTGGCCGACGGCCGCGTCCGTTCGATCGGCGTCAGCAACTTCACGCCCACGCACCTCGCCCGCCTGGCCGAGGGCAGCTCGGTCGTGCCGGCCGTCAACCAGATCGAGCTGCACCCCTACTTCGCCCAGAAGGAGAACGAGGCCGCCGACACCGCCCAGGGCACCGTCACGCAGGCCTGGTCGCCGATCGGCGGCATCACCTTCTACCCGGGCTGGAGCGACGGGACGTCGAAGAACCCGCTCAGCGACCCGGTCATCGCCGGGATCGGTGCCGAGCACGGCAAGAGCAACGCGCAGGTCATGCTGCGTTGGCACCTCCAGCAGGGGCGCAGCGCGATCCCGAAGTCGGTCAAGCCCGAGCGCATCGCGGAGAACATCGACGTCTTCGACTTCGAGCTGTCGGCCGAGCAGCTCGCCGCGATCGACGCCCTCGACCTCGGAGCCCGCGGCGGCCCCGACCCCGACGCGGTCCGGCCTCCCGGCCAGTTCACGATCCCCGAGAGCTGATCCTCGACGCGCTCGGGGGCGATGGGTGTCCAGTGCTCTCGTCATCACCGAAAGGTATTTACAAGTTTGATCGCTTTTCCGTGAGTTAACTTGTAAAGTATCGCCATGAGCCCCACGATGGCGGACGGCATGACCCTCCTCGACGACCTCGGCATCGGTGCCAGCTACCCCACCAGGGGTGGAGTCGACGTCACGACGGGAGAGCGCGTGTGGCGACTGCGACCCCTCGTCCTCGATGCCCCACCGACGCCGAGCCGCGTCCAGCGCGATCTCGACGCCGTGAAGCGGAAGGGCGACTGCGCCGGTGTGCTCTACGTCGTCGATCACGCCAGTGCATCTCTCGCCGCCCGAGCCCTCGCCGACCCCCTGGTGGCGGTGGTGGCGACGGGAGAGCGTCGCGCGATCGTCGGCGGGGGACAGCGCCTTTACGAAGCGGCTGCGACGCCGGCCAGTCCGACGAGGCGCGGCGGCCGAGTGGCATGGGGGCGCATGGCGGTCGGTCGGGCGCTGCTCAGGACCGCCGAGCCGCGCGGCCAGGCGACCCTCGCGAAGGAAGCCGGGGTGACCCAGCAGGTCGTCCAGCAGTCACTTCGAGCGCTCGCCCCGCACGGAGTCGGCGGCGGCCGCGGCTCCTGGACTGTCACTGACCCGAGCGGCCTCTGGGATCGCCTCGTCGCCGAGTACCCCGGCATGCGCGGCCTCCGGCGCCCCTGGACCGCTGTCGCATCTCCCCGCGAGCAGGTCGAACGCGCCCAGGCTGTCGCGGGGGATACGGAGACGCTGCTGTCCGGCGACGTGGCCGCCGACGAGTCGGCGCCCTGGCGCCGGAGTCGACTGGCCGTGCTCTACGCCCCCTCGGACCTCGACCTCTCCGCCCGATTCGCTCCGACCGGTCCAGGCGCGATCCCGACGCTGGAGGTCGTCGTCTCCGACGATCCCACGGTCTTCGCCACGGCTGCCGCGTGGGCCGATGGCCCCCCGAGGCTGACCGACCCGATCATCACCGCGTGGGAGGTGGCCCGCTCAGCAGGCCCGGATGCTCGGGACGCGATATCGCGCCTCAAGGAGCGCGCTCTCTTCCATTGGGGCGACGCGTGATCCGGCGTACCTGCGTCATCCCCAGCGTCTCGAATGCCGACGACATGGCCTTCGAGTCGCTCGCAGACGCTGTTCGTGCGACCGCGGACAGGGCCGACGCCCGGATGGTCGGCGGGCACATGGCCGGACTGCTCCTCGCTGCGTTTCCTGTGGGTGACCTGGTGCCCCGGAGGACGGGTGACGCTGATGCGGGCATCAGCGCGGAGATCGCAGGGACGGAGGTCGTCCACGAGCGGCTGATGGCCGCCGGCTACAAGCCGGAACGCGGGAACCGTCTCGTGCGGGGGGATCGAGCCATCGACCTGCTCGTCCCCAGCCTGGATGGCCGGTTCCGACCCCTGATCGTCGGAGGGCGTGCCTACGATGCGACCCCGGGACTCGCCCTGGCGCTCAGTGGCGAGCCGATCGTCATCGACGTGACAGTGGTCTACACCGATGGGCGGGAGGATCGCTTCGATGTCTCCGTGCCCACCGTCGAGGCTGCCGTGATCCTGAAGGCCAATGCGACGGCGAACAGGTCGGAGCCGAAGGACGTCACCGATCTGCACCACCTGCTCTCCATCAGGAACCAGTACGGGGACACGGACACGGGTGGCTGGCGGCTCGACGACGAACCCCTGGCGGGAAGCCGACTCGACGCGGCGCGACTCCTGCACCGGCTTGCCGATGGGGCGCGGAAGGGCCGCCTCTTCATCGAGGCGGAGGTGCCGCCCTCCGGCTTCACCGCCCTGGTGCGGGAGTGGGTCACCGCGCCTGTCCTGTCGCGACCACCTCTGCATTCACTGTGAAGTGACTTCACAGTGAAGTGATCTCGATACAGTGGCCGGACGGCACCACCGACGGAAGGCCCCCATGCCCACCACCCCGAACTCTGCTCCGCGCGTCCTCGTCACCGGGGCGAGCATCGCCGGCCCCGCCCTCGCCTGGGGTCTCGCGAGATCCGGCTTCGACGTCGTCCTGCTCGAGCGCTCCGCCGAGCCGCGCGAGACGGGCCAGAACATCGACGTGCGCGGTCTCGGTCGCGAGATCCTCGTCCGGATGGGCGTCGAGGAGACCGTCCTCGCCAACCTCACCGGCGAGGAGGGCACCCGCTTCGTCGACGAGACCGGCCGCGCCTACGCCGTGTTCCCCAAGGAGGAGGGACAGGACGGCCCGACCGCCGAGGTCGAGATCCTGCGCGGTCGCCTCGCGGGCATCCTCGTCGACATCGTCCCCGCCGAGGTGGAACGCCGTTACGGCGACTTCGTCACCGGGGTCGACCAGGACGCCACCGGCATCGACGTCACGTTCGACAGCGGTGCCGAGGAGCGCTTCGACCTGCTCCTGGTGGCCGAGGGGCGCAGCTCACGCACCCGGCGCCTCCTCTTCTCCGACGAGACCGAGCTGCGCGACTTCGGCGTCAGCATCACCTACGGCACCCTCGACCGCCGCCCCGACGACGTCGACACCTGGGACTGGTTCACGGGCACCCGCGGCCGCGTCGCGTCCGTCCGACCGGACAACGAGGGCACGATCCGCGCGAGCATGTCGTTCGAGTCCGAGCCCATGGGCTTCGAGCAGCTGCCCGTCGACGCCCAGCTGCAGCTGCTCCGCGCGCGCTACCGCGGTGCAGGCTGGCAGACGGAGCGCATCCTCGACGGCTTCTCGGCCCGCCCCGACGAGTTCTACACGCAGCGGATGGAGCAGGTCGTCATGTCGACCTGGAGCAAGGGGCGCGTCGCCCTCGTCGGCGACGCCGCCTGGGGCTCCGGCCCGACCGGCATGGGGACGACGCTGTCGCTCGTCGGCGCGCACATCCTCGCCGGCGAGCTCGCGGCCACGCCCGACCAGCCCGCGCGGGCCTTCTCGAGCTACGAGCAGCAGATGCGCCGGTACGCCGACAGCGCCCAGGGCCTGCCGCGCGGCGGGGCCAAGGTGATGCATCCGTCGTCGGCCCCGGGTCGGGCGGCGGTCCGGACCATGCACCGCGTGACCGCGTCCAAGCCGGTCCGGGCCTTCTTCCAGGCCAACCTGCTGACGAGCGAGAAGCACGTCCCCACGCTGGCCGAGTACCCGCAGCTCCGCGCCTGAACCGCGCCGGGCACTCGGCCCGGCCCGTCGATGAGAGGATCGAGCATGACGACCCCGAGGAGGCACGCGCTCGAGGCCCTGCGCCACTACGCCCTCAGCTACCAGGAGTCCACGCGGCAGCTCGCCCGCCACATGGACCTCCCGACCGTGGACGGCACCGCCCTCGGCGAGATCATCTGGGCCGAGTACGACGGGTCGCCGCTCTCGCCCAGCCGCCTCGCCTCCCGCGTCGACCTCACCTCGGGCGCGACGAACGCCCTGATCAACCGGCTCGAGGAGCGCGGTCTCGCGTCCCGCAGCCGCGAGAGCGGGGATCGGCGCATCGTCACGCTCCGCAGCACCGAGGCGGCTCGAGAGCGCGCGGCCGTCTTCCTCGATCCGTCGACGGCGGCGCTCGAGGCCGCGCTCGACGGATACGACGACGCGACGCTCGACACGGTCGGGTCCGTGCTCACGCGGCTCGCCGCGGTCCTGCCGGGCGCCGGCGATGAGTGTCGATAACTCCTGCGCTGTTGTCACTTACGGCGGATAAGTGTCAATAACTCCTGCGCTGTTGTCACTTAAGACGGATAAGTGTCAATAACGAGAGGGGTGTCGTCACGTGCGCGTCGCCCGGAAACCCTGAGCGCGGATCGCGACGCTGGCGGCATCCGCCGCCGGTGCGCCATGCTGAGGCAGCGATGACGGGGAGGCGCGTGGTGCATGACGAGGCGTTGGACGCCCGCGACGAGGTCGTGACCATCGCGCAGGTCGCGCGCGAGGGGCTGCCGAAGGCCGGATGGCGGTGCGCCGGCGCCACGCCCGACGGGGTCGAGTGCCGGCGCCCGCTCACGGCCCGGGCCCTCGAGAGCGAGCTCGTGGCGCCGTACTTCGCCGGCACGCACATCGACTCCTGCAGCAGGAGCTCCCTCCGCTCCGCCGACGCGCCGGGCGATCGCGGCCACGTCGTCGCCCAGGGCCCCCGGGCCACGAGATGGCGGCTCCGGCTCGACGACGACGAGCCGCGCCAGGGGCCGGACGGCCGCCGCCGGCCCGACGACTCCGTCCCCGGCGACCGGACCCGCCGCTCCGCAGTCGACCGCTCGGCGCCCCCGCGCCCCACGGAGGATCCGCACTCGCTCTCCGCGTTCCTCGACGCCGCGCTCGCCGGAGACCTCCCGGTCGAGGCGGCCCTGCCGGGCGGCCCGTGGATGCCCGGCGGCGATCTCATCGTCCCGGCCGCCGAGGCGACGGCCGCGCGGTTCGCCGGCGGACAGCTCATCGTCTGGGGTCGCGTCGTCGCGACCCGGCCGACCTCACTCGGCGGCACCATGCTCGTCTTCGACGGTGCGGCGGACGGTCTCGCCGTCCTCATCCGGAAGGAGCACCGGGGCTACTACCCGCTGGCCGACGACCGCGAGTTCGTCCCGCGCCACGTGATGACCTACGGCCGTCGGGCGGGATCCGACGCCCGTCCGTACGTGACCGTCCCCGCACCCCGCGGCGTCGTCTTCAGCCCGACCGTCCATGTGCGCTCGACGCCGAAGGCCGGAGACGGCGGGCCCTGACCCGGCGGGCCCTGACTCAGCGGGCCCTGACCCGGCGGCCCGTCGATTCGACGGTCGCAGCTCGGCCCGGGCCACGAGGTCGGCGTCAGGGCACCTCGTCGACACCGCCGCGGGCGCTCCCGAGCAAGGGGTGCAGTGCGGCCACCACCGCGTCGGCCTGCGCGGCGTCGCCGGCGAACCAGCCTCGGCTGGCGACGACCAGGGGCCAGGCGTCGGCGAGCAGGGCCCGGCCCTCATCGGTCAGACCGAGGCGCGAATGCCGGCCTCGGCCCGGGACGCCCTTCCGCTCGACGAGGGCGCGGCCGGTCAGCCCCGCCACGAGCGTCGTCATGCTCTGCGGTCGCACTCCGACGGCCCGCGCGAGATCGGCCTGACTGAGCCCGCCGGCCTGGCCTGGCCCGTCCGCCTGGCCCGGCCCGTCCGCCTGGCCCGGACCCTCGGCTGCGGCCAGCTGCGCCAGGACTCCGAACTCGACCGGGCTCAGCCCCAGCGGCTCCAGCTCGACCGCGAGTCGACGGGCCAGCTCGCGCGCCGCACGGATGACCGTCCAGGCGGCGATGCCGTCGACGTCGGCACGGGACGGGGAGGACGGCGCGGACATGCATCGATCGTAGTGGCGTAGGGTTCAGTATCAGTTAGTTGATACTTGGAGGCGCGATGGCGGATGTGACAGCACTCACCGGTGTGACCGGCGACGTCGGAGGCAAGACCCTGCGGCTCCTCCGCGAGGCGGGGGCGCCCGTCCGCGCGATCGTGCGACGGCCGGAGCAGGCCGAGGCCCTGCGGTCCGACGGCGTCGACGCCCGAGTCGCCGACCTCGGCGATCGAGCCGCGCTGACCCGCGCCCTCGACGGGGTCGACCAGCTGTTCCTCGTCACGGCGGCCACCCGGCGGCAGGCCGAGCACGGCGCGAACGGCGTCCGGGCCGCTCGCGATGCCGGCGTCCGCGCCCTCGTCCACCTCTCGGGGGCCGACGCGGCCGAGCACTCGCCCCTGCCCTGGGCCCACGCCATCTGGCGGATCGACGAGCAGGTGAGAGCGAGCGGCCTGGCCTTCACCCTCGTGCGTCCCTCCGGCTTCCTGACCAACCTCGAGTCGTCGGCGCCGGCGATCCGGCGCGGGTTCCTGCCGCAGACCATGGGTCGCGGAGTCATCCCCTGGATCGACACCGCCGACATCGCCCGGGTCGTCTCGCGGGTGCTGCAGGACGCCGTCCACGACGGCGCCGAGCCCCTCATCACCGGTCCCGAGCTGCTCGACGGCCGAGGCCTGGCCCGTGCCCTGTCGACCGGCCTCGACCGGGCCGTCCGCTACGTCCATCTGCCGAGCCGGGCCTTCGCGGCCGTCCTGCGGGTGAACGGCGTGCCGGCCTGGCAGGCCGAGGGGCTCCGTCAGCAGTTCGGCCGGGTCGCCCGCCGCGGCCTCGACGGCATCGACGTCCGGACCGACGAGGTCGAGCGCCTCACCGGCCGGCCCGCCCGGTCGGTGGCCGACTGGGCCCGCAGCCGACGCGCGACCCTGCTCGGCTGAGGGCGCGACCGCACGCGGGAGGCGCGGGCCGGCACGACACGCCCCGCGCCTCCTGAGGGTCACCGCCAGGGCATCCCACGCGGCGGCGCGTCGCCCTACCGTGGACGCATGGACACCGAGAGCGAGATCCGCGACTTCCTCACCAGCCGTCGTGCACGCATCCGCCCCGAGCAGGTGGAGCTGCCGGGCGGGCCGGGGAGGCGCGTGCCCGGGCTCCGCCGCAACGAGGTCGCCCTGCTCGCCGGCGTCAGCGTCGAGTACTACACGCGCCTCGAGCGCGGGCGTCTCGGCGGAGTGTCCGACACGGTGCTCGACGCGATCGCCGACGCCCTGCTGCTCGACGACGCCGAGCGGTCGCACCTCGCCGACCTCGCCCGGGCCGCCAACGAGTCTCCGGTCCGCTCCCGCCGGCGCCGCGCACCCGAGGCCGTGTCGCGCAGCATGCAGCTCGTGCTCGACGCCGTCACCACCGGTCCCGCCTTCGTCCGCAACGGCCGCATGGACGTCCTCGCCGAGAACGCCCTCTTCCGCGCCCTGTACAGCGACCTCTACGCCCTCGACGAGCGGCCCGTCAACCTCGCGCGCTTCGTCTTCCTCCAGCGCGAGCTCGCCGAGGCCTTCTACCCGTCGTGGTCGGTCGCCGCCGACATCAACGTCGCCATCCTCCGCACCGAAGCCGGCCGCGACCCCCACGACCGGGCCCTGCAGGATCTCGTCGGCGAGCTGTCCACCCGCAGCGACGAGTTCCGGGTGCGCTGGGGCGCCCACGAGGTGCGCCACCACTCGTCGGGTCAGAAGCGGTTCCACCACCCGGTCGTCGGTCGACTCGACATGGTCTACGAGGCCATGGAGCCGATGGACCGCCCGGGTCTGAACTTCCTGATCTACAGCGCCGAGCCCGGCTCGCCCACCGAGGAGCGCCTCCGCCTCCTCGCCAGCTGGGCCGCGCCCGACGCCGCGCACGCCGGTTCCGAGGCCGCCCACCCGGTCGACGCCTCCGACCCGCACGCCGCGTCGGCCCCGTCCCCGACCCCCTCCACGAAGGAGCCACGAGCATGAAGTACGGACGTCTCGGCACCACCGGCCTGCGCGTCAGCCGCATCGGCCTCGGCTGCATGAGCTACGGCGATCCCACGCGCGGCATGCACGCCTGGACGCTCGACGAGGCGGCGTCGGGGCCGTTCTTCCGCCAGGCCGTCGAGCTCGGCGTGACCTTCTGGGATACCGCGAACGTCTACCAGCAGGGCACGAGCGAGGAGTTCGTCGGCCGCGCGATGCGCGAGTACTCCCGACGCGAGGACATCGTGCTCGCCACCAAGGTGAGCGGTCGGATGCACGACGGCCCCGGCGGTTCGGGGCTGTCGCGCAAGGCGATCCTCGAGCAGGTCGACGCCTCGCTCACGCGCCTCGGCACCGACCACATCGACCTCTATCAGATCCATCGCTTCGACCCCGAGACACCGGTGGAGGAGACGATGGAGGCGCTCCACGACCTGGTCAGGGCCGGCAAGGTCCGGTACACGGGCGCGTCGAGCATGTTCGCCTGGCAGTTCGCGAAGCTGCAGACGGCCGCCGCGGTCGGCGGCTGGACCCCGTTCTCGACCATGCAGGACCAGTACAACCTGCTCAAGCGCGAGGAGGAGCGCGAGATGATCCCGCTCTGCGCCGACCTCGGCGTCGGGCTCGTCCCGTACTCGCCCCAGGGCAAGGGCCGGCTGACGCGCCCGCGCGGCGTGGACACCGAGCGGTCGGCGGTCGACGAGGTCGCGAAGGCGTTCGACGCCGCCGAGGACGGCCCCATCATCGACGCCGTCGAGCAGGTCGCCGCCGAGCACGACGTCCCGATGGCCCGCATCGCGGTGGCGTGGGTGCTGCGCAACCCCGTCGTCTCGGCTCCGATCGTCGGTGCGACGAAGCCCCACCATCTGGCCGACGCCGTGGCCGCCCTCGACGTCGAGCTGACCGACGACGACGTCCGCCGCCTCGAGGAGCACTACCGCCCGCAGGAGCCCTTCTGGTGGTGAGGCCCGCGCCTCACGACTGCAGCGCCTCGGTCGGCGGGATCCGCGCCGCCCGCACCGCGGGCCACAGCCCGGCCAGCGCGCCGATCACGAGCGTCGCGACGAGTCCGGCGACGAGCACCACCGGCGGGATCGCCGGCGGCCAGCCCCGCAGGGCGGCGAACAGCGCGGTGACCGCCACCCCGAGCAGCACGCCCGCCACCCCTCCGAGCAGCGACAGGAACAGCGCCTCGGCCAGGAACTGCCGCCGGATGTGCGCCCTCGTGGCCCCGAGCGCGCGCCGCAGCCCGATCTCGCGGCGCCGCTCGAGCACCGAGATCACCATCGTGTTCGCCACGCCGATCCCGCCGACCAGCAGCGCCACCCCGCCCAGGCCGACGAGCAGCCCGGTGAACGCCTGGTCGGCCGCCTGCTGCGCCGCCAGGGCGTCGGACGGCCGCGTCACCTCGACCTCGGTCGGGTTCTTCGGCTGGATCGCCCGCGCCAGCAGATCTCGCACCTGCTCGACCCGGTCGGGGTCGGCGCGCACGTAGACCGAGGTGGGGTGCACGGGGGATCCGGCCAGCGCCTCCGCGGCCTCCTCGCCGATCAGCGCCGACGAGTCGATCTCGGCCGCGAGCGGGACCGGCTCGAGGATGCCCGCGACCACGAAGGCGGACCCGCCGATCAGCACGTGCCTCCCGGGCTCGGTGACGCCCAGCCGTGCCGCCGCCTCGGCGCCGAGCACGACCACGGGGTACCGCGCCGTGCCCTCGGTCAGCCAGACGCCCTCCGCCACCGAGGCGTCGAGCACCTCGAGCAGCGTGGGCGACGCCGAGCGCACGGTGATGCCGTTCGTGTTGCCCGCGGGGATCGCGCTGCTGCGGTAGACGCCGGTGTCGGCCACCGTGCCGGTCGTCGCCGCCGACTCGACCCCCCGGGTCCGGCCGACCGACGCTTCCGCGGTCAGCGGCAGGTCGACGGCCTCGCCGAACACGTCCTTCCCCTGCGAGGCGGAGAGCAGGTTCGTGCCGAGCTCGTCGAGGGTCGCCGCGAGCTCCGCCCGGCTCGACGTCGAGATGCCCACCACGGCGATCATCGCCGCGATGCCGATCGCGATGCCGAGCGCCGACAGCACCGCCCTGGTCGGTCGCGACACCAGCCCCGACACGCCCAGTCGAGCGACGTCCGAGCCGAGGAGGCGCGAGCGCGTCGTCGAGGCCGTCATGAGGTCGCCGCCGCGAGGGTCGTGTCCGCGTGGCCGGTGTCGGGTCGCGGGTCGGCGCTCGCCGGGGCCGCGCGGTCGTCGCGACCCGCGCCTCCTCGGCCCGTCCCGTCGGGGTCCGCGCTGTCGTGCACGAGCCGACCGTCGCGGATCGTCACGCGCCGGGGCAGCCGCTCGGCGAGCTCGACGTCGTGGGTGATCACGACGATCGAGGTGCCCTCGGCGTGCAGCTCGCCGAGCAGCGACACGATGCCCTCGCCGGCCCTCGTGTCGAGGTTGCCGGTCGGCTCGTCGGCCAGCAGCAGCGCGGGCCGGTGCACGACGGCCCGGGCGATCGCGACCCGCTGGCGCTCGCCGCCGGAGAGCTGGTTCGGCCGATGGGTCAGGCGGTGGCCCAACCCGACGCGCTCGAGCGCCTCGCGGGCCCGCGCTCGACGCCGCCGCAGCGGGACCCCGGCGTAGAGCAGGCCGTTCGCGACGTTGTCGGTGGCGCTGACGCCCTCGCTGAGGTGGAACTGCTGGAACACGAAGCCGATGCGGTGCGCGCGCAGGGCGGACAGCTCGCGATCGCTCTGCGCGGCGACATCGACGCCGTCGACGAGCACGGTGCCCGAGCTGGGCCGGTCGAGGGTGCCGAGGATGTTCAGCAGCGTCGACTTGCCCGAGCCGGAGGGGCCGACGATCGCGACGAGCTCGCCGCGGTCGACGCGCAGGGAGACGGACGACAAGGCGGTGGTCGGGGGCCGACCGTACTCGCGCGAGACGTCGTCCAGCTCGATCACGGCGCTCATGCCGGCACCACGACCTCGTCGCCCGCCTCGACGTCGCCGACGACCTCGACGCGGTCGCCGGCGAACAGGCCGGCCTTCACCGGGACGGCCTTAGTCGAGCCGTCGGACCGCAGCACCTCGACGACGAACCCCTCGCCGACCGCGGCGCCCAGGGCGAGCACCGGCACGTGCAGCACGTCCTCCTTCACCTCGGAGACGAAGTCCACCTGCACCGAGGCGTCGGTCAGATCGCCGGCTGCCGCGGGGTCGTCGAGCGACACCGTCACCGGAACCGTCGTCTTGCCCGTGGTCTCGTCGACCGCGGCGGCGCCGACCGCCGTCACCCGACCAGGCGCGCCGCCCCGGCCGGGCAGCGCCACCGACACGACCCCGTCGACCGCGGCCAGCGGGGAGCCCACCGGCAGATCGACCGTCACGACCTTGTCGTCGCGCTTGGTGTCGTAGAGGCCGGTGCCGGAGCCCGCCCCGGTGCCCGCCTCGCCGCCGCTCGAGCCGCCGCCCGCGCCGCCCGACACGTCGCCGACCGCCGCCGTGACGTCGCTCACGGTGAACTACCCCGTGACGAACTGCAGGGCGCCGAGCTCGATCGAGCCGGTGCGCGTCTGTCCGGTGTCCTTCTGCCAGGCTGAGATGGCGCTCGAGGTGAGCCAGCCGAAGGTCTCGTCGGGCGTGCCCGTGAAGTAGCCCCAGGCCTTCAGATTCTCCTCGACCTGCCTCACGTCCGGACCCGGCGTCATGCCCTGCTCGAAGGCCCGCCACTGCGGCAGCTCGCCCTCGAACGCGGTCACCGGGTCGTCGTCGACGCGATAGAGCTCGCCGCGGGCGGCGAGGTCGTCGCCGACCGAGGGCAGCCAGGTGATCGTGCCGGGCGCCGAGCCGACGATGGCGGGGCCGTCGAGCCGGCTCAGCTCGCCCGTCTTCGTGGTCGTGCCCGTCAGGGTGCCCTGCTCGACCGTGGCCGTGCGGGGAGTCGTCGTGCTCGCCTCGGCGTCGGCCGTTCCCGTCCGCCCGGGCAGGCCGATCGTCAGCGCGGTCGCGACGGCGGCGCCCGCGAGGGCCAGGGTCGCCGCGGACGCCCCGACGACGACGCGGCGCGAGCGCCTCACGGGGCCACCGTCGTCGCCATGCCGCCGAAGGCGCCGCACTCCTCGAGGACGTCCTCGGGGACGTCGTCCATCGAGTCCGTGCCGCCGGTCCCGTCGAGCTGGTCGGGCACGTCGAAGCCCTTGTCGCGCAGGCACCGCGTCGACTCGCGCAGCGCGGCCTCGAACTCCTCGCGGCTCTCCTTCTCGGACGCCGTGGCGGGGCGCTCGCCGAGCTTGTCCTCCGTCGACTCCCGGCAGCTCTCGGCGGCGGCCGAGAGGGCGTCCATGTCGAGGTCGTCGCCGAGCGAGATCGCCATGCCGCCGCCGTCGCCCGAGGGGTCGCCGATGTCGACGCCGGCCTCGCGCAGGCAGCTCGCGTTCTCGAGGTCCCAGGCCCGGGCCTCGGCGACGGTCCGCGATTCGGACGTCGTCCCGGTGGCGTCGTCGGCGGTTCCGCCGTCCTGCGTCGCGCACCCGGCGAGGGCGACGACGAGCAGCGGCAGCGCGGCGGTGAGGGAGGTGCGGGTTCGGGGCATGAGCGGGGCTCCTGATCTGTCCGAGGTGATGGCCGTGACGGGTGGTCACGGGCCGCCCGCGGCGGGCGACGGCGTCCAGATCACCGCACGGCTCGTTGCCGGCCCGTAAGCAGCCCGCTTTACCTTTCCGTCACGTCCGACATGTCACCATCGATAGACAGATATTCATCTTCCGCCCCTGACGACCGGAATCGGAGCCCCCGTGCGCGTACTCATCGCCGAAGACGAGGCCTATCTCGCCGAGGCCGTCCAGACGGTGCTCGAGCGTCACGCGATGGCGGTCGACGTCGTGCACGACGGCGACGCCGCCCTCGAGGCCATCGCCGTCAACGACTACGACGTCGTGCTGCTCGACCGCGACCTGCCGGGCACGCACGGCGACGACGTCTGCGCCTCGGTCGCGGAGGCCGGCGACGGCCCGGGCATCCTGATGCTGACGGCGGCCGGACGCACGCGCGACAAGGTCGACGGTCTCGAGCTGGGCGCCGACGACTACCTCGCGAAGCCGTTCGAGTTCCCCGAGCTGATCGCCCGGCTGCGCTCCCTCGCGCGTCGCCCCCGGCAGGCCCGTCCGCCGGTCACGGTGTGCGGCGACCTGCGTTACGACCCGTTCCGACGCGAGGTCTTCCGCGGCGGCCGCTACGTCAAGCTCACCCGCAAGGAGTTCGCGGTGCTCGGCGTGCTGCTGGCGGCCGACGGCGGCGTGGTCAGCGCCGAGCGCCTGCTCGAGAAGGCCTGGGACGAGAACGCCGACCCGTTCACGAACTCGGTGCGGGTCACGATCTCGAACCTCCGGCGGCGCCTCGGCGAGCCGTGGCTGATCCAGACGGTGTCGGGCAGCGGCTACCGCATCGCCGCCGGGGCCGGCGAGGCGGCGTCCGCACCCGACGGCGGGGTCGCGTCATGACGACCGGGATCCCCGACGCGACCGAGACCCCCGACGCGACCGAGACGCCGAGGAGGCGCGGGTCGATCCCCCGAGGCAGCGCCCGTCTCCGGCTCACCGCGACGTTCAGCGCCGTGCTGACGGTCGTCGGCCTGTCAATCGTGGCCTCGGTGCTCCTGGTGATGCGCTTCGTGCCCGACTACCGCATCACGGCGTTGCGGACGACGACCGGGGCGTCGGGGGAGGTGCCGTCGTCGATGGCCACCTGGGCGCCGGCCGCCGAGTCCGTGGCCGGCGAGGAGCGCCTGCCGTCCGGGGCCGGGGAGATCGCGACCTCGCTCACGATCACCGGCGAGGGCGACCTGCTCCGCGTGCTCCTGACCACGTCGTCGATCGTCTTCGCGGTCGCCCTGGTGGTCGGGGTCTGGCTGAGCTGGGTCGTGGCCGGGCGCCTCCTCCGCCCGGTCGAGCATCTGGCCACCGCGGCGCGCGAGGCCGAGCACGGTGCGGCGGGGTCGTTCCGTCAGCGCCTGGCGGCTCTCGCTCCCGGCCGCGCGGACGACGAGTTCGGCCGCCTCGCGACCACCTTCGACGACATGCTCGACCGGCTCGACCGCTCGTACGAGGCCCAGCGCCGGTTCGCCGCCAACGCGTCGCACGAGCTGCGCACGCCGCTCGCCACGACCCAGGCGATGCTCGACGCCGCCCTCGCGGTCGAGGGCGTCGACTCCGCCGACCCGCCCGACTCGCCGGCTCCGACGACGGGCGGGCTGACCCGTCGCCTCCGCGAGATGAACGCTCGCAGCATCGCGACCGTGGAGGCGCTGCTCACCCTGTCGGACGTGCAGTCCGGCGACGGCGTCGCCTCCGACCCCGTCGACCTCGCCGCGGTGATCGCCGACGTCCGTGGAGCCACGGCGCCCGCCGCCGAGGAGGCGCGGGTCGAGCTGCGCTGCACCGCCCGCCCCACGCGGGTGGCCGGCGACCGCGCCCTGCTCACCGTGCTCGTCGGCAACCTGGTGCGCAACGGCATCGGCCACAACGAGCCCGGCGGGTGGCTCGAGGTGACGGTCGGCACGGGCGCCTCGGGGGAGCCGACGCTGCTCGTCGCGAACGGCGGAGCGGTGCTCGATCCGGCCGAGGTGCCGCGTCTGACCGAGCCCTTCCACCGGCCGGCGGGCCGGGTGGCGGGCTCGCACGGCCTCGGCCTGGCCCTGGTGGCGGCCATCGCCGAGACGCACGGCGCGACGCTGATGCTCGACGCGCCTCCTTCGGGCGGTCTCAGCGCGCGGGTGGTCTTCCCGGCGCCGACGGCTCCCTGACCAGACGCGGCACGACCCGCACCAGCACCACCATCGCGACCAGTTCGACGAGCGTCTGCGTGACGACGACGACGGGCGCGAGCGCCAGCGAGGCCGGCAGCGCGAGGGCGAGCGGCAGCACCACCAGCGAGTTGCGCGTCACCCCGCTGAACAGCAGCGCCCGTCGGGCCGGGACGTCGAGGCGGAGCACCCGGCCGAACAGCGACCCGACACCGACCATGACGACCACGAATGCGACGAAGACCGGCACCACCGCGACCAGGTCGGCCGCGGAATCGCCCACGGCTCCCGCCTGCGACGCGACGACCACGACCAGGGTCGCGATCATCAGCGGCACCATCGATCCCGAGACCACGCGCTCGACGGCTCTGCCCGCACGTCGTCGCGCCGCCCATCGCCGGGTCAGGGCCGCCGCTGCCATCGGCAGCGCGATCAGCAGCAGGAACGCCCGGGCGAACGGCTCGATCTCGATCACGGCGACGCCCGCCGGCCCCACGATCAGCAGCAGGTACGCCGGCAGGAGCGCGAGCTGCGCCAGCATCAGCAGCGGGGCCGCGGCGAGCAGTCGTTCGGCGGCGCCCCCGGCGAGGCCCGTGAACACGATCACGTAGTCGACGCACGGCGTCAGCAGCACGAGCAGCACCCCGAAGATCAGAGCCGGGCGGTCGGCGACCAGGCGCGACAGGGCGAATGCGATCACCGGGACCACGACGAAGTTCACCACCCCGACCGCGGCCAGGAACCGACCGTCGCGCAGCGATCGTCCGATCGTCGCGAACGGCACCCCCAGGAACGTCGCGTAGAGCAGCAGCCCCAGCACGGGCTCGATGGCCGGACCGAGGAGGCGCGCCCCCGGGACGAGGACGCCCACCGCCCCCGCTCCCGCGATACCCGCGAGGTACAGCGCGACCTGGCGACGTTCGAGCCAGGCGACGAGCGGGGTCATGGCAGGGGGTCCGTTCGGGCGGAGGGCGGACCGCCAGGCTAACGACCCCTGACGGGCGGCCCCTCTTGCCGTGCCGCGCATTGTTCTAGTAGACATAGAACATGCTCATCAGGCTCGACCCCGCGTCGGAGGTGCCGCTCGCCGACCAGGTGGCGGCGCAGGTGAGGCGCGGCATCGCCGACGGCAGCGTCGCCGTGGGCGAGCGGCTGCCCTCGGCCCGCGATCTGGCGGCGGCGCTCGGCATCAACATGCACACCGTGCTGCGGGCCTACGACGCCCTCCGCACCGCCGGCCTGATCGAGCTCCGTCGGGGGCGCGGGGCTGTCGTGATCGGCGGAGCCGACGGCCCGACGGCGGCACTGTACGACGCGGCGGCGGCGCTGATCCGCGACGCCGCCCGGCTCGGCATCGGGCCCATCGACCTCGCCACGATCATCAGGGGGATGACATGACCACCGACCACCGGACCACGCCAGGTGAACCGCACGCCGTCGACCGCGTGAACCTCCTCCGCACGATCGGGGCGATCCTCGCGGCCCTCGCCCCGGCCGCGGCACTCGCCGTCGGCGCCGTCGTGATCGGGCCCCGCCTCGGCGACACGATCGCGCGGCACTGGTCGGGCAGCGGCCCCGCGGACGGCTTCTCGGGCACGTGGTCGTCGTTCGCCGTGGTCTCCGGCATCGTCGCGGTGCTGACGGCGGTCGCCGTCGTGGCCGCCCTGACCCGCCACGGGCGGCCGTCGCGGATGACCGCAGGAGGCGCGGCCTCCTTCGCCGGCCTGGCCGCCTGCACCTGGATCGCCACCGCCCTCGCCACGGCGGCGGCTCCGACGCCCGAGGAGGCCGTCGCGGGATGGACCCCGGCGCTCGCCGTGGTCGGTCTCGCCTGGGGCGTCGTCGTCGGTCTGCTCTCGACCGGCAGCGGCGCCCGTCTCGAACCCGTGCCCGTGCTCGACGACGACCACGACCCGATCGCCCCCGTCCCGCTGCGTCCGGGGGAGCGCGTCGCCTGGTCGGGCACGACCGGCAGCGTGCCGTTCACGGTGCTCGGCGTGGCGCTCGTCGCCGGGATGGTCGTGATGGGCGTCGTCGGCATCCGAGCCGGAGGCGCGGCGGGCGTGGTCGGACCGGTCGTCGGTCTGCTGGCCGGTCTGCTGGTGCTCGCCCTCGGTCGTGTGCGGCTGACCGTCGACCGCCGGGGCGTGCGGCTCGTCTCGGCCCTGGTGGGCGTCCGCCTGCTGCGGGTGCGTCTCGCCGACGTCGCGTCGGCCGAGACCGAGACCATCGACCCGATGTCCTGGGGCGGCTGGGGGCTGCGCTTCTCGGGGCGCGGCACCGCCTACGTCACAGGTCGCCGCCCGGGGCTCGTCGTCCGCCGCCGCGACGGCAGCGCGGTCGCCGTGACCATCGACGACCCCGAGGGCGCCGCCTCCGTGGTCGCCGCCCTCGCCGCTCGCTGACGCGCGCATCGCTCACCTTCTCTTCACGCATCCAGAAATGGGGCCACGGGACCTCGTCCAGGGGCTCACCTCGGGCCCGTGATGTGTTTAGAGTTAGCCCGAAGGGGAGGGCAGCGATGCAGGAGTCGACTCGTGAGGCTCGCCGCCAGCGTGCGGTGGAGAGCCTGGGTGTCATCGACACCGACCGCAATCCGCGGCTCGATCGCATCACGCGCATGGCGCGCTCCATCTTCGGGGTGCCGATGTCGTCGGTCACCGTGATGGACCACGACCGTGCGCTCTACCTCGGGCGCGACGGCTTCGACGTCCCGGTCTCGGGCCGCGGCGACACCCCGTGCCGGCTGGTCACCGACACCGGCGAGATCATCACCACCGACGACGCCCGCCTCGATCCGCGCTTCGCCGACATCGAGGCGTTCCTCGCCAACGACCTCGGCTTCTACGTCGGGCACCCCTTGAAGGACGGCTCCGGCAACGTCGTCGGCTCGTTCTGCCTCATGGACAAGGAGCCGCGGCAGCTGACCCCCGCCGAGATGGCCGAGTTCCAGGACCTCGCGGCGTGGGCGCAGAGCGAGCTGCTCGCCGACGCCGAGTCGGCCCAGTCGCGGGCCACCCAGCAGGCGCTCCTGCCCGAGGCTCCGCTCGAGATCGACGACGTGCACGTCGAAGGCGTCTGCCTGCCGTCGCTCAGCGTCGGCGGCGACTACTTCGACTACGGCGTCGTCGGCCGGCACGTGCACGTCGCCGTCGGCGACGTCATGGGCAAGGGCGTGGGGGCCGCCATCCTCGGATCGTCGATCCGCTCCGCCTGCCGCGCCGTCTCGCCGACCATCTCGGGCGGGCGCGCGCTCGGCACCGCCGTCGACGCGATCGAGCGGGCCGTGCTCGCCGACCTGCAGCGGGCCGGCTCCTTCGTCACCTACTTCCACGCCGTGCTCGACCTCGACACCGACGAGCTCACCTACGTCGACGCCGGCTCCGGCCTGGCCCTCCTGGTCCGCTCCGACGGCACGATCGAGCAGCTGATGGGCGCCGACCTGCCGATCGGCCTCGAGGCGCAGCCGCACGAGGCGCTCACCACGCGCCTGCTGCCCGGCGACCGGCTCGTGGTGATGAGCGACGGCGTGCTCGACGTCCTCGAGGACGAGCTCGGCTGGGTCGACGAGGTGGGCTCCCTCATCTCGCGGTCGGGCGACGGAGAACGGTCCGACGCCCCCGACCTCGTCGACACGATCACCCTGATGGCCCGCGAGCGCATCGCCCGGGACGACGTCACCGTGGTGGTGCTGGACCGGCGGCCATGACCGACCTCCTCACCCGACGCGACCAGCGCCTCCTCGGCCGGTCGACCGCCAGCAGACGGATCGTGCCGATCCGGATCATCGTGCTGCTCGCCTCGTTGGCCGGCATCAACTACATCGTGTGGCGCTGGGCCGTGTCGGTGAACTGGTCGTCGTGGTGGATCGCCGTGCCGCTGATCGTCGCCGAGACGTACAGCGTGATCGACTCGCTGCTCTTCGGCCTCGGCGCCTGGCGCCTGCGCGAGCGCGGCGAGCCGCCGGCGGCGCCGTCCACCGACTCGCCCGAGACGACCGTCACCGTCGACGTCTTCGTCACCACCTACAACGAGCCCGTCGAGCTCGTCATGCGCACCGCCCTCGCGGCGAAGGCCATCAGCTACCCCCACACGACCTGGATCCTCGACGACGGCGGCCGCGACGAGATCCGCGCCGCGGCGGAGGCCGCGGGGATCGGCGTGATCACGCGATCGGGCGACTGGGTCGACCGCCCCCGGCACGCCAAGGCCGGCAACCTCAACAACGCGCTGCTGGCGACCGACGGGGAGTTCCTGCTCATCCTCGACGCCGATCAGGTGCCCGACCCGTCGATCCTGCACCGCACCCTCGGCTACTTCAAGGACGAGAAGACCGCGCTGGTGCAGACCCCGCAGTGGTTCGAGAACGTGCCGGAGTCCGACCCGCTCGGCAGCCAGGCTCCGCTGTTCTACGGGCCGATCCAGCAGTCGAAGGACGGCTGGAACAGCGCGTTCTTCTGCGGCTCGAACGCGGTGCTGCGCCGGGAGGCGCTCATGCAGCTGGGCGTGTCGAGATACGCCGCCGAGGTCGAGGCCGCCGTGCGTCGCGCGGTCAAGACGTCCAGCCGGCTGATCGCCCGCGCCCGAGAGGAGGCCGTCGACCAGCCGCGCGTGCTCGAGGTGCTCGACGAGGCCGAGACCATCGTCGAGCGGGCGCGGGTCGAGATCGCGCGCGGCGACGGCTTCGGCGACATCACGTACCGGTTCCAGCGCGGTATCGACGCCATCGCGTTCCGGTTCGCCGACGCCGACGTCGCCGCCATGCAGAGCGACCTCGCCGAGCTCGCCGCCATGTCGGTCGGCCCCGACACCTTCGACGCCCTCGACCAGGCCGCCCTCGACCTGCTCAGCCAGCGCTCGGCGTCGCCCCTGCAGGCGATCGAGTCGATCTCGATGCTCGTCAACGCGCTCGACGTCGACCGCGGCGACGAGGCCCAGGCGATCATGCCCCTGGCGACGATCTCGGTGACGGAGGACATGGCGACGGCCATGCGCCTCCACGGGCTCGGCTGGAAGTCCGTCTACCACGACGAGATCCTCGCGATCGGCCTCGCGCCGGAGGACCTCTCGACGATGATGACGCAGCGCCTCCGCTGGGCCCAGGGCACGATGCAGGTCTTCTTCCGCGAGAACCCCCTCGTGCAGAAGGGGCTGTCGTGGGGACAGCGCCTCATGTACTTCTCGACCATGTGGAGCTACCTCTCGGGCTTCGCCGCAGTGGTCTACATCGCCGCGCCCGTCCTCTGCCTCTCGTTCGGCGTCGTCCCCGTGACGGCCTACAGCGTCGACTTCTTCGCCCGGCTCATCCCGTTCCTCGTGCTGAACCAGGCGCTGTTCTGGGTTGTCGCCGCCGGGCGGCCGACCTGGCGCGGGCAGCAGTACTCGCTCGCGCTGTTCCCCGTGTGGATCGCCTCGGTCACCACCGCGTTCCAGAACGTCTACCGCGGCCGCGCCCTCGGCTTCTCGGTGACCCCCAAGACCCGTCCGACGGCCACCAGCCGCCGCTGGGACCTCATCACGCCGCAGCTCTGGGCGATGGGCTGCCTCGTGGCCGCCCTCGTGCTGGTCGGCATCCGATACCTGACCGGACAGGCCGACGGCGTCGCGCCGTTGGTGAACATCCTCTGGGTCGTCTTCGACCTGGTGATCTTCAGCATCATCGTCCGAGCCGTTCTCTACCCGGGGCCGCAGGGGTCCCGAGACAAGGAATCATCATGATGACCATCGGCATCGAGCCCGTCGAGGGCGGATGCGTGATCTCGCCCCAGGGGCGACTCACCGTCGTGTCCACCCCCGAGCTGCGACAGGCGGTGGCCGCCCGCATCGAGGCCGGCGACCGCCTGATCGTCGTCGACCTCTCGGGCACCACCTTCGTCGACTCCTCCGGGCTCGGCGCCCTCGTGTCGTGCCTCAAGTCGGCCCGCCAGGCGGGTGGTGACCTCCGCCTCGTGGCCCCGACCGAGCAGGTGTCGATGGTGCTGCGCCTGACGAACCTCGACCGCATCCTCCAGCCCCGCGCCTCCGTCGAGGAAGCCCTCCATGACTGAGAGCGACGGCGTCAGCGTCATCGACGTGGCCGCGGTGCCCGAGAGCATCGACCTGGTGCAGAACACCTTCGAGGCCTGGTGGTCCGCCCTCGGCATCGACTCGATGGAGGTGCGCTTCCCCTTCGAGACCGCCATCGTCGAGATCGCCGCGAACGTCATCGAGCACTCGATCCGCGCCGACAGCGCCGGAGGAGCCGAAGGACGCCGCTTCACCCTCGAGCTCCGGGCGGAGGACGAGCGCCTGACCGCGGTCTTCAACGACAACGGGCTGCCCGCCGAGATCGACCTCAGCTCGGTGTCGATGGCCGACCTCGAGGACGAGGACGGGCGGGGCCTCGCGCTCGCGCTGCTCAGCCTCGAGAGCCTCGACTACTCCCACGAAGGAGGCCGGAACATCTGGACGCTCGTGTGCCGGCGGTGAGACGCCTGGCGCTCCGCGCCGTCGCCGCGCTCGCGGCGGCCGTCGCGGTGGTGCCGATGGCCCTGGGAGGCGCGGTGTCCGCGAGTGCCGACACCGCGCCTCCTGCGCAGGGGGCCTGGTTCGGGCCGGACCTCGACTGGGGTTCGGACGCCCCCGACGGCTACGAGGGCCGGCTGGGGGCGACGCCGTCGCTGTACGGCGTCAACATCGACTACCCGCTCGACCGCGACGCCGCGGAGCGGTGGCGCACCTCCGCCCGGGCGGCGGCCGCCCAGGGGGCCGTGCTCGTCGTCAGCCTCGAGCCGTCGGAGGACCTCGCCGCGCTGGACGCCGACGAGGCGGGCCGCGCCGACGATCTGCTGACCGAGATCCACGACCAGTACGGCACCCTGCAGCTCGTCCGGTTCGCCCCCGAGATGAACGGCAGCTGGCAGACCTGGGGGCAGCAGCCGACCGAGTTCGTCCGCGCCTTCTCGCAGTTCGCCGACGTCGTGCACGCGGGCTCGTCGGAGGCCCGGATGGTCTGGGCGCCGTCGTACGGAGCGGGCTATCCGTTCACCGACGCCGACGGGCGCCTGGACGCGACCGACGCCCGTGACGAGAGCATCCTCGACACCGACGCGAACGGCACCGTCACCGAGGCCGACGACCCGTACGGCCCGTACTACCCGGGAGACGACGCCGTCGACTGGGTCGGCCTGTCGATGTTCTACTTCGCCAAGGGCGACGCCTCGACCGCGGCGGGCACGAGCGTGCCGCTCGTCGAGAACCAGGCGCCGACGGCGGGCGAGGTGCAGCAGCGGTTCGACGAGAGCTGGGGCTACGCCGAGCCGCAGTCCGGCGACTTCTACGAGCGGTTCGCCGTCGGTCTCGACCGGCCGATGCTCCTCGACACCGGCGCCCTCTACGCGCCCGGCCTCGACGGCGCGGCCGAGCTCGACGTCAAGCAGGGCTGGTGGCGTCAGGTCCTCGACACCCTGCCCGACCACCCGCGGATCGCCGGCGTGACCTGGCTCGAGACCGTCCGCGACGAGGCGGAGGCCGGAGGCCGCGAGGTCGACTGGCGCGCGACGGAGGTCGACGGGATAGCCGGGTCGCTGCGGACCGACCTCGAGGCGAGCGACGACATCGTCCTCGGCCCGGTCACCGACCGGGTCACACCCGCCGACGGCGACGCCGCCACCGTGCAGGTGCGCGACGGCGGCGGCGACGAGATGGGCTGGATCGTCGGCCTCGCCGTCGCCCTCGCCCTGGCGTTCCTGCTCAGCGGCCTCGTCGGCCGGCTGCTGCCGCGCTGGCGCTACCCCGACGACGGCAAGCCCGGGCGCGACCTGCGCATCGACCTGTTCCGCGGGTTCATCATCCTCGCCGTGGTCATCACGCACATCGAGGTGGCCGGTCCGTACTCGTTCGTGACCCTGAAGGCGGTCGGCGCGATCACCGGCGCCGAGATGTTCGTCTTCCTGAGCGGCCTCGTGCTCGGCATGGTCTACCCGCTCGGGGTCAAGAAGTTCGGCGAGAAGACGGCGGCGATCGGCGCCTTCGTCCGGGCGCGGAAGCAGTACGTGGTGACCCTGGCGGTCATCCTGATCGTCTTCGCGCTGAGCTTCGTGCCGTTCCTGAACACCGCCGAGATCACGACCTTCACCGACCGGGGGACCGGGTCGACCGGCAGCGGCGCCATGGGGCGCGTCTACGACCTCTACCCCAACGCCGACCGTCTGCTCGACTACCCGCCGCCGTGGTACGCGATCCGGCAGCTGCTGCTGCTCGAGATGGGTCCGTGGCCGTTCAACATCATGGGGCTCTTCGTCGTGCTGAGCCTGACGATCCCGGCGCTCATGTGGCTGGTCAAGCGCGGCGGCTGGTGGATCGTGCTCGGCGCCAGCTGGGCGGTCTACCTGCTCGGCGTGTTCCGCCCCGACATCCAGCTGCTGCCCTCGCAGTTCGAGGCGGTGTTCCCGCTCTTCGCCTGGCAGGTGCTCTTCACCCACGGGCTCGTGATCGGCAACTACCGGGCGCAGATCGTCCGCGCGCTGACGACCACGCTCGGCAAGGTGCTGGTCGGCGTGGGCGTGGTCGGCTACGCCGGGTTCCTCGGGCTGATCTGGGCCGGGCACGCCTACGGGTTCGATCTGGGGCCGATCCCGACGTCGATCTACGACACCCTCTACGCGACCGGCTACCAGCGGGTCGACATGCAGTGGGGCCGGCTGGTGGACGTCGCCCTGGTGGTCGTCTGCGTCTACGCGATCCTCACCGTGTTCTGGAAGCCCATCTCGGCCGCCCTCGGCTGGCTGTGGATCCCGCTCGGCCAGGCGAGCCTCTACGTGTTCATCTGGCAGGTCTTCTTCGCCCTCGCGGTGGCGTCGATCCCGGGGCTCGACCGCACGGACGTCCTCGTCGGCACGGCCATCCACACCGTGGTGATCATGCTGCTGTGGTGGATGGTGCGGAAGCGGTTCCTCTTCTCGGTCATCCCGCGCTGACCGGAGCACCATGAGGAAGAGCTCAGGCCCCCGTGCGATCACGGGGGCCTGAGCTCTGTCCGATGCGGGGCGTCGCCCCGGGGCCGCTGCTAGCGGGTGCCCGAGGAGGCGCTGGTCGCCTTCGCCGCGTCGGCGTCGGCCTGCTCGGCGGCGAGGCGCGCGTCGCGCTTCGCACCGGGGACCCAGCCGCCGTCGACGAGCTTGATCTGGTAGATCGACGCGCCGATGACGAGCGCGGCGCCGACGGCGAGGCTGATGATCACGCCGACCAGGGGGCCGCCGAGGAAGCTCACGCCGATGACCGTTCCGAACCAGCCGAAGTCGGCGTCGCCGAACGTGCTGTTCGCGAAGCCCAGGTTGCCGAGCACGAGCAGCAGGATGGCCGGCAGGAACGTGATGATCAGACCGTTGACGAAGCCGCCGAGCACGGCGCCCTTGCGGCCGCCCGTCGCGTTGCCGAAGACGCCCGCTCCACCACCGGTGAAGAAGTGCGGCACCATGCCGGGCAGGATGAGCGCCAGCCCGAAGACCGGGTTCAGCCACGAGGCCAGGACGGCGAGGGCCACGAGGCCGCCGGCGAACGACGACAGGAATCCGATCAGCACCGCGTTGGCCCCGTACGGGAAGATCAGCGGGATGTCGAGCGCGGGCTTGGCGCCCGGCACGACCTTCTCGGCGATGCCCTGGAACGCGGGCACGAGCTCGCCCAGCACGGTGCGGACACCGTAGAGGATGATCGCGACGCCGACGCCGAACTGCAGCGCCTGCGCGAAGCCGGCCATGATGAACGCGCCCGCGTCGGTGACGCCGAAGATCTCGAAGGCCTCGGACTGCGGCAGGGCGATCAGCGCCCAGACGGTGAAGACCAGGTAGATGAGCACCATCGAGAGGCTCGTGGCGACCATCGAGTCGCGGAGGAACTTCAGCCCCTGGGGGAACTTGATCTCCTCCGTGGACTTGCTCTTGCCGCCCACGGCGACGCCGGTCGCGCCGGCGGCCAGGTAGCCGAGCGTGCCGAAGTGGCCGATGGCGATCGAGTCGTCGCCGGTGATCTTCTTCATGAACGGCTGCGCGAGCGCCGGCATGACCACCATGATCACGCCGAGCAGCACGGCGCCGAGCACGACGGTGAGCCAGCTCAGGCCGCTGCCGAGGCCGACCGACAGCACGACGGTCAGCATCACCGACATGAAGACCATGTGGTGCCCGGTGAGGAAGATGTACTTCAGCGGGGTGAAGCGCGCGAGGGCGAGCATCACCAGGAAGCCGAGCACCAGCACGTACGCGCTCTGCGCGCCGTACTGCTCCTGGGCGACGGCCGCGATGACCTCGTTGGTGGGGATGACGCCCTGGGCGCCCGTCACCGCCAGGATCAGCGTGCCGAGCGGGTCGAGCGCACCGGTGACCACCGTCGCGCCCGCCCCCAGGATCAGGAACCCGAGGGCGGCCTTGAGCGCGCCTCCCACGATCTGTCCGGCGTTGCGACGCAGCGCGATCAGACCGATCGCGGTGATGATGCCGATCAGGTAGGCGGGCACGTTGAGGATCTGCATGCCGATGAAGTCGAGTACGACGACCAGCCACTCCATTGGGACTCCTTAGTTCTTTCTCTTCTCGATCAGCCGACCCGGGGTCAGGCGATCGAGTCCTGGATCTTCGCCTGGATCTCGGCGACGTTGGTGAAGTTGTCGATGACGACGACCTTGGCGGGCACCTGACCGAGCTCCTCGACGAGGTCCTCGGAGGTGAGCACGAGCTGGGCGGTGCGCGCGGCGCCGCGGGCGGTGCCGATGTCCGCCGCCTCGACGTCGGCGTCGATGTCGAGGGCGCGCAGCGCCTTCTCGGCGTTCATCTTGAGCAGGACCGAGGTGCCGATCCCCATGCCGCAGACGGTGATGATCTTCATGGGATGTTCCTTTCGAGCAGAGGTGGTTCGTGGGGTGGTCAGGAGGCGTTCGCGGCGTCGGCCAGCTCGTGCAGGGTGCGGAGCACCTCGTCGGGCGACTCGGCGGCCCGCAGCGCGGCGAGCCCGGCCTCGTCGGCGAGCACGCCCGCGAGGGCCGACATGACCTCGATGTGTCCGTCGTGGTCGAGGGCGGCGAGGCCGATCACCAGGTCGACGGGGTCGTTCGTCTTGTGACCGAAGGCGACGGGCTCGGCGAGCCCGACCCAGGAGAGCCCGGTGCGCGAGACGGCGGGGGAGGGGCGGCTGTGCGCCAGGGCGAGCCCGGGCGCGATGACGATGTAGGGCCCGAGCTCGTCGACGGCCGCGATCATCTCGTCGGTGTAGGCGGCGGTCGTGGCGCCCGAGGCGACCAGCCCGTCGCCCGCGAGGCGGAGGGCGTCGCGCCAGTCGGCGGCGTGCGCCCCGGTGACGACGGATTCGACGGGGAGTTCTTCGGCCAGGTCGACAGGCATGTCGGGCTCCTTCGCTCGGCGCCGCCCAGGGCAGCAGGTGTCGTCGAAGAGGTGCCTCGTCGACTGGTGCCCGAGCCTAACCCGAAAAGCGGCTTTTGACCACTCGTGTTCTAAAGTCACCGCGGTGCGTCAGCTCGCGGGGCCGCGTCGGCTCGTGGCCGCGCTGACGCGGGCGATGTCGAAGAGGGCGTCCTGCGCCATCAGCGAGGCCCCGCGCACCCCGGCCTTGTCGCCCAGGCGGGCGCGCTCGACGACGAGCCCGCGCCGCGAGAAGTCGTGCGTGCCGGTCAGCAGGGCCGACCGGATGCCGGCGACCAGGCGCTCTCCCGTCTCGGCGAGGTTCCCGCCGATGATGACCGCCTGCGGGTTCAGCAGCCCGACCACGTCCGCGAGCGCGTCGCCGATGCGGGTGCCGACCTCCTCGAGCTGGGCGAGCACGACCGGATCGTGGGCCCGCGCCGCCGCCACGATGTCCGCGCTGGTCGAGATGTCGCGGCCCTGGTCGCGGAGCGCCTGGCGGATCGTCGCCCCGCTCGCGTCGAGCTCGAGACGGTGGAGGGGCGAGCCGGGGTCGCGGGGCGCGCTCAGCTGACCCGCGCCTCCTCGGGCTCCTCGGTAGACGTGGCCGTCGAGCACGAAGGCGCAGCCGACGCCCATGCCCACCTTGACCACCGTGAGGTGCGAGTACTCGGGCCAGCTCAGCCGGGACTCGCCGACCGCGAGGATGTTGACGTCGCGGTCGACGGCGAAGACCGCGTCGAAGCCGGTGAAGTAGTCGTCGACCCGCACCTCCTCCCAGCGGGGATCGAGCTGCGGGCTGCCCAGGCGCCCCGTCACGGCGTCGACCGGGCCGGGCACGCCGATGCCGATGGCGCGCACGTCGGCGCGGCTGCGGCCCAGGTCGGCGAGGAGGAAGTCGAAGACCTGGATCGCCCAGCTGAAGATCTCGTCGGGTCCGTCGTGCAGGCCGATGTCGGCCTCGTCCTCGCTGAGCACGGTCGAGACGAGGTCGGTGACGCCGACGCGGGTGTGCGATCCGCCGATGTCGATCGCGAGGATCACGCCGGCGTCGGCCGCGACGGCGAACTCCTCGGGCGGGCGGCCGCCGCTCGAGCTGAGCTGACCCGCGCTGACGATGAACCCGGCCTCGAGCAGGTCGTCGAGTCGGCGGGCGAGGGTGACCCGCGACCAGCCCAGCCCGTCGATCAGCTCGGAGCGGGTCGTCGCCTCGCCCCGTCGGATCAGGTCGAGGACGACACCCGAGCCCGTCGACGGGGTCTTGGGTGTTCGCGCCACGGTGTCTCCTCGCTTCGGTTGACTTTGGTCTATTTGTATACGAATGTGGACGAATGGCCAACGACGACCCCGACATCCGCTCGACCGACCCTAGCCGCGGGGCGGCGCCCGACAGCGGCCCCGACCTCGAGGCGCGCCTGGTCGCCGCCGCCGTCGCGATCCCGGCGCAGGTCGTCCAGGCCAAGGGGCACGGGCACGCCGGCACCGCCATGGCGCTCGCGCCGACCGCCCACGTGCTCTGGCAGCACGTGCTGCGCCACGACCCCGCCGACCCCGAGTGGACCGGTCGCGACCGGGTCGTGCTCTCGGCCGGCCACGCCAGCCTGCTGCTCTACACGCAGCTCGTGCTGACCGGCTACGACCTCGAGCTCGACGAGCTGGCCCTCAGCCGCACGCTCGGGTCGCGGACCCCCGGCCACCCCGAGCTGCACCACACGCCCGGCGTCGAGATGAGCACCGGACCCCTCGGGCAGGGCGTGGCCTCCGCCGTCGGTCTCGCCCTCGCCGCCCGTCGCGACGAGGCGCTGCACGGCGCGGGCGCCGGCCTCTTCGACCCCACCGTCTGGGCCATCGCCGGCGACGGCTGCCTGCAGGAGGGGGTCTCGGGCGAGGCGTCGAGCCTCGCCGGCACCCTCGGCCTCGAGAACCTCGTGCTCGTCTGGGACGACAACCGCATCACGATCGACGGCGGCACCGACCTCGCCTTCTCGGAGGACGTCCGCGCCCGGTACCGCGCCTACGGCTGGTCGGTGATCGACGTCGACGACGCCACCGACCTCGACGCGCTGCGATCGGCCCTCGAGGAGGCGCGTCGCCGGGACGGTCGCCCCGCCCTCGTCGCCGTCCGGACGGTGATCGGCGCGCCCTCCGTGCTGCGCGGCGGCACCCCCGCGGCCCACTCGGGCGGCTTCGGCGCCGACGAGGTCTCGGCGGTCAAGGCCGCCCTGGGCTTCGCCCCCGACGCCGGCCTGCACGACCTGCTGCCCGACGACGTCCGGGCGACCGGGCTGCTCGCCCGCGACCGGGGCGCCGCGCTCCACCGCGAGTGGGACGCCGCCGAGGCCGCCTGGCGCGGAGCCCGCCCCGACCTCGCGGGCCGGCGCGACGCCCTGGTGGCCGGGGCGGCCGGGGCGGACCCGGCGGCGCTCGCCGACGCGCTCGCCACGGTCGCCGTCGACGACGGAGCCGCCACGCGCACGACCTCGGGGGCGGCCCTCGCGGCCGCGCGCGAGGTCGCCGGCCTGTGGGGCGGATCGGCCGACCTCTCGTCCTCGACCAACGTGGCCGTGGTCGGCCGCGCCGTCGACCGTGCGACGCCGGGCGGCGACTTCGTCCACTTCGGCATCCGCGAGCACGCCATGACCGCGATGCTGAGCGGTGTGGCGCTGCACGGTCTGTGGCGGCCCTACGGCTCGACGTACCTGGCGTTCAGCGACTACGCCCGGCCGAGCATCCGCCTCGCCGCCCTGATGGGTCTGCCGGCGCTCTACGTGTACACGCACGACTCCGTGGCCGTCGGCGAGGACGGCCCCACGCACCAGCCGGTCGAGCAGACCGCCTCGCTCCGCACCGTCCCCGGTCTCGACGTCGTGCGCCCGGCCGACGCGCGGGAGGTCGTGGCGGTCTGGAGGCGCGTGCTGGCCACCGCGGACGGCCCCACCGCCTTCGTCCTCTCCCGTCAGGCGCTGCCCGACCTCGGCGGCGGCGAGGCGTCCGAGGTCGGCACCGCGCGCGGCGGCTACGTCCTCTGGCGGTCCGGCAGCGGCGACGAGCTCGCGCTCGTCGCGTCGGGCAGCGAGGTGCACGTGGCCCTCGGGGTCGCCCGCCGGCTCGCCGACGAGGGCGTGGCCGTCCGGGTCGTCTCGATGCCCTGCCTCGAATGGTTCGAGCAGCAGCCGGCCGACTACCGCGCCGAGGTCCTGCCGCGCGGGCTGCGCGCCCGCGTCGCGATCGAGGCGGGCAGTCGTCAGCCCTGGTACCGCTACGCGGGGCTCGACGGCGAGGTGGTCGGCATCGACGAGTTCGGCGAGTCGGGCTCGGGCCCCGAGCTGCTGCACCTGCGCGGAGTCGACGCCGGGGCGGTCGAGGCGGCGGCCCGTCGGGTGCTGGGCTGAGTCGGCCGGGTCTCTCGACATCGAGAGACCTCCGCCGGGTAGCCTGGGGCCGAACGCACGCACGAGCGACACGAGGGAGTACCCGCCGTCATGGCCAAGATCATCTACACGCTCACGGACGAGGCGCCGCTGCTGGCGACCTACTCGTTCCTTCCCATCATCCAGGCGTACGCCAAGACCGCGGGGGTCGACGTCGAGACCCGCGACATCTCGCTCGGCGGCCGCATCATCAGCCAGTTCCCGGAGCGTCTCACCGACGAGCAGCGCATCGGCGACGCGCTGGCCGAGCTCGGCGACCTCGCCAAGACGCCCGAGGCGAACATCATCAAGCTGCCGAACATCTCGGCGTCGATGCCGCAGCTGAAGGCCGCCATCGCCGAGCTGCAGTCCAAGGGCTACGACCTGCCCGACTACCCCGACTCGCCCGCCACCGACGCCGAGCGCGACGTCAAGGCCCGGTACGACAAGGTCAAGGGCAGCGCCGTCAACCCCGTGCTGCGCGAGGGCAACAGCGACCGCCGCGCACCGCTCTCGGTCAAGAACTACGCCCGGAAGCACCCGCACCGCATGGGCGCATGGACGCCCGAGTCCAAGACGAACGTCGCGACCATGGGCGTCGACGACTTCCGCTCGAACGAGAAGACCGTCGTCCTCCCGGCCGACGACACGCTGCGCATCGAGTTCGTCGGCGCCGACGGCGCCGTCAGGGTGCTGCGCGAATCGATCCCCGTGCTGAAGGGCGAGGTCATCGACGGCACCGTGCTGCGCGTCGCCGCGCTGCACGAGTTCCTCGCCGCGCAGATCGCGCGAGCCGAGGCCGAGGGCGTGCTCTTCTCGGTCCACCTCAAGGCCACGATGATGAAGATCAGCGACCCGATCCTGTTCGGTCACGTGATCCGCGCCTTCTTCCCGCGGGTCTTCGAGCAGTACGGCGCCGACCTCGAGGCGGCCGGGCTCGACCCCGCCAACGGCCTCAACGGCATCCTGCAGGGCCTGGCCGCCCTGCCGAACGGCGACGACATCACGGCCGCGTTCGACCAGGGCATCGCCGACGGGCCCGACCTCGCCATGGTCGACTCCGACAAGGGCATCACCAACCTGCACGTGCCGTCCGACGTGATCGTCGACGCCTCGATGCCCGCCATGATCCGCACCTCCGGGCACATGTGGGGTCCCGACGGCGGCGAGCACGACACGCTCGCCGTCATCCCCGACTCCAGCTACGCCGGCATCTACCAGGCCGTGCTCGACGACTGCCGCGCGAACGGCGCCTTCGACCCGTCGACGATGGGCTCGGTGCCCAACGTCGGCCTCATGGCCCAGGCTGCGGAGGAGTACGGCTCGCACGACAAGACCTTCGAGCTCGACGCCGACGGCACCGTCCGCGTGGTGACCGCGGCGGGCGAGACGCTGATCGAGCACGAGGTCGCCGAGGGCGACATCTGGCGCGCCTGCCAGACGAAGGACGTCCCGATCCGCGACTGGGTCAAGCTCGCCGTCACCCGCGCCCGTGCCAGCGGAACGCCCGCCGTGTTCTGGCTCGACGAGACCCGCTCGCACGACGCGACGCTGATCGGGCTCGTCCGGGAGTACCTGACCGAGCACGACACCGAGGGGCTGCAGATCGAGATCCTGTCGCCCGTCGACGCGATGGCCTTCTCGCTCGAGCGCATCCGACGCGGCGAGGACACCATCTCGGTCACCGGCAACGTGCTCCGCGACTACCTGACCGACCTGTTCCCGATCATGGAGCTCGGCACCTCGGCCAAGATGCTCTCGGTCGTGCCGCTGATCAACGGCGGCGGTCTGTTCGAGACCGGTGCCGGCGGCTCGGCCCCGAAGCACGTGCAGCAGCTCGTCGAGCAGGACTACCTGCGCTGGGACAGCCTGGGCGAGTTCCTCGCGCTGGCCGTCAGCTTCGAGCACCTGGCGACGTCGACCGGCAACGCCCGGGCGCAGATCCTGGCCGACACGCTCGACCGCGCCACCGGCACGTTCCTCGACGAGAACAAGTCGCCGGGTCGCAAGCTCGGCACGATCGACAACCGCGGCAGCCACTTCTACCTGGCGAAGTACTGGGCCGACGAGCTCGCCGCCCAGTCCGACGACGCCGAGCTGGCCGCCGCCTTCGCCGAGCTGGCCTCGACGCTCGGCGGCGCAGAGGACGCGATCACCGCCGAGCTGATCGCCCCGCAGGGGACCGCGGTCGACATCGGGGGCTACTACCGCCTCGACGCCGCCAAGACCGAGGCCGTGATGCGCCCGTCGGCGACCTTGAACGCCGCGCTCGCGACGCTCTGACGCGACGTCCCCGTCCCGGAGGCGCGGTGCCGGTCCGGCACCGCGCCTCCTGCCGTTCCCGCCCCGGGCGTGACGTCGGGCGCGTTCGGAGGCGCGTGCGCCTAGCGTGCAGACATGACCGTGACCCTCCCCGAAGCCCGTGACCAGTCCGACCGCACCGTCGTCATCACCGGTGCCAGTTCGGGGATCGGCCGCAGCGCGGCCCGTGCCCTGTCCCGCCTCGGCGCCAAGGTCGCCGTCGTGGGCCGCAACCCCGACCGCACGACCTCCGTCGCCGCCGAGGTCGGCGGGCGCGCCTACGTCAGCGACTTCGCCGATCTGGCCCAGGTGCGCGACCTCGCCGCGTCGTTGCTCGCCGACCACCCGCGCATCCACGTGCTCGCCAACAACGCCGGCGGCATCTTCTCGGAGCGCACGACGACGCACGACGGGTTCGAGACGACGTTCCAGAGCAACCACCTCGCGGGGTTCCTGCTGACCTCGCTGCTGCTGCCGCGCCTCCTCGAGACCGCCGAGGCCGAGCCCGCCGGGGCGGTGCGCATCGTGCAGACGTCGAGCGCGGGCAACCGGATCGGCGGCGTCCGGCTCGACGACCTCGACACCGTCCGCGGCCCCTGGGTCGGCGGCATGCGCGCCTACGGGGCGTCGAAGCTCGAGAACGTGCTGTTCACCCGCGAGCTCGCCCGCCGCCTCCGCGGAACGGGCGTCGAGGCGTTCGCGTTCCACCCGGGCTTCGTCGCGTCGGGCTTCGGCGGCACGGGCGCCGTCATGACCCTCGGCAAGCGTCTGGCCGTCACCACCGACGAGGGGGCCGAGCCGCTCGTCCGTCTGGCGGGTGCCGCCCGGGTGCCGGCGCCGAGCGGCAACTACTTCGACCGCCTGCGGGCGCCCGGACGCCTGCACCCGCTGGCCGACGACCGCGACCTGGCGCGGGGGCTCTGGGAGCGCAGTCTGGTGCTGTCGGGCGCCCCCGCGACCGTCTGACGGCAGCGCTGCCGAGCCGGGCGCCGGGGTCTCCGAGCCGAGGAGGCGCGGTGTCGGCTCGCATTCGGGCCGAGTTCTTCGTAGGCTACATATCGTGAACCGTATTCCGCCCCGGCTCGTCCCTCCTGGATCCGACTCCGAGACCCCGCCGCTCGCCCAGGGGGTGATGACGCGCGCGTACGGCGAGTCGTTCGCGGTCGTCGACGCCATCATCGCCCGGGGGCTCGACGGCCTCTCCGGCCTCGAGGCGTACTTCGAGGCGGTCATCGACGCCCGCGGGCAGCTCATGATGCCGGGGTTCGGCGCTCCCGGCCTGCCGCAGCACGAGGTCGAGCGTCTCGACGGCGAGCTCCGTCGGCGGGTCGACGTGCTCGTCGCCCGTGGTCGCCACGACGGCACGGTCTCGACGACCCTCCGCACGGTCGACGTCGTCGTCTTCGCGTCGCTGCTCGCGCAGGGGCTGCCCGAGTTCGCCGGCTACCGCGGGGCGGCCCGGTCATTGGTCATGATCTTCCTCGACGGCGTGGCCGCGCGCCGCGTCGCCGCCCCTCTCGACGATCTGGCGACGGACGAGCTGTCAGAGAGTTGACGGGGGAGACCCAGCGCCCGGTGATGTGGGCCCCTTAGCGTCGTCGAGACGAGAGGGGCGATATGCACGGCGACGACCACGGCGCGACCTGGCGGGCCCTCCGCGGCACCGCGATGCTGACGACCGTCGGGCTCGGCGTCTTCGTCGCGACGGTCGTCTGGGGCCAGGGGCCCCACGGCGGAGCTCAGTCGGCGTCCCCGTCGGATCGGGCCACGGTCGACGCGCCGACGTCGTCGCCGACCACCGGGGCCTCCGTCTCCGCCGACGCCGCCGTGGTCGACGTCTCCCTGCCGGCCTCGACGGACGCGGGCTCGATGGTCCGCCTGCTGCGGGACGAGTCGATGGCCCTCCTCCGGGGCTGAGCGAACCTCGGGTGTCGTGTACCCCGAAGCGCGTGACCGTTCGTCTCGTGGACAAGCGCCGGAACGTCTTCTGAGAGGCGCCCGCCGCGACGCATCCGCACCAGCATGGGGATCGACGGGGGTCGCCGCCCTGAGAGTTCGCTATCCGGACAGTCGACCTGCTCGCGTGTCGGGGGGCTCGAATGATTAGCTTGACCTCACACGACAGATGTCGACTGAACGAACGGGAAGGTGGTGCAGCGTGGCCGAGCGACGACGCGACACCTCCTACCCGGAGCAGGCGACGATGGACGACGCCACGGACCCGTTCGACGACTTCTCGTTCGGCGACCTCCCGTCCGGTGACCCGTCGTCCTCCGAGGGCGGTCGCTCCACGGCTCGGACGCCGTCCGGCGATGTCGACTCCGGCGCCGACACCCCCGATCTGGGTCCCGACGACGACTGGTCCACGTTCTTCGGCGAGCTCGACCCCGATCTCATCTTCGAGTGCTCGGCGACGCTGGCCGGCGAGCACAACGCCGTGTTCGTGTATCCCGACCGCGTCGTCGTCGAAGGCCCGGACGTCCCCGGGGGGAGCAGCACAGTGCCGATCGAGGAGATCCACGGCTGGGCCCTCGTCGTGCAGGGCTCCAACGTCGTCCTGACCCTGCAGGTCGGTTCGCGTCATCGCATCCAGGTGCCGAAGGCGTTCCGCTCGGTCCTTCGTACGGCCCTGCGCAAGGTGCTCGGCGGGTCCGAGGCGCCGGTGTCCGACGGTGTCGGCGCCTAGCCGCTCCAACGGGGGTCAGGCGATCGGCACCCGATGTGGGAACATCGAGCCATGACCCGCGACAACGAGCCCCCGATCCGTTCGGAGATCGCCGGTCGCGACATGGACCAGGCGCGCGCCATGTACGAGGACGACTACAACGGCAAGGGCTTCCAGGCCGAGCTGAGCGCGTCCGACTTCGTCTACCGCTACACGATCACCGGCGACGAGGACATGACCCTCCGGTCCTCGATGTTCCTCGGCTCCATCAAAGGGGCGATCCAGCCCGAGAACGAGTACGTCGTCTCGTGGATCACCGGGGGCGCCGGCGTCTACGACCTGAACGGCGACGAGCTGCCCCTCCAGATCGGGCGTCCCGCGATGTTCCCGACCGGCAAGCTGTTCGAGTTCGAGTTCGAGGACTACCGCCAGAATCTCGTCCACTTCAACGCCGGCTTCCTCGAGCGCGTGGCCGCGGAGGAGGAGGGCACCCTGCCGGGCGCCCTCGAGTTCGACCACACGGCGGTCCCCGACGCGGACGCCCTGCGCGAATGGAAGAACACCATCACGACGGTCGCCAAGACCGTCATCGGGGGCGAGGCGACGCCGCTGTTGCGCTCCGAGGTCAAGCGCCTGGCCGCCGTCACCCTGCTGAACACCTTCAAGCACCGCGGTCCGCAGCTGCCCGACGAGCTGCTCGTGCCGCGGAACGCGCGTCTGCGGGCCGCCGTCGAGTACATGCACACGCACGCCGAGCTGCCCATCACGCCCACCATGATCGCCGAGCACGCCGGTCTGGGTCTGCGGGGGCTGCAGGTCGCGTTCAGCCGTCAGCTGGGGACGACGCCCACCGACTACCTGCGCGGCATCCGGCTCGACCGCGCGCGCGTCGATCTGCTGAACCTCGGCCCGGGCGAGACGACGGTCGCCCAGATCGCGACCCGCTGGGGCTTCGCGCACCTGGGTCGATTCTCGGCCTCGTACGGTGAGCGCTTCGGCGAGAAGCCGTCCGCCACCCTCTACCGCTGAGTCGACGCGCCACGACGGCGGGTCCGGGTGCAACCAGGTTCCGCCGCTGAAACCACGTCGAGACGTCGTTCCCCATGTGTTCCGTGGTTCGACCTCGATGGTGCGGTGATCTTCGCGTCGGCCAGACGACGCACGGACGCCCCGGAGCACTGCTCCGGGGCGTCCGTCGTGCGCTCCCCGCGCGGGGTCGGTCAGGCCGTGACGCGTCGCGTGACGATCGAACCCGTGTGCGTGCGGATCGCGGTCGTCCAGGCCACGACGCCGCGCAGCTGGCTGCGCGTGTAGCGGCCGACGGCGAGGTTGCGCTCGCGGGCGTGCGACACGTACGAGCCGACGGTCACGTCGCCGCTGCGGGTCGACCCGACGTACGAGCCGACGGTCGCGGGGGCCTGGCTGCGGCTGACGTACTGGCCGCCCAGGGGGTCGAGCTGAGCTGCGGAGGAGGAGGTCGAGGTCATGCCCATGACTCTACGCCCTTGTTTTGAGTAATTCAAGAAAAGCCGTCACTCGCCGTCGGGTGATCGATCGTCGAGCTCGCGCCTCCTCATGTCGTCGGGCAGCAGCGCCGAGAACGTGCTGCCGATCTCGGAGCGCATGTACTCGATCGCCTCGGCGTTGTCGGGCGCCTCGATCTCGCTCGTGGTCGACTCCGCCATCAGCGACGCCCCGGCGTCGAGCAGGAAGGTCGCGACCACGGCGTTGCCGTCGGCGTTGATCGCGTTCAGCTCGACGGTGTCGGCCTGGCCCGACTGGGCCAGCAGAGCGGCGTACTCGAGCAGCGTGTCCGCCGCGTCGTCTCCGACGAGCAGCGACTTCGACGCGAACGTGATGTGCTTCATCGCCCCTGTGTAGTCGTCATCGCGACCCGCGAACGAAGGATCACCTCCCGCTCACCTGCCGACCCGCCCGACACCCTCGTCGGGTGCGGGCGGGTCGGAGGGGGAGGCCGAGGAGGCGCGGGTCAGCCCCGCGGGCTCCGCACCACGCGCACACCGCCGGCCGGCACCGTCAGCGGCCCGTCGACGGCCTCGCCCCCGAGCAGCTCGACCCCCGCGTCGACCCGGACGTCGGCGTCGGCGTCGGAGTGGTTGACGAAGAACGTGAACTCGGCGTCGTCGCCGTGGCGGACGACGACCTCGAGTCCCTCGACCCGGTCCGCGGGGACGTCGACGCCCGCCTCGTCGAGCACGCCGCGGACGAAGGCGGTGAGGTCGGCGCCGTCGAGGCGGGTCGACACGTACCAGGCGGTGCCGTCGCCGAGCCGGTTGCGGGTGACGGCCGGTCCGCCGACCGCGGGACCCGAGGTGTAGCGGGCCACCGCCTCCGCGCCCTCGAGCACGATGTCGTCCGACCAGCCGGTGCCGCTGGCGCCCGAGTCGAGCGTGACGATCTGCTCGGCGTAGAGCGGCAGGAACTCGGGCACCGACAGGCCGAGCACCTCGCGCAGGCCGCCGGGCGCGCCGCCGGCCGGGACGGCGTCGTTCTCGTCGACGACGCCCGAGAAGTACGAGGCGACGAACCGGCCGCCCGAGCGGACGAACGAGGTCAGGTTCGCCGAGGTCTCGGCGTCGACGATGTACTGCGACGGGGCCAGCACGAGGTCGTAGCCCGAGAGGTCGTCGTGCGGGTGGCGGAAGTCGACGGTGACGCCGAGGTTCCACAGCGCCGTGTAGAAGGCGACGATGCGCTCGCGGTGGTCGAGCTCGACCGAGGGGCGCCACTCGAGGTCGTGGGCCCAGAACGACTCGACGTCCCAGAGGATCGCGACCCGCGCCTCCACCCGGGATCCCCGCACCGCGGCCAGACGGCCGAGCTCGGCGCCGTACTCGACGACCTCGCGCCAGATGCGCGACGAGGTGCCGGCGTGCGGCAGCATCGCCGAGTGGAACTTCTCGGCGCCGTAGCGCGACGCCCGGAACTGGAAGAACAGGATGGCATCGGCGCCGCGGGCCAGGTGCGTGGTGCTGTTGCGGGCCAGCTCGCCGGGCCGCTTGGCGATGTTGCGCGGCTGCCAGTTGACGGCCGAGGTGGAGTGCTCCATGAGCATCCACGGGGCGCCGCCGGCCAGCGAGCGGTTGAGGTCGGCGTCCATCGCGAGCAGCACGTGGTTGTCGTGCCGCTCGGCGGCGAGGTAGTGGTCGTTGGCCACGACGTCGACCTCGCGGGCCCACTTCCAGTAGTCGATCGACGGGCAGTTGGTCGACATGAAGTTGGTGGTGACCGGGAGGTGCGGCGCGTGCCTCTTGATCACGTCGCGTTCGGCGACGTAGCAGGCGAGCAGGGCGTCGGAGGTGAACCGCGCGAAGTCGAGCCGCTGCGTCTGGTTGACGACCGTGGCCGAGACGCGGGGGGCGTCGATGTCGGTCCACTCGCCGTAGGTCTGGCCCCAGAACAGCGTGCCCCAGGCGGCGTTGAGCGCGTCGAGGGTGCCGTAGCGGGTCTGCAGCCAGGCGCGGAAGGCGCGGACCGAGTGCACGCCGTAGTCGTCGCTGATCGGGGCGCCGTACTCGTTGTGCACGTGCCACAGCACCACGGCCGGGTGCCGGCCGTAGCGCTCGGCGAGCTTCTCGGTGATGGCGGTGGCGGCGCGCCGGTAGTCGGGCGAGCTCGGGCTGACCATGCCGCGCGAGCCGCGGCCGAGCGTCAGCCCCTCGCGGGTGACCGGGTGCGAGTCGGGGTAGGCCGACCAGAACCAGGCCGGCGGCACCGTGGTGGGCGTGGCGAGGTCGACGTCGATGCCGGCGTCGTGCAGCAGGCCGAGGATGTCGTCGAGGAACGTGAAGTCGTACTCGCCCTCGCGGGGCTCGAGCAGCGCCCACGAGAAGATGCCGACGCTGACCAGGTTGATGCCGGCCTGCTTCATCAGGGCGATGTCCTCGAGCCAGACCTCGCGCGGCCACTGCTCGGGGTTGTAGTCGCCGCCGTAGCGGATGTCGGCACGGCCGGGCAGCCAGCTCGTCGTGCGACGCGGGTCGGACTCGGGGGTCGGCGTGACGGCCGGGGCGTCGAGGTCGAGTGACATGCGGTGATCTCCTTTGACTGTGTGCGCTCCCAGTTCTAGCACACTGCAAAGACGCGCAATAGTGACCCGAGGCGTGTTGACAAGCCAATTGACCTGTGCGTAACTGTTACCGCTCACAGGCACAGCGTGGTGGTTCTCCGAAGCTCGCGCTGTCCGATCCACCAGCTCTTGCTTTCCTCAAGGAGGACGAATGCACAGCTCACTCCGCCGCATCGGCGTCGTCACGGTCGCCACCGCGGCCCTCATCCTCACCGGCTGCTCCGGCGCCGGCGGCAGCGCCTCCGACGGACCCGTCGAGCTCACCTACTGGGCCTGGGCGCCGAACCTCGACAAGGTCGTGGAGATCTGGAACGCGGACAACCCCGACATCCAGGTCACGGTCAACAAGCAGGACGGCGGCGACCCCGCCATCACCAAGCTGCTCACCGCCATCAAGGCCGGCAGCGGCGCCCCCGACCTGATCCAGGCCGAGTACCAGAAGATCCCGACGCTGGTCTCGTCCGACGCGCTCGCCGACCTCACCGACCAGGGCGCGGGCGACCTCGAGGGCGACTTCAGCGAGGGCGTCTGGTCGTCGGTCACCCTCGACGGTCAGGGCGTCTACGCGATCCCGCAGGACAGCGGGCCGATGATGGCCTACTACCGCACCGACATCCTCGACCAGTACGGGCTGAGCGTCCCCACCACGTGGGACGAGTACGCCCAGGTCGCGGAGGACCTGCACGAGGCCGACCCGAGCAAGTACCTCGGCACCTTCTCCGCCAACGACGCCGGCTGGTTCGCCGGGCTGTCGCAGCAGGCGGGCGCCTCGTGGTGGTCGATCGACGACCAGAGCTGGGGCGTCGACATCGCCGACGGCCCGACCGAGCAGGTCGCCTCGTACTGGGGCGGGCTCGTCGAGAGCGGCGCGATCGACAACAAGCCGATGTACACGCCCGAGTGGAACGCCGGTCTCAACGACGGCTCGCAGGTCGGCTGGATCAGCTCGGTCTGGGCTCCGGGCGTGCTGAGCGGCAACGCACCCGACACCGCCGGCAAGTGGACCGCCGCGCCGCTGCCGCAGTGGGACGCCGCGAACCCCTCCGACGGCAACTGGGGCGGCTCGACCACGGCCGTGACGACGCAGTCGGAGAACAAGGAGGCCGCCGTCGAGTTCGCCACCTGGCTGAACACCGACCCCGAGGCCGTCGCCGCGCTCGCGGACATCGCCGCCGTCTACCCCGCCGCGACCGACGCCGCATCCGACGCCCTGAGCACTCCGCCGGACTTCTTCAGCCAGCAGAGCGACTTCTACGACATCGCCGCCGAGGCGTCGTCGACCGTCTCGCCGTT
The DNA here is from genome assembly GCF_007988805.1 of Frigoribacterium faeni. Lineage (GTDB taxonomy): Bacteria > Actinomycetota > Actinomycetes > Actinomycetales > Microbacteriaceae > Frigoribacterium > Frigoribacterium faeni. The sequence continues at coordinate 19,715 of NZ_BJUV01000010.1, read as the reverse complement.
CACCTACGGACCCAACGTCAACGTCGCCTTCAGCGCCTACAACGACGAGTTCGCCAAGGCCGCCGACGCCCGCACGCAGTCGGCGTTCGAGGACGCCGTGGACGCCATGCAGGAGATCACGACGGACGACCTCGTGAAGAGCGGGTTCTCGGTCGAGTAGCCGAGATCCCCGGGAGGGGCGGCCCCCTGCGCCGCCCCTCCCGTCCCTCCACCCCCTCCCCGTCCGCGACCAGCGAGGAACCGTCATGGCCGACACGCTCACCCCCATCACCCCGCCGGACACCGCCGCGTCCGACCGCCGTGCCACCGCCCCCGTCGGGCGTCACGGCACGGGCAGCTTCCGCAGCCGGGTGCTCACGCCCTACGCCATGCTCGCCCCCGGCATCGTCCTCTTCGTCCTGTTCATGGCGGCGCCGATCATCTACACGCTGTTCCTCAGCTTCCAGAAGAAGCAGGTCTCGGGTCTCGGTCTCGGCTCCGCATCGCGCGGCACGGGCTTCGCCGGGCTGGAGAACTACATCGGCACCCTGACCGACCCCGAGTTCGGCGCCAGCGTCGGCCGGGTGCTGCTCTACGGCCTGGTGCTCGTGCCCTGCATGCTCGGTCTGGCGCTGCTCTTCGCCCTGCTGCTCGACTCGAAGCGCACCCGCGCGACGTCGTTCTCGCGCATCGCGATCTTCCTGCCCTACGCCGTGCCGGCCGTCATCAGCTCGCTGCTCTGGGGCTTCCTGTACCTGCCGGCCGTCAGCCCGTTCTATTACGTCTTCGAGCGGCTCGGCTGGGACGTCCCCGGGGTGCTCGGCTCGGGCACCATCCTCTTCGCGATCGCCAACATCGCGCTCTGGGGCGGCGTCGGCTTCAACATGATCGTGATCTACACGTCGCTGAAGGCCGTCTCGAGCGACATCTACGAGGCCGCCCGACTCGACGGAGCCTCCGAGGTGCAGATCGCCCTGCGCATCAAGATCCCGATGGTCGCCCCCGCGCTCGTCATGACCGCGCTGTTTTCGATGGTCGCGACCCTGCAGGTCTTCGCCGAGCCGACCACGCTCCGCCCCCTGACGAACAGCCTCTCGACCAGCTGGTCGCCGCTGATGCTCGTCTACCGCGACGCGTTCACCCGCGACGACATCTACTCGGCGGCGGCGACCTCGGTCGTCATCGCGCTCGCCACCTTCATCGTCTCCTTCTTCTTCCTCAAGGTCGTCCAGAAGCGAGCATTCGGCCAGGAGGACTGACCATGACCATCACGGACCTCGACGGCACCACCCGCACGGGCGACGCGTCTGCGGCCGACCCGACCCGCGCCTCCTCGGGCACCGGGTCGGGAGGCGCGGGTCGGCCCCGCACCGCCCGTCGCGCCGGCGGCAGCTCGCTCACCGAGCGCCGCAGCCTGATCGCGACCGCGATCGTGCTGATCGGCGCGGTCTACTGCCTGTTCCCCGTGCTCTGGGTCGTCATGGCGTCGACCAAGGACGGCGGCGAGCTCTTCTCGACCTTCACCCTGGCGCCCAGCACGCACCTGCTCGACAACCTCGTCGCGCTCAGCCAGTACCGCGACGGCCTGTTCTGGCGCTGGATGCTCAACACCGCGCTCTACGCCGGCATCGGCGCCCTCGCGTCGACCTACGTCTCGGCCCTGTCCGGCTACGTGCTGGCGAAGTTCGAGTTCCCGGGCAAGAAGGTCGTCTTCAACGTGCTGCTGATGGGCGTGCTGGTGCCCGGCGTCATCCTGGCGATCCCGCAGTACTTCCTGCTGGCGAACGTCGGCCTCACCAACACGTTCTGGGGCGTGCTGCTGCCGCAGATCATCAGCCCCTACGGCATCTACCTCGCGCGCATCTACGGCGCCGCCGCCGTGCCGACCGACGTGATCGAGGCGGCCCGCACCGAGGGCGCCGGCGAGCTGCACATCTTCCACCGCATCGCGGTGCCCATGCTCGGACCGGGCCTGGTGACGATCTTCCTGTTCCAGTTCGTCGCCATCTGGAACAACTTCATGCTGCCGTACATCATGCTCGGCGACGACTCGCTCTTCCCCCTCACGGTCGGGCTCAACGGTCTGCTGAACCAGGGCGCGTCGGCCCCGGCGCTCTACACGCTGGTCATCACCGGAGCCCTGCTGTCGGTCATCCCGCTGATCCTGATCTTCCTGGTGCTCCAGCGGTACTGGAAGGTCGACCTCGCCGCCGGCGCCGTCAAGTAGTGGCGTCACGACGCCGCGGACGAGGGCGGGAGGCGCGGTGCGCGGCCCCGAGGAGGCGCGGCGCCCGCGGCCGGACCGGTCCGAGCCCTAGGCTGGCCGCGTGACGAGCACGCCGGGCCGCCAGCGGCCCACGATCAACGACGTCGCCGAGCAGGCGGGCGTCTCGCGAGGGACGGTCTCGCGCGTGCTCAACGGCGGGCGCTGGGTCAGCCCCGACGCCAAGGCCGCGGTCGACGCCGCGATCAAGAAGACCGGCTACCGGGTCAACCCGCACGCCCGCAGCCTCGCCACCAACCGCACCGGCTCGGTCGCGTTCCTGCTCACCGAGGACCACCAGCAGCTCTTCGAGGATCCGAACTTCTCGGCCCTGCTCAAGGGCGCGGCTGCGGCGCTCGCCGACAGCGACATGTCGCTCGTGCTGATCATGGCCGGGTCGGCGGCCGAGCAGAAGCGCGCCGTCGCCTACATCGAGGCCGGCCACGTCGACGGCGTGCTGCTCGTGTCGGCGCACAGCGGCCAGCGGCTGCTGGCCGACATCGTCGGCTCGGGCGTTCCGGCGATCGCCTGCGGCATCCCGCTGGGCTACCAGAAGCGGATGGGCTACGTCGCGGCCGACGACGAGGAGGGCGCCCGCGAGATGGTGGCGCACCTGCGGTCGCTCGGTCGTCGCCGGATCGCGACCATCGCCGGCCCGCTCGACACCCCCGGCGGCGTCACCCGCCTCGAGGGCTACCGCGCCGAGCTCGGCGAGGACCTCGACGAGGCGCTCGTGCGCCACGGCGACTACGGGCGCGCCAGCGGCGAGGCGGCCATGCGCGACCTCCTCGCGGCCGAGCCCGACGTCGACGCGGTGTTCGCCGCCAACGACCGGATGGCGGCGGGCGCCCTCGACGCCCTCGCGGACGCCGGACGCCGCGTGCCCGAGGACGTCGCCGTCGGCGGGTTCGACGACTCGAGCATCGCCGAGTCGACCAGCCCGGCGCTGACCACCATGCGTCAGCCCTTCGACCGGATCAGCTCCGAGATGGTGCGGCTGCTGCTGCAGCTGATCGACGGGCAGAAGCCGGCGGCGATCACGCTGCCGACCGAGCTGGTGCGGCGCGCGACCACCTGACCCGCGCCTCCTCGTCCCCCGACGCCCTGCCAATCCGCTGGACGACCGGACCTCGTGACCTGAACGGACCTACCGTCCACCTCAGACCACCTGATCCACAATCGTTAGGACGAACCATGTCGCAAGCAATCGAGACCGTCGACGTCAGCGTGTCCGTCAGCGTCGCGTACAACCAGTGGACGCAGTTCGAGGACTTCCCGAAGTTCCTCGACGAGGTCGAGTCGATCACGCAGACCACCCCCACGCTCACCGTGTGGAAGGTCAAGGTCGGCCCGGTCGAGAAGACGTTCGAGGCCGAGATCACCGAGCAGCACCCCGACGAGCGCGTCGCCTGGACCAGCACCGGCGGCGAGGTCGACCACGCCGGCGTCGTCACGTTCCACAAGCTGAGCGACAGCGAGACCCGCGTCACGGTGCAGATCGACTGGACGCCCAAGGGCTTCCTCGAGAAGATCGGCGACACGCTCGGAGCCGACAACCACGCCATCAAGAAGGACCTCAAGAACTTCAAGGAGTTCATCGAGTCGAAGGGCTCCGAGACGGGCGCGTGGCGCGGAGACGTCCAGGCATGAGCGACGCGACCTACACGGCGTCGTTCGTCGGCGAGGACGGCGCCGAGGTGTCGACCGAGCAGCTCGAGCCGATCGCCGGTGCCCCGGTCAAGTCGCTGACCCGACCCGGTGCGGCCGACGGCGAGGACATCACGTACGAGCTCGACCCCGAGACGGCCGACTCCGACCCGGTGGTCTACCGCGCGACGGGCGTCGCCGGGCACGACTACAGCTGAGCTCAACCGCATCGAGGTGACCCGTCAGGGGCCGCCGGCCACGGCCGACGCCCCCGGTGGGTCACCTCGTTCCGCGTTGCGGGAGTGAGCGCTCACATGGCAGAATGTGAGCGCTCACTTTGGACGAGGCCCGGCCCGTCCACCCCGACGACGAAGAGGTCATCATGGTCGATCACGTTCCCCCGGCCGCACCCGCCACGGCAGGCCGGGCCCACGCGACCGGCGGTGCCGAGTCGTACGTGGTCGGCGTCGACTACGGCACGCTCAGCGGCCGTGCGGTCGTGGTCCGCGTCTCGGACGGCGCCGAGCTCGGCACCGGCGTGCACGAGTACACCCACGCCGTCGTCGACTCGACCCTCCCCGGCACGGGCGAGCGCCTCCCCGCCGACTGGGCGCTGCAGGTCCCGTCCGACTACGTCGACGTGCTCAAGACCGCCGTCCCCGAGGCCCTCCGCGCCTCGGGCGTCGACCCCGCGCTGGTCGTCGGCATCGGCACCGACTTCACGGCCTGCACCATGGTGCCGACCACCGCCGACGGCACCCCGCTGAACGAGCTGGAGCGGTTCGCCGGTCACCCGCACGCCTACGTCAAGCTCTGGCGTCACCACGCGGCGCAGGGCCAGGCCGACCGCATCAACGAGCTCGCCGCCGAGCGCGGCGAGAGCTGGCTGCCCCGCTACGGCGGGCTCATCTCGAGCGAGTGGGAGTTCGCGAAGGGCCTCCAGCTGCTCGAGGAGGACCCCGAGGTCTACGCCGCCACCGAGCACTGGGTCGAGGCCGCCGACTGGATCGTCTGGCAGCTCAGCGGCCGCTACGTCCGCAACGCCTGCACCGCCGGCTACAAGGGCATCTACCAGGACGGCGAATACCCGAGCCGCGAGTTCCTCGCCGCGCTGAACCCCGACTTCGCCGACTTCGCCGAGACGAAGGTCGTGCACGAGATCGGCGCCCTGGGCGACGCGGCCGGCACGCTGACGGCCGAGGCCGCCGGCTGGACGGGCCTGCCCGAGGGCATCGCCGTCGCGGTCGGCAACGTCGACGCGCACGTGACCGCCCCCGCCGCCAAGGCCACGCAGCCCGGCCAGATGGTCGCCATCATGGGCACGAGCACCTGCCACGTGATGAACGGCTCCACGCTCGCCGAGGTCCCCGGCATGTGCGGCGTCGTCGACGGCGGCATCGTCGACGGCCTCTACGGCTACGAGGCCGGGCAGTCCGGCGTCGGCGACATCTTCGCCTGGTACGTCAAGAACCAGGTGCCGCAGTCGTCGGTCGACGCCGCGGCCGCCGCCGGCACGAGCGTGCACCAGTACCTCACCGACCTCGCCTACCAGCAGCCCGTCGGCGCCCACGGGCTCGTCGCGCTCGACTGGCACAGCGGCAACCGCTCGGTGCTCGTCGACCACGAGCTCAGCGGCGTGATCGTCGGCCAGACGCTCGCCACCACGCCCGAGGAGGGCTACCGCGCCCTGCTCGAGGCCACGGCCTACGGCACGCGTCGCATCGTCCAGGCGTTCACGGAGTCGGGCGTGCCCGTCACCGAGTTCATCGCGGCCGGCGGCCTGCTGAAGAACAAGCACCTGATGCAGACCTACAGCGACGTGCTGCGCCTGCCCATCTCGACGATCACGAGCGAGCAGGGCCCCGCCCTCGGCTCGGCGATCCACGCCGCGGTCGCCGCCGGGCTCTACCCCGACATCCGCTCGGCCGCCGAGGCCATGGGCAGCGTCGAGCGCGCCACCTACACGCCCGACGTCGCGAACGCCGACGCCTACGACGCGCTCTACGCCGAGTACCTCACGCTGCACGACTGGTTCGGCCGCGGCGGCAATGACGTGATGCACCGCCTGCGGGCGATGCGTCGGGAGGCGACCCGCGCCTCCTCGGGGCCGGGCAGCGAAGGCGCCGGAGGCACGGACTCGGTCGAGCAGACCGCCGCCGACAGCAGCATCGGGGCCTCCGCATGACCGGCTGGATCGATCGTCAGACCCAGGCGGCCATCGACGCGACCCGCGAGGACGTCGCCGCGCTGCACGCCGAGCTGGTCCGATACGGCCTGGTCGTCTGGACGGGCGGCAACGTCTCGGGCCGCGTGCCCGGCACCGACCTCTTCGTGATCAAGCCCAGCGGCGTCTCGTACGACGACCTGACCCCCGAGAACCAGATCGTCTGCCGCCTCGACGGCACCGTGCTCGAGGGCACGCCCGGCAGCGACCGGAGCCCCTCCAGCGACACGGCCGCCCACGCCTACGTGTACCGCACCATGCCGCACGTCGGGGGAGTGGTGCACACCCACTCGACCTACGCGACGGCCTGGGCCGCGCGCGGCGAGGCCATCCCCTGCGTCATCACGGCGATGGCCGACGAGTTCGGCGGCGAGATCCCCGTCGGGCCGTTCGCGATCATCGGCGACGAGTCGATCGGCGAGGGCATCGTCGCGACGCTGACCGGCCACCGCAGCCGTGCCGTGCTCATGCAGAACCACGGCGTGTTCACGATCGGCACGGACGCCCGCGACGCCGTCAAGGCCGCCGTCATGACGGAGGACGTCGCCCGCACCGTGCACATCACCCGCCAGCTCGGCGAGCCCATCCCCATCCCTCAGCAGAGCATCGACGCTCTGTTCGACCGATACCAGAATGTATATGGCCAGAAGCCTGCAGGAGAACTGAAGTGACGAACGACACCCTCGACCCCACCGCCTTCCTCGCCTCGAAGGAGGTCTGGTTCCTCACCGGCAGCCAGGGCCTCTACGGCGAGGAGACCCTGAAGCAGGTCGCCGACCAGTCGCGCGCCATCGCCGACGAGCTCGCCGCCGCCTCCGACGTCCCGGTGCTCCTGGTCTGGAAGCCCGTGCTGACCGACGCCGACGCGATCCGCCGCACGATGCTCGAGGCCAACCTCGACGACTCGGTGATCGGCGTCACGGCCTGGATGCACACCTTCAGCCCGGCCAAGATGTGGATCGGCGGCCTCGACGCCCTCCGCAAGCCGCTGCTGCACCTGCACACGCAGGCGAACGTGGCGCTGCCCTGGGCCGACATCGACTTCGACTTCATGAACCTCAACCAGGCCGCCCACGGCGACCGCGAGTTCGGCTACATGCAGACCCGCCTCGGGGTGCCGCGGAAGACGGTCGTCGGCCACGTCAGCGACCCCCGCGTGCAGGGCCAGGTGGGCACCTGGATGCGCGCCGCGGCCGGTGCGGCCGCCATGCGCTCCATGAAGCTCGCCCGGTTCGGCGACAACATGCGCTTCGTCGGCGTGACCGAGGGCGACAAGACCGAGGCCGAGCTGGCGTTCGGCGTCCAGGTCAACACCTGGGCCGTCAACGAGCTGGCCGAGGCCGTCGCGGCGGCCTCCGAGACCGCGATCGACGAGCTCGTCGCCGTCTACGAGGCCGAGTACGACGTCGTGCCCGAGCTGCGGAAGGGCGCCGAGCGTCACCAGTCGCTGCGCGACGGCGCCGCGATCGAGCTCGGACTGCGGTCGTTCCTCGAGGAGGGCGGCTTCAGCGCCTTCACGACCAACTTCGAGGACCTCGGGGCGCTCAGGCAGCTGCCCGGCCTCGCGGTGCAGCGCCTCATGGCCGAGGGCTACGGCTTCGGCGCCGAGGGCGACTGGAAGACCTCGGTGCTGGTGCGCGCGGCCAACGTGATGGGCGCCGGTCTGCCGGGTGGCGCCTCCCTGATGGAGGACTACACGTACCACCTGGTGCCCGGCGAGGAGAAGATCCTCGGAGCGCACATGCTCGAGGTCAGCCCCGCGTTGACCTCGGGTCGCGTCTCGCTCGAGGTCCACGAGCTCGGCATCGGCGGCAAGGACGACCCGGTGCGCCTGGTCTTCTCGGCCGACCCCGGCCCGGCCGTCGTCGTCGCGATGAGCGACGTGCGCGACCGCTTCCGTCTGACCGTCAACGTGGTCGACGTGGTCGAACCCGACGAGGACCTCCCGAACCTGCCCGTCGGCCGTGCGGTGTGGAAGCCCCGCCCGTCGTTCCCCGTGTCGGCCGAGGCCTGGCTGACCGCCGGCGCCGCGCACCACACGGTGATGTCGACGGCCGTCGGCCTCGAGGCCTTCGAGGACCTCGCGCGCATCGTCGAGACCGAGCTGCTCGTGATCGACGAGGACACCCGCATCCGCGACTTCCGGCACGAGGTCGCCTGGAACGCCGCGTACCACCGCCTCGCCCGCGGGCTCTAGCCGCGCGCTCGCGTTCGCGCTCGGGCTCGCGCGTCGAGTGGTCGGAAGATGCTCCTCCTGGCGACGGGAACGACATCTTCCGACCACTCGATGCCCGGGCGGCGCGGGCGTCGTCGAGGGGGCGGGCCTAGCGTGGGTTGGTGACCGACTCGAGCTCCCGCACCGCGCCTCCCGCATCCGCCGCTTCGATCCCCGAGGAGGCGCGTCGCCGGTTCGCGACGCCGTCCGGCACGATCGTCGGCCGGGTCGACGGCGACGTCGTGCGCGCCAGCGGCATCCGGTACGCCGAGTCCGAGCGGTTCGAGGCGCCGCGGCCGATCGCGCCCGCGACCGACGAGGTGCTCGCCTTCGACCGCTCGCCGGGCTCGCCGCAGCTGCCGTCCGAGACGCTCACCGCCTTGATCGAAGGGGCCGGCGAGGGCATGGTCGGCGACGAGAGCAGCCAGTACCTCTCGATCACCCTGCCGGCCGACCTCGCCGACGGTGAGCGGCTGCCCGTCATGGTGTGGATCCACGGCGGCTCGTACGTCACCGGCGCCGGCGACCTCGAGGTCTACGACCCCCGCTCGCTCGTCGTCGAGCAGCGCGTGATCGTCGTCAACGTCACCTACCGGCTCGGCATGTTCGGCTTCTTCGGCGACGGCGACCGGGTGCCGGCCAACCTCGGGCTCCTCGACCAGCTCGAGGCCCTGCGCTGGATCCACGACAACATCGAGTCGTTCGGCGGCGCGGCCGACGGCGTCACCCTGTTCGGGCAGTCCGCGGGCGGCGACGCCATCGCGCACCTGATGATCAGCGACGGCGCCGAGGGGCTGTTCCAGCGGGCCATCGTGCAGAGCGCGCCGCTCGGCATCACCCACGGCCGCTCGAAGATGGTGGCCGCGATGGCCGCCGCCGTCGGCACTCCGTCCCGCGACGCCCCCGTCGACGACGTGCTCGCCCTGCAGGCCGTCGCCGAGAAGGCCGCCCGCCGCTTCGGCCTGCGCGGCGGCATGGCCTTCGGCACCCAGTACGGCGAGTCGCCGCTGCCCGCCGAGGCCGACCGCGACGCGGCCTGGCGCCGCGTCGCCCCGCGCATCGACCTGCTGATCGGCTCGACCAGCGAGGAGACCGGCCTGTTCCTCGCGTTCATCCCGGCGCTCAAGCGGCTCGCCGGTCTGCCCCTGGTGGGAGGCGCGGTGCGGCGCCTGCTCGTCGGCGGCACCACGCGCGCCATCTACGGGAAGGACGCCCGCGCCTTCGCCGATCGCCACGGGGCCGCGGGCGGGCGGGCCGTCCGCTACGAGATGACCTGGGCTCCGGAGGGCGCCGAGTTCGGGGCCGCGCACGTGACCGACGTGCCGCTGCTGCTCGGCGGCCGCGAGTCGTGGGGGCACACGATGCTCGTCGGCCGCAGCGAGTGGGCCGACGTCGACCGCCGCGGCCGCAGGATCCGGCAGATCTGGGCCGACTTCGCCCGCACCGGCACGCTCCCGGCCGCCGCCGCCGCCGGAGCGGCCGACACGATCACGCTCTACCGCGCCTGAGCCGGCCCGGCCGGCCCGGCCGCTCGCCGCCACACCCCTCTTTCGGCGTCACACCCCGTTCCATCGGGGTGTAGCGCCGAAAAAGGGGTGTGACGCGGCCGCGGGGGCGGCGCGAGCTAGGGGCGGAGGGCGCCGAGCGTGCTCGCGACGCGGTCCCACCACGCGGCGGAGGCGGTGCGGGCCGAGCCGACCCGCGCCTCCCAGGCTCGGTGCACGTCCGCACGGGCGGCCCAGGCGTCGAGGGCGACCGCCGCCGCCGAGCCGTCGAGCAGCTCGGCGGACGAGACCACGCTCGACTGGCCGAAGTTGCCGAGCGCGCCGGTCAGCTTGACGGTCGTGTAGTCGTCGACGGCGATGCCGACCGTCGGCACGCCGCCCGCCACCGCGAAGACGGCGGGGTGGTAGCGGCTGGTCAGGTGCAGTGCGGCGCCGCGCGCGAGACGGGCCGCGGCCGGGGTGTCGGTGGTCGGCTCGACGCGGGCGGGCCGGGTCATCTGCTCGATCACGGCGCGGTGCAGCAGCGAGTCGCCGCGCTCGTCGCCCGGTCGCAGCGACGCCCAGTGCGCGAGGAAGACGATCTCGAGACCGGTCTCGTCGACGATCCGATCGAGGAGGCGCGCCACGGACTCCGCGAACCGGCCGCGGTCGGCGTCGCCCACGTGGGCCGAGAGGCTGACCGCGCAGTACGGGAGCGGCGCCGCGTCTGCGGAGCCGGTGTCGGGGCCGGAGTCGGAGCTGGTGCCGAAGTCCGAGTCGGAGCCGAGCCCGACGAAGCTCGCGTCGTCGATCGTCGCGGTCAGCAGCGACTCGGGCACGCCGAGCCCGCGCACCAGCTCGAACGAGGCGCCCTCGCGGAGCCCGACGAGCTCGGCGCCCGACAGCAGCTCGGCGACCAGGTCGCGGTCCTCGCCCTCGAGCACCGGACCGATGGTCTGGCCCGTGACGACGTACGGCTTGCCCGCCCGCCGGGCCAGCGCACCCAGCGTGGCGCGCTCGTAGACGTGCATGGGCCAGAGGGACGCCATGTTGCCGCCGCCGGCCACGGCGACCGCGTCGGCAGCCCGCACGGCGTCGATCACCCGCCACGCGCGGTCGGAGTCGGGGAGTGCGGAACGGTCGCCGTCGGCGGCGGCCAGCACGCGCCTCCTGCGCTCGCGCTGTCCGTCGCGACCGCCCGTGGTGGCGGGCGAGAAGTCGAGGGTGGGCACGGCGTCGATGCCGTACCGGGCCGCCGTCTCGGCCGGGGACGACGAGACGCCCGTGATCGAGGCGCCGCGGGCGCGCAGCTGCGCGGCGAACTCGTCGAACATCGCCTCGTCGCCGATGTGGATCATGTCGTCGACGACGCCGACGTCTCCGATGGTGACGATGCGCACGGGTTCTCCAGGGGTGTCGCGAGGTGGGGGAAGGGGTCGCGGTCACGCGCCGAGACGACGGTACCGGATGCCGGAAGCCGGTCCGCCGCCGTGGCTGCCCCGGCGGGCTCGCGCCCACGCGAGCCCGTGTTCGTGCGGGGGCGGGTTCCGTGCACCCCGGGCGGGTGAGCGCTTACCCGCCGGCTGCGCTCCGGATCGCCGCACGGCACGGCACGCGGACCCCCACGTCACCGGGCGGCGATAGGCTCCGATCGGCTCGGGCACCCCGGGCCGTCGATCCGACCCCGAGAGGCGCCATCATGGGCATCCAGACCTCACTCGACGCGATCCACGAGGCCGAGCGTCTCGTCGACTCGATGCGCCTCGCCGACGAGCTCGCCCTCGACGCCGCGCGCACCGGCGGGGCCCGCACGATCCGGGTGCTGCGGTCGGCCCTCGCGAGCGACGACCAGCTCGTCGCCATCGCCGCCACGAACGCCCTCGCGCAGGTCTTCGACGAGCAGGCCGACGTCGTGCTGTCCGGTCTGCTGTCGAGCGACCGCACCTTCCTGAGGGAGCACGCGGCCTCGGCGCTGAGCCAGCGCCTCCCTCGTTACGACACGATCGGGCGGCTGATCGGGCTGGTCGCGACCGGCGGCTTCGTCGGCATGGTGGCGCAGCGCACGCTGGAGCAGTGGACGTCGTCGTCGCCGGCGCTGGTCGCGGTCGGCCTCGAGGGCGCGCTGCTCGGCGTGCACGAGCCCGGTGCGCGCTACCGCCTGGTCGAGACGCTCGGCCTGGTGCGTGCCGCGATCGCGACCCGGCCGCTGCTGACCATCGCGTCGGACCCCGGCGAGGACGAGCGGGTGCGGGTCGCCGCCGTCTCGGCGCTCGGGCAGCGACGCGGCGACGTGGCGGTGGCCGCCGCCGTCGACGCGTTCGCCCGCCACGACGGCTACCTGGGCGACGTCGCCCGGCTGGCCGTGGTCGACCTCTCGGCCCGGAACGACGAGCCGCGCACCCCGTCGGGCGACCTCACCGTCGCCCAGCTCTTCCTGCACGCCGACATCGACGCCGACCTGACGCAGGCGGGCAGCGGCGACAACGGCGGCATCGCCACGCTGCTCGTCCGTCTCGGCGACGCGCTCGCCGGACGCGAGGGAGCCGACCCCGACACCAGCCGAGGAGGCGCGGAGCACGAACGCGACGCCCCTCGCATCGGTCGTGTGGTCACCCTGTCGCGTGGTTCGGCGGCGGGCGCGCTCGACAGCGTGCAGCACATCGCGGGCACCACGTCCGGCCACGCCTACGGTCGCGTGCCGCTGCTGAACGAGCCGGTCTCGTCGGCCGCGGCCTGGCCGCTGCGGGTCGCGGCACGGCGCGGCATCCGCCGGATCCTCCGCGCGAGCGGCGGGGTCGACCTGCTGCACCTGCGCATGGCCGACGTCGGCAGCCTGGCCGCGGCCGACGTCGCGCGCGAGCTCGACATCCCCGTCGTGTTCACGGTCGCCCCCGATCCGCACGCCGTCATCCAGTCGCTCGACCTGTCGGGCGCCCTCACCCGCGAGACCTTCGGCGACGTCGACGCGCACGAGCACTTCTGGTTCCGCACCCGCCTCGTGCAGCAGCTGGCGTCGAACGCGTCGCACACGGTGCTGTTCCCGCGACCCGAGCTGCAGCGCGACATGCGCGAGCTGGTCGGGATCGACATCACGTCGCACCCCGAGCGGCACACGATCGTGCCCGAGGGCATCGACCTCGACGTCGTCGACCGCGCCGTGTCCGAGGCCGCCGAGCACGCCGCCGGGCTGCCCGCGACGCCGCCGCTCGCCGAGCTGCGCGCCCTGCTCGACACCCTGCCCGAGTCGCGGCGCGGCCTGCCGCTGCTGGTCAGCGTCGGCCGTCTGCACCGGGTGAAGGGCATGGCGACGATCGTCGAGGCGTGGGCTGACCGGGGCTCCGGGTCCACGGGGGCCGGCGGAGCGCTCCGCGAACGGGCGAACCTGCTGGTCATCGGCGGCGACCTGGCGCACCCGAGCGCCGACGAACGCGAACAGCTCGACCTCATCGACGGGATCGTGCCGACCGACCGGCACCGCGCCTCCGGACTCCTGCTGCCGGGGCATCGGCCCAACGACACCGTGGCCCGGTGGGTCGCCGCGGCACGGTTCGGCGTGCCCGGCCTGGCCGCGCCGCGCGGCGTCTACGTCTGCGGCAGCCTGAAGGAGGAGTTCGGCATCGCGCTGCTCGAGGCGATGGGCTCGGGGCTGCTCGTGGTCGCGCCCGAGGGCGGCGGCCCGTCGACCTACGTCCGCGAGGGCGACACCGGGTTCCTCACCCGCACCTGGGACGTCGACGCGCTCCGCACCGCCATGGGCAGCGCCCTCACGGCCGCCGCGGACGAGAGGACGGAGGCGCGCGCGGGTCGATCCCGCGACACCGTCGAGCGGTCGTTCACGATCCAGGCGATGGCCCGGGCGCTGACCGGCGTCTACGAGACCGTCCACCACGACGAGCTCGAGCAGCGCGAGTGGAGCGTGAGCGCACGATGACCCTCCTCGTCATCAGCCCCGACTACGCGTCGCACCTGCTGCCGCTCGCGACCCTCGCCACCGAGTGGCGCGACCGGGGCGAACGGGTGGTCGTGGCGACGGGGCCGGCCACCGCCTCCATCGTCGAGTCGTTCGGCTTCGAGCGGGTGCACCTGCAGCTCGGCCGCGGCTCGAATCCCGGGGTCATCCGCGCCGAGGAGCAGGTCGCCGAGGAGGACGCGTCGCTGCGCGGGTTCTTCGACGCCACGCGGCTCGGCATGGTCGAGACGCTCTCGTACCAGGCGCGGGAACGCCTCACCGACCTGATGTGGCAGCCGGTCGCGACGGCCCGCGCCGTGCTCGACGTCGTCGCGGCCGTCCGGCCCGACCGGATCGTCGTCGACCACCTGGCCTTCAGCGCCCGGCTCGCCCTGGTCGCCGGAGGAGTCCCGTACGCCGACGTCGTGCTCGGACACCCGTCGGCTCTGCCGGTGGGCGACGAGGTGTACGGGTTCCCGCCGGCGTGGCCCGCGGCGTTCGCGGGGGTCGGGGCTGCCGGGGCCGACGCTCCGCTCGCGGACCTCCGCGCCCTGTGCGAGCGGGTCGACACGTCGTTCACCGCCGAGTGGAACGCGGCGCTCGCCGAGCTGGCGCCGCACCTGCCGCCGTCGACGAGCGCGTTCGGCGAGCACGGCGAGCTGCTGCTCTACAACTACCCCGGCGAGCTCGCCGACCCCGAGCGGGAGGCGCGGCTGCCCCCGCACGCCTGGCTCGGCTCGGCCGTGCGCACCGAGCCCGTCGACGACGAGGTCGCGGCCTGGCTGTCCGGGTCCGACGACCCGTTCGTGTACGTCAGCTTCGGCAGCTTCCTGTCGGTGCGGTCCGATGTGCTCGGCCGGGTCGCCGAGGCGCTGCGGGGGCTCGGCGTGCGCGCCGCGATCGCGCTCGGCTCGGGGTCGCGCGCCGACCTCGGCGGGATCCCGTCGGGCTGGCTCGTGCGCGAGTTCCTGCCGCAGGTGACCCTGCTCGACGCCGCCGCCGCGGCCGTGACGCACGGAGGCAACAACAGCGTCACCGAGGCGATGACCGCGGGCGTGCCCGTCGTCGTGCTGCCCTTCTCGACCGACCAGTTCGCCGGTGCCGAGGCCCTCGAGCGCACCGGCTTCGGCGTCGCCCTGGCCCCGAACACGGCGACCGTCGACGAGCTGGCCGACGCGCTGCGCCACGTGCTCGACCTGCCGACGACCGCGCCCGACGCCGCCGAGCGCCTCGCCGCGCTCGCCGCGTCGCTGCAGGCCACGCCCGGGCGGGTGCGGGCCCACGCCGCGCTGGCCGCGGGCGGCTGACCGGAGCGATCCGCGCCTCCTCGGCTCCCTCCGCGTGTGCGAGGAGTCACGACATGCCGCTCGGCTTCGGGGGTGAGCGGCATGTCGTGACTCCTGGATGAGACGGGAGGGAGGCGCGGCCCGCTACATCGTCCGGGCGTTGAGGATGCCGCCGTCGACGTCGAGCAGCGCGCCGTGCACGAAGGCCGCGTCGTCCGACACCAGGTACCGCACCGCGAAGGCGATGTCGACCGGACGCACCGGTCGCCCGGCCGGAGTGGACGCCGTCAGCGAGTCGAGCACAGCCGCCGACTCGGCGTTGCCCGGGGTGGAGGTGGCGCCCGGGGCGATGCTGTTGACCCGCACGCCGCGCGGTCCGAACTCGGCCGCCCAGGTGCGGGTCATCTGCTCGATCGCGGCCTTCGACGCCGTGTACATGGCGCCGAACGGCACCCCGACCCGCGACATCCACGAGCCGATGTTGACGACCGCTCCGGAGCCGCGCTCGGCCATCGCCGGCGCGAGGGCGCCGACGAGCACGTGCGGTGCGCGGATGTTCGTCGCGAGGATCGCGTCGAGGTCGGCGTCGTCGAGCGCGTCGGTCGGCATCGTCGGATAGACGCCGGCGTTGTTGACGAGCACGTCGACGCGGCCGCCGAGCACCTCCGTAGCGGCGGCGGCGAACGCCCGGATGTCGGCGTACGAGCCGGCGAGGTCGGCGGGCACGGCATGGGCCGAGCCGCCCCGGGCGACGATCGCGTCGACCACGCGCTGGGCGCGGTCGGCGTCGCGCCCGCTGACGACGACGGTGGCTCCGGAGGCGGCGAGCACGTGGGCGATCGCCTCGCCGATGCCGCTGGTCGATCCGGTGACGACAGCGGTGCGGCCGGTGAGCCGGGTGTCGGTGGGCAGGGAGTCGAGGATCTCTGTATTGGACTGCATGGTCCATTGCTAGCACGGACTGGACCGCAGAGTCCAGCTTTTCTGGACCACCGGGTCCATCCGGTCTAGGCTCGCCTCGTGGAGCAGACGAAGATCACCGAGCGCGGGCGCCTCACCCGGCAGCGGATCATCGACGAGACGGGGCGGCAGATCCTCGCCGCCGGCATCGGAGGCACGACGCTCGACACGGTGCGGGCTGCGACGCTGACCAGCAAGAGCCAGCTCTTCCACTACTTCCCGGGAGGCAAGACCGAGCTGATCCACGAGGTCGCCCTCTGGGAGGGGCGGCAGCTCCTCGAGGCGCAGGAGCCCGAGATCCACGACCTCGGCACCTGGGAGTCCTGGGAGCGCTGGCGGGCCGCCCTCGTCGAGTACTACATCAGTCTCGGCCGGTGGGCCTGCCCGATCGGCACCCTCGCGTCGCAGGCCGCCGCGACCGACGTCGAGCTCGAGCGCACGATCAAGTCGAGCTGGGACGCCTGGCGCGACGCGCTCGCGACCGGCATCCGTCGGATGCAGGCGGCCGGGTCCGTGGTCGAGACCGCGGACCCCGTGAGGGTGGCGACGGCGATCCTCGCCGCGATCCAGGGCGGGCTGCTGCTCAGCCAGTCCGAGCGCGAGGGCTGGCCGCTCGAGGCGGCGCTCGACCATGCGCTCGGGGCGCTGCACGTGGTGCGCACCGCCTGACGGCTCAGCCTCCGAAGACGAACTCGCGCACGGCGTGACGGCTCAGCCTCCGAAGACGAACTCGCGCATCGATTCGGCGCTGACGGAGGCGTCGCGGTACCGCTGCATCAGCGCGGCGTTCGCGTCGTACTGCGGCCCCTCGCGGACCTCGGCCTGGTGGTGCAGCGCGAAGACCATGCCCTCGTGCCGGCGCGGAGGCTCGCCGAGCAGGGTCGTGTGCGCCAGGAACCACGCCGCGTCCTCGAAGCCCCAGCCGCGGAACCGCTCGTCCTGTCCGCCGTGACTGCGCCACGAGGAGGCGCGGGTCACGTACACCCCGGAGCACGCGCCGCGCACGAGTTCGAAGTCGCACCGCTCGAGGGGCGTGCCCGCGGCCGCCTGCGCGGTCCCGTCGCGCCCGAGCCAGTGGTACTCCGTGTACGGCAGGTGGACGCGCCCGCTGTCGCGCGCCGCCTCGATCGCGGTGAGCAGGGGCTCGCGCTGCGGCAGGGTGTCGGCGTCGCCGATGACGGCGATCTCGTCGTCGGCGAGGGCGGCGACCCCGAGGTTGCGGCACTGGGCCAGGTTGAAGACCGGGTCGGGGGAGTCGACGGTGCGGATCTCGGCGTCGGGCAGGGCCGCCGCGTACCAGTCGCGGACCACCTCGAAGGCCGCGATGCGACTGGGCTGCGGACGCCAGGGGAGCACGACGGTGACCATCCCGCGAGCCTAGCCGCGCGCCGCCGCCGACCCCGACGCGCTCGCGTCGCGTCGCGCCGCGTCGCGTCGCGCCGCGTCGCGCCCGCCCCGTTCGCGGTGCTCGTCGCGGCCCTCGCTCCCGCCTCCCGTCGCTCACGCCCTACGCCCACGTCCCGTCGCTCCGTCCCCGTCGCCTCCGTCTCCCGCCGCCCCTCCCCGTCCCCGTCGACCTGGCCCGCCCCTCCCTCGCTCCCGTCGTCCCCGTCCCCGTTCGCCCCGGTCCGCGCCTCCCTCGCTCCCGTCGCGGCCTGCCCGATCGAGTGGTCGGTAGATGCTCTTAGCGCGCCGGTGAAGAGCATCTACCGACCAGTCGATGGTCAGGGCGACCCACGGGCGGCGGGCGACGGGCGGGGCGCGGTGGCGGCCGAGGAGGCGCGGTGCCGGTGGGGGACGCCCGCCTCAGCGGTCGTGCAGCCGGCCTGGTTACCATGACGGCGGCCGACTCGTGCGGCCGACCGTCCGGAACGAGCCGGGCGCCGCCTCCGCGGTCCGCCCCTCGGCCCGCGCTCGCCCGTCGGCCGCCCGGCCTCGCCCCGCGGAACGACCCCGGGTCGGAGAGGCACCCCGTGACGAACCCGTCGACCCCCGACGAGACCGCGACCGGCACCGGCGCTCGCACCGACGTCGCCGCTCGTACCGTCGTCGCCGCTCGCACCGTCCCGGTCGCCGGCACCCGTCCTCCCGTGCGCCTGGCGGCGGCCCTCGGGCTGATCGCCGTCGCGATCTCCGCCGTCGGCTCGTGGATCCCGTCGTTCTGGGGCGACGAGGCCGCGAGCGTCATGTCGGCCCAGCGCCCCCTGCCGAGCCTGCTGCACATGGTCGGCCACATCGACGCCGTGCACGGGCTCTACTACCTCGGGCTGCACTTCTGGATCGACCTGTTCGGCGCCTCCCCCTTCTCGACCCGCCTGCCGTCGGCGTTCGCGGTGGGCGCGATGGTGGCCGGCGTCGTGCTCCTCGTCGACCGGCTCGGCACCCGTCGTCTCGCCGTCCTCGCCGGAGTCGTCGCCGCGGTGCTGCCCCGCGTCACCTCGATGGGCACCGAGACGCGGTCGTACGCGTTCGGCGCGGCCCTCGCCGTCTGGAGCACCTGGGCGCTGGTGCGCATCGTGACCTCCCGGCACCGCGCCTCCCGGGCCGACTGGGTCGTCTACGGCGTGCTCGCCGGTCTCGGGGTCGCGGTCTTCATCTACTTCGGGCTGATCGTCGGGGTGCACGCGCTGCTCCTCCTGGCCCTGGCGCGCGATCGAGACGCGATGCTGCGCGCGGTCAAGCCCTGGGCGCGCACCGTCGCGGTGGCTCTCGCCGCGGTCTCGCCGATCGTGGTGTTCTCGGTGGCGCAGCGCGAGCAGGTGTCGTTCCTGGCCCGGCGTGACACGACGAGCCCGACGGCTCTGCTGATCGACCTGTGGTTCGGCGACGCCCGGTTCGCCGTGGTGGCCTGGCTGCTCGTGGGCGTGGCCGTCGTGACTCTCGTCGTGAGGCTGCTGAGGCGCTCGCGCGACGGGTGGGTCGCCGCGCTGTCGGTGACACCGCGAGGCCGCCTCACCGTCGTGGCGGTGCTGCTCGCGTTCGTCCCGGCCGCGGCTCTGCTGGCCCTCAACCTGGTCGTCCCGGCGTTCTCGGGCCGGTACCTGTCGTTCAGCGCCCCGGCGGTCGCGATCCTCGTGGCGATCGGCATCGACGTGCTGGCGTCGCGCCGGACCGCGGTCGCGGTGCTCGGTGGGGCCCTCGTGGTCGGGCTGGCGGTGCCCGTCTGGCTCGATCAGCGCGGCCCCTACGCGAAGAACGCGACGGGCTGGCAGGACCTCAGCGCCCTCGTCGGCGAGCACGCCGGAGCCGGCGACGCCATCGTGTTCGACGGGTCCCCCAAGCCGTCGATCGAGCCGCGCCTCGCCCTGCACACGTACCCCGACGGGTTCGAGGGGCTGCGCGACGTGACCCTCAAGACGCCGTTCGTCGACGCGGAGGGTTGGCGCGACGACGTGCTGACCGTGCCCGAGGCCGCCGCGGCCGGACGGTTCGACGACGTCGAGCGGGTCTGGTTCATCGAGTACGTCGCCGCCGACGGCAGCACCTCACCGAGGTCGGGCCTCAAGGAGCTGCTCGGCGACGGGTACGCCGAGGTGGCGAGCTTCGACACGCACCGCGCCCGCCTCGTCGAGCTCGAGCGCCGCTAGCGCGCCGCGCCGCGCCCCGCCCGCCCCGCCCCGCCCGCCGCCCGCGTACCGCACCGCGAATCGGTCACGGCACCGCGACTAGAGCCGGTGTGGTGCACGGAACGCGGTGCGGTGGCGGTGC
>NZ_BJUV01000009.1 GCF_007988805.1 Frigoribacterium faeni | reverse complement strand
CGAGACGCGGTGCGGTGCACGAGGGCCGGTGCGGTGCACGAGACGCGGTGCGGTGCACGAGGGCCGGTGCGGTGCACGAGACGCGGTGCGGTGCGGTGCGCGAGACGCGGGTGTCGACGCTCGGGGCCGCGGCTCAGTCGCCGAACTGCCAGCCGGTCACGTCGGGGTGGTCCTCACCGTGCGTGTACGCGTACTGCCGGGCGATCTCCCGACGCGATTCGACGTCCGCCACCAGCTCGGGGTGCTCGTCGGCCAGACCCGGCACACGATGCAGCACGTCGAGCACCAGGCGGTAGCGGTCGATGTCGTTGAGCATCGCCATGTCGAAGGGCGTGGTCGTCGTCCCGCGCTCCTGGAACCCGCGGACGTGCAGGTTGTCGTGGTTCGTCCGGCGGTACGTCAACTGGTGGACGAGCGACGGATACCCGTGGAAGTCGAACACGACCGGTGCGGACGTCGTGAAGAGCGCGTCGAAGTCGTCGCTCGTCAGACCGTGCGAGTGCTCGCGGACGTCCTGCAGGCGCATGAGGTCGACGACGTTCACCACGCGGGTGCGGAGCGACGGCAGCGACCGCCGCAGCAGGTCGGCGGCCGCGATCGTCTCGAGCGTCGGCACGTCGCCCGCGCAGGCGAGCACGACGTCGGGGTCGACGCCCTCGACCGGGGTGCCCTCGGTGCCGGCCCACTCCCAGATGCCGACACCGCGCCGGACGTGCTCCTCCGCCTCGGGCAGCGACAGCCAGGCGGGCGACTCCTGCTTGCCGGCGACGATCACGTTGACGGTGTCGGTCGTCCGGAACGCGTGGTCGGCGACGGCCAGGAGGGTGTTGGCGTCGGGGGCCAGGTAGATGCGCACGAGGTGCGCCTGCTTGTTGACGACGACGTCGAGGAACCCCGGATCCTGATGCGAGAAGCCGTTGTGGTCCTGTCGCCAGACGTGCGACGACAGCAGGTAGGTGAACGACGAGATCGGCGCCCGCCAGTCGATCCCGTCGGCGCTCTCCAGCCACTTGGCGTGCTGGTTGAACATCGAGTCGACGATGTGCACGAACGCCTCGTAGGTGTTGAGCAGGCCGTGTCGGCCGGTCAGCAGGTAGCCCTCCATCAGCCCCTGCAGGAGGTGCTCGCTGAGCACCTCCATGACGCGTCCGCTCGGGGCGATGTGCTCGTCCTCGGGCCAGATGTCGGCGGCCCACACCCGGTCGGTCACGTCGAACACCGGGTCGAGCCGGTTGGACACGGTCTCGTCGGGTCCGAAGAGGCGGAAGGTCGACGGGTTGTCGCGCACGATCTCGGCCAGCCACCGGCCGAGCACCCGGGTCGCCTCGGCCTGGGTGCGCCGGTCGTCGGAGGTCTCGACGGCGTGCGCCCGGTAGTCCGTCAGCGACAGGTCGCGGCGCACGAGGCCGCCGTTCGACGCCGGGATGGCGCTCATCCGCTTCTCGCCGCGGGGACGCAGCCCGTCGAGCCACGACATGGTGCGCCCGTCGCCGTCGAACAGCTCGGCGGGACGGTAGGACCTCATCCACTCGTCGAGCTGGGTCCGGTGCTCGTCGTTCTCGCGGACCCCGCTCAGGGGCACCTGATGCGCACGCCAGGTGCCCTCGATCCGCTCGCCGTCGACGACCCTCGGGCCGGTCCAGCCCTTGGGGGTGCGCAGCACGATCATCGGCCAGCGCGGACGCTCGACGCCGTCTCCGGTGCGCGCCTCGCGCTGCAGCTCGTCGATCCGGGCGAACGCGCGATCGAGGCCGGCGGCCATCCGCTCGTGCACGTGCATCGGATCCTCGCCGTCGAAGCCGCCGGCGACCACGATGGGCTCGTATCCGTAGCCCCGCAGGAGCTCGAGCAGCTCGCCCTCGGGGATGCGGGCGAGCACGGTCGGGTTGGCGATCTTGTAGCCGTTGAGGTTGAGGATGGGCAGCACCGCGCCGTCGTGACGGGCGTCGAGCAGCTTGTTCGCGTGCCAGCTGGTCGCCAGCGGGCCGGTCTCGGCCTCGCCGTCGCCGATCACGCAGACGGCCACCAGATCGGGATCGTCGAGCACGGCACCGTAGGCGTGGCTCAGCGAGTAGCCGAGCTCGCCGCCCTCGTTGATCGACCCCGGTGTCTCGGGCGCCGCGTGCGACGGGATGCCGCCCGGGAACGAGAACTGCTTGAACAGCCTCTGCATCCCCACCGCGTCGGCCGAGACCTCGGGGAACAGCTCGGAGTACGTGCCCTCGAGCCAGGTGTTGGCCACCATCGCCGGTCCGCCGTGGCCCGGTCCGCAGACGTAGAGCAGATCGCGGTCGTCGCGGCGGATGATGCGGTTCAGGTGGGCGTAGACGAAGCTCAGCGCCGGGGACGTGCCCCAGTGGCCGAGGAGGCGCGGCTTGATGTCGTCGGCCGCGATCGGCCGGGTCAGCAGCGCGTTCTCCATCAGGTAGATCTGCCCGACCGTGAGGTAGTTGGCGGCCCGCCACCAACCGTCGACGAGCGCGAGCTCGTCGGCCGTCGCGGGGAGCGACGGGGTGGCGTCTGCCGTGGTCACTGGCCCTCCAGGTGGTCGGTGGTGCCTTCGCGGCCCATCTCGTCGATGGTGATGGCGGCGTTGACCAGGGCCAGGTGGCTCAGCCCCTGCGGCAGGTTGCCGAGGAACTCGCCGTTGTCGGCGCTGATCATCTCGGTCATCAGGCCGAGGTCGTTGGGCTGCACGACCAGCTGGTCCATGAGCTCGACGGCCTCGCCCTGTCGGCCGACGCAGGCGAGGGCGCTCGCGAGCCAGAAGGCGCAGGCCAGGAACGTGCCCTCCTCCTGGTCGACCTCGCTGTAGCGGAAGACCAGCGGCCCCGCCCCGAGCTCGCGGCGGATGGCGTCGATGGTGCGCGACATGCGCTCGCCGCGGTCGAAGCCGCTGGGCGCGTGCAGCAGCACCGAGGCGTCGAGCTTGTCGCTGCCGGGGTGCATGACGTACGCGCCGAGCTCCTCCGACCAGCCGTGCTCGGCGACCCATTCGACGATCAGGTCGCGGTTCTTCTTCCAGTGCTCGACGTCGTCCGGGTCGGGATGCATCTGACCCACCTCGGTGAGGTGCAGGGCTGCGTCGATCGCCTGCCAGCAGCCCATCTTGCTGCTGACGTAGTGCTGCTCGTCGCCGAGCTCCCACATCCCGGAGTCCTTCTCCTGCCAGCGGCGGCAGGCGTCGTCCGCGAAGCCGGCCAGCAGATCGCCGGTCGACTCGTCGAGGATGTTGCCGTCGGCCGCGTACTGGCTCATGATCGCCAGGATGTCGGCGTAGGTGCCGAGCTGCAGCTGCTCGCCGGCGGGGTTGCCCTTGTAGACCGGGCCGATGCCGCGCCAGCCCTCGGATCCGGTCTCGTGCGTGCCGTCGGGGACGGTGCCGTCGAGGTTCAGGAAGATGCGCATCTCGTGGCCGTTCGCCTTGAGCGACGAGAGCAGCCAGGACACCGCGGCCTGCGTCTCCTCGCGCAGGCCGAAGCGCACGAGGGCGTTCACGGTGTAGGCGAGGTCGCGGACCCAGGCGAAGCGGTAGTCCCAGTTCTTGTCGCCCGTGAAGTTCTCGGGCAGGGCCGCCGTGGCGGCGGCCGCGATGGCGCCGGTGGGGCTGAAGATCAGCAGCTTGAGGGCGAGGGCGCTCCGCTGGACGGCGTCGGCCCACGGGCCGTCCCAGTTGAACTCGTCCGACCAGGACTGCCAGTTGCGCACCGTCCGGTCGATGCCCCGGTCGACGACGTGCGGGTCGGGCAGATGCAGGGGCTCGTCGTCGACGCCGCAGAGGCAGATCAGCGAGCGCGAGCCCTCGTGCGTGCTGAACTCGCCCCAGAAGCGGTGCGGACCGCCGTGGGCCTCACCGTCGCCCGGCTCGATCGAGTCGAGCCGACCGTGCTCGAAGCCGACCAGGGCCAGGTTGATGTCGGCGGCGCGGAGCACCGGCCCGTGCAGGGTGTCGACCCGGCGGATCGGATGCGTGCCGAACGTGTTGCCGGGCACGACCGCCCAGCGCATGTCGACCGACCCCTCGAGCCCTTCGATCCGCCGCGCGAGCTCGGCCCAGGGCAGACGCCCCGCCACGCCCGTGACGAGGGCGTCGGTCACCTGGACGACACCCGTGGCGGTGCGGAAACGCGTGACGAGGACGTTGGTGTTCTCGACGTACTCGCGCTGCACCTCGAAGTCGTCGCTGACGGGACGGAGCTCGATGCGGCCGCCCCGGCCGGCGTCGACGATGCCGGAGAACACCGGGTCGCTGTCGAGGTCGGGCATGGGGAGCCAGTCGATCTGCCCGTCGCGGGCCACGAGGCCCACCGTCCGGCCGTCGCCGATGGCGCCGTAGGACCGCAGGGCGACGTAGCCGTCCTCCCGGGGTTCGGGGCGGTGCCAGGCTCCGGCTTCACGCGCGGTGCCCGGGTCGACCGGGGTCTGGGTGTCGTCAGGGTTGTCGAGGATGTCCGTCACGCCCTCTACGGTGGCCCGGTGCGCCTCCTCGTGTCCGCGCCTCGCAGGGACTTGTGTGCAATCGGGCGGTGCGTACCCCGGGGGAGGACGGAACGGGCGCGCCCCGGGGCTCGCCTGGTAGACCGGGACGATGCCCCTCCCCACCGGAACCACGTCCGAGCCCCGACTCTTCCTCGACGCGAAGGCGGTGCTCGTCGAGAGCCCCGTGTGGGACGTCGACCGGCAGGAGCTCGTCTGGTGCGACATCACGCCGGGGGTCCTGCACCGCACGAGCGCCGACGGGACCGACGACCGCACGACGCAGCTGCCGGCCCCGCTCGCGAGCCTGCAGCGCCGTCGCGACGGAGGGCTGATCATGGCTCTCGGCGACCGGATCGTCACGACCGACGACGAGGGCGGGGACCTCCGCGAGATCGCCCACCTGCCGCATCGGCACGACGGCATCCGCTTCAACGAGGGCAAGTGCGACCCGTTCGGCGCCTTCGTGGTCGGCGGCATGGACGTCACCGAGGAGGAGCCCGACGCCCTGATGTACCGCGTCGGCCCCGACGAGCAGGTCACGAGGCTGCGCGGCGGCTTCACCACCTTCAACGGACTCGAGTGGAACGACGACGGCAGCACGATGTGGTTCACCGACACGGGGGTGAAGACGGTGTTCCAGGCGACCTGGGGCGCCGACGGCGAGCTCGGCCGGGTGGTGCCGTTCACCAGCGGCGGGATGCACGACGGGCTGGTCCGCGACGAGCGGGGCGAGTTCTGGGGTGCGATCTACGGCGAGGGCGTCGTGGTCCACCTCGACCAGGACGGCGACCTGATCGACCGCATCGCGTTCCCGGCGCCGAAGCTCACCGGCATCGCCATCGGCGGCCCCGAGATGCGCACGCTCTTCGTGGGGTCGGCTCGTGAGGAGATGAGCGACGACGAGCTCGAGCGCCACCCGCTGAGCGGCGGCATCTTCACCGTCGAGCTCGACCGCGCCGGTCGCGAGAGCTTCCTGTTCGGCTGATCCCGTCGGACGACACGACGCCCGCCCGGTCGAGAGACCGGGCGGGCGTCCGTGTGGAGGCGGATGGCCGGTGCGTCAGATGCGACCCACCAGCTCGTCGCGCGGGACCGCGCCGGCGGCCAGGGTCTCCCGGGCCGCGTCGCGCGCCTCCTCGACGTTCCACAGCAGCACGCCGGCGACGACGCCGTCCTCGCCGAGGTAGTACGCGACCGAGCGGCCGTCGCCCTTGTCGTCGACGACCGTGTCGAGCGAGGCGTCGAGCGTGCCGACGGCCTCGTACGAGATGTCGAAGACCTTCGAGTAGTAGTACGGCGTGTGGTCGTAGACCTCGTCGGCACCGGCCATGTTGCGGCCCGCCACCGGCCCCTGCGACTTCGCGTTGTCGACGTGCTCGACCCGACGCCGTCCGAGGATCGCGTCGGGGTAGGAGGCGACGTCGCCGGCCGCGAACACGTCCGGGTCGTCGGTGCGCAGCCGCTCGTCGACGACGATCCCGTCGTCGACGGCGAGCCCCGCGTCGGCGGCCAGCGAGTCGTCGACCGAGATGCCCAGTCCGACCACCACGGCGTCGGCATCGAGCGTCGAGCCGTCGTCGAGGACGAGGTGGATGCCGGAGTCGTCGGCCGTGCCGCTCTCGACGCGACGTCCGCGGGCCAGCGCGACCCGCGCCTCCTCGAAGGCCTTCTCGAAGGTCGCGGCGATCTCCGCCGGGAACACCGAGCCGCCGAGCACGTCGTCGGGGAACACGAGCGTGACCCGCGTGCCGTTCTGGGCGAGGGCGGCCGCGATCTCGGTGCCGATGTAGCCGCCCCCGACGACGGCGACGTGCCGTCCCCCGCCCGAGAGCGACCGCAGCCGGCGGTAGTCCTCGGCGGTGCGGAAGGAGATCACGCGGTCGTCGTCGGGCAGGTCGAGCGCGGCGGGGCTGCCGCCGGTCGCGAGCAGCAGACGGCCGTAGCCGACCACGTCGCCCTCCGTGGTCGTCACCGTGCGGGCCGTGCGGTCGATCGACTCGACCATGGTGCGCAGTCGGAGCTCGGCGCCCGAGTCGGCGACCGTGCCCAGGTCGTTGTCGTCCTCGGTGTAGTCCGGGTCGATCCAGAGCTTCTTCGACAGGGCAGGCCGGGTGTAGGGCGCGTCGACGTCCGCGCTCAGGATCAGGATCGTCGCGTCGGGGGTGGTCTCGTGGATCGCCTTGGCGGCGCCGTCGGCGGTCATGCCGCCGCCGACGATCACGTGGTCGAACTTCTCGGTCATGCGGGTCGTCCTCTCGACGGGAGAAGGCACCGCCCGGGAGGCGCGGATCGCGCATCCAGGGACGGTGCCTTCACGGGATGGTGGGGCTGGTCGCCGGTCGGGTCAGTTGGCGATGGCGCCGACGCGGTCGAGGCCCTCGGCCGCGGCCTTCTCGTCGCGGTCGCGCGTGGTCTTCGAACGCGACTCCTTCTCGGGGTGGCGGTTCTCGGCCCCGGTCATCCAGGCGAGCTGCTCGAGGCGCTCGAGGATGCTGTGCAGCACGTCGGCCGTCGTCGGGTCCTCGTCGTCGACGTCGTCGTGCACGGCGCGCATCGTGGTGGTGACCGCGTACATGCGGTCGACGATGAGGTCGACGACCTCGGTGGTCTCGACCGGGCCCTCGGGGAACTCGGCGAGGCTGGTCGCGCTCGTGACGGTGGAGGTGCGGCCGTCGGGGATGAGGTAGACGGCGCGCATGCGCTCGGCGACCTCGTCGGAGAACTCGCGGGCCGCGTCGACGATCTCGTCGAGCTGCAGGTGGAGGTCGCGGAAGTTCGAGCCGAGCAGGTTCCAGTGAGCCTGCTTCCCCTGCACGTGCAGCTCGATGAGGTCGACGAGCACCTTCTGCATGCTGTCGCGGAGCGTGTCGGATCCCTGGAACATGTGGACTCCCGTTCGTGGTGGGTCTAAGACGTGGTCTTCGCACCGGTGGGTGCGTCGTGGACGGTAGACCGCGGGCCCTCCGTGTGGGCTCAGGGTTCGGGGGACACGTCCGTCGGCTCGATCACGCCGCGGGGCGGACGGGGGCGCGGCCGCCCTCTCTTCCGTCGTCGATCCATCAGGAGGGAACCGGTTCCCTCGGTACGGTTCCCATCGGTATCGAGGGGTGATATCTTCTCGTCAGTCGGTACGGTGCCGACAGACGGATCGGTCCGCTCGGCGGGCCGTCCCGGCCTTGAGGGGGGCGACATGATCGACGCACCGATGCTGACGGGGTCCGAGTCGCGGGAGATCGTGCGACTGCGTCGCGAGATCGAGAGCGCCTGGCAGGCGTTCGACGACATCGAGCTGATGAGCTGGGAGCACCGCGTGCTCGTCGTCCGCGGAGTGGTCGGGTCGCTGCCCGACGCGGCCAGCGCCGCCGCCCGGGCCGGGCACGGCGCCTTCGCCCTCCAGCTGCTGCGCGACGCGGCGCAGTTCCCGCCGCCGTGGGCCTCCATCTGCACCAAGTGGGACCTCGCGCTCGCGATGTCGACCGAGGCCGTCGAAGCGGTCGCCTGGCCCGACGGCGAGCCCTTCGGGGTCGTCCCCGTCGGCGAGAGCGCCGTCTGAGCCGTCTGAGCCGTCTGCCGGGGTTCCTCCGGTCGGGCCGCCTGCCCGGCGCCGTCGGGTCCTTCCGCCTCCCGGGCACCGCCCGGTCGGGCCGCCTACGCTGACGGCATGACGAACGCGCCCTCCCGTGAGCGGCCGGGCCGACGGCGGGTGGGGCTCTGGCGCTTCGTGCGCTGTCTGCTCCTCGACTACGTCTTCGTCTGGCGGGTCCATCTGGTGCCTCGTTCGCGCCGGTCGGTGCCACGGGAGTACCGCGAGGGGTCCCGCGAGCCCGTGCTGCTGCTCCCGGGGGTCTACGAGACCTGGCGGTTCCTGCGTCCGGTGGCCGACCGGCTGAACGCGGCGGGGCATCCGATCGTCGTCGTGCCGGGCATGGGCCACAACCGGCGTCCGATCGGGGCGACCGCCGAGGTCGCGCAGGCCGTCCTCGACGCGCACGACCTCCGTGACGTGATCGTGCTCGGTCACAGCAAGGGCGGCCTGATCGGCAAGACCATGATGGTCACGACCGACGCCGACCAGCGCATCGCCCGCATGGTGACGGTCAACAGCCCCTTCTCGGGCACCCGATGGTCTCTCGTGCTGCCGAACCGCGCGCTGAGGGCGTTCTCGCCGCGCGACGCCGACCTGCTCCACCTGGCCGACCAGCTCGACGCCAACGCGCGCGTCACGTCCATGGCGTCGGGGTTCGACGCGCACGTCACCGAGGGCAGCGTGCTGCCGGGCGCCGTCAACGTCACGTTCCCGGTCGACGGCCACTTCCGGCCGTTGGGCAACGGTCGCTGCATCGCGATGATCGTGCGCGAGGTCGAGGGCGGGACCGATTCCGGGGCCGACGCCGCGCCGGAGGGGTGACCCGCGCCTCCTCGTCTCCCGACGGCTCAGGCGCTCCAGCCGAGGAACCTCAGCGTCTCGAACGGCCGCTCGACGTGCGCGAAGTGCCCGCAGTCGGCGAGGAGGGTCGTGCGGGCGTGCGGCACGACCTCGCGCAGCCGGTCGAGGTCCGACGGTCGCGCGAACACGTCGTCGGCCCCGCCCGCCGCCGCGACGTCGCACTCGATGCCCCGCCACAGGTCGGTGTCGTAGGTCCGGCCCGACCGTGACGCGGCGAGGAAGCCCCGGGGCCGCAGCTCGGCGACGAACGAGTCGAGCACGGACCGGGGCACGCGTCCGACGTGCCGGAACACCGGGGCCGACAGCGCCCGGAGCAGGCCCACGCGGGCGGCGCCCCGGAGCAGGGCCGAGGAGGCGCGGGGGAGCGCCCCGAAGCCGGCGCGCAGCAGGGTGAAGGCCGGCAACCGCAGGAGACCCCGGCCGGGATGCGCGACGGCGTCGAGCGCCGAGAAGGTCGTCCCCGAGACGATCGACACCGAGAGCACGAGGTCGGGCCGGAGGGCGGCGAGGTGCAGGCCGACGAACGCGCCCATCGAGTGCCCGACGAGGTCGAACTCGGTGACTCCGAGGGCCTCGGTCACCTCGACGACGACGGCCGCGGCGGAGTCGACGTCGAGCCCCGGGCGGGGCTCGGGCGACGCGCCCCAGCCGGGCAGGTCGATCAGCACCGGCCGGGCGACCTCGACGTCGATCGACCGGGCGGCCCGGAGGAACGGGGTCCAGGTCGTCCACGACCCCGCCGCCCCGTGCAGGAACACCGTGGCGCGGCGGCCCGCGGATCGGCCGTCGGCGCCGGGGCGATGGTGGACGACGGTCCGGCCCGACGCCGTCTCGACGGTCTGTCGGACGAGGCCGGAGGTCGAGGGGTCGCGCTCGAGGCCGAACGGCGCGTAGTCGTCGTGGCCCGCGGTCGTCTCCGCCGCGTCCCCCGTGCCCTGGCCCCGTCGCATCGTCGGATGCTAGCCGATGATCTCCTCGCGGACGCGCCGCAGGTCCTCCAGGAGGGAGCCGACCAGCACCCAGTTGTCGGGGTCCGGTCGCAGCACCCGGATGGGAGCGGTCAGAGCCGGGGCGTCGTCGGGGGCGGTCGACCTCGTCGAGTCGGCCGGGTCTGCGGGACCGGGCCGCGCCTCCTCGGTGCTCCTCGCCAGGAGACGCACGTCGTGGGCCGCGCGACGGAGGTCGCGCGCGATGTCCTGCACGACGGGGTCGTCGGCGAGGCTCGCGTCGTAGTTGTCGTGGACCGACCGCACCATGCCGACGACGCGGTTGACCACGACGGTGAGCCGGTCGAGCAGGGCGCCGTCGGCCTCGAGCACCGAGCGGTTGCGACTGGCGCGCGGGTTCAGCTGCAGGCTCTCGTCGCCCGCCGTGACGGCCGCGACGGCACGGGACTGGCTGGCGCGCAGGGCTCTGGCGTCGGCCAGGGCGGCGTCGAGCCGGTCGTGGTCGGAGGGCTCGGCCAGCGTCGCCGCCGTCTCGTCGAGCACCGAGGCGATGTCGCGAGCCAGCCGACCGACCGCGAGATGCGCCGGCGCCAGCAGCACGGGGGGCACGATCAGGGCGTTGATCGCGAGGGCGATGGCCGCGCCGATCACGGTCTCGAGCACCCGGTCGAGGGCGTAGTCGGGCGTCTGCGCCCCGATCGCCAGCACGAGCATCGCCGAGATCGGCACCTGGTTCGCCGAGCTCGGGGTCAGCCGGAACGCCCAGGCGACGAGGAGGCTGACGACGACGATGACGAGGACGATCCAGGTCGCGTCGCCGAACACCTGGCCGGCGGCGAACGCGATGAGCACCCCGGCGATCACCCCGACGCTGCGCTCCAGGCCCCGGACGAACGACTGGTTGACGCTCGGCAGGACCACGAGCAGGGCGGCTATCGCCGCGAAGATCGGCAGGGGCTGCTGCAGCAGGGCCACCGACGCGAACCACGCCGCGATCACGGCGGCCGAGGTCTTCACGACCTGGAGGAGAGGGGTGCGCTTCGTCTGGCGGATGCGCGAGACGATCCTCATGCGCCCCGACCCGCGCCTCGACCCGTCACGCGCCCCGTCCGTCCACGAATCCAGACTAACGGTCACGATTCGGTCACCGCGCGGCCCGGCCCACGGGAGCGACGGGCCGCTGCTGCTTCACTGTCGGGGTGTGGCCCAACTCGGCTGAGGTACTCCCTGCGGCGTTCGCGAACTCCGGCGTGACCGTCGTCTCGTTCCGGCCGCACTCCGTCGAGCCCTCGGGCAGCGGATTCCTCTACGGCTACGAGGTCGACACCGTCGACTCCGTCGGGACGACCGCCACGGTCCTCACCTTCATCGACACCGACGCCCGGGCGGTCGACGGGTCGTCGGTGCTCACCCGCGACCCGGTCACCGGCCAGCCCCTCGCCGTCTGGGCGTACCCCGCCGACCCGATGCTGCCGGCGCTCGCCGGGGTGACGTTCCCCGACCGGGTGGTCGAGTCGTTGGCCGCCCTCGGCATCGTCGTCACGGCCCCGGTGCTGAGCGTCGCCGCCTACCGGCCCGGCAAGCGCGCCGTCGTCCGGCTCGACTCGCCCGAGGCGACGCTCTTCCTCAAGGTCATCCGTCCCGATCGCGTCGCTCCGATCGTCGCGCTGCACGCGGCGTTCCTCGGCCAGGGCGTGCCCGTCCCGACGGTGCTGGCGTCACGCGCGGACGGGCTGCTCGTGCTCGAGCGGGTCGCCGGCGTCCCGGCGGGCAAGCACGTGCTCGAGTTCGCCGACGACCCGCGTTTCGTCGAGCAGATCGCCGAGATCGGCCG
This sequence comes from Frigoribacterium faeni, assembly GCF_007988805.1. GTDB lineage: Bacteria > Actinomycetota > Actinomycetes > Actinomycetales > Microbacteriaceae > Frigoribacterium > Frigoribacterium faeni. The sequence continues at coordinate 94,818 of NZ_BJUV01000009.1, read as the reverse complement.
ACTGACCACCAGCGTCCCGGTGAGCACCCCGGCGCAGTCCGACGCCCTCGACCACGGGGCCTGGCACAGGGGAACGCTCCGCACGGCCTTGCCGCAGAACGCCGGGGAGATCGACGCCCTCTACGACGAGATCGAGCGGCGGCGGCTGAGCTGGATCGGCGATCCGCTCACGGTCATCCACGGCGACCTCCACCTCGAGCAGCTCTTCGTCGATCCCGACGAGCCCTGGCGGGTGACGGGTCTGCTCGACATCGACACGGCCGGGGTCGGACACCCCGCCCGCGACGCGGCCGCCCTCGTGGCGCATCTGGTCGTGACGGGGCAGTGGCATCGCGGCAACGGCGACGAGGCCGAGGCCCGGGCCTGCGAACGTCTCGCCGACGAGGTCACCCGGGTGTGGTCCGAGCGGGCTCCCCTCTGGGCGGACCGACTCGCTCCGGCCGTCGCGTCGCAGCTGCTGGCCCACGCCGGCGGCCAGGCGACGCTCGGCACCGACTCCGGTCGGCGCAAGGCCGTCCAGCTCATCGGCGCCGCGAGCGGCACGCTGTGGTCGAGGTCGCGGGGCGAGGGCTGACGCGGGTCCGACACACGGGGAGGCGCGGGTGGCGTCCGACCCTCCGGTGCGCGTAAACTGACCGCAGCATCACCGCCCGCGTCGTCGTTCGACCCGGCCCGCCACGAGGCCCCGTCCTCGTCCGGTCCGCTCGTGCCCGTCGATCCCGACCTGGCGTGGTGAGCCGTCTCTCTGCGGACACCACAGCTGCACCCACGTCCAGCCCCACCGCGAGCATGGTCGAGCGCATCGAGCGCCGCCCGGCATCGCATCGCCGTCGTCCCGACGGCACAGCACCGTCGGCGTCCGCGTCGACCACGAGGAGGAGCCTTGGCTCGACCAGGCCAACGTCAATCGGGCGGAACCCGCACCGCTCAGCGATCGCACCGTCGGCGCGACGTCGACAACGACGGGCTGATCCCCGTCCTCGCCCGCGCCGTCCGCGAGGTCGAGGCGGCCGCCCAGCGGGGCCAGGTGAAGCCCTCGTCGCGCACCAAGTTCCAGGTGATCGCCCTCCTCATGCGCGAGGAGCGGGCGCGGGTCAAGGTCGACAAGGCGATCAGCGACTCCGAGCGAGCCGAGCAGATGAAGCGGCTCGACGGCGTGGCGCAGATCCTGGCGAAGACCGCCGCCCGCGACACCTCGCTGATCGCGCTGCTCGGCGAGGACGCCGTCGTCTCCGAGACCGCCAAGGCCCTGAAGCGCGACATGCAGATGTCGGCGGGGCTCGAGCTCGCACCCGAGGAGCTCGTCATCGTCACCGAGAAGGCGCCGGCGCCCGTGGTGTCCGAGCGCCAGGTCGTCCCGCAGTCGGTGGTCTCCCGTCAGCTCGCGAACCCGTTCCTCGCCCCCGACTTCTCGCTCGCCGAGGTCGCCCGCGAGGCGCACCCGGTCCGCCTCGCCAACTGGGAGCTCTTCGGACCCCTGTTCAAGTCGTTCGAGTACGGCGCCGGCGGGGGGCCCGCCTGCATGCCGCTGCCCGACCCCACCACGGTGGACGCCCCGGCCGGCGCGACGCTCATGCGGCACCAGGCGCAGCTGGTCGAGTCCGCCCGCCAGGGTCACCGCACCTACCTCCTGGCCGACGAGCCCGGTCTCGGCAAGACGGCCCAGTCGCTGCTCGCCGCCCAGGCGGCCGACGCGTACCCGCTGCTCGTGGTCGTGCCGAACGTCGTCAAGACGAACTGGGCCCGCGAGGTCCAGCTCTGGACGCCGACCCGCAGCGCCACGGTCATCCACGGCGACGGCGAGAACCTCGACGCGTTCGCGGACGTCGTCATCGTCAACTACGAGGTGCTCGACCGTCACGTCGGCTGGCTCGGCGACCTCGGCTTCAAGGGCATGATCGTCGACGAGGCGCACTTCATCAAGAACAAGGAGTCGCAGCGTTCGCGGCACGTCATGCAGCTGTCGCAGCGGATCCGCCAGCGCACGGCGCACCCCCTGCTGATGGCGCTCACGGGAACGCCGTTGATCAACGACATCGAGGACTTCCGCGCCATCTGGGAGTTCCTCGGCTGGATCGGCGACAAGAAGCCCAACGCCGAACTGATGGAGCAGCTCGAGGACGCCGGGCTGACCCCGGCCGACCCCGGGTTCTTCTCGTCCGCCCGCGAGATCGTCATCGACATGGGCATCGTGCGCCGCCGCAAGGTCGACGTCGCCGCCGACATCCCCGCCCGTCGCGTCGCCGACCTCCCGGTCGAGCTCGACGACGAGGTCGGTCGTTCCATCCGCGAGGCCGAGCGCGAACTGGCCCGCCGTCTCGTCGAGCGGTACCGCACCGCCCTGGCGACCCGCACCTCCGGGGTCCGCGTCGACGGCGTCGACCACGACCTCGTCCGCCAGGTCGCCAAGTGGGAGCTCGAGGACTCGCGTTCCGCGTCGTCCGGCGAGAACGTGTTCAGCATGGTGCGCCGCATCGGTCAGGCCAAGGCCGGACTGGCAGCCGACTACACGGCTCAGCTGGCGCGCAACGTGGGCAAGGTCGTCTTCTTCGCGAAGCACATCGACGTCATGGACACGGCCGAGGCGACGTTCGCGAAGCGCGGCATCAGGTACTCGTCGATCCGGGGCGATCAGAGCCCGGCCGTCCGCCAGCGTCAGATCGACGCCTTCGTGAACGACCCCGAGGTCTCGGTCGTGGTCTGCTCGCTGACCGCGGCCGGCGTGGGGCTGAACCTGCAGGTGGCGTCGAACGTCGTCCTGGCCGAGCTGTCGTGGACCGACGCGGAGCAGACCCAGGCGATCGACCGCGTCCACCGCATCGGGCAGGAGGAGCCGGTCACGGCCTGGCGGGTCATCGCGGCGCAGACGATCGACACGAAGATCGCCGAGCTGATCGACAGCAAGGCGGGCCTCGCGGCGCGCGCGCTCGACGGCGACGACAGCGAGATCGCGGCCTCCACCGACGTGCAGCTCGACGCGCTGATCGCGCTGCTGACCGAGGCGCTCGAGCGCTAGCCCGCGCTGCGCCGAGCGCTGCCCACCGCACCGCGTGTCGTGCGCCGCGCCGCGTCCCGCGCGCCGCACCGCGTCTAGTCCCGGTGTGCTGCCCGGAACGCGGTGCGGACGTGTCGCACCGCGTCCCGTACACCGCACCGCGTTCCGTACGCCGCACCGCGCGTCGTGCAACGCACCGCGTTCCGTGCGCCGCACCGCGTCCCACACACCTCACCGCGTCCCACACACCTCACCGCGTTCCGCACACCGCATCGCGTCCCGCGCGCCGCGCCAGGTTGCGCTCTCCGCACCGCGTTCCGCACACCGCACCGCGTCTAGTCGCGGTGCGCTGCCCGAAACGCGGTGCGGACGTGTCGCGCCGCGTTCCGTGCGCTGCACCTCGTCGAGTTCCGGTGCGCCGAGCGGAACGCGGTGCAGTGCCGTGGTCGCCTTCTCGCCCGGCCCGGCCCGGATGGGGCCGCCCGGTCGGCGGGCACGGCCCGTCGCGGCACCACGTCGCACCACATTCCGTGCACGGCGCCGCGTCTAGTCTCGGTGCAGCGACCGATAGGCGGTGCGGACCCGTGGCACCCCCGCGCGTTCCAGACGCGCCGCGATCTTCTGGGGCGTCGCGAAGTCACGCCAGATCGTGCGCGTCACGGCGCTCACGTGGTCCAGGGCGCGGATGCGGTCCTCCCGGATCTTCTCGAGCACGACGATCTCCTCCGCCGTCAGCCCGTGCCGCATCTCTCGGTCGAGGTACTTCACGAATCCGTCGAACTCGCCGTAGACCCCGAAGCGCCCCCACCCGAAGTCCGTGAAGCCGATGAGGCCGTCGTCGTCCTCGTGGCGACACTGGAGTTGCGGCGGCGGGAACCCCAGCCCGTCCATCGTGACCCGCTGTACGGACTCGCCGGCCGAACCCGTCAACGGACTCGCGAAGTCCCCGACCCAGGAGGCGCGAGCTCGGCCCCGAGTCCTGTCCCGCTGATCGAGACACTCGCGGAACTCGGCGATCGTGCACAGTCCCGTTCGCAAGCAGTAGTCGAGGAGCGCGACCGCCTGCCCGCGCGAGCTCGACAGAGCGACGTCGACGGCCGTCCGGGCAGGGGAGGTGACGAGGAGGCCGTGCCGGACCGTGTAATCCGAGTCACGGAGCGAGGCAGCGTACTTCGTGACGTGAGTGCCCGTGTGCGTCCTCACTCGGCTCGGATCGGTGGTCTCGACCCGTCCGGGAAGCCGACCGATCAGAGGCATGCCCCACAGGGCCGCCGCCGATACGTGCGACACCACGACATCGGTGCTGAGTCTCCCCAGTTCGGCGACGACACGGGAGGCATGTCGCTCTTCGTAGCGCAGCCCGGCCCACGCGGTCGACTCGACGTAACGGCCGGGCGCGACGCGCACCAGCTCACCGCGTGCGTGCGCCCGCCGCTCCGACGGGTCGTCGAATCGCGACTGGATGAGGAGGGCGCGGAGATCGAGATCGGTCATGCAGGACATGGTGCCGACCATGCGATCCTGGGACGCGCCTCCTCGGTGGATCGGTGGACCGGTCGGGGGACGCGCCGTCGGGGGAGGAGAGAGGCCTCTCAGCGAGGGCGAGTTCGGTGGATGGAGAATCCCGACCACCGAAGGAGCCTCCCATGCCCGAACTCTCCGGCTACGCCCACGTCGCCATCACCGTCTCCGACCTCGAAGCGAGCCTCGCCTTCTACGAGAAGCTGCTGGGCGCCGGCCCGGTCGGGCGCATCGAGCTCGATGGCCTCGACCGTCGGATCTTCTCCGTCGGCAACGGACAGATCCTGGGAGTGACCGCGTACTCCGACGGCTCCTCGGCGTCGTTCGACCCGACCGTGCCCGGACTCGACCACATCGGGTTGGCCGTCGCCGACCGCGAGGGAATCGTCGCCTGGCAGGAGCACGCCACGTCGGTCGGGATCGAATCCGACCTGCAGGACGTCGACTTCGGCCACGCCCTGATGATCAAGGACCTCGACGGCAACCAGATCGAGTTCTTCGCGCCGCCCGCCCAGAGCTGAGGCGTCACCCGCGGACGCTGTCGCACCGCATTCCGTGCACCGCATCGCATCTCGTTCCGGTGCCGTGCACGGAACGCGGTGCGGCGCGCTCCCGCCGGCGCCGCGCGGACGGGCCCGGTCGTCCGCCGCGGAAAACCACCGCACCGCATCTCGAGCACTGCGCCGTGGCTAGTTTCGGTGCAGTGCGCGGAATCCGGTGCGGTGCGCGGAACGCGGTGCAGCGCACGGAACGCGGTGCGGCGGGTTATCGCGCGGATCGAGCGATGCGGCCGAACCCGTGGGCGCTTTGCACCGCGTGTCGGGCACTACGCCGCGACTAGTTCCGGTGCGGTGCACGGAACACGGTGCGGTGCACGGCACGCGATGCGGCGGGTTATCGCACGGATCGAGCGATGCGGCCGATCCTGCGGACGCTTTGCACCGCGTGTCGGGCACGGCACCGCGACTAGTTCCGGTGCGGTGCACGGAACGCGGTGCAGTGCGCGGAATCCGGTGCGGTGCACGGAACGCGGTGCGGTGCGGTGCACGGAACGCGGTGCGATGCGGTGCCCGGGAGGCGGTGCCGCGCCGCGGCCGGACCGCCGCGGCTCAGAGCCCGAGCTTGGCCTGCACGTCGGCGAGCGACGGGTTCGTCGCCGTCGACCCGTCCGGGTAGATGATCGTCGGCACCGTCTGGTTGCCGCCGTTGGCCTGCTCGACGAGCTCGGCGGTGCCGGGCACCTCCTCGATGTTGACCTCGGTGTACGCGATGCCCTGCTTGCCGAGCTGCTGCTTCAGACGCGCGCAGTAGCCGCACCACGACGTGCTGAACATGGTGATGGTGCCGGCGGCGGGGACGTAGGACGTGGCGGTGTCACTCATGTGATCAGGCTAAGCCCAGTCGGCGGGGAGCGCCGGGGGAGTTGGCTGGGAGGCAGCGGTGTCGCGACGTGGCGCCCGCCCCGCACGGCTGCGGCTCCGGCCGGCAGCACGCCTCACGAAAGGAACACCATGGCAGACACCGTCGCCGATCAGATCATCGCCCAGCTCGTCACCGCCGGGGTCCGGCGCATCTACGGCATCGTCGGCGACAGCCTGAACCCGATCGTCGACGCCGTGCGCCGCACGGGCGGTTCGGCCGAGGGCGGGATCGACTGGATCCATGTCCGCAACGAGGAGGCCGCCGCCTTCATGGCCTCCGGCGACGCCCAGATGAGCGGCGAGCTCGCCGTCTGCGCCGGCTCCTGCGGCCCCGGCAACCTGCACCTGATCAACGGTCTCTACGACGCCCATCGCAGCCGGGCCAAGGTGCTCGCGATCGCCAGCCACATCCCCAGCGCGATGATCGGCTCGGACTACTTCCAGGAGACGCACCCCGATCGTCTCTTCGTCGAGTGCTCGGGCTACACCGAGATGATCTCCACCGCTGCGCAGTCGCCCTCGGTCGTCGCGAGCGCCGTCCGGCACACCCTGGCCGGCGAGGGCGTCAGCGTGATCACCCTGCCGGGCGACATCGCCGAGCTCGACGCGGCGGGCACCGTGCCCGCGTACGTCAGCGTGCGCCCTCCCGAGCTCGTGCCCGACCGGCAGGACGTCCAGGCGCTGGCCGACGCCATCAACGAGGCGAAGACCGTCGCGTTCTTCGTCGGCGAGGGCGGGCGCGGCTCGCATGACGAGATCATCGCCCTGGCCGAGCTGATCGGCGCCCCGATCGGGCACAGCCTGCGCGGCAAGGACGTCATCCAGTACGACAACCCGTTCGACGTCGGCATGACCGGGCTGCTCGGCTACGGGGCGGCCCATGCGGGCATCCACGACGCCGACCTGCTCGTGCTGCTCGGCACGGACTTCCCGTACCCGCAGTTCCTCCCCGACGGCGATCGGGTCCGCATCGCGCAGGTCGACGTCGACGCCGCCGTCATCGGTCGCCGTGCCGACGTGCACGTGCCTGTGCACGGCGCCATCGCGCCGACGATCCGGGCGCTGACGCCGCTCGTGCAGCGGAAGAGGAACCGGAGGTTCCTCGAGAAGACCCTCAAGAAGCACGACAAGCTGATGACGGGCGCGGTGGGCGCTTACACGAAGAACGTCGAGCGGATGCGACCGATCCACCCCGAGTACGCGGCCTCCCTGCTCGACGAGGTGGCGGCGGACGACGCCGTCTTCACGGCCGACACGGGCATGGGCAACGTCTGGGCGGCCCGCTACATCACGCCGACCCCGCGCCGCCGGATCTTCGGCTCGTACCTGCACGGATCGATGGCGAACGCCCTGCCGCACGCCCTCGGGGCCCAGATGGCGCACCCCGGCCGCCAGGTCGTGTCGATCTCGGGCGACGGCGGGCTCTCGATGCTGATGGGCGAGCTGGTCACGGCGAAGATGTACGAGCTGCCGGTGAAGATCGTCGTGTTCAACAACTCGACCCTCGGACTCGTGAAGCTCGAGATGCTCGTCGACGGATTCCCGGACTTCGGCGTCGACGTGCCGTACACCGATTACGCGGCGGTGGCGCGGGCGATCGGCATCCACGCCGTCCACGTCGACGACCCCCGCGACCTGCGCGACGCCTACGAGGCCGCCTTCGAGCACGACGGTCCCGCGCTGGTCGACATCGCCACCGACCCCAAGGCCCTCTCGCTCCCGCCGACCATCACCGGAGCCCAGGTGAAGGGGTTCTCGCTCGCCATGTCGAAGATCGTCATGAACGGCGGGGCGGGCGAGGCCGTCGCGATGGCGCGGTCGAACCTGCGGAACGTGCCGCGCCCGTAGAGGACGACCCGCGCCTCCTCGGCTCCTTCCTCGTCGCGCTGAGGAGGGGAGGCCGAGGAGGCGCGGTGTCGGCTCCGAGGCGACGTCGCCTCAGTCGGCGGCGGGGGCGCTGCGCGCGGCCAGCCGCGCCACGGCGGCGAGCGGGATGCCGAGCCAGTCGGGCCGGTTGCGGCTCTCGTAGATCGCCTCGTAGACCGCCTTGTCGATCTCGAACGCATCGAGCAGGGCGCGCGAGGCCCGCACGTCGAAGCCGGACGACGCGATGTAGCCGTCGACGAACGCCCGGCGGGCGTCGTGCGCCCAGCCGCTCGCGTCGACCGGCTCGGACTCGTGCGCGAGGGACCCGGCGACGTAGTCGAACGACCGCAGCATGCCCGCGATGTCGCGGATCGGCAGGTCGGCTCGCGAGCGCTCGGGCATCGGCCGGAGCGGCTCGCCCTCGAAGTCGATGAGCATCCAGCCCCGCTCGGACAGCAGCGCCTGCCCGAGATGCAGGTCGCCGTGGATCCGCTGCAGATCGGGCCAGGCGAGGTGCTCGGCCGCGTCGTAGACCGCGCCGATCGCCGCCGCGTGCTCGGCGATCTCCGGCACCTCGCGCGCGGCGGTGGTGATCCGACGGCGCATGCTGGCGAGGGCTCCGGCGACCTCGTCCGTCCCGGCCGCGACGGTGCCGAGGTCGGCGGCCAGCGTCGCGTGGATCTCGGCCACGGCGACCCCGAGGTCGTGGGCCTCGGCGGTGAAGTCGGTCCCGGCGGCTGCGGCGCCGAGGGCCACGCGCCAGGCGTCGTCCAATCCGGGCAGGAACTCCTGAGAGAACGCGAGGTGCCCGGTGGCCGTGCCGCCCTCGCGACCGACGTCGGACCAGGTCGCGCGCAGCGAGCCGAAGGAGGACGGGATGTGGGTCGACCCGCCGCGGGTGAGCGAGGCCTGGGTCGTGACGTCGGGGTTGTCGCCGTGGTGCAGCACCCGGAACACCTTCGCGATGACGTGCTCGACGGGGCCGCCCTCGACGTCGTAGATGATCGAGGTGTTCGACTGCTCTCCCGACAGCACGCGGGAGCGACGCACCCGGCCCGGGTCGACGATGCGGGTGCCCTCGACCACGACGTCGGCGCCGTCGATGCGCGCCTGGTCCGTCATCGTGCGGAGCAGCTCGGCCGCGTAGGCGGGATCGTGCGGGCCGTCGTACAGGTACCGGCCGTCGGCCGACCCGATGAACGCCGCGTCGCCGCCGGGCAGCGGGGCCGAGCGGCTGACGAGGGGCACCTGGTACAGCACCGGCTTGTCGGCCCCGTCGTCGATGATCAGGAGGGTCAGCGCGAGGGCGTCGCCGAGATCGGCCTCGTACGACCCGATCACCCGCAGCGAGGGCGTCCGCCCTTTCGTCGCGTACCAGCGCTGACGCGCCATCCAACCGGCAAGACTCGGGGCCACGTCGCTCATGCGACGACCCTACGCCCCGGGCCCCCGGGAGGCGCGGGCGGTGTCCAGGAGACGACGTCCCGGCAGCGCTCACCGGGACCGGATAGAACAGGAGGCATGAGCCGCACCGAGCAGATCGAGATCGAACGCAAGTACGACGTCGACCGGGCCGCCGTCCTGCCCGACCCGACCGGCGCGGCCGGGGAAGGGCTCGCGATCGACCGCATCGACGTCCGCGCGGCCGTCGACCTGACGGCGACGTACTGGGACACCCCCGGGCACGCGCTGCTCGGAGCGCGGACGACCCTGCGGCGGCGCGAGGGCGGAGGCGACGAGGGCTGGCACCTGAAGCTGCCCCCGCAGGCCGGAGGGCAGGGACGCCGCGAGGTCCACTGGCCGCTCGGCGCGGCGGACGAGTCCGTGCCCCGCGACCTGCTCGAGCTCGTCGCGGGCGAGCTCGACGGCCGCGAGGTCGCTCCCGTCCTCCGCCTCGAGACCACGCGGACGGTGACCGTGCTCGAGGCGGCCCACGGTCGTGCGCTCGCCGAGATCGCCGACGACGACGTGACCGCGTCGGACCTGGTCTCGGGAGCTCGGCGGTCGTGGCGCGAATGGGAGGTCGAGCTGGCCCCGGGCGTCGACGGCCAGCCGGGCGAGGGCCTGCTCGACGCCGTCGAGGAGCGCCTCGTCGCGGCGGGCGCCGTGGTCTCGACGTCGAAGTCGAAGCTCGCGCGCGGTCTCGGCGCGGAGGACTGAGCCGCGGTCAGTCGCCGCGTCGGGCGAGCAGGGCCCGGATCCTCCGGAGGGTCGCGTCGTTCCGGGCCGTGACCGTCACGGGCACGGCACGCCACCAGCCGGCCGGCACGCGGGAGGCCAGCACGCCGTGGGGCAGCCACTGGTAGACGGCGCCGTCGGCGACGACGAGCTCCTCGTCGCCGAGATCGGCCGAGGGAGGCGCGAGGCCGTCGAGGCCGGCGCCCGCCTCAGCGAAGCCCACCGACAGCCGCGCCGGCTCCCGACCGTCGCGCCGCAACGGGTTGGCGTCCACGAGACGGACGAAGGTCTCGGCGTCGAGCACCACCAGCTCGGCGTCCACGCCGGTGGCGGCCGCGATCGCGTCGCGGAGGCGCCGGACGTCGGCGGAGCGCAGGAGGGACGCGCTGTCGAAGACGAGATTGCCGCTGTTCAGCACGGTCTCGGGTCGCGCGTGGCCGAGGTCCGCCGCGACGCGTCGGAGGTCGGCCATGGCCAGGCGCTTCGCCGTGCCGACGTTGACGCCCCTGAGCAGTGCGACGTGATCCATGCGGGTCAGGCTAGTGCGGTGCCCACCCGGCCCGCGCCTCCTCGGCTGCACGATCCTCCGGCCCGGCGCTCCCGCCCGGGCCCGCGGCTCAGGCGCGTCCGAGCACGTCGAGGATCCAGGCGAGCTCGAACGCCCGCTCGCGCCACGACTCGTACCGACCGCTGACGCCTCCGTGGCCCGCCGCCATCTCGGTCCTGAGCAGCACCGGCGCGCCGACGTCGCGCAGCCGCGCGACCCACTTGGCCGGCTCGACGTAGAGCACCCGGGTGTCGTTGATCGACGTGACGGCGAGGATGCGCGGGTAGGCGACGCCCTCGCGGACGTTCTCGTACGGCGTGTAGCCGCGCATGTACTCGTAGACCTCGGCGTCGTGCAGGGGGTCGCCCCACTCGTCCCACTCGATGACGGTGAGCGGCAGGTCGGGGTCGAGGATGCTCGTCAGGGCGTCGACGAACGGGACGGCCGCGACGATCCCGGCGAAGCGCTCGGGCGCGATGTTGGCGATCGCGCCCATCAGCAGTCCGCCCGCGCTGCCGCCCTCGGCGACGAGCATCTCGGGCGTCGTGCGGCCCTCGTCGATCAGGTGGCCGGCGACGTCGACGAAGTCGGTGAAGGTGTTCCTCTTCGTCAGGGTCTTGCCGTCCTCGTACCAGGCGCGGCCCATCTCGCCGCCGCCGCGCACGTGAGCCACGGCGAAGACGACTCCGCGGTCGAGCAGCGAGAGCCGCGCGACGCTGAAGCCGGGATCGATGCTGTGCTCGTACGAGCCGTACCCGTAGAGGTGCAGCGGCGCCGGCCCCGACTCGGGCGCGGCGTCGCGTCGCCAGACGAGCGAGACGGGGATGCGCGTGCCGTCGGCGGCCGTGGCCCACTCGCGGGCCTGCTCGTAGTCGGCGGGGTCGTAGCCGCCGAGCACGTTCTGGCGCTTCAGCATCCGGCGCTCGCCGTTGCGCACGTCGAGGTCGTAGACCGTGGAGGGCGTGACGAACGAGGTGTAGCCGAACCGCACGGTCGGCTGCGCGAACTCCGGGTTGCCGCCGGCGCCGGCCGCGAAGAGCGGCTCGTCGAACTCGATCTCGGCGATGGCGCCGTAGCCGTCGGGGCCGAGGGGCACGACGGCGAAGCGGGGCAGCGCGTCGCGGCGGTACTCGACCACGAGGTGTCCGGCGAACGCGTCGACCGATTCGAGACGGACGGAGGCGCGGTGCTCGACGATCACGCGGCGGTCGGTCGTCGACAGGGGGTCGTCCGCGGGCACGTCGACCAGCTCGAAGTTCTCGGCCCCGTCGTTGTGCACGATCAGCAGGCGGTCGCTGCCGGCGACGATGGCGTGCTCGACCTCGTACTCGACGCCTTCGCGCCGCGGCCAGACCACGCGGAAGTCGCCGGTCGGGTCGGCGGCGTCGAGCAGCCAGGTCTCGCTGGTGATCTTCGAGCCGATGTCGACGACGAGGTACTGCCGGCTCCGGGTGAGCCCGACGCCGATCCAGTAGCGGTCGTCGGACTCGGTGAACACCGTGACGTCGTCCCCGGTCGAGCCGACCTCGTGCCGCCAGATGGTGTCGGGTCGCCACGACTCGTCGACGGTCGGGTAGAAGACGTACCGGCCGGTCGCGTCGAAGACGGCCCCCGGCGCGGTCTCGGTCACCTCGTCGGCGAGGTCGCGGCCCGTGGCCAGGTCGCGGATCCGCAGGGTGTAGCGCTCGTCGCCCTCGGTGTCGACGGCGTAGGCGAGCAGCCCGCCGTCGGGCGAGACGTCGAAGCTGCCCAGCGAGAAGAAGTCGTGGCCCTCGGCCTCGACGTTGCCGTCGAGCAGCACCTCCTCGCCGTCGGCGGGCTGGTCGGCGCGGATCTGGGGCGGGGTCCAGTCGTCGTCGCCCGAGATGGGGGCGCGGCAGTGGATGCCGTACTGCGATCCCTCCGCCGTGCGCGAGTAGTACCACCAGGAGCCCTCGCGGACCGGCACGCCCAGGTCGGTCTCCTGCACGCGGCCCTTGATCTCGTCGAAGAGCGTCTCGCGCAGGGCGGCGAGGTGCTCGGTCTCGGCCGCCGTGTGGGCGTTCTCGGCCTCGAGGTGGGCGACCACCTCGGGGTCCTCCTTGGCGCGCAGCCACTCGTAGTCGTCGACGAAGTCGTGGCCGTGGTGGCTGCGGGTGACGGGTCTCTTCGGAGCGCGCGGCGCGGGGACGGAAGCCATCGCTCCAGCCTAGTCAGGCGCGACGGGCGGCCGATCGGCCGTGCTCGGCGCTCCGGGTCAGAGGAGGCGCGGGCCCGAGGAGGCGCGGCTCAGAGCGCCCGGTCGTCGTCGGTCAGTCCGTCGTGCGTCGGCACGGCGGGGTACTCGTCCGACGCGACGTCGGAGTCCGCCGGGTCGGGGGCGGCGGCCTGGCGGCGCTCGTCGTCCGTCTGCTCGGCGGTGCCCGCCTTCTCGGGGGCGGCGTCGGAGCCCGCCCCGGCGACGGTGAGGGTGGCGTCGGGATCGGCGCCGGCGGCGGCGGCCTCACGGCGGGCATCGGCCTGGCGGCGTGCGTCGTTCGGAGTGGTCATGGCCGCGAGGCTACGCGACCGGGCTGCGTGCCCGTCGGCGTCGGACGGGGCGAGGAGCGCCGTCGGCGCTCGGAGACCCGCCACGGTCGGCCCGAGCCGGGCCTCTCCGGGTTCGAGGTCGGCGATGGCCCGACGGTCGGAGCGGAGACGGCGGACGCTCGCGTTGAGCCGGGCGTGCAGCTGCATCAGGTGCAGACGGTACGAGTCGGGCTCGTCGTCGCTGGCGTCGAGGAACGTGTTGCAGGCCAGGGTCATCTCGTTGAGGACCGGCAGCGCCGGCGACCTCGGCGTGGTGCGACGCCGCGCGGCGCGCACGACCCCGCGCAGCCCGGAGATCGATCGGCGCGCCGCCGCGTAGTCGGGGTCGGTGGCCGCCGCGTCGGGGCTCGGGGTGGGGTCGATGCGGTGGAGGACGCGCCGGAAGTGGATCTCGGTCACCAGCTCGTTGAGGGCCGCCGCCTCGGCCCGTCGGCTCTCGAGGTGCCGGACGAGCAGGTTCGTGGCGAAGGCGGCGCCGGCGCCCACGAAGGCGCCGAGCGTGACCGTGACGACGTCGCTCCAGAGCATGCGCCCAGGCTACGGCGGACCACCGACGGCGGTCGACGGGGACTCAGCGCGAGGCCGCGTCGATGCGGCCCATCAGCGACCAGACCGCGGTCGACAGCTCGGGGTGCCAGAGCGCCACCGTCCGCAGGAAGTGCAGCTCGTCGCCCGGGCCGCGGCCGCCGCCGATCGGGACGCCGTCGACGCCGCGCGCCGCCGCGCGGAGGGAGATGACGACCTGCTCGTCGACCGTGGGCAGCCCGGGGATGACGTCCCAGGGATCCTCCCCGCCACGGCACCGGAGCTCGATCAGGGCGGAGAGCTCGTCGTGCGCCTCGGCGCGCAGCACCTCGAGGCTGCGACCGGCGCCGCGGAACTCCGGAACGCCTCCCCGGGGAGCGTCGGGTGTCTCGGGCATGCCGACGACCCTACGCGTCGTCGACCTGCGAACGACCTGACGGTAGCCTCGCGGCATGGTCTACCGCGTCTGCGTCACCTACCTCCTCCGCCGCCACGACGGTCGGACGCAGGTGCTCCTCGGTCGGAAGAAGCGCGGGCTCGGCACGGGCCACCACGTGGGGCTCGGCGGCAAGCTCGAGCCGGGCGAGACGGCGCTCGACGCCGCGGTCCGCGAGAGCCACGAGGAGGCGGGGGTCGTGATCCGTCCGGAGTCCCTCGACCGTCGCGGCGAGCTGCTGTACCTGTTCCCGCACCGCGAGTCGTGGAGCCAGCGGTCGACCGTCTTCGTCACCACGGAGTGGGACGGCGAGCCGGTCGAGAGCGACGAGCTGGCCCCCTCCTGGTTCGACCTCGAGCGACTGCCGCTCGGCGAGATGTGGAGCGACGCCGCGGCGTGGCTGCCGGGAGTGCTGGCCGGGGGGAGCGTCCGGCACGAGTTCACCTTCGGGGCGGATCTCGCGAGCGTCGTCGCCGACCGTCCGCTGCCCCCTCGACAGGGGGGCGCGGCCGACATCCCGACTCCCTAGAGTCGTCGCGAGACGCCGTCCTGGTGACGGGTCGCGAGGCCGTGGGCCGACGAGGGGATCGACATGACTGCAGGGCACGGCCTCGGCGCCGATCGCACGTGGGCGACGCCCGGTGTGCGACGATCCGCCGCGGGGCCGGCCCGGTCGTGGCGGACGTCTCGTCGGCTCCCGGCCGGGATCTCGACGCTCGGCGTCCTGGCGTTCGTCGGGGGAGCCGTCGTGGGCGGCCCGGGAGTCGTCGTCTCGGTGGTCGGATCGGTGCTGCTCGTGGCCAACCTCGGCGCCGGGGCGCTCCGCTCCCGACGTGGGGATCGCCGGGCGGACGAGACCCTCGTCGACCGACGGCAGGCCGCCGCCTACGCCGAGACCGAGGACTGAGAGCGCGTCGGACCGTCGGTCGGTCAGCTCGCCCGGTCGTCGTGGGCGCGCGGTCCGTTCGAGCGGACGAAGAAGTCGACGATGCCCACGAGCACGGCGGCGACGACGGCACCCCACGCGTAGCCGACGAACGTGCCGGCGACCTCGGGTCCGCCCGACGGGGCCAGTGTGACGGACAGGACGTAGAGCGCGGCGGCGACGGCCAGGAGGACGACGACGGCCACGACGAGCAGGCGGTGCAGGGCGGTTCTCTTCACGACGGACCAGGCTATCGGCCGGGTCGCGTGCTGATGGGGCGGGTGTCGAGGGTGTCGTCCTCGAGGCCGTTGGTCGACCCGAGGAACATGTCGCCCGCGGTGCGCTCGTCGAGGTCGTCGCGTTCGTCGAAGGGCAGCGCGTTGATCGTGCCCGTGTCGGTCGACACGAGTCCGTGCCGGCGCAGGACCTCGTCGCGTTCCGCGGCCAGGAAGTCCCGGTTGGCGTTCTGCGCGTCGATGAACATGGTGGTGCGTCCGCTGACGATGCGCCGGATGCGGCGGTTCTCCCACCACATCTTCCCGACGATCATCAGCACCACGCCGACCACGGCGTAGCAGGCCATCATCGTCAGGCCGCGCCCGTAGCCGGGGCCCACGTCGTAGAGGACCCGTTTGAGCATCTCGGTGATCCCGCTGCCCACGACGACGTTGTTGAGCCAGGCGAAGGGCTGGGGCATGAACCAGGCCGGATACGCGCCGCCCGACGCCGGCATCGACAGGAACACGAAGACGATCATCGCCGGCAGGGCGACGAAGCGGCCGACGAAGTAGCTGATGCCGTTGACCGCGAGCCCGATGGCGATGATCCATCCCCAGCCGAGCAGGAACAGCTCGCCGAGATGCCCCTGGACGGCTCCGACCACCGGTCCGGCGAGGACGTTGGTGACCAGCGAGATGAGCGCGCCGCCGACGACGATGACGGTCGTCCGGGTCCGGTGCCTCAGCGGGGCGCCCATCAGACCGATGAACATCGCGACCATGTAGCCGCCGATGCACCACGCCAGCATGAGGTACATCGACACGGTGCCGTACTCGTCGTACGGGGGCAGGGGCGCGAGGTCGGTGACCGCCGGCGCCGCGCCTCCCCGGGCCTCGATGGCCGGGGTGATCAACGCGGGGATGAGGGCCGCCACCTGGTACTGGTGGGCGCTGGCCGTGTAGATCGCGTCCGCGCCCGGATCGTAGGCGACGGCGACCCGACCGGCGGTGACCGCGTCGCGTGCCGCGGCGACGTCGGGGTAGGAGCGGAGGTCGACGACGCCGGGGGAGGACTCGTCGAGGACGGTCTGCAGCTCGGAGCTCGATCCGACCACGGCGACGGGCACGTCGTGCGGGTGGGGTGCGTGGAACGCGGCGATGTAGCAGAGGCAGAAACCGACGATGAAGAACAGCGGCAGCCAGAGCTGCAGGCCGATCAGCTGCAACGAGGGATGCAGCCCGGAGTACCAGCGCCGGAACGCGTTCGGTTCGACCCTGACGGGCCCCGCCGCCGTGCCGTCCGCCGTCGTGCTCGTCTCCGCTGTCACTGCCGTCCGCCCTCCTGTCGCACCGCCGCTCACGATACGCCCGGTCCGGGCCTCACGAGCGCGTGCTCGCGAGCGCCGAGGTGTCCATCGCGAGCTCCTCCGCGTCGAGGCCGAGCAGCACCCGACGCATGACCTCCTCGTCGAGGTTGCCGGCGTCGCGCTCGCGCAGCACGACCTCGCGGCGCTTGGCGAGCAGCTCGCGACGGATGACCCCCACGGCGTGCGGGGCCTCGCGTCGGCGGGCCGCCTGGGCCTCCGTCGCGCCCGAGGCGTCCCGTTCGTCGGCGTCGTCGAGCGCCGTGCGCTGCAGGGCCTCGTTCTGCCGCAGCAGCCGCGTCGTCGCGGCCTGGATCGCGCGCTCGGTGAGCTCGGGCCCCCAGCGCTCCTCCCAGGCGGCACGGCGTCCGGCCACGTACGCCACGGTCTCCTCGGTGCTCGTCGAGAAGATCTCGAGCTCGGCGGCGAGATCGCGGTCGCGCTGGGTGGCGTCGCGCACGCCCAGGGCGCGGATGACGACCGGCAGGGTCAGTCCCTGGAGGAGCAGCGTGCCGACCGTGACGATGAAGGCGATCAGGAACATCGTGTCGCGGGCCGGGACGGCGATGCTGGACTCGGTCACGGTGGGGATCGACACGGCGGCCGCCAGGGTGACCACCCCGCGCATGCCGGTCCACGAGATGACGGTCAGCTGCCGCCAGTCCATCCGGGGCTGAGGGTGGTATCGCACCGAGCGCAGCGCGGGCGCCTGACGGACCTTCCGCAGCGACGGCATCCGGCGGAGCCGTCGGAGCAGCGTCGACAGGAAGAAGTACCGGTAGGCGCGGGCCGCGTAGTAGCTGCCGAACACGAAGAGCGGTCGCACGAGCACGACCACGGCGAGCACCGCCAGCGCGACGCCCACGCTCTGCCCGAGACCTCGCTCGCTCTCGGCGACGTCGAGCACCACGGCCCGCAGCTGGAGACCGATGAGGGCGAACACGAACCCCTCGAGCACGACGTCCGCCGCCGACCAGAACGGGCGCTCCTGCAGCCGGGTCGCGTAGCCGGTCCGCGGCGAGTTGAAGCCGACGTAGAGGCCGGCGGCGACGACCGCCAGCACGCCCGAGCCGCTCAGCTCCTCCGCGGCGATGTAGGCGACGAACGGCAGGAGGAGGCCGATGACGTTCTCGATGACCGGGTCGTCGATGCGCATCCGCACCCGGTGGGCGACGAACCCGAGCAGCAGGCCGACGGCGACGCCGACCCCGATGGCCAGGCCGAAGATGCCGAGGTCGTCGAGCAGGGTCAGGCTCGCGCCGCCGACGATCGCCAGGAACACCTTCACGAGCGTCAGCGAGGCGGCGTCGTTGATCAGGCTCTCGCCCGAGAGCACGGTCATCACCTTGCGGGGCAGCCCGAGTCGGCGGCCGATCGCCGCGGCGGAGACGGCGTCGGGAGGCGCGACCACGGCCCCGACGAGCAGCGCCGCCGGCAGGGTCATGTCGGGGATCATGAGATAGGCGACGCCTCCCACGGCGAAGGCGGTCACCACCACGGCTCCGACGCCGAGGCGGGCGATCTGGACCCGGCTCTCGCGGAAGTTCAGCAGCGACACGTCGAGGGCGGCCGAGTACAGCAGCGGCGGCAGCACCACGGTGAGGATCACCTCGGAGTCGATCTCGATGTCGGGCACCCCGGGGATCAGCGAGACGAGCAGGGCGACGCCCACCGTCAGCAGGGGCGCCGGCAGCCCGCGCCAGCGCGCGAACGCGGTCACGACGAGCGACCCGGTCAGGATGATGAGCAGCTCGCCGAGTTCCATGTGCGCCGGGGCCCTTCGAAGGTGACGGTGAGTCGCACGGATGCAGCGACTGCAAAAGACGTCCCATCCTCTCAGCGTCTCTCTAGGAGAACGTCGGGTGAACGGGCGCACCGCCCCCGGCGGCGGCTCGTAGCATCGCAGGGTGATCCCCTCGAGCGACCTCCTCGTCCGCACGACCGGCCAGGGCGAGGTCCGCGGTCTGGACGAGCGCGGCGTCCTGGCCTGGCGCGGCATCCCGTTCGCCGCCCCGCCGACCGGGCGGCTCCGTTTCCGCGCTCCGGAGGCGCCGAGCAGCTGGGCGGGGGTCCGCGACGCCACGCGCTTCGGCCCGGCGGCGCCGCAGGACCGCGTGCAGTTCGTCGGGGTCGACGCGACGACGCCGCTCAGCGAGGACTGCCTCACGGTCAACGTCGTCGCGCCGGCGGGCAGCGCCCCGGGGGACGGGCTGCCCGTGCTGGTCTACGTCCACGGAGGCGCGTACAGCGTCGGCTCGTCCCGCGAGTTCCCGAGACAGGGCGAGACCCTCGTGCGCGAGGGCGGCGTGGTCTACGTGAGCTTCAACTACCGGTTGGGGGCCTTCGGATACCTCGACTTCACCCACTGGGCGACTCCGGAGCGACCGCTCGAGTCCAACCTCGGACTCCGCGACCAGGTCGCGGCGCTCGAGTGGGTGCGCGACAACATCGCCGCGTTCGGCGGCGACCCCGGGCGCGTGACCCTCTCGGGCGAGAGCTCGGGCGGCAACGCGGTGACCACGCTGATGACGGTGCCCCGCGCTCGCGGCCTGTTCCACGGCGTGATCGCCCAGAGCGCCCCGCCGAACGCGATCTACCCGCCCGAGGTCACCCGACGCTGGGCGGGGGAGTTCCTCGAGGCGCTGACGCACGCCCTGCATGACGACGACCTCGAGTCGACCTCCGTCGACGACGCCGCGGCTCTGCTGGACTCGGCGCCGACCGGCGCGCTCGTCCGGGCGGCGAGCCAGCTCCAGCTCCGGACCCCCGACGAGGACCCCGGCACCATCTGCTTCAGCCCGGTCATCGACGGCGACTTCCTGCCCGAACGCCCGCTCGACGCCTTCAAGGCCGGCCGGGCCCACCCGGTCCCGTTGATCATCGGCACGAACGACCGCGAGGGGTCGGTGTTCACGGGACGACGGGACATCCTGGCCACGACCAAGCCGCGCATCCGCGCCATCTTCGCCGCGACGGCCAAGAAGTCGCGCAAGGAGATCAAGAAGCACTACCCGGGGCTGCCGTCGCGACCGGCTGCCCTCGACTTCGGCGGGGACTACGCCTTCTGGTTCCCCAGCGTCAAGGTGGCCGAACGGCACGCCGTGCACCAGCCGGTCCGGTTCTACCGGTTCGACGCCACCACGCGCATCCTCCGGGTCGCGGGGGTCGACGCGTTCCACGGTCTCGAGCTCTGGGCGATCTACGACCGGATGGGCTCCGCGTTCGGCTGGGCGATGAGCTTGCTCGGCGGGCGGCGGTCGTTCCTCCGCACGGCCGCCCGCACCCGGGCGCGCTGGCTCGAGTTCGTGCGCACCGGGGCGGTCGCGGACTGGCCGACCTACGACCCGTTCCGGCGACGCACCCTGATCATCGACGCCCGGGACCGCGTCGAGCACGACCCGCGCGGCGAGCGCCGTCGCGCGTGGCAGGATTTCGTGCCTCACGTGTGACCCCTCCCGGCCACCCGCCTGTACCCCGCCGGTCGTCTCCGAGTTGACCGGGGTTCACCTACCTGTGACACTCGCCCGGTGGATATCACGCTCATCGTCGTCCTGGTCATCGCGTTGGCCCTCTTCTTCGACTTCACCAACGGGTTCCACGACACGGCCAACGCCATGGCGACGCCGATCGCGACCGGGGCGATGAAGCCCAAGGTCGCCGTGACGGTGGCCGCGGTGCTGAACCTCGTCGGCGCCTTCCTCAGCACGGAGGTCGCCAAGACCGTGTCGGGCGGCATCATCCGCGAAGGCGAGGGCGGGGTGCTGATCACGCCCGAGATGATCTTCGCGGGCCTGATCGGCGCCGTCGTCTGGAACATGTTCACATGGCTGCGCGGCCTGCCCTCCAGCTCGTCGCACGCGCTCTTCGGCGGGCTGATCGGGGCGGCGCTGGTCGGGGCCGGGCTCGGCTCCGTGGACTTCGGCGTGGTCCTGTCGAAGGTCGTCCTGCCCGCGCTCCTGGCGCCCCTGATCGCCGGCGTGGTCGGCTACACGGCCACGCGCCTGGCCTACACGATCACCCGACGCCGCGACGACAAGAGCGAGCGCGGCGGCTTCCGCTACGGGCAGATCTTCACGTCGTCCCTCGTCGCGCTGGCGCACGGCACGAACGACGCGCAGAAGACCATGGGCGTGATCACGCTGACCCTGATCGCCGGCGGGCTCCTCACCCCCGACTCCGGTCCGCCCTTCTGGGTCGTCGTCGTCTGCGCCTTCGCGATCGCGCTCGGCACCTACACCGGCGGCTGGCGCATCATCCAGACCATGGGCGGCGGGCTCACCGAGGTCAAGCCCACCCAGGGGTTCGCGGCCGAGGCGTCGACGACCGCGACGGTGCTGGCGTCGAGCCACCTCGGGTTCGCCCTCTCGACGACCCAGGTCGCGAGCGGTTCGATCATCGGCGCCGGGCTCGGTCGTCGCGGGGCGAAGATCCAGTGGGGCACGGCGGGCAAGATCGTCGTCGCCTGGTTCATCACCCTGCCGGCCTCGGCAGCGGTCGGGGCGGTCGCGGCCTTCGTCGCCTCCCTCGGCACGGCCGGTCTCGTCATCGACGCCCTCGTGGGCGCCGCCGTCATCGCCGGCATCTTCCTGATCTCGCGACGGAAGCCGCACGACCAGGGCTCCGCGATCGAGGTCGACGTCGCCGCGACCTCCGTGCTGTCCCGACGCCGCGCGCGTCGCGCCGAGCGGAAGGGCCGGGTGGACACCCCCGCCGCGGGCGTCGAGTCGACGTTCGTGCGGATGGACGACCCGCCCGAGCCCGCCGCCTCCCGCGGCGGCTCCACGACCGACGGTGAGGCACGCTGATGATCGACTGGTCCGCCTTCGTCGTGGTGGCGCTGGTGTCGCTGGTGTCCGCCGCCGCTCTCGTCTCGCTCTACTCGTTCGGCCTGCGTCTGCTCACGGTCGAGGGCCGGACCCCCGCCCGTCGCGTCGCCGGCTACGCGTGCTTCGTCCTCTGCGGGCTGGGCGTGCTGTACGGCATCTACCTCATCGTGCCCGCCCTGCACCGCTAGGGCGCCGGTAGGGTCGAGGGACCGTCCGGTCGACGACGACCGGGCACGACTGACGACCGGAGGCGCACCACCCGTGACGACCGATTCAGCACCAGCCACCCGCATCGAGACCGACTCCCTGGGCACCCGCGAGGTCCCGGCCGACGTCTACTGGGGCATCCACACCTCGAGGGCCCTCGAGAACTTCCCCATCTCGCAGCGCCCGATCTCGGTCTACCCCGACCTCGTCATCGCCCTGGCGCTGGTCAAGCAGGCCGCCGCACGCGCCAACGTCGAGATCGGGGTGCTCGACCGCACGAAGGCCGAGGCGATCGAGCGGGCGTGCGTCGAGATCCGCGGCGGGGCCCTGCACGACCAGTTCGCCGTCGGGGTGATCCAGGGCGGCGCCGGCACCTCGACGAACATGAACAGCAACGAGGTGATCGCGAACCGCGCCCTCGAGCTGCTGGGCCACGCCAAGGGCGACTACGCGCACCTGCATCCGATCGACGACGTCAACCGCAGCCAGAGCACCAACGACACCTATCCGACGTCGGTCAAGATCGGCATGGTGCTGACGCTCCGTCGCCTCCTCGACGAGCTCGACCTCCTCGCGACGTCGTTCGCCACGAAGGGCGCCGAGTTCCACGACGTGCTCAAGGTCGGCCGCACGCAGCTGCAGGACGCCGTCCCGATGACCCTCGGCCAGGAGTTCGTCGGCTTCGCCCACACGCTCGGCGAGGACGTCCAGCGGCTGCGCGACGTCGTGCCGCTGCTCGGCGAGATCAACCTCGGGGCGACGGCGATCGGCACGGGCATCACCGCGGACCCCCAGTACGCCGAGGCCGTGCGACGCCACCTGGGCGAGCTCTCGGGCATGGACCTCGTGACGGCGCCCGACCTCATCGAGGCCACCAGCGACACGGGCGTCTTCATGACCCTGAGCGGCGCCCTGAAGCGGAGCGCGATCAAGCTCTCGAAGATCTGCAACGACCTGCGCCTGCTGTCGTCCGGTCCGCAGGCCGGTCTCGGGGAGATCACCCTCCCGCCGCGTCAGGCGGGGTCGTCGATCATGCCGGGCAAGGTGAACCCGGTCATCCCCGAGGTCGTCAACCAGGTCGCCTTCTCGGTGGCCGGCGCCGACGTCACGGTGACCATGGCCGCCGAGGCCGGACAGCTGCAGCTGAACGCCTTCGAACCCGTCATCACGCACTCCGTGATGCAGAGCCTCCAGTGGATGACCTACGCCTGCCGCACCCTCCGGGTCAACTGCGTCGACGGCATCGAGGCCAACCGCGCCCGGCTCAGCCAGCAGGTCGACACGAACGTCGGCAGCGTCACCGCGCTCACGCCCTACATCGGCTACGCGGCGGCCGCGGCGATCGCGCACACGGCTCTGACGACCAACGGATCCATCTCGGCGCTCGTGGTCGCCGCCGGCCTGATGAGCGAGGAGCAGGTGCGGAAGGTGCTCTCGCCCGCCCGCCTGTCGGGGCTCGAGGCGATCACCAGCGCGATCCCAATCATCGACGTCGACGACCCGGCCGCCGCGGTGGCCCGGGCCGCGAACTCCGTCGGCGCGCGCAACCCCGCCGACGAGACCGCCGGCTGATCCCCCTCGGGAGGCGCGGCGCCGGTCACTCGGCCGCCGCGCCTCCCGCAGAGGGCGCCGTGAGCGGTGAGCCGTGCTCGACGACCGCACCGTGCGGCGAGTGCAGGTGCAGGCGTCGCAGCTCGTCGGGGTCGAGCACGCCGCCGTTCTCGCGGAGCGACCGCTCGCGGATGGCGCGTCCGACGCGGATGTCCCAGGCCGTGTTGCGCGCCAGGATGTGATTGCGCGCGGTGTCGCGCATCGGCAGCGGGATGACCTCCTCGGCCTGCACCCCTCGTCGCAGCTGCCGCATGCGCAGGATCTCGCTGTCGAGCTCGCCGCCGATCACGAGCACGAAGTTGCTTATGTAGGCGTAGAGCAGCACGACCACGACGCCCCCGACCCAGCCGTAGAAGCGGTCGTAGTTCGACACGGTGAGCACGTACACCGCGAAGCCGACCGTCGCGACCGCCCAGCCGCCGAGGGCGACCATCGCCCCGTACGAGACCCACCGGAGGCGCGGGGGACGCACGTTCGGGGTGAAGTAGTACAGCATCGCGACGGCGAACACGGCGAGCGCGACGAGCACGGGCCACTTGAACACGTTGTAGAGGTCGGTCCACGGACGTCCGACGCCGATCCGGGCCGCGACGGCGTCGCTCAGGGTGGGGGTGACCAGGAGGATGACGGCGATGAGCGCGAAGGAGACCATCAGCACGAGCGTGACGATCATCATGTGTCCGCGGAACTTCCAGATGCGGCGCCCCTCCTCGACCTCGTAGGCGGTGTTCATCGCCCGGCCGAACGCGGTCGTGTAGGCCGAGAGCGACCAGAGGGTCAGCCAGAGGCCGATGCCGAACGCGACGCCCGGGTTCGACAGGCTGAGCATCTGCTCGAGGGGGCCGCGCAGCGTCTCGACGGCGTTCGGGGTGAGCACGTAGCCGGCGACCCCGAGGATCTCGTCGACGGCGTCTCCGTCGTCGACGAACAGCGCGACGCCCGACACGAGAGCCAGGGCCGTCGGCACCAGGGCGAGCATGGCGAAGAAGGTCAGCGAGGCGGCGGCGTCGATCGTGCGGTGGCGCAGGAAGTCGTGCCAGACCCGCATGATCACGTACCGGAGCATCGTCGGGTCCTCGGGCAGGGATCGGGTCGAGGCCATGCCCCGAGAATACCGTCGCGCGCGCCCCGGCCCGGGCGGGGCCGCGGCCTCTAGGGTCGGGTCATGACCTGGAACGATCCCCGCGACGACGCCCGCATGCGGACGGGCTCGGTGACGCCGAATCCGCGACCGGTCTGGTACCCGGTGCAGCCGGTGTTCGCCCAGCCCGCGCCTCCACGGCCCCGGGTCGCGAGCACCGTCGCGCTGGCCGTCGGGTTTACCGTCATCGGGGTCTTCGCGCTCGCCGTGGTGGTCTACTTCCTGATCTTCCTGCGCCCGTCGCTGATCGTGGCCGGGGGGCTGCTCGCGTTCGTGCCGTTGGCGATCGTGTTCCTCGGCATCTGGCTGGTCGATCGGTGGGAGCCCGAGCCCCGGGTCGCCCTCCTCTTCGCGTTCCTCTGGGGCGCCGTCGTGGCGGTCGGCACCGCCCTGATCGTGGACGTCGTGGTGGGCAACGTCCAGGCTATGTTCGGACTGGCGGGCGGCGACGCCGCGGATGTCTTCGGCGCGGTCGTCCAGGCTCCGATCGTCGAGGAGGGCGCGAAGGGGTTCGGCGTGCTGCTGGTGCTCTGGATCTTCCGGCGGCACTTCGACGGCCCGGTCGACGGCATCGTCTACGCGGCGACCGTGGCGGCGGGCTTCGCCTTCGTCGAGAACATCCAGTACTTCGCGATCGCGGTCGCCGACGACGTCGCGTCGGGTCGGCAGGCCCTCGTCTTCACGTTCGTCGTGCGGGCGCTCATGTCGCCGTTCGCGCACGTCATGTACACGGCGTGCACCGGCATCGCGCTGGGTTACGCCGCCCGCAGGACGGGGCCGTTCGGCGCCATCGGGTTCTTCTTCCTGGGCCTCGTGCCCGCGATCGCCCTGCACGCCCTCTGGAACGGCGCGCTCATCGTGGTCGGTCCGGGCTTCTTCGTCTACTACCTGCTCGTCCAGGTGCCGATCTTCCTCGCCATGGTCGGCCTGGTGGTGTTCCTCCGCCGCAACGAGCGTCGGGTGACGCACGCCCGCCTGGCCGAGTACGCCGCCGTGGGCTGGTTCAGCGCCGACGAGGTCGGCATGCTCTCGACCTCGGCCGGACGACGGCGCGCTCGCCGCTGGGCGGTGGCGAACGGGCTCGGTCCGGCGATGAAGCGGTTCGTGTCCGACGCCACCCGGCTCGCGTCGACGCGGCAGCGCATGGTCAAGGGCCGTCGCGAGCTCGACGAGGTCGCCAGCCGCGACGAGGCCGAGCTGCTCCGGGCATTGGGAGCGAGCCGGGCGGCGCTGCAGGCTCCTCCCGCCGCGTTCGTGGGCTATGCGCCGCAGCCGACCGGGGCGATGCCCGACCTGCCGCCGGCCGGCCGCGGCGACGGGTACGGCGACCCGGACGGCGCCTCGAGGCCCACCGCGTACGACCAGTGGGGGAGGCCGCTGCCGCCGCAGTGGTAGGCCGCGACCCCGACCGGACCCGTGCCTCCCCGGCTCTCAGGGCGTCGGCGCCTCCGCGTCGTAGCGCCGGAACGACGGGGTCAGACGGGCCACGACGCCGATCAGCACCACGACCAGCGCACCGCCGAGCAGGGGCGGCCACATCACGCCGAGCGCGACCACGATCCCGACGAACAGGTCGCCGAGCCGCGGTCCGCCGGTGACCACGACGATGAAGATGCCCTGCAGTCGCCCGCGCATCGCGTCGGGGGCCGCGGCCTGCAGGATGGTCGACCGGAAGATCGAGCTGACGTTGTCGGCGGCCCCGGCGCCGGCCAGGGCCAGCGCGGCGGCCGCGAGGGCGACCGGCTGCGCGCTCTCGAGCCCGTCGAGCAGGCCCCCGCCCTGGCGCGCCGGGGTGAGGGCGAGCACGACGCCGAACGCGAGCACGAACGCGCCGTAGACCGTGATCGCGCGGTTGACGGCCCGTCCCTGCAGCCGCACCTGGCCGAGTCGCCCGGAGAACACGCTGCTGAGCAGCGACCCGATGGCGTAGGAGGCGGTGAGGGCTCCGACCGTCACCGCGCCTCCTCCGATCACCATCGCCCCGACGACCGGATACAGCACCCTCGGCTGCCCGAACGTCATGGCGATCAGGTCGACCACGAACGTGGTCCGGATGTTCGGCGACCGCCGGAGGAACCGCATGCCCTCGACCAGCGACGACAGACCGGGGCGCTGGGTCGCGCCCTCGGGGCGGATGGGCGGCAGCGTGAGGATGCCGACGAAGGCGAAGGAGAACAGCACGACGTCGACCGTGTACGTCACGGGGAATCCCACGCCGGCCACGAGCACCCCCGCGAGCGCGGGGCCGACGGTGAGCATGAGGCCGGTGCCGATGCCGCTCAGGGCCGAGGCGGCCGGCAGGAGGCGCAGCGGGAGCAGACGTGGCACGATCGCCGCCCGGGAGGTCGAGATCATCGTGCCGGCGACGGCGTTGACGCAGGCCAGCACGTTCAGCAGGGCCACCTCGCGGATGCCGAGCCAGGCGTGGAGCGCGATGGCGGCGGTCGACAGCCAGGCGAAGACCGCCGCCACCAGCGCGACCTTGCGCCGGTCGAAGGCGTCGGCGAGCATGCCGCCGTAGAGACCCGCGACGATCATGGGCAGGAGCGAGAACGCTCCGACGAGGGCGACGGCGAAGGTCGAGCCGGTGATGTCGTAGACCTCGAGCCCGACGGCGACGACGGTCAGCTGTGTGCCGATGCCGCTGACCGTGTTGCCGACGAAGAGGCGGGCGAAGGCGGGGCTCGCGCGGAGGGGCGAGAGGTCGACGACGAGCGGTCGGCGCGGGGGACGGGTCGGAGTGGACAAGGCTCCATCTTCGTCGATTTTGCGCGGCCCGACGACGGAGGTATCGTCCATTCGTTCGCATCGATGAGCGCATCTCGGTGGGAACGGACGGTGGGTCGACCACTCGAGCCTCGCAGGGAGGACACGAGCGGTCGACCCGCCATCGCCGTCCCGTCGGTCGGGACGGTCGTCCGACGGTCCCGCGGGTCGCGGCGTCGTCGGTCGGTGGTTGGATGGTCGGTATGACTCACGACCCCAGCATCAAGCCCGAGATCGACGCCCCCGAGGGCCCGGCCCCCAGCGAGCTGCAGATCACCGACATCACCGTCGGCGATGGCGCCGAAGCCCAGGCCGGTTCCACCGTCAACGTGCACTACCTCGGCGTCGAGTACGACTCCGGCGAGGAGTTCGACGCCTCGTGGAGCCGCGGCGAACCCATCAACTTCCCCCTCGCCGCCCTCGTGCGCGGCTGGCAGGAGGGCATCCCGGGCATGAAGGTCGGCGGACGCCGGAAGCTCGTCCTGCCCCCGCACCTGGCCTACGGTCCGGCCGGCGGCGGCCACCCCCTCTCGGGGAAGACCCTCATCTTCGTCATCGACCTCCTCGGCGTGAGCTGATGACGGCCCCCTCGATCGGGCTCAACGACGGCCGCACCCTCCCGAGCCTGGGCCTCGGCACCTACGGCATGAACGGCGCCGAGGGCGCCGAGCAGATCGCGGTCGCCGTCGAGTCCGGCTACCGCCTGCTCGACACGGCTCTCAACTACGGCAACGAGGACGCCGTGGCCGAGGCCGTCCGTCGGGTGGACGTCCCCCGCGACGAGCTCGTCATCACCACGAAGCTGCCCGGCCGCCACCACGGCTACGAGGAGACCCTCGCCAGCTTCGAGGAGAGCCGCACGACGCTCGGCCTCGACTACGTCGACCTCTATCTCATCCACTGGCCGCTGCCGCGCCTCGATAAGTTCGTCGACTCGTTCCGCGCCTTCGTGAAGCTGCAGGAGGACGGTCTCGTCCGTTCCATCGGAGTCTCGAACTTCACCGAGGCGCACCTGCAGCGTCTCTCGGACGAGACCGGCGTCGTGCCGGCGGTCAACCAGATCGAGCTGCATCCGTACTTCCCGCAGGCGGCGCTCCGCGCCGTCCACGAGCGGATGGGCATCGTCACCGAGAGCTGGAGCCCTCTGGCGAAGCAGAGCGAGCTCCTCACCGAGCCCGTCATCACCGAGATCGCCTCCGCGCACGGCAGGACGCCGACGCAGATCGTGCTCCGCTGGCACGTCCAGCTCGGCGCCGTGCCGGTGCCCAAGTCGGCGGATCCCGGTCGACAGCGCGAGAACCTCGACGTCTTCGACTTCGAGTTGAGCGGGAGCGAGGTCGCGGCCATCAGCGGCCTCGAACGCGGACGACTCTGGGACGGCGACCCCGAGACCCACGAGGAATTCTGAGCGACGCGCCCGAGCACCGCACTCGAACGCCCCTGGCCACACGGCGAGGGGCGTTCGGCCTGTCGGCGACGGGTAGACTGACACGCCGACTTTCCCGAAGGGTTGAGTGACTGTTGTCTTCCGAGCTGGACCGCGAACGCGCCTACGTGGGCACCCTCTACACCCGACTGGACGAGCTGAAGGCCGACGCCCGCGTCCGCCTGGAGGGCGTCCGTCGCGAGTCCGTCGGCGGCAACCACCAGAGCCGGAGCGAGCGCGACGCGTACGCCCGTCTCTACGAGGACACCATCGCCCAGCTCGGCGCCGTCGACGAGCGCCTCGCCTTCGGCCGGCTCGAGCTCGAGCAGCCCGACACGCTGGGCCAGAGCGGCGATCCCGAGAGCCCCGCCGTCTCGGGCGAGGGCGGTCGCTACCGCTACATCGGGCGCATCGGCCTCCGCGATCGGGCCCACCACCCGATCCTGCTCGACTGGCGCGTCCCGGGCGCCGCCGCGTTCTACCAGGCCACCGCGGCCACGCCGCAGGGGGTGCGCGCCCGTCGCCATCTGACGCTCGACGGCCGCTCGGTGACCCGTCTTGAAGACGAGGTCTTCGACCCCGACCTGCTCGACCGCGACGACGTCCAGCTCCAGGGCGAAGGGGCCCTGATGGCCGCCCTCACGGCCCAGCGGACCGGTCGGATGACCGACATCGTCGCCACCATCCAGGCCGAGCAGGACCGCATCATCCGCGCGCCCCTCGACGGCGTGCTCGTCGTGCAGGGCGGTCCGGGCACCGGCAAGACGGCGGTCGCCCTGCACCGTGCCGCCTACCTGCTGTACTCGCACCGCGAACGGCTCCGCGGCTCCGGCGTGCTGGTCGTGGGCCCCTCCCGGTCGTTCCTGCGGTACATCGAGCAGGTGCTGCCCTCCCTCGGCGAGAGCGGCGTCGTCCTCTCGAGCCTCGGCGGTCTCTACCCGGGCGTCGAGTCGCAGATCGACGACGCCCCCGAGACGGCCGCGATCAAGGGCCGAGCCGAGATGGCGGACCTCATCCGTCGCGCCGTCCGCTCCCGGCAGATCCGGCCCACCGAGGCGACGACGATTGACATCAACGGCGAGCGTCTCGTCGTGCAGCCCGACCTGGTCGGCGATGCGATGCGTCGGGCGCAGGAACGCGGCAAGCCGCACAACGAGGGGCGCGTCACCTTCAACAAGGCGGCGCTGTCCGCCCTGACCCGTCTGCTGGTCGCCCAGATGCGCGAGCACGGCACCACGGTCGACGAGTCCGACGAGGCCGTCCTCCGCGAGGACATCCGGCAGTCGTACGACGTCCGCGTGCTGCTCAACACGGCGTGGATCCCCCTCTCGGCCGAGAAGCTCGTCGAGGACCTCTACGCCCGGCCGAACTGGCTGGCCTCGCTCACGCCGCGGTGGACCCCCGAGCAGCGGGCCCTGCTGCTGCGGGCCCGGGGGTCGGAGTTCACGATCTCCGACGTGCCCCTGCTCGACGAGGCGGCCGAGCTGCTCGGCGAGTTCCAGGCCGGGGTGGATCCCGACAAGCTGGCCCGCAAGCAGCAGCGCAAGCGCGACATCGAGAACGCCGAGCGCGCCATCGAGAACATGGGCGTCGAGGGCATGGTCTCGGCCGAGCAGATCGCCGGCGGCTTCGCCGAGCGCGCCGCCTCGATGACCACCGCCGAACGGGCGGCGGGCGACCGCACCTGGGCGTTCGGCCACGTCGTGGTCGATGAGGCGCAGGAGCTCTCGCCGATGCAGTGGCGCCTGCTCTCGCGTCGCTGCCCGCTGCGCTCCTTCACCGTCGTGGGCGACATCGCCCAGGCCTCGAGCCCGGCGTCGGCGTCGTCGTGGGACCGCGCCCTGCAGAGCCTGCTCGGCCGTCGTCGTCGCGGGTCGGAGGCGCCCACCTCCGCGCCCTGGACCCTCGAGGAGCTCACCGTGAACTACCGGACGCCGACGCAGATCGTCGAGTACGCCGAGCGCATCGCCGTCGCCTCGGGTCTGCGGATCACGCCGAGCCGCTCGGTCCGCTCGAGCGAGTGGCCCGTCCGGGAGGTCCCCGTCGACGCCGGGGCCGCGGGGTCGGACGCCTCCCGAGGAGGCGCGCCTCGCGACGCCCTCGTCGCCACGGCCGTCGAGGCGGTCGTCGCCGATCGGGCGGTCGACGCCGAGGGCACGCTGGCCGTCATCGCGCCCCAGGGGCTCGTCGCGCCGCTCGTCGAGGCGCTGTCCCCGGTGTTCCCGGGGCAGGTCGCGCCCGGCACGGCGTCGCTCACCAAGCCGATCTCCGTCCTGAGCCCGGCGACGTCGAAGGGCCTCGAGTTCGACGCCGTCGTCCTGGTCGACCCCGACGGCGTGCGGGAGTCGTCCGAGCGGGGCAACGCCAGTCTCTACGTGGCGATGACCCGCCCGACGCAACGCCTCTCGGTGGTCGGCTAGCGCCTCCCCGGGAGGGCTGTCCGCTCGTCGCCGGTCCGCCACGGGCGGCCGGCCGCAGGTCAGCGGCCGGAGACGCCGAACTCGTGGTCGAGCGCGGCCAGCTCGCGGTCGAACCGCGCCCGGAGCGCCTCCTTCTCGTCCCCCGGCAGCCAGCAGGCGTCGACGCCCGCGTAGGCCATGGCGCGCACCTGCTCCGGGCTCGCGCCGATCTGCTCGTGGACGATGCGGTACTCGTCGGCCAGCGTGGTGGGGAACATCCCCGGGTCGTCCGAGGCGGGGACGACGCGCAGGCCGGCGTCGAGCATGGCCTCGATCGAGGCGCGTCGCCACGGACGCCACGAGCGCCGCGAGGTGGTGGAGACGACCGTGAAGGTCACCTGCTCGTCGCGCATGCGCGCGACGACGTCGTCGTCCTCGAGCACGTAGTACCCGTGATCGATCCGGTCGCAGCCGAGCTGGTCGACGCACGTGATCGTGTTGACGGCGGTGGGGGAGTGCTCGGACGAGTGGGCGGTGCGCCCCAGCCCCGCCTCGCCCGCGAGCCGGTACGCGTCGACGAACCGCTCGGGCGGGCCCGAGGTCTCGAGGTTGTCGAGGCCGATTCCCGCGACGTACTCGTGCTGGTTGTCGACCACCTGGCGGACCAGCTCGAGGGCGTGCTCGCCGCTCCTGCTGCGGTCGATGCCCTGGATCATCAGACCGGTCATGCCGAAGTCGCGCTCCGCGAGCCGGATGCCCTCGGCGTAGGCCTCGACCGATCCGGCGTAGCCGAGGGAGGCGAGGTGCGGCGGCACGGCGTCGAAGAAGAGCTCGAGGTGCCGGGTGGCGCTGGTGCGGTGGGCGTCCTCGAAGGCCTCGTAGACGATGCGGGTGAGGTCGTCGGCGTCGCGCAGCACGTCGACGACCCAGTTCGACGCCTGGAACAGCGAGTACGACACGTCGGGCTCGTCGGCGCTGCGTCCCTGGGGCACGGGGATGCGCGTGTCGCGGTAGAGCGCCGGGTCGGGCGGCAGCGAGTTGATGTCGGCGAAGATCCGTTCGGGCTCGTCGGGCAGCACGAGGCCCTCCCGACGGGCGAGCTCGGCGAAGGTGCTCGCCCGGACGGTGCCGATCAGGTGGCAGTGCAGGTCGACCTTGGGCATGCGGTCGAGGTAGGCGCCGGGCAGGGGGGTGCTCATCAGCGCGACGTCACCTCGCGGGCGAAGCGGTCGACCCACTCCGAGCGCGTCGGGACGAGCTCGGTTGGGTCGAGCGTGGCGTAGCCCGCGGCCACGGGGTCGGCCGCGATGTCGCCGACGACGGCCTCGATCGTGTCGGGGACGGTCGCCGAGGGGTTCACCGGCAGGTCGCCGACGATCTCGGCCGACGCGGTCTGAGCCTCCTCCGACAGCAGGTAGTCGATGAAGCGGTTCGCGCCGTCGACGTTGGCCGCGCCCGTGGGGATCATCGCCCGGTTGGTGGCCATGTAGCGCCCGGTCTCGGGGGCGGTCCAGGCGATCGGCTCGCCCGACGCGACGAGGTCGGTCGCGAATCCGCTGAGCGAGTCGGCGGCGACGATCTCGCCCTGGGTCAGCAGGTTGGTCACCTCGGTCGACGAGCTGTAGAACTGCAGCACCCCCGGCGACCACTCGCCGAGCTGCTCGAGGGCGGCGTCGATGTCGTAGGGCCCGTCGCCGTACTCGTCGGCCACGCCCGAGACCATCAGCTGGCCCGCGGTCACCGCGATGTCGGGCAGGGCCACCTTCCCCGCCACGCTCGACTCGCCGTAGAGACTCCACTGCGCGGCCTCGTCGGCCGTGAGCTCGTCCGTCGAGTACATGGTGCCGTTCAGCTGGTAGCTGTAGGCCGGTCCGACGTAGGCGTCCTCCGTGGCGAAGTCGGCGATGTCCTCCAGCGAGGGCACGGCGGCGGCGTCGACCTGCTGGAACAGGTCGTCCTCCTGGCCGAGGGCGGCGTAGTAGTCGGAGATCAGCATGACGTCGACTTCGGGGTCCCCGCCGGCGAGCTGCAGCTGCGACAGGCGGTCCGAGTTCGAACCGGTGTCGACGACGACCTCGATGCCGGTCTCGGCCGTGAACGGGTCGATGACCGCCTCCTGGAACTCCTCGACCCCGAACGGGAAGGTGCTCACGGTGATCGTGTTCGCGTCGGGCTCGTCGCCGCTCGACGAGCAGCCGGCCAGCACGAGGGTGGTCACGGCGACCCCGGCGACGAGCGCCAGGCGGGTGCGGATGGTGGTGGTCATGGTCGTGTCCTTTCGGGGCGGCCTCGTCGAGGCCGGGCGGTGTGGAACGAGGGAGGGGAGACGGAGGAGGTGCGGTGTCGGCCGCAGCCGGGGGCGCTCAGTCGGCGAGGGCGACGAGCCGCCCGGCGGGCGCGCTCACGGTCACCCGGTCGCCGATCGCGACCGACTCGGCGCCGGTGCTGCGGACGTCCGACAGCAGCCGCACGTCGGCGCCGCTGGCGTCGGTGGCCTGGACGGTGACGAGCAGGTCGACCCCGCGGTACGCGACGTCGGTGACGCGGCCCGTGAGCTGCAGGCCGTCGTGCGCCGCGCCTCCCGGGGTCACGTCGGCCGTGGCCGTGAGGTGCTCGGGGCGGACGGCGAGGAGGGTGCCGTCGGCGGCCGTGACGAAGTTCTCGTAGCCGAGGAAGTCGGCCACGAAGCGGTTCGCCGGGTTCGGGAAGACCTGCTGGGGCGCGCCCTGCTGCATGATGCGTCCGGCGCGCATCAGCACCATGTCGTCGCTCATCTCGAGCGCCTCGTCCTGATCGTGGGTGACGAGCACGACGGTGAGCCCGGTCTCGCCCTGGATGCGGCGGATCTCGGCGCGCATCTGCACCCGCAGCCGGGCGTCGAGGTTCGAGAGGGGCTCGTCGAGCAGCAGCAGCTTGGGCCGGATGGCGATCGCGCGGGCGAGGGCGACGCGCTGCTGCTGTCCGCCCGAGAGCTTCTTCGGCTTGCTGGCGGCGAGGTGCGCGAGACCGACCAGATCGAGGGTCTCCATCACCCGGCGACGGCGCTCGGTGGTGTCGACGCCGCGCAGCTTCAGGCCGTAGCCGACGTTGTCGGCGACGCTCAGGTGGGGGAACAGCGCGTACGACTGGAACACCATGCCGAGATCGCGCTTCTCGGGCGGGGTGCGGGTGCTGTCGACGCCGGCGATGCGGATCGTGCCCGAGGTCGGCGCCGCGTAGCCGGCGAGCATGCGCAGGCTGGTGGTCTTCCCGCAGCCGCTCGGACCGAGCAGCGTGGTGAGCTTGCCCTCGGCGATGGCGAGGTCGATCGAGTCGACGGCGGTGAAGTCGCCGAAGACCTGGCTCACGGCGACGAATTCTGCTGCGGTGCTCATCTGTTGATGCCTCCGAAGATCTTGGCGAAGCCGACGGTGCGTTCGGCGATGACGGCGATGACGACGGTGCCCGCGAGGATGAGGGTGGCCATCGCGGCGACCATGGGGTCGTAGCTCTGCTGCACGTAGTCGAGCATCGTGACGGGCAGGGTGCGGAAGTCGCGGCTCTGCAGCAGCAGCGACAGGGGCACGTTGTTGAACGAGGTGACGAAGCTCAGCAGCGCGGCCGAGAAGATGCCGGGGCGCAGCAGGGGCAGGGTCACCGTGAAGAAGGCCCGCAGCGGTGACGCGCCGAGGCCCCTGGCCGCCTCTTCGAGCGCCGGGTCGGCGAGAGCCAGGGAGGCGCCGGTCACCCTGACCGCGTA
The DNA here is from genome assembly GCF_007988805.1 of Frigoribacterium faeni. Lineage (GTDB taxonomy): Bacteria > Actinomycetota > Actinomycetes > Actinomycetales > Microbacteriaceae > Frigoribacterium > Frigoribacterium faeni. Next base: position 60,139 of record NZ_BJUV01000009.1, on the reverse strand, counting down.
CGGCAGCATCAGCACGGTGTGGCCGATCAGCAGCACGGGGAAGTTGTCGAGCCGGAACCCGATTACCAGCTGCTGGTACAGCGCGAGGCCGACGACCAGCTCGGGCACGATCAGCGGCGAGAGGAAGAGCCCCTCGACCAGACCCTTGCCGGGGAGGCGGCCGCGGTGGATGGCCAGCGTGGCGGGGATGCCCACCGCCAGGGCGAGCACCGTGGCGGCGAGGGCCAGCTGCAGGCTCGACAGCAGCGCCGAGAGGAACGGGTCGTAGCCGAGCGCGGCCTCGAACCAGCGGAGCGAGAACCCTCGGGGCGGGAACCGCAGGGTGCTCTCGCTGGTGAACGCGGTGGCGACCACGAAGAGGATCGGGACGATCATGACGACGTAGCCGGCGACGGCGAGCGTGCCGGCGACCGGACGGCGGGTCTTCACGAGGTGGCTCCCTTCCGGGCGACGAGCGACGACAGCCCCGAGACGACGAAGACGAGCACCGTCATGATCAGCGCGGTGGCCGAGGCCCCGGCCCAGTCGATGGTGACGCTCGAGTACGAGAACAGCTGGGTGGCGAGCATGCGCTGCCCCGAGCCGCCGAGCAGGTAGGGCGTCGTGTAGGCGGTGACCGAGCCGGCGAAGACGAGGGTCGCGGCGACGACGACGCCGGGCAGCGACAGGGGCACGACGATGCTCCAGAACGTGCGGGTTCGACTGGCGCCGAGTCCCCGGGCGGCGTCGTCGAGCCCGGGGTCGACCTGGGCGACCGCCGAGTAGCACGAGATGATCGCGAGCGGCAGGAACAGCTGGGTCAGACCCAGCACGATGGCGAGCTCGGTGTAGAGCAGCTGCGGGGCCTCGTCGACCAGGCCGAGGACGGTGAGCACCTGGCCGATCGCGCCGTTCTTGCCGAGCAGCACGAGCCAGCCGAAGGTCCGGACGACGTTGCTGAGCAGCAGGGGGAAGATCGCGAGCGCGAGCAGGACGCCCGACCAGCGCGAGGTCGAGCGGGCGAGCAGGTAGGCGATCGGGAACCCGAGGGCGACGCAGATGCCGGTCACGATCAGGCCGAGACCGACGGTCCGACCGATGATGCGGAGGTCGTACGGGTCGGTCAGCATGCTGCCGAGGCGTCCGACGATCTCGCCGGCGGTGACCCCGGGAGGCGCGAACAGCATCGCGAGCGAGGGCACCGCGAACCCGATCAGCAGGAAGGCGAGGCCCGGCAGCAGCAGGAGCAGCGCGGGTTTGCGGGACGTCACGGGTTCCTCCGATCGGGGCGGACTCGAGATGGCTCGCCGATCCCACGTCGGGTGAAACCGGTTACATCGAGCCTATGGGGCAGTCAGGCCTTGAACCGGTCCGTCCGTGTAAACAGCTTGTTACAAGCCGTCGGGTCCACCGTGGGACCGGTTGCATCCACGGCCTAGGCTGGGGCCCATGACGACGGGGTGCACGACAGGGTGCGGCGGGTGCGCGATCGCACCGATCGAGGGCCGACCGTGACGGCCGCCGGACGACTGGCGACGCTCGCCGACGTCGCGATCCTGGCCGGCGTGTCGAAGGCGACCGCGTCCCGTGTGCTCAGCCGGCCCGAGCTCGTCTCGCCCGACACGGCGGCACGGGTCCTCGCCGCGGCCCGGAAGCTCGGCTTCGTGCCCAATCGGGCAGCCCGCCAGCTGGCCCGCGGCCGCTCGGGAGTCGTGGCCGTCGTCGTCCCCACCCTCGACAACGCCTTCTTCACGCCGATCATCGCGGGCGCCCAGGCTGCGGCCGGTCGAGCCGACCTGCAGCTCACCGTCGCCGTGCACCCCCTCGCCGAGGTCGGCGAGCTCGTGGCCTTCGAGAGGCTGTCGCATCAGGTCGACGGATTCATCGTGGTCGCCCCCCGGGGCGCGGACGACGTCGTCCGCCTCGCGATCGGCCACAAGCCCACCGTGCTCGTCGACCGGGAGGTGACCGGCGCCTCCTCGGTGGTGGCCGACACGGCGACCGCCTTCGGGGCGCTCGTCTCGCGCTTCGTCGAACAGGGGCACGAGCGCATCGCCTACCTCGGCGGCCCCGACGGGTCGTGGCAGAACCGTCAGCGCACCGCGGCCGTCGTCGCGGCGGCCGGCGGGCTCGCGGAGCTCACCGTGCTGGGGCCGTATCCGTCGACCTTCGAGGCGGGCGTCCGGGCCAGCGCCGACGTCCTGGCGTCGGGGGCGACGGCCGTCGTGCCGTACGCGACGGCCATCGGTCTGGGGCTGATGTACGTGCTGCGGGGCGACGAGCACCGGGGCCGGTCGCTCACGGTCAGCTCGGAGCGGATGGTCGTCGACGCCCTGGGGCTCGTCGGAGTGCCGGCGATCGACGTCGACGGCGAGCACCTCGGTCGCGTCGCCGCCGAACGTCTGATCGAGGCGATCGCCTCGGGGGGCGACGCCGAGCGCTCGTCGCTCCGGCTCGACGTCCCCGTCCGGTGGCCGGTCGAGCCGTAGCCTCGTCGGCCCCGGTCAGCGGTACTCGTCGGGCCAGACGTACGCCGCCGGGGCGGTGACGGTCTCGTCGCTCGGGGCGAGCACGAGGTCGATGCGTTCGAAGTCGCCGAGCGGGATGCCTGCGGGGTCGCCCTCGTACTCGCCTCCGCCGACGAAGGCGTGCAGTCGGTAGCCGTCGTCGGCGCCGAGCGAGCCGATGCTCGTGGCGTCGAGGGCGACGTCCCACTCGGTGAAGAGCTGTCCGAGCACGAACCGCTGACGCGTGGGGGACTCGACGTGCACGATGCCGGTCGTGTCGTGCGTGTGGATCTCGGCGGCGAAGCTCGCGTCGGCGTCGTGCCCGATGTCGCCGGGCACGACGACGGGCTCGCCGTCGACGGTGATGGAGAGGTGCGTGTGCACGTGCATCGCGAGGTCGCGCCCCCAGACGTTCTCGAGACCCGCGGCGGCGGCGCGCGCGTCGAGTCGGTCGACGCCCGGTCGTTGCCAGGGAGGCGCGGTCGCTGCACCGTGGACGACCTCGGGTCGGTCGCGCTGCACCACGGCGACGGCGGCTCCGCCGGCGACGAGCACCACCACGGCCAGCGCCCCCGCCATCATCTCGCCGGACGGGCGTCGTCGGCCGGGCCGGCGGGACCGGTCGCTCACGGGGATGTCCGCGCCTCGGCGTCGGACGTCGTCCGGACGCGATCGACGAGCTCTCGCCACGGGCCGGTGACCTGCTGCTCCGGCAGCTTGGCCTTCCGGCTCGGCCGGGTGTCGGCCGTGATGACCCAGACGAACCGATCGGGCTGGACCATCTGCCCGCCCGATGGGGTCTGCCCCCAGGGGAGGCCGTCGAGCTGCACGAGCCACGACTCGGTGTCGGGTTCGGCATCGACGTCGACCGACCACGTCCGGGTCAGACCGGCGAACCCGCCGGAGCGCGACACGGTGACCTTCATGTGCGCGATGGTACCCCCGGCCCGTGTCAGGGTGCGGGGATCACTCCGACGCCGGCCCACCCGGCCGACGTCGCGCGGGCCTCGTCGGAGTCCGCGCCGTAACGCGCGGTCGCCGCCAGGACCGTCGCAGCGGCGAACTGAGCGAAGGTCGCCTCGGTCGAGAGCGACCCGCCGGTCAGCGTGTCGTACCAGATCCGTCCGGCGCGATCCCACGCGGTGCCGCCCAGCGCCTCGGCCACCAGGAAGAAGGCGCGGTTGGGGATGCCCGAGTTGAGGTGCACGCCGCCGTTGTCGTCGTCCGTCTCGACGTAGTCGTCCATGTGGCCCGGCTGCGGGTCCTTGCCGAGCACGTCGTCGTCGTAGGCCGTGCCCGGGGACCTCATCGAGCGCAGCGCCCGACCCTGCACCTCGGGGGTGAAGAGACCCTCGCCGATCAGCCAGGTCGCCTGCTCGACGGTCTGCGAGAACAGGTGCTGCTCGACGAGCGCGCCGAACACGTCGCTGACGGATTCGTTCAGCGCGCCGGACTGGCCCTGGTACGTCAGGTTGGCGGTGTACTGCGTCACGCCGTGGGTCAGCTCGTGGCCGATGACGCTGACCGACGCGGTGAATCGCTGGAACACCTCGCCGTCGCCGTCGCCGAAGACCATGCGCTCGCCGTTCCAGAACGCGTTGTCGTAGTCCACGCCGTAGTGCACCGTCGCGTCGAGCGGCAGCCCGGCGCCGTCGATGGACGACCGGCCGTAGACCTCGTCGAAGAGGGCGTAGGTCGCGCCCAGCGCGTCGTAGGCCTCCGTCGCCGCGACGTCGTCGGTGGCGGGCTCGCCCTCGCCGCGGACGCGCACGCCGGGCAGCTCCTCGGTGCCCTCCGCGTCGAAGACCGTCCGCTCGAGCACGGAGCCGCCCCCGAGCACGCCCCGCGTCACCGGGGGAGTCGCGTTGCGGTCGACGGCCTCCATCGCGAGGAGCCCGTTCCGGGCGGCGCGGGGCGCCCGGTGCAGGCGGGGCGACTCGGCCTCGGCGAGGTGGGCGAGCAGGTACGGGGGGACGATGAACCGCGACATGCGTGCACTCTCGCACGGGCCCCCGACATCGGGCCCGACTGTTCACACGATCGTGACGTGCGGCACGGGGAGGGGACGCCACGCGACTACCGTTGACCCCATGACCGTCACCGACGCCTCCTCGTTCGTCGACAGCAAGATCGCCGTCGTCCCCGACTTCCCGAAGCCCGGCATCCTGTTCCGCGACGTCACGCCCCTGTTCTCCGACGCCGACGCCTTCGCCACGGTCACGACCGCCCTCTCCGAGCCCTTCGACGGAGGTTTCGTCGCCGTGGCGGGCATCGAGGCGCGGGGCTTCGCGCTCGCCGGGGGCATCGCCATCGAGCAGGGCGTCGGCGTGCTGACCGTGCGGAAGGCCGGCAAGCTGCCCGGCGAGGTGCTGAGCGAGAGCTACGCCCTCGAATACGGCGAGGCGACCCTCGAGCTCCGCCCGAACCAGATCCCCGCCGGGTCGAGCGTCCTGATCGTCGACGACGTCCTCGCGACCGGAGGCACGGTCGAAGCGACGATCACCCTGCTCGAGCGCGCCGGCTACGTCGTGGCCGGGGTCGCGGTCCTGCTCGAGCTCGACGGCCTCGGCGGACGCGCACGTCTCGAGGGCCGCGTGCCCGTGCACGCGCTCTCGTCCGCTCCGGCCTAGCGCGAGAGGTCGAGGCTCCGGGCGGCGTCGAGCGTCTGCGGGAACAGCAGCGCGGCGCCGCCGACCAGGCACGCCAGCGCGACGATCACGAAGACGCCCACCCAGACGATGCCGGGCAGCCGGGTCAGGCCGGCGAGCTGGTCGGCGTCCGAGCCGGTCGTCCGCGACCGGCGCCGACTCCGCTGCAGCTCGAGCGCCGCCCGCAGGGCCCCGAAGCCGAGCACCGAGGTGACCACGACGCCGAAGACGCTCTGCCAGGTCGGCGACGCCGCGAAGGTCACGGCGACGACGAGGGCGGCCCCGACCAGCACGACCCACAGGCCGAACCAGTTGCGGATCTGGACCAGCATCAGGCCCAGGAGGAGCAGCAGCGCCCAGAGCAGTCCCGCGGCGTACCCGGCCGACAGCAGCCACGCCGCACCGAGCGCCGCGACGGCGGGCGCGGTGTAGCCGGCGAGCAGCGTGATCACCATCCCGGGGCCGGTCCGCGGACCCCTCGACACCGTGAGCCCCGACGTGTCCGAGTGCAGCCGGATCCCCGTGAGACGTCGTCCGGTCAGCACCGCCGCGAGCCCGTGCCCGCCCTCGTGCACGACCGTCACGGCGTGCCGCACGGTGTGCCAGGCGCCGGGCGCGAGCACCAGCAGCAGTCCGACCGCGATGCTCGTGAGCAGCCACGAGGTCGGCAGGGGATCGGCCAGCCGGCTGATCCGGGCCAGGAGTTCGGCGAGTGCGTCCACGCGACGAGCCTAGGAGGCGCGGTGACGGACCTCCTGACACCGCGCCTCCCCGGCTCCCTCCGACGCTCGGCGGAGCCCTGTCGTCCTCCGGGCTGAACTCCGGCCGCTCCGGGCCGTGCTCGCAGGTCGGGTGCCGCACCATGGAGTCATGCGCCGCGCCTTCCTCCTCCTGCTGACCGTCGTCTATCTGGCCGGGGTCGCCTGGATGACGCTCCGCCCCAGCGTCTACGGCTCGGGCACGAGCGAGCTCCTCTGGCGGGCGCTCGACGCCTTCGCCCGGCACGACGAGACCTCGTGGATCACCTTCGCCCGGGTCGAGGCCGCCGCCAACGTGGCCATGTTCGTGCCGATGGGCATGTTCCCGGCCCTGCTGCTGCCGAAGCGCTTCTGGTGGGTCGGCATCGTCGTCGGCTTCGCGGCCACGGTGGGCATCGAGAGCTACCAGGCCGCCTACCTGTCGGCGACCCGCTTCTCCGACCCGCAGGACCTCGTCATGAACACGCTCGGAGCCGCGCTCGGAGCCGCCTTCGTGGGGCTCGCGCTGCCGCGTCGCCGTCGACGCCCGGCTCAGTCCCGATCGAAGGCCGCGGCTCCGGTCTGGTAGGCTCCACAGGTTGCCGTCTGAACGGCCGCGGAGAAAGAGAGCTCGCACATCCGGTGACGAGCACCGCGCAACGAACTGAAAGGGGATCCACCTATGGCACTCGCACCTGACGTCAAGACCCGGATCATCGAAGAATACGCGACCCACCCCGGCGACACCGGATCCCCCGAGGTCCAGGTCGCCGTGATGACGCAGCGCATCCTCGACCTCACCGAGCACCTGAAGGAGCACAAGCACGACCACCACTCGCGTCGTGGTCTGCTGCTCCTCGTCGGTCAGCGCCGTCGCCTCCTGGGCTACCTGTCCCGGGTCGACATCGAGCGCTACCGTGCGCTCATCGGTCGTCTCGGCCTGCGCCGCTAGTCTTCGCGCTCCGAACGTCTCGACGACGGCCCCCTCCGCAGGCGGAGGGGGCCGTTCTCTCGTTCCGGGCGTCGTCTCGTCCGTCCACCGCGTGAGCTGCGGCGCGTGCCGCTCAGTACCAGTCGTTCGCCACCGAGTGGGCCCAGGCGCCGCACATGGTGCCGTACGACTGGCGGATGTAGCCGACGCCCCAGGTCACCTGGGTGCGGTAGTTGGTCTGCCAGTCGAAGGCGACCGACGCCATCTTGTTCCCGGGGAGCGACTGCGGGATACCGTAGGCGCCGCTGCCGGGGTTGCTCGCGGTGGTCCGCCAACCGGACTCCTTGTTCCAGAGCTGCACCAGGCAGGTGTACTCGGACCCGGTGCCGACCAGCGTCGCCGCGAACGCCTTGGCGCCGGCGGGGTCGTCGACGGCGCCGCTCGGGGGAGCGGTCGAACCGCCGCCCGCGGAGCCCGAGCCTGAGCCCGCCGACCCGCTGCCTCCGCTCGACGTCTCCGCTCCGCCCGCCGGGGCCGACGGCGTCCGAGCAGCCTCGGCCTCGGCCGCCGCGCGCCGGGCCGCCTTCTGCTGGGCCTCGTACGCCGCTCGCGCCGCCACTCCCGTGCGGTACCGCTGCTCGACCTCGGCGCTCGTGTCCTTCAGCGTCGCCAGCTGGGCGTAGAGCTCGGTGGACTGCTCGGTCGCGCTCGTGACCTCGGCGTCCGCCCGCGCCTGCGCGGCGGTCGCGGTGTCGGCCGCCGTGCGGGCCTCACGCGCGAGCGAGTCCCGTTCGGTCGCCGCGGCCGACGCCTGCGCGCTCAGCGAGGCGACGGTGTTGCTGCTCGCCGTGGCGTCGGAGAGGACGTTCTGCCAGCGGTCGCCGAGCTGCGTCAACGCGCCCAGCCGGTAGAGGACGGCGTCGGGGTCGTCCGAGGCGAACAGCTCGCTGCTCATCGACTGCGTCCCGCCCGTGAGGAACAGCCTTCCGGCCAACCGCCCGGCCTGCTGATGAGCCTCGTCGGCCGAGGCGGCGGCGCGGGCGGCCCGATCGGCCAGCTGGTCGGCGGCCTGCGAGGCGGCGGCCAGCGCCGCCTCGGCCTCGGCATCCGCCTGAGCGGCGGCCACGGCGTCGTCGCTGCGGGCCGCGGCGGTCTTCTCGAGGCCGTCGAGCGACGCGACGACCCGGTCGACCTGTCGCTGTGTGGCGGCGGTGTCGCCCTTGGCCGCCTCGACCTCGGCCCAGGTCGGGTAGTCGGCCGCCGCCGCGGGGGAGACGACGGCGAGGGAGCCCAGACCCAGCACCAGGGAGGCGCCGCTCAGCGCCGCGAGCACGCGCGTCGCCGGGTTCCGCCGGGACGTCTCGCGAGCAGCCATGCCGACGACCCTAGCCGTGCTCCCGCCGCACCGCGCCTCCTGGTCGGGGGCCACGCCCTCGCGCCTCCCGTCGTCCCGTCGTCCTCGGGTGCTAGGATCGCGCTCGGAGCAGGCCGGTACGGCTGCTGGTCACCGGTGGTGACAGGCGGAATGCCCCGAGCGACGCCTCCGCGTCGAGATCGGGTGCGGGGTCCGACCGTCTCTACTGTTGGCCAGACGTGCCACCGCCTCCGTCGCGTTGCTGCACGTGCATGTCCTCATGCCGTCCACGCCGCCCGCTCCCGGTACGACATCGAGGCCCACACGGGGCATCGATTCAAAACAAAGAGGAGAAACCCCCACATGGAGGGTCCAGAGATCAAGTTCGGCGAAGCCGTCCTCGACAACGGCAAGTTCGGCAAGCGCACCATCCGATTCGAGACCGGCCGTCTCGCCCAGCAGGCCCAGGGAGCCGTCGCCGCCTACCTCGACGACGACACCATGCTGCTGTCCGCCACCAGCGCCAGCAAGAAGCCGAAGGACAACTTCGACTTCTTCCCGCTGACCATCGACGTCGAAGAGCGCTCGTACGCCGCGGGCAAGATCCCCGGCTCGTTCTTCCGTCGCGAGGGCCGTCCCTCGACCGAGGCCATCCTGGTCTGCCGCCTGATCGACCGGCCGCTGCGTCCCTCGTTCGTCGAGGGCCTGCGCAACGAGGTCCAGGTCGTCATCACGGTGCTCAGCATCGCGCCCGACGAGTTCTACGACGCTCTCGCGATCAACGCGGCCAGCGCCTCCACCCAGATCTCCGGTCTGCCCTTCTCGGGTCCGATCGCCGGTGTCCGCCTCGCGCTGATCGGCGACCAGTGGGTCGCGTTCCCCAAGGCAAGCCAGCTCGCCGACGCCGTCTTCGACCTCACCGTCGCGGGCCGTGTCGTCACCGACGCCGCCGGCAACGACGACGTCGCGATCATGATGGTCGAGGCGGAGGCCACCGAGCACGCCTGGGGTCTCATCCAGGGCGGCGCCACGAAGCCCGACGAGGCCGTCGTCGCACAGGGTCTCGAGGCCGCCAAGCCGTTCCTGAAGCAGCTCGTCGAGGCCCAGGCCACGATGGCCGCCCAGGCCGCGAAGGAGATCGCCGACTACCCCGTCTTCCTGCCCTACACCGACGAGGTCCTCGAGGCCGTCACCGCGGCCGCCGGCACCGAGCTGGCCGAGGTCTACAAGATCGCGGGCAAGATCGAGCGCCAGGACGCCGACGACGCCCTCAAGGCCACCGTCAAGGACGCCATCGCCGCCAAGGTCGAGGCGGGCGAGCTGCCCGAGTCGGCCATCGGCCAGGTCGGCGCCGCCTACAAGTCGGCGACCAAGAAGGTCGTCCGCGGCCGCATCCTCACCGAGCAGATCCGCATGGACGGTCGCGGCCTGGCCGACATCCGTCCGCTCGACGCCGAGGTCCAGGTCATCCCGCGCGTGCACGGCTCCGCCATCTTCCAGCGCGGCGAGACCCAGATCATGGGCGTCACCACGCTGAACATGCTCAAGATGGAGCAGCAGATCGACTCGCTGAGCCCGGTCACCAAGAAGCGCTACCTGCACCACTACAACTTCCCGCCCTACTCGACCGGTGAGACCGGTCGAGTCGGTTCGCCGAAGCGTCGCGAGATCGGGCACGGCTTCCTCGCCGAGCGCGCCCTCGTGCCGGTGCTGCCGAGCCGCGAGGAGTTCCCCTACGCGATCCGTCAGGTCTCCGAGGCCCTCGGGTCCAACGGCTCGACCTCGATGGGCTCGGTCTGCGCCTCGACCCTGTCGCTGCTGAACGCCGGTGTGCCCCTCAAGGCCCCCGTCGCCGGCATCGCCATGGGCCTCGTCTCCGACGAGGTCGACGGCCAGACGCGCTACGCCGCGCTGACCGACATCCTCGGTGCGGAAGACGCTCTGGGCGACATGGACTTCAAGGTCGCCGGCACGAGCGAGTTCGTCACGGCGATCCAGCTCGACACGAAGCTCGACGGTCTGCCGACCGCCGTGCTCGACGCCGCGCTGAAGCAGGCCAAGGAGGCCCGCACGGCCATCCTCGGCGTGCTCAACTCGGCGATCGACGCTCCCGACGAGATGGCCCCGACCGCGCCCCGCGTGATCTCGGTCCAGATCCCGCAGGACAAGATCGGCGAGCTGATCGGCCCGAAGGGCAAGACGATCAACGCCATCCAGGACGAGACCGGTGCCGACATCAGCATCGAGGAAGACGGCACCGTCTACATCGGCGCCGTCGACGGCCCCTCGGCCGAGGCGGCCCGCGCCCAGGTCAACGCCATCGCGAACCCCACCAACCCCGAGATCGGCGAGCAGTTCCTCGGAACCGTCGTCAAGATCGCGTCGTTCGGTGCGTTCGTGTCGCTCCTCCCCGGCAAGGACGGCCTGCTGCACATCAGCGAGGTCCGCAAGCTCGCCGGTGGCAAGCGCGTCGAGAACGTCGAGGACGTCCTCGGAGTCGGCCAGAAGATCCTGGTCGAGATCACCAAGATCGACGACCGCGGCAAGCTGTCGCTCGCCCCGGTCGTGGCCGACGAGGCCGACACCGACTCGAGCGGTGCGACCGAGACGTCGACCGACGAGTCGGTCGACGCGTAACACGGCCTCACCCGACGAGCCCGTCGCGACCACCCGGTCGTGGCGGGCTCGCCGTCGTTCCGAGGCCGGCCCACGGCGCCGTCCGACCCCCTCGGAGAATGCTCGGAAATCTCTCGTAACGATTCGGTGCGGCGGCGGACGCCGACCCGTCCGGGCCCGTACTCTGACCGAGAGGCGCAGACCATAGCACGTGTCGATCAGGGGCACGGCGGGAGCGTCGGAAGAGAGGGGATGTCGGTGACCGACTCGACGGCCACGACCGCGCAGGCGGCCGACGCCGTCCGTGTGGGTGCGACGCCGACAGCGGCCCCCGCCGCGACCCCCACGGGGCCGGTCGGCCAGGCCACCGTCCCCGTCGATCTCGGGATCATCCAGCCGAGACGTCGCCTCGGGCTGTCCGACCTCCGGGTGTTCCCGATGGCTCTGGGCGGCAACGTCTTCGGCTGGACGGCCGACCAGACCGAGACGCGGTCCGTGCTCGACGCCTACTTCGATCTGGGCGGCAACTTCGTCGACACCGCCGACTCGTACGCCGGGGGGCGCAGCGAGATCATGATCGGCTCGTGGATGCGCTCGCGTCGATCGCGTGACGACATGGTCGTGTCCACCAAGGTCGGCAAGAGCGCCGATCACCCCGGTCTCACGCCGAAGGCCATCGAGCGCGCCGTCGAGGCCTCGCTCGAACGGCTCGGCACCGACCGCATCGATCTCCTCTACCTGCACGTCGACGACACCGAGGTGGCGTTCGAGCGGACCCTGCTCGCCGTCGACCACCTCATCCGCGCCGGCAAGGTGCGCTACTTCGGCGGCTCGCACCATTCGGGCAATCGGCTCTACGAGGCCCGCATCGCCGCCGGGATGCTCGGCGTCGCGCCGATGGTGGCCCTGCAGAACCAGTACAACCTGCTGAACCGCAAGGAGTACGAGACCGGTCTGGCCCGCGTCGCCAAGCAGCTCGGCCTCGGTGTGATGCCGCGCTTCGCCCTGGCGAGCGGGTTCCTGTCGGGCAAGTACCGCACGCGGGCCGACTTCGCCGGGTCGCGGCGTCGGTCGGACCTCTCGAGGCACCTCACCAAGCGGGGTCTCCGCGTCCTGCACGAGCTCGATCGGGTCGCGTCCGTGCACGAGGTCTCCACGGCCGCGATCTCGCTGGCCTGGCTCCTGACCAAGCCGAACGTCGTCGCTCCCGTGGCGAGCGCCACCAACGCCAAGCAGGTCGTCGAGCTCGCGCAGGCGGCCCGCGTCCAGTTGACGCGCCTCCAGGTGCTCGACCTCGACCGGGTCTCGGCGTAGTCCGATCGCGCGGCCGGGAGGGGCGCCTCCGGGGCCGATCCGCGCCTCCCGGGCTCGTCGGCGTCGTCCGTCACCGGGCGTGACGCCGCGGCAGGGCGATGCGGCGTCGAGGAGGCGCGGTGCCGGTCAGGCCGAGAGCAGGCGTTCCGTGGTGCGCCGCAGAGCCGCGGACGCCGCGATGGCGTCACCGGCGTAGGCGCCGATCTGGGCGCCGTCGAGGGCGAGCTGGAAGTCGTCGGCCGCGTCGCCCGGCATCGGGTGCCCGGCGTTCTTGAAGAGGTCGACGAGGGCGTCGGTCAGCCATTCGCGGTGCTCGGCGATGGCGACCCGCGCGGGGTGGGTGGGGTCGCTGAACTCGGCGGCGGCGTTGCCGTACGCGGAGCCTCGGAAGCCGGGCTCCTGCATGCGGGCGACGGCGGCGTCGACGAAGCGGACGACGGCGTCGCGGCCGTCCGAGGAGGCGGCGACGATCTCTGCGAGGGCGGCCACGTCACGATCGTGGCGTCCGGCCAGGAACTGCAGCACCAGGGTGTCCTTGGCGCCGAAGTGCTTGTAGAAGGTGGCCTTGGTGACCGACGACTCGGCGATCAGACGGTCGACGCCGACGACGCGGATGCCCTCGTCGTAGAAGAGGCGGTCGGCGGTGGTGAGCACGCGGGCGCGGGCGCCGGGAGTGGTCTGATCGGCGCGGGGACGGCCAGGGAGACGCTGGACGGCCGGTTGGGGGGAATCGACCGTCACAGCGTGGCTCCTTGGGACATATCGGCTTAGAGCCGCGTGGGGGGACGCGCGCTCCGGACCTTTCGATGATGTCCGACCAGCCGCCGCAGACGACCTCGCGGGGGGACGGATCGACTGCGGTAGATCAGACTGTAGCACCGATGAGGACAGACGAACCCGTCTGTTTGTCCACATTCACGTCCCCCACTTCGGGTGCCAGGTGCGGGCGGTAGGCTCGGGTCGATGAACGGACCGGTCGCGCTATCCCTCGACGAGGTCGAGCTCTCCTTCTCCGCGACGGGCGGTTCGCTCGTCCGACGGAGCGTCCTCCCGACGGGGGTCCGTGTCCTGAGCGAGAGCATGCCGGGTGCGCGGAGCGCCACGGTCGGCTTCTGGGTCGCGGTCGGATCCCGCGACGAGGAGTCCGGGGACCGGGGCTCCACGCACTTCCTCGAGCACCTCCTGTTCAAGGGCACGACCACCCGCTCGGCGCTCGACATCGCCGTGTCGTTCGAGTCCGTCGGCGGCGAGCACAACGCCGCGACCGGCAAAGAGCACACCTGCTACTACGCGAGGGTCCGCGACGTCGACCTCGACGACGCCGTCGACGTCCTCGCCGACATGCTCACCTCGTCGACCCTCGACCCGGTCGAGTTCGAGACCGAACGCGGCGTCATCCTCGACGAGCTCGCCATGGCCGACGACGATCCGGGCGACGTCGGCGGCGAGCGCCTGTTCGAGTCGGTCTTCGGCGACCACGCGCTCGGTCGTCCGATCGGCGGCTCGCCCGACAGCATCCGCGCTGCGGCCCGAGACGACGTCGATCGTCACTACCGGGCGAACTACCGCCCCCGCGACCTGGTCGTCACCGTCGCCGGCGCGGTCGACCACGACCGCTTCGTCGCACGACTCGACGCGGCGCTCCGGCGGTCCGCGTGGTCGACCGACGCCGCGCCTCCGGTGCCCCGTCGCCCGACCACGCCGGTCCTCCCTTCGCAGGGCGAGCCCCTGCTGGTCGTCCGGCGTCCGCTCGAGCAGGCCACCGTCCTCCTCGGGGTGCCGGGCATCCCCATCCGCGACGAGCGCCGCTCGGCCATGGCCGTCCTCAACTCCGTGCTCGGCGGCGGCATGTCGTCCCGTCTCTTCCAGGAGGTGCGCGAGCGACGAGGCCTCGCCTACTCGGTCTACTCGTTCGCCCCGAGCTACTCCGACGCCGGCCTCTTCGGGCTGTACGCCGGCTGCGCCCCGGCGAACGCGGGCGAGGTGGCCCGGCTGATGCTCGACCAGCTCGAGTCGATCGCGACCGTCGGCATCACGTCCGACGAGCAGCGCCGCGCCCTCGGGCAGCTGGGCGGCGCGGCGGCTCTCGCCCTCGAGGACAGCGACACGCGCATGAACCGTCTCGGCCGCGCCGAGCTGTCGACCGGCGAGTTCGTCGATCTCGACGCCTCGCTCGCCCGCATCGAGGCCGTCGATCCCGACGAGGTCCGCGACCTGGCCGCCGCGCTCCGCAACGGTCCGCTCTCGACCGTGGTCGTCGGCGAGGTCGACGAGTCCACCCTCCCGCTGCCCGTGTCGTCGACGTCGACGTCGAGCTCGATCCCGCTTCCATGAATCAGGAGACAACGGTGTCCCACTACCTGTACCTCGTCCGCCACGGTGAACAGCAGGACGCCGAGCACGGTCTGCCCGACGGCCCCCTCTCCGAGCGCGGCAAGCGCCAGGCCCGGATGATCGCCGAACGCCTGGGCGGTGTGCCGTTCGACGCGGCCTGGCACTCCCCGCTCGAGCGCGCAGCCGAGACCGCGCGCATCATGACCGAGCGCATGCCCGCGCTCGAGTCGGAGCCGTCGACGCTGCTGTTCGACTGCGTCCCCTCGGGTCCGACACCCGACATGCCGGCGTCCTACAAGCCGTTCTTCGGGGGAGTGACCGACGAGGAGATCGAGGCCGGGCAGGCCCAGATGGCCGACGCGGTGTCCGAGTGGCTCACCCCCGCGCGCGACGATCGTCACGACCTCCTGATCACCCACAACTTCGTCATCGGCTGGTTCGTCCGCGAGGTCTTCGGCGCACCCGCCTGGCGGTGGATGGGCGTCAACCAGGCGAACGCGGGGCTGACCATCATCCGGGTGCGGTCGGCGAAGCCGCCGGAGCTCGTGACGCACAACGATCTCGGCCACCTGCCCGTCGAGCTGCGGACGGGGCTGCCGGTCGATCAGTCGATCTGACCGAGGTCAGCCGAGGGGCTTGCCGTACCAGGCGGTGGCGTTCGGGTTGTCGTTGTACGGCGTGATCGCCGTGTAGCCGGCCGAACGGTAGAGGCCGCCCGCCGCCTCCAGGCCGTCGTTGGTGTCGAGGACGACCTCGTCGGCGCCGAATCGCCGCGCCCTCCGCTCGAGCTCGTGCAGGACGGTCCGACCGAGTCCGCGGCCCCGTGCCGAGGGGCTCACGAAGAGGTGCTTGACCTCGTAGCGCACCGGCGCCCCGGGCGCCGTGTCGAGCCGGCGGACCCCGCCGCAGGCCAGGGCCGGGGCCTCCGCGGAGGCATCGTCCCCCTCCTCGAGCACGACGAAGACGCCCGCCGGGGGAGCGAACGCGGCGTCGACCGGCGTCGCCGTGCGGTAGCCGCCCTGGGCCGCGGGGAAGGTCGCGGCCCGCTCGGCGAAGTACTCGGACAGCAACGAGGAGGCGCGGGGCGCGCTCACGGGCATCTCGCGGAATCGGGGCATCCACCGATGCTATTCGACGGCCTCACCGGTCGCGCCGGGTAGGTTTGAGCCATGACTTCCCGCATCGCCGTGGTCGGGGCCACGGGCACGCTCGGCACGTTCATCGTCGACCTGATCGGGCGGACTCCGGATCTCGAGCTGCACGCCGGCCTGTCGTCGCGCGACGACCTCGACCGCATCGTCGGCGCCGATCTCGTCGTCGACGTGACGCACCCCGCCGTCAGCCCCGGCATCGTCGAGCACGCCGTCCGGGCGGGGATCCCCGTCCTCGTCGGAACGTCCGGCTGGAGCTCCGAGCGGATCGCGAAGCTCTCGACCGTCGTCGCCGACGTCGCGGGCCCCGGCGTGCTCGTCGTCCCGAACTTCTCCCTCGGCTCCGTCCTCGCGACGCGCTTCGCCACGATGGCGGCCCGCTTCTACGAATCCGTCGAGATCGTGGAGGCGCACCACCAGGGCAAGGTCGACTCCCCGTCGGGCACGGCGGTCCGCACCGCGGAGCTGATCGCGGAGGCCCGTCGCGACCTGGGGCCGGTGTCGGCGCCGTCCTCCGATCAGAGGGCACGAGGTCAGCAGGTGGCCAGCGTGCCGATCCACAGCATGCGCCTCCGGGGCGTCGTGGCGAAGCAGGAGGTCGTGTTCGGCGGCGAGGGGGAGACCCTCACCCTGACCCACGACACCCTCTCGCCCCGTGCGTACGAGCAGGGTCTGCTCGTGGCCCTGGCGGCGACGCCCGGCATCACGGGCGTGGTCGTCGGGCTCGACCGCGTCCTGCCTCTCGACTGATGGCGGACGCTCGATGAAGGGCCGCGTCGGCGCCCTGCTGATGGCCGCCCTGCTCGTGCTCTACATCGCACTGGTGGGACAGCGTGCGATCGCCTTCTTCTCGACCGGCGACCCCGTGGCGATCGGACTCGGGATCGCCCTGGTCGTGCTGCCTCTGCTGGGCGTCTTCGCCCTCGTCGCCGAGCTGCGCTTCGGACTGACGACGCAGGCGATCGTGCGCGAGCTCCGTGAGACGGGGCAGCTGCCCGTCGACGACGTCCCCCGACGTCCGTCGGGCCGCTACGACCGTGAGGCGGCCGACGCGGCGTTCCCCGCCTACCGGGAGGCCGTCGACGAGGCGCCCGACGACTACCGCACCTGGTTCCGACTCGGCCTCGCCTACGACGCCTGCGGCGACCGCCGGCGGGCGCGTCAGACGATCCGCTGGGCCATCAAGCTGAGGCGCGACTCGAGGCGTTGAGTCGCCGCGGTCGTGTCAGAGACCGGCGGCCAGGGCGTCGACGGCCTCGTCGACGGTCCGGTGACGGAATACGAACCCGTCGGCCAGCAGCTTCTGCGGCACCACCTGCTGGCTCGGGAGGAGGAGCTCGCGCCCGGCCTCCTGCATCGCGGCCGAGATGACGAACTCGGGCACGGTGAACGCGTAGGGCTTCGACAGGTCGTGGGCGAGTCGGCGGGTCAGGGCGTCGCTGGAGGCGGGAGTCGGTCCGGCCAGGTTGACCGGCCCCTGGATCGCGGAGTCCATCAGGTGCACGATCGCGGCCGCCTCGTCGTGCAGGCTGATCCAGGGCCAGTACTGGTCGCCCGTCCCGAGCCGCGAACCGAGACCGAGCTTCGTCAGGGGCAGAAGGGGCGCGAGCGCACCGCCGGGGCCCACCACGAGGCCCGTCCGCAGCGTGACGACGCGCACGCCCTCCGGGGCCGTGTGCGCGGCGTCCTCCCAGGCCGCGACGACGTCGCTCAGGAACCCGGACCCGCGTCGGCTGTCCTCCGTCAGACGTTCGCCGGGGCGGTCGCCGTAGATCCCGACGGCCGAGCCGCTGAGGAAGGCGGCGGGCGTCGTCGAGGCGGCGCGCATGCCGGCCACGAGGGTCCGCGTGCTGTCCACGCGGGACGCGACGATCTGCTTCTTGTACCCGGGGGTCCACGGCAGGCGGCCGAGCGACGCGCCGGCGAGGTTCACGACGACGTCCGCCCGCTCGAGCAGCGTGCGGTCGACGATCCCGGCGGAGGGCACCCAGGTGAACTGCGTGTCGTCGCGCGGCTCGCCCCGCACGAGCGAGAGGACGGCGTGGCCGGCGGCGCGCAGCTGGCTCGTGAGCTCGGTGCCGATCAGTCCGGAGGCTCCGGCGATCAGGACGGTCCGGGGTGCGTCGGTCATGGATCCTGCTCTCCGGTCGGGGACGGGACGCGACCGCGCCCTCCTCGTCGAGCCTAGGCGCGCCTCCTCGGGGACGTCCGGGTGCGTCGCCGAGGAGGCGCGGGTCGGGTCGGCGGGAGGCCCGCGTCGTTGTCGGCGGCCGGTTGTAGAGTCGTCGCCGTGACCGATGCAGAAGCCGTGACCCCGCCCGCCCCCACCCCGGCTCCCCCCGAGCCGGCCGTCGAGTTCCGGTCCGACGTGACCGTCGAGCTGGTGCGCTCGAGCGCGCACGACTCCGACGTCCTCTTCGCCGCGCGGGTGTCGACCATGGGCGAGCTCACGCTCGACGGGGCGCAGGCCTCGGCCGACGGCGCCCAGGCGACCAAGGGCGCCGGGCTCATCAACTACCTCATGCGCGACCGCCACGGCTCGCCCTTCGAGCACAACTCGATGACCTTCTACGTCCAGGCGCCCATCTTCGTCTTCCGCGAGTTCATGCGGCACCGCATGGCCAGCTACAACGAGGAGAGCGGCCGCTACCGCGAGCTGAACCCGGTCTTCTACGTCCCCGCCGAGACCCGCAATCTGCAGCAGGTCGGCAAGCCCGGCGCCTACGACTTCCTGCCGGGCACGCCCGAGCAGAGCGCCCTCGTCCGAGACGAGACCGAGCGCACCTCCCGCGAGGCGTACGCCGCCTACAAGCGGATGCTCGACGCCGGCGTCGCCCGCGAGGTCGCCCGCATCGTGCTGCCGCTCAACATCTACTCGTCGATGTACGTCACCGTCAACGCGCGCTCGCTCATGAACTTCCTCAGCCTGCGCACCAAGCGCGAGGGCATGCACTTCCCGTCGTTCCCGCAGCGCGAGATCGAGATGTGCGCCGAGAAGATGGAAGACATCTGGGCCGAGCTCATGCCGCTGACCTACGCCGCGTTCGGCACCAACGGCCGCGTCGCACCCTGATTCCGGTGGACGGGCCCGGCGCTCCGGGCCCGTCCACCGACGTGCCGTCGGACTCGAGCCAGTACGCTAGCCGGGTGTCGAACAACAGCAACCCCTTCGGTCAGGTCCTCGTCGCTCTCGTCACCCCTTTCACCGCAGACGGTGAAGTCGACTGGCCTGCGGTCGAGAAGCACATCGACGACTGCATCTCGGCGGGCGCCGACGGCATCGTCGTCACCGGGACCACGGGCGAGACCAGCACGCTGACCGACCCCGAGAAGCTCCGCCTCGTCGAGGTCGGCAAGTCCGTGGCCGCGGGGCGCGCCAAGATCATCACCGGCGGCGGCTCGAACGAGACCGCGCACGCCATCCAGCTCTACAAGGCCAGCGAGAAGGCCGGCGCCGACGGCGTCATGATCGTCACGCCGTACTACAACAAGCCGACGCAGGCGGGCGTGCTCACCCACTTCCGCATGATCGCCGACGCGACCGACCTCCCGGTCATCCTCTACGACATCCCCGGGCGCACGGGCATCCCCATCAAGTACGAGACCCTGCTGCGTGCCGCCAAGCACCCCAACATCGTCGCCGTCAAAGACGCCAAGGGCGACTTCGCCGAGGTGAGCCGGGTGCTCAACCAGACCGACCTCCTCTACTTCTCGGGCGACGACGCCAACGTCCTCCCGCACCTCGCGATCGGCGCCTCGGGGCTCATCGGGGTGACGGCGAACATCGCCGCCGCCCCGTACCGGACCATCGTCGACGCGGTGAACGCGGGCGACCTGCACACGGCGACCCAGGCGCACCAGATGCTCGAGCCGCTCGTGCGGGCCGTCATGACGCACGTCCCCGGCACGGTGGCGGCGAAGTACATCCTGCACGGCCTGGGCCGCATCTCGAGCCCGCGGGTGCGTCTCCCTCTCGTCGGCCCGGAGGACACCGAGGCCGCGCTGATCGAAGACGAGCTGTCGCACGTCGGGGCGATCCCCGGCCTCGACCTCAGCCGGTTCCGGCCCGACCGCAACGCCGCGGCAGGCGGCGCGCTGCCCAAGGTGCACGGCACCACCCGCTGACCACCGCGCCCGCGCGGTCCACGATCTCCATCCGGGGCACGAGCCCCACCACAACCGAAGGAACAGATGCCCACGACAATCCACACTCCGCGAGCTCTCGAGAAGGGCACGCTCCGCGTCGTCCCGGTCGGCGGGCTCGGCGAGATCGGTCGCAACATGACCGTCTACGAGATCGACGGAAAGCTCCTCATCGTCGACTGCGGCGTGCTCTTCCCCGAAGAGCACCAGCCCGGCGTCGACCTGATCCTGCCCGACTTCTCGCCCATCCGTGATCGTCTCGACGACATCCTCGCCGTCGTGCTGACCCACGGTCACGAGGACCACATCGGCGCCGTCCCCTACCTGCTCCGTCTGCGGAAGGACATCCCGCTCATCGGGTCGCAGCTGACGCTGGCCCTGATCGAGGCGAAGCTCAAAGAGCACCGCATCAGCCCCTACACGCTCGCCGTGAAGGAGGGCGGACGCGAGTCGCTCGGCCCGTTCGACCTCGAGTTCATCGCCGTCAACCACTCGATTCCCGACGCGCTCGCGGTCGCCATCCGCACCTCCGCGGGCACCGTCCTGCACACCGGCGACTTCAAGATGGACCAGCTGCCCCTCGACGACCGGATCACCGACCTCCGCGCCTTCGCGCGACTCGGCGAGGAGGGGGTCGACCTCTTCCTGCCCGACTCGACCAACGCCGACGTCCCCGGATTCACGGCACCCGAACGCGACATCGGGCCCGTCCTCGACGACGTCATCCGCCGTGCCCCCCGCCGGGTCGTCGTGGCCAGCTTCTCGAGCCACGTCCACCGGGTGCAGCAGGTGCTCGACGCGGCGCACGCCAACGGTCGTCGCGTCGCGTTCATGGGTCGATCGATGGTCCGCAACATGGGGATCGCGGCCGACCTCGGCTACCTCAAGGTGCCCCAGGGCGTCCTGATCGACGCCAAGAAGGCGAAGGACCTCCCCGACGACCGCATCGTCTACATGAGCACGGGGTCGCAGGGCGAGCCGATGGCGGTCCTCGCGCGCATGGCCAATCTCGAGCACCAGATCGAGATCGGCGCCGACGACACGATCATCCTCGCGTCCAGCCTGATCCCCGGCAACGAGAACGCGGTCTATCGCGTGATCGACGGCCTCACCAAGCTCGGTGCGAAGGTCGTCCACAAGGGCAACGCCAAGGTGCACGTCTCCGGACACGCCTCGGCCGGCGAGCTGCTCTACTGCTACAACATCCTGCGCCCGAAGAACGTGATGCCCGTCCACGGCGAGCACCGCCACCTCTACGCGAACGCCGCTCTCGCGGTCCGCACGGGTGTGCCCGAGCAGAACACCATCCTCGGCGAGGACGGCGTCGTCGTCGACCTCCGCGACGGCGTCGCGACGGTCGTCGGGCAGCTCGACCTCGGGTACGTCTACGTCGACGGTTCGACCGTCGGCGAGATCACCGACGCCGATCTGAAGGACCGCCGCATCCTCAGCGAGGAGGGCTTCATCTCGGTCTTCATCGCGATGGACGCCTCGACCGGTCGCGTCGTCGTCGGTCCGGAGATCCAGTCGCGTGGCTTCGCCGAGGACGAGCGCGTCTTCGACGACGTCAAGCCGAAGATCATCGCGGCCCTTACGGAGGCCGCCGAGAACGGCACGCGCGACACGCACGCGTTCAGCCAGGTCGTCCGTCGCACCGTCGGCCGCTGGGTCAACACGCAGCACCGTCGGCGTCCGATGATCGTCCCGGTGGTCATCAGCGCCTGAGGCCTCGAGCCCGGATCCGACTCGACCCACGGAGCCTCCGCTCCGTGGGTCGAGTCGTTGACACACGCCCCTGCATCCGACCGCCGTCGGTGGTGGGCGGTACCGTGGAGCCCATGGCCACGCCCACGAAGTCGACCCCGCGTTCGCGCGCGGGCTCGCGTGCGTCCTCGGCGCGTGACGCGACCAAGGCCACCAAGAAGCTCCCCGCCGCCCGAGGTCCCGTTCCGGTGCACGAGGGTCCGAATCCGCTCGCCGCGGCCTGGATGGGCCTGGCCCACATGACCGGCGCCGCCTTCCGCCTCCTCGGACGCGAGACGCTCGACAAGAGCGAGCGTCGCGACGGCGTGCCGTTCTTCCTCGTCCTCCTGGCGATCGCCGGCGGCGTCGTCGAGTGGCTGAACCCGACGAGTCCCGTCGCGGTCGCGTTCGACGCGTACACCTTCGGCGGCCTCTTCGGTCGGGTGGCGTACGCCCTCCCGGTCATCATGATCCTCTTCGCGGGCTGGCTCTTCCGCCACCCCTCGTCCGTGCACGACAACACCCGCATCGGCATCGGGCTCGGGCTCTCGCTGGTGTCGATCAGCGCCCTGTGCCACATCTTCGGCGGCCAGCCGCAGGCGTCCGACGGCATGCCCGCCCTCGCCACGGGCGGCGGCGTGCTCGGCTGGGTGGTCGCCTCCTGGCTGGTCGCCCTGGCGACCGAGTGGGTGGCCGTGCCGCTGGTCGTGGTGCTCCTGGCCTTCTCCGTCCTCATCATCACGAAGACGCCGCCCAACCGGATCGGCCGCCGTCTGGGCGAGCTCTACTCCTACCTCTTCGGCGAGACGGTCGATCCGAGCGCCGGCGGATCCGCCACTGCCACCGCCGGCGACGACGACGGCGAACCGGAGACGCTGCCCTGGTGGCGCCGCAACGCCGACCAGCGCGAAGACGACCCCGCGTACGACACCCCTCTCGTGCGTCCGGCGGCCGAGACGGCCCCGACCGAGGTGCTCGGGCGACGCAAGAAGAAGAGGGTCGCGGCCGAGGTCGCGCCCACGTCGACTCCCGAACGGGTCGCCCCGCCCACGCCCTCGACGGCCGAGACCGACGTCTTCTCCACCGACCTGCTCGCCGATCTCGACCGGGCCGAAGACGCCGTGCGGGCTCAGGGCATCCCCGTCCCGCCGTCGCCGGCTCCGACGGCTGCGACGACCGTTCTGCCGGTGCCCGGAGGGACGCCCCCCGAGGGCGAGAGCGACGCCGCGTCGGCCTTCCTGGCTCCCGACGTCGACGACCCCGCGCCGCCCTCGCTCGACGTGGCCGCGGCCGACGACGCCCCGTACCGTCTCCCCGCGGTCAGCACCCTCGCCGTCGGCGAGCCCGCAAAGGCGCGCAGCGAGGCGAACGACGCCATCGTGGCCGCGATCTCCCAGGTGCTCGACCAGTTCAACGTCGATGCGAAGGTCACCGGGCTCAAGCGGGGCCCGACCGTCACCCGCTACGAGATCGAGCTCGGCCCCGGCGTCAAGGTCGAGCGGGTCACCGCCCTGACCAAGAACCTGGCCTACGCCGTGGCCTCCAACGAGGTCCGCATCCTGTCGCCGATCCCCGGCAAGAGCGCCATCGGCGTCGAGATCCCCAACACCGACAAGGAGATCGTCGCCCTGGGCGACGTCCTGCGGTCCTCGGCCGCGTCGAAGAGCACGCACCCGTTGACCATCGGCGTCGGCAAGGACGTCGAGGGCGGCTACGTCGTGGCCAACCTCGCCAAGATGCCGCACCTCCTCGTGGCCGGCGCCACCGGATCGGGCAAGTCGAGCTTCGTCAACTCCATGATCACCTCGCTGCTCATGCGGGCGAAGCCGGCCGACGTGCGCATGGTCCTGATCGACCCGAAGCGGGTCGAGCTGTCGATCTACGCCGGTGTCCCGCACCTCATCACGCCCATCATCACGAACGCCAAGAAGGCCGCCGAGGCGCTGCAGTGGGTCGTCAAAGAGATGGACATGCGCTACGACGACCTCGCCAGCTTCGGCTTCCGTCACATCGACGACTTCAACCGCGCCGTGGTCAACGACGAGATCGTCCTGCCCGCCGGCAGCGCACGGTCCCTCAAGCCGTATCCGTACCTCCTCGTGGTCGTCGACGAGCTCGCCGACCTGATGATGGTGGCCCCGCGCGACGTCGAGGACAGCATCGTCCGCATCACCCAGCTCGCCCGCGCCTCGGGCATCCACCTCGTCCTCGCGACGCAACGGCCGTCGGTCGACGTCGTCACCGGGCTCATCAAGGCCAACGTCCCCTCGCGGTTCGCGTTCGCCGTGTCGAGCGTCACCGACTCGCGGGTCATCCTCGACCAGCCGGGTGCCGACAAGCTGATCGGCCAGGGCGACGGGCTGTTCCTCCCCATGGGCGCCTCCAAGGCCATGCGCGTCCAGGGGGCGTGGGTGCAGGAGAGCGAGATCGCCCAGGTCGTGGCGCACGTCACCCGTCAGGCCCGCCCCGACTACCGTCCCGACGTGGCGGCCGTGGTCGAGAAGAAGGAGATCGACGGCGACATCGGCGACGACCTCGAACTGCTGCTCGCGGCGGCGGAGCTCGTCGTCAGCACGCAGTTCGGCTCGACCTCGATGCTGCAGCGGAAGCTCCGGGTCGGATTCGCGAAGGCGGGGCGCCTCATGGACCTCATGGAGTCGCGAGACATCGTCGGGCCGTCCGAGGGCTCCAAGGCCCGTGACGTCCTCGTGACCACCGAGCAGCTGCCGGGCGTCCTCGCCAAGATCCGCGGGGGCGACGCCGCTCCGTCGGGCCGGCCCTCCGCCCCGGCGGGTGGTGCGGACGTCGCGATCGACGACGACCCGGTCGAGGCCATGACCCGCG
Organism: Frigoribacterium faeni; assembly: GCF_007988805.1. Lineage (GTDB taxonomy): Bacteria > Actinomycetota > Actinomycetes > Actinomycetales > Microbacteriaceae > Frigoribacterium > Frigoribacterium faeni. The sequence continues at coordinate 35,838 of NZ_BJUV01000009.1, read as the reverse complement.
GCTACACCGAGGTCGACGACGACGAGGGCTCGGAAGACGCCTGGAACCTGACCGGAAGAGACTGACGTGACCGAACGAGACACCCCCGACGCGCCCCGGAGGGGTTCCTCCTTCTCGTTCCGCGGCCGCGTCGCCCGCTCGGGTCCCGGACCGGCCAGCACCGGCAACATCGCCAACATCATCACCGTCGTCCGCATCCTCATGGCGCCGGTGTTCATCGCCTGGCTCCTGATCGACGACGGGGCCGACGGGTCGCTGCGCATCTGGGCCGCCGTGCTGTTCGTCGTCGCGATCCTCACGGACAGCCTCGACGGCATGCTGGCCCGGGGGCTCGACCTCGTCACCGACTTCGGCAAGATCGTCGATCCCATCGCCGACAAGGTCCTGATCGGCGGTGCCCTGGTCTCGCTCTCGATCCTCGGCGAGCTGCCGTGGTGGGTCACCGTCGTCATCCTGGTCCGTGAGATCGGCATCACGGTGTTCCGCTTCATCGTCATCCGCGATCGCGTCATCCCCGCGTCCAAGGGCGGCAAGCTCAAGACCGTCCTCCAGGCGGTCGCGGTGACCCTCGCGCTCTTCCCGCTCTGGAACCTCCTCGGCCCGGGGATGCACTGGGTCAACGGCGTCCTCATGACGGCGGCGGTCCTCGCGACGGTCGTCTCCGGCCTCGACTACCTCCGCGTCGCGGCGAAGCACGGCCGTTCGTCGTGACCGTCGCCGCCGAGATCGTCGCGGAGCTGACCCGGCGTCGGCTCACCGTGGGTGTCGCCGAGTCGCTCACGGGCGGTCTCGTCGTCGCCGAGCTGATCGCCGTCCCCGGCGCGTCCGCCGTCGTCCGAGGGGGGATCGTCGCCTACCAGACCGAGCTCAAGCACAGTCTCCTCGGGGTCGACGCCTCCCTCCTCGCGCTGCGCGGTCCCGTCGATCCCGACGTCGCCGAGGCGATGGCCGTCGGGGTGCGGCGCGTGCTCGAGACCGACGGCACGCCGGCCGACATCGGCGTGGCGACGACCGGCGTCGCAGGCCCGGACCCCCAGGGCGGGCACGATCCCGGCGTGGTGTTCGTCGGTCTCTCCTGGGGCGACGAGACCCGGGTCGTCCCGTTGACCCTCGACGGCGATCGGGGAGCCATCCGACGGGGCACGGTCTCCGAATCACTCGCAGCACTTCAGGCCTGGTTGGTCGAGACACGGGAATAGACCGCGTTTCGGTCTCGTTACATCTATCGGGTTCACAAGTGTCATACAGTCCCTGCTGGTTACAGTGACAACCAGCTCAGCACTAGTGTTACTCAACCCACCGCCGATAATCCCGTCGTGGTGGGCTGTCCCCATCTGGAGGAGGGTCCCATGGTTCTGGTACGTCAAGAAATCGGTGACGTCCTTCGCGACTTCCGCCTGCAGAAGGGCCGCACTCTCCGCCAGGTCGCCAGCAAGGCGAGCGTGGCGCTGGGTTATCTCAGCGAGGTCGAGCGTGGTCAGAAAGAGGCGAGCTCCGAGATCCTCGCCTCCGTGGCCGACGCCCTCGAGACGCCGATCTCCGTCATCATGCGCGAGGTCGGCGACCGCATGGCCGTGATCGAGGGTCTGAACCCCATCCCCGACACCCTGCCCGACGACCTCGTCGCCGAATTCGACACCGACCTCGCGGTGCGCTGACCTCGGTCGCCGTCTCGAACGCCCCCGGCTCACGCCGGGGGCGTTCGTCGTCCGCGTCGGGTCCGGCTCCCGATGTCGGCTGGAGCGAGGCGATGCCCGGCGGGGTATCCTCCCCTGATGCGCAAGAGCGAGTTCACCCGTGCCGTCGTCGACGAGTTCGGCGAGGCGTACGGTCGCGTCGTCACACGGGACCTCGTGCTGTCGGCACTGGGGGAGCGCACCTCCGACGAGGCGCTGGCTCACGGGGTTCCGCCGCACGAGATCTGGTCGGCGCTCTGCGAGGCCGAGGGAGTCCCTCTCGCCCGTCGACACGGTGCGGGTCTCCCCGAGCCCAAGAGGTAGAGCGGGCTCCGGGGGGCGTCGAGGAGGCTCGCCCCGCCCCGCCCCGCCCCGCCCCGCCCCGTCGATCGGATGTTCGACACGCCGGGCGGCCCGGTTCGAACATGCGTTCGCACGGGTGGTAGCGTCCTCCACAGGGCCTGTCCGGTCCGAGATACGCACACCTGGCCGCCGTCGAATGATCGATGTCGGTGGTCGTCCGTAGCGTTCTCGTATCGACGTTCCCGAGTCTCCGGCTCCAGCCGAAGACACCAGCCTTGTCGTACCGTCTCCGACCCTGCACCATCGGTCGACGGCGACGCGACAGCCTACAGGCGCACGGACGACCACCACGAAGGAGAACATCATGCCCTCAGTAGCAGACCGCGAGAAGGCCCTCGAGACGGCACTCGCGCAGATCGACCGACAGTTCGGCAAGGGCGCCGTCATGCGCCTCGGCAGCGACGAGCGTGCTCCCGTGGCGGTGATCCCCACCGGGTCGATCGCCCTCGACGTCGCGCTCGGCATCGGCGGGATCCCCCGTGGTCGCATCGTCGAGATCTACGGTCCCGAGTCGTCGGGTAAGACGACGCTCACCCTGCACGCGATCGCGAACGCCCAGCGCAACGGCGGCATCGCCGCCTTCATCGACGCCGAGCACGCACTCGACCCCGAGTACGCGAAGAAGCTCGGCGTCGACATCGACGCCCTGCTCGTGTCGCAGCCCGACACCGGCGAGCAGGCCCTCGAGATCGCCGACATGCTGGTCCGGTCGGGTTCGATCGACCTCGTCGTCATCGACTCCGTCGCCGCGCTCGTGCCCCGGGCCGAGATCGAGGGCGAGATGGGCGATTCGCACGTCGGTCTGCAGGCCCGACTCATGTCGCAGGCGCTCCGCAAGCTCACCGGCGGGCTCAGCCAGACCGGCACCACGATGATCTTCATCAACCAGCTGCGCGAGAAGATCGGCGTCTTCTTCGGCAGCCCCGAGACCACCGCCGGCGGTAAGGCGCTCAAGTTCTACGCCTCGGTGCGCCTCGACATCCGCCGGATCGAGACCCTGAAAGACGGTAGCGATGCGGTCGGCAACCGGACCCGCGTCAAGGTGGTCAAGAACAAGATGGCTCCGCCCTTCAAGCAGGCCGAGTTCGACATCCTCTACGGGGTGGGCATCTCCCGCGAGGGCAGCCTGATCGACTTCGGCGTCGAGCACGGCATCGTCCGCAAGTCCGGAGCCTGGTACACGTACGAGGGCGACCAGCTCGGTCAGGGCAAGGAGAACTCGCGCAACTTCCTGATCAACAACAAGCCGATCGCCGACGAGATCGAACAGAAGATCCTGGCGAAGCTCGGTGTGGGTGGTGCCGTCGCCGCTGAGGCGCCCGTCCCGTCCATCGAGACCAAGATCGCCGCACGTAAGGGCGCATGACCTCGCGCGACGATTCATCTCCCGCCGACGACCTCGCTCCCGTCACGCCCCTGTTCGGGCGGCGCGGGGCGGGCCGTCCGGCCACGGGCAGTGCGCCGGTGGAGGCCGTGCCGAAGAAGCGACGCGGTCCGACGACCGACGAGGCATCGGAGGTGCAGAGCGGCCCTGCCCGAGGTGACGAACATGCAGCCCGGGGCGGCGCGACGGCGCAAGACGAATGGGTACGAGCGGACGGTGCGGATGACGCATCGGTCGCCGAGACCGATGCTCATCGTCCTGATGCGGTGTCGTCGACCGCGGCGGCGCTGGCGGCCATCAGCGAGCACTGGGCCGGTCCCCGCGCCGTCGATGCGACGGCCGCCCCGGCGGCCCCGATCGATGACGACGACGACGACGGCCAGGTCGAGCCGGAGGGCATCGACGCGCAACGCAGCAGAGCCGAGAACGTCAGTCTGCACGCGTTGTCTCGTCGCGGGGTCTCGTCGTCCGAGATGACCGACCTCCTCCGTGCCCGTGATCTCGACGAGCAGGTCGTCCTCGACGAGGTCGAACGCCTCGAGGGCGTCGGTCTGCTCAACGACCGTGAGCTGGCCGACAACCTCGTCCGGTCCAAGCACGAACGGAAGGGCCTCGGACGGGGCGCGGTCACGTCCGAACTCCGAGCACGGGGCATCGCTCCCGAGCTCATCGAGCAGGCCATGGCCGAGATCGACGACGACGACGAGCAGGCGCGGGCCGACGAGTGGGCCATGAAGAGAGCGGCGTCGCTGCAGGGCCTCGATCGAGCGACGGCCGAGCGTCGTCTCAACGGGTACCTCATGCGTCGCGGCTATCGGTCCGAGACCATCCGCAGGGCGGTCGAGAAGGCCCTCCCGCGGGGCAGCGGTACTCGAGGTGGCGTGCGGTTCCGATGATCCCGAGGGGTGGCTGGCGGCCGTAGACTTCTGCACTATGTCGACGGTCACGCCTCTCCCGGTCCCCGACGCTCCTCTGGAGGAATCCGGCGCCCGAGGCCTTCGCACCTACGAGGTCCGGACCTTCGGCTGTCAGATGAACGTGCATGACAGCGAACGGCTCAGTGGCTCCCTCGAGGCGGCCGGCTATGCGCCGGCGGACGGCCGAGAGGCCGACGTGGTGGTGATCAACACCTGCGCGGTGCGGGAGAACGCCGACAACAAGCTCTACGGCACCCTCGGTCGGCTGGCCGGCGTCAAACGACGGCACGCCGGCATGCAGATCGCCGTGGGCGGCTGCCTCGCCCAGAAGGACAAGCAGACGGTGCTCGATCGGGCGCCCTGGGTCGACGTGGTGTTCGGGACGCACAACCTCGGGGCCCTCCCCACGCTCCTCGAACGCGCACGACACAACGACGAGGCGCAGGTCGAGATCCTCGAGTCCCTCGACGTGTTCCCGTCCACCCTCCCCACCAAGCGAGACTCGACCCATTCCGGGTGGGTCTCCATCTCGGTGGGCTGCAACAACACCTGCACCTTCTGCATCGTCCCCACCCTGCGCGGTAGAGAGCGCGACCGACGTCCCGGCGACATCCTGGCCGAGGTCCGATCCTTGGTCGACGACGGTGCCGTCGAGGTCACCCTGCTCGGCCAGAACGTGAACTCCTACGGTGTCGAGTTCGGCGATCGACTCGCGTTCGGCAAGCTCCTCCGAGCGGTCGGCTCCATCGACGGGCTGGAACGGGTCCGCTTCACGAGTCCGCATCCCGCGGCCTTCACGGACGACGTCATCGACGCGATGGCCGAGACGCCCACGGTCATGCCCCAGCTGCACATGCCCCTGCAGTCGGGTTCCGACCGTGTGCTGCGGGCCATGCGGCGCAGCTACCGCAGTGCGAGATTCCTGGGCATCATCGACCGGGTGCGGGCTGCCATGCCCGACGCAGCGATCTCGACCGACATCATCGTCGGGTTCCCGGGCGAGACCGAGGCCGATTTCGCCGAGACCCTCCGCGTCGTGGAGGAGGCGCGCTTCGCGTCGGCCTTCACCTTCCAGTACTCCATCCGACCGGGCACGCCGGCCGCCGACATGGCCGACCAGATCCCCAAGGCCGTCGTCCAGGAGCGCTACGAGCGTCTCACCGCCCTTCAGGACTCCATCTCCGCCTCCGAGAACGCGGCGCAGGTCGGTCGTCGGGTGGAGGTGCTCGTCAGTGCGGAGGAGGGGCGGAAGGACGCCGAGACGCACCGGTTCTCCGGGCGAGCCCGAGACAGCCGACTCGTCCACGTCGAGCTGCCCGCCGGTCGGAGCGCCCCGCGTCCCGGTGACGTCGTCACCGTCGACGTGACCGGAGCCGCGACGTTCCATCTCCTGGCGGACGCGTCACCGGGGTCCGTCTTCGACGTCCGTCGGACGCGGGCGGGCGACGCCTGGGATCGCGCGGAGGCCGCGTCCTGCGGAGTGCCGGCGTCCGGGGCGGACTCGACCCGCGCCTCCGGAACCTCCCGTGTCTCGTTGGGACTGCCGACCCTCCGGGTGTCGACGACTCCGATCTACGACACCGACGACGACCTCCGCTGACGTGCTGGTCGCGATCGTCGGGGCGACCGGCACAGGGAAGTCGTCGTTCTCGCTCGACCTGGCCGAGAGGCTGCGTGCCTGTGGCCAGGCCGCCGAGATCGTCAACGCCGACGCCATGCAGCTCTACCGGGGGATGGACATCGGCACCGCGAAACTCCCGATCGCCGAACGTCGTGGCGTACCCCATCATCTGTTCGACGAGCTCGAGGTGGCCGACGAGGCGAGCGTCGAGTGGTACCAGAGGCGGGCCCGGAGCATCGTCGAGGGCGTCCTCGACCGGGGTGCCGTGCCGATCCTCGTCGGAGGATCGGGGCTGTACGTCTCGAGCGTGCTGTTCGACTTCCGGTTCCCCGGCACCGATCCCGACATCCGGGCGAGATACGAGGCCCTGGCAGCCGAGGGCGGGCCCGGGGCCCTCCATCGGCTCCTCCACGAGCGCGATCCTCAGGCCGCCGAGAGGATCGGGGCGTTCAACGCGCGGCGCCTCGTGCGGGCGCTCGAGGTGGGCGAGCTGACGGGGGAGCCGTTCTCCGCGGTGCTGCCCGACGAGGCGCCTCGGTGGCGCGCCTCCACCATCGTCGGCGTCGCCGAGGAGCGCAGCGTCCTGGTCCAGCGACTCGGCGAGCGGGTCGAGCGCATGTGGTCCGACGGGCTGGTCGACGAGGTGCGCGAGCTCCTGCCTCGCGGCCTCGAGGACGGGGTGACGGCGAGCCGTGCCATCGGCTACGCCCAGGCCCTCGGGCAGATCCGCGGCGAGCTGTCCGAGTCCGAGGCCGTCGAGGCCACGTCCGCTCTGACCCGTCGCTACGCCCGGCGGCAGGTGAGCTGGTTCCGGCGCTACCCCGACGTCGTCTGGACGCGGTCCGGCGACCCGGCCGGCGTCGAGGCGGCACTCGCTAGGATCGCCGGGTGACCACCACCCTGCAGTTCACCAAGGGCCAGGGCACCGGCAACGACTTCGTGTTGTTCTCGGACCCCGACGGCGCGTTCGCCCTCGACCCGGCGTCGATCCGCGCCCTGACCGATCGTCGTTTCGGCGTCGGCGGGGACGGCGTGATCAGAGCCGTCCGTTCGTCGAACCTCGCCGACGGCGCGGCGATCCTCGCCGTCGACCCCTCGGCCGAGTGGTTCATGGACTATCACAACGCCGACGGCAGCGCGGCCGAGATGTGCGGCAACGGCATCCGCGTCTTCGCCCGGTATCTGACCGAGCGCGGTCTGGTCTCGCTGGAGCCGGGCGAGACCCTCGCCATCGGCACCCGTGCCGGCGTGCGCGAGGTGCAGCGCAGCGCCACGGGATTCCAGGTCGACCTGGGGCCGTGGTCTCTGGAGGACGACTCGCCGACGGTCCGGGCCCGGGACCTGCACGCGGCGCGACCCGGCCTGTCGCTGTCGGTGGGGAACCCGCACGTGGTCGTCGCGCTCGCGTCCGACGACGAGCTGGACGGCCTCGACCTGAACTACCTCCCCGTCCTCGACCCGGCCCCGGCCGACGGGGCGAACGTCGAGTTCGTCGTCCCGGCCGACCCTCTCGTGGTCGACGGCATCGGCCGCATCCGCATGCGCGTGCACGAGCGTGGCAGCGGCGAGACGCTCTCGTGCGGCACCGGGGCTGCCGCGGCCGCTCTGGCGACGAGGCACTGGGCGGGTCGGGGCGCTCCCGACCAGTGGAGGGTCGACGTCCCCGGAGGGACGGTCGGGGTGCGCGTGTTCGCGGCCGATGACGGCGAGCACGTCTCGCTGAGCGGACCCGCCGAGCTGGTGTACAACGGCGCACTCGAGCTCTGACGCCTCGCGTCGGCCTGCAGCTCAGTGGCGGCGTGCGCGCAGAACCCGATAGCCCTTGCTGGTGGAGGCGCGGGTCACGTCGACCGCATCGGCCATCGTCTCGTTCATCCAGCGCTGCAGGGAGTCGGATCCGAGGTTCTTCTGGACGACCAGCCAGGCGTCCGAGCCCGTCTCGAGGCGCGGCAGCCACCGCTGAAGCAGACCGTGCAGCTCGCCCTTGCCGACGCGGATCGGCGGGTTGGACCAGATCGTCGCGAAGCGGAGGTCGTCGGGAACATCGTCGGGTGTCACGGCGTTGACATTGGGGAGACCCAGGGCTCGGGCGTTGTCGCGCACGAGGTCGAGGACTCTGTTATTCACGTCGACGGCCCAGACCGTCGCGTCGGGCGACGACAACGCGAGGCTCAGTGTGATGGGGCCCCACCCGCACCCGACATCGAGCAGATGGCCCGCCGTCGGCGGCGCCGGAGTCTCGGCGAGCAGGACGGCCGTGCCGGCGTCGACCCGGTCGGGGCTGAAGACGCCGGCGGCCGTCGTCAGCGTCAGATCGCGACCCGCGAGGGTCACCTCGATCGACCGGCGGCGAGGGTCGCTCCCCGGATCGGAGGAGAAATAGTGCTCGCTGGCCATGCCTCACAACCTACCCGCCAACCGCACGGCGCCCGTACCGGCTCCCTGCTCCACGCCTGACGAAAGGGCTAGTATCACTTCGATGACAGACCTCCCCACGACCCCGCTCGACGCCGAGCGACCCGAGCAGAGCGACGACGTCGTCGCGCGTGTGCTCGATCGTGCGGCCTCGCGGGCGTCCGGCTACACCGTGTTCTCCCCGGCCCAGGCCATCCAGACCCGTTCGCTCCACGACGGCGGTTCGGACGGCGACCAGTTCGATCGAGAGGACCGGCAGGCGCTTCGTCGCGTCGCGGGCCTGTCCACCGAGCTCGAAGACGTCACCGAGGTCGAGTACCGGCAGCTCCGGCTCGAGAACGTCGTCCTGATCGGCGTCTACTCGCAGGGCTCGCTGTCCGACGCCGAGAACAGCCTCCGCGAGCTGGCCGCGCTGGCCGAGACCGCGGGGGCCGTCGTCCTCGACGGGCTCCTGCAACGCCGCCCCCATCCCGACCCCAGCACCTACCTCGGCCGGGGCAAGGCCGACGAGCTGCGGATGACGGTCGCGGCGCTCGGGGCGGACACCGTCATCGCCGACACCGAGCTCGCTCCGAGCCAACGTCGGGCCCTCGAGGACGTCGTCAAGGTCAAGGTCATCGACCGCACGGCCGTCATCCTCGACATCTTCAGCCAGCACGCCAAGAGCCGCGAGGGCAAGGCCCAGGTCGAGCTGGCCCAGCTCGAGTACCTGCTGCCCCGTCTGCGCGGCTGGGGCGACTCGATGTCGCGTCAGGCCGGTGGTCAGGTCGGCGGTGCCGGAGCCGGCATGGGAAGCCGTGGCCCGGGTGAGACGAAGATCGAGCTCGACCGCCGGCGCATCCACACGCGCATGGCGCGCCTCCGTCGGCAGATCAAGGAGATGAAACCGGCTCGCGATGCGAAGCGGGCGAACCGCGATCGCAACGAGGTGCCGTCCGTCGCCATCGCCGGGTACACCAACGCCGGCAAATCGAGCCTGCTGAACCGGCTGACGAGTGCCGGTGTCCTGGTCGAGAACGCCCTGTTCGCGACCCTCGACGCCACGGTGCGGAAGAGCACCACGACCGACGGCCGACCGTTCACCTACGCGGACACCGTCGGATTCGTCCGGAACCTGCCCCATCAGCTGGTCGAGGCCTTCCGTTCGACGCTCGAGGAGGTCTCGGCGTCCGACGTCATCGTGCACGTCGTCGATGGATCGCACCCCGACCCGTCCGCCCAGCTGGCGACGGTCCGCGAGGTCATCAGCGAGGTCGACGGTCGGGACATCACCGAGATCGTCGTCTTCAACAAGAGCGACCTGGTGGACGCCGATCAGCGTCTCGTGCTCCAGGGACTCGAGCCGACGGCCGTCTTCGTGTCGGCCCGGACGGGTGAGGGGATGGACGAACTCCTCGAGCGCATCGCGACGTCCCTGCCGATGCCGGATGTCGAGCTCGACCTCCTCGTGCCCTACGACAGGGGCGACGTGGTCTCCCATCTCCACGACGCCGGACAGATCGTCCACTCCGACTACGAAGAAGGCGGCACCAGGGTGCACGCGCGGGTCTACCCGAGCGACGTCGACGCGCTCTCGGGGTTCGTCTCGGCTCCGGCGGTCTCGAGCTAGGCCCCTCGCCCACGGACGACGAGCCCCTCACCCGGCCAGGTGAGGGGCTCGTCGTCCGATGACGGGGAGTCGGTCGATCAGACCGATCGGAGAACGGCCACGACCTTGCCGACGATCTGCGCATGGTCGCCGAGGATCGGCTCGAAGGCGCTGTTGCGGGGCAGCAGCCACGTGTGTCCGTCCCGCTGTCGGAACACCTTGACGGTGGCCTCGTCGTCGAGCATCGCGGCGACGATGTCGCCGTTCTCGGCGGAGTTCTGCTGGCGGACGACGACCCAGTCGCCGTCGCAGATCGCGGCGTCGATCATGGAGTCGCCGACCACGCGGAGCATGAAGAGGTCGCCCTTGCCGACCAGCTGACGCGGCAACGGCATGACGTCCTCGACCTGCTGCTCGGCCGTGATCGGGATGCCGGCCGCGATGCGACCGACCATGGGGACGTGCGCCGTGTCGCCGTCGTCGCTCGTCGTCATGATCGTGGTGACGGGGGCGAGCACGGGGGCCTCGTCGCTGAGGACCTCGAGGGCGCGGGGCCGGTTCGGGTCGCGACGGATCCGACCGGCGAGCTCGAGCTGATTCAGCTGATGGGTGACGCTCGAGAGCGACTTCAGTCCGACGGCGTCGCCGATCTCGCGCATGCTCGGCGGATAGCCGCGCTGACCGATGCTCTGCTGGATGGCCGTCAGGATCGACGTCTGCTTGGCCGTCAGCTCCTTGCGGATCACCGAGCCGTCGTCGGTCGCCCGGGTGCGCTGCGGGTCGCTCATGTCTCTCCTGCCGTCGATGTCGGTGGTCGGTGTTTGACTCACGCCACCGATCGAAACCGTATCGGACAGGGCGCCGTCAGCGAAACACATGTTCGAGTGTGTCGCGAAACGGGGTCCGAGAAATCGAACATCGGGGTTGAAATCGCCTTCAATCGAAGATATGTTCGGAACACGTCTTCGTGCTCGGTGTTCCCGGCCGATCGCCGGGCACGAACACGTACGACTTCTCTAGCGGTGAAAGGACCACCTCATGAGCGCCATCACGATCACCCCCCGCACGATCTCCTCCGACTCCGGAACGCCCCGCGGTGCCGACGTCCCCGCCTCCGCTCGAGAGGCCGTGCCGCGCGTGCGCCTCCGCATCACGCGACGCGGTCGTCGTGTGCTCGGCGCCGTCGTGGCGCTCGTCGTCGCCGCCGTGGTCGGCGCGATCCTCCTCGCGGGCCCCGGCGCCGTGGCCTCGAACTTGAGCAGCACGACCACGTTCGAGTACGTGACGGTCGACGGGGGCGACACGCTCTGGCAGGTGGCCTCCGAGATCGCACCGACCAAAGACCCCCGCGACGTCATCAGCGACATCGTCCGCCTGAACAACCTGTCGAGCACCGAGGTCGCCGCCGGTCAGTCGCTGGCCGTGCCGACGCAGTACTCGAACTAGTCCGGAGTCCGAGCGCGACCACCGGGTCCGTTCGGGGCTCCTCGGGGCCGCGGCGGAGCGGCGGCCGCCGGGCGTTCGAACGGCCGAGGGTGCGCGTCTTACGATGGTCGGGTGCCTTTCAGTCTCGACGACCTTCCCATCCGTGACGACCTCCGCGGTCTGACGCCCTATGGTGCGCCGCAGAAGAGCGTGCCGGTCGCTCTGAACGTCAACGAGAACACGCATCCCATTCCGGAGGACGTCGCACGAGACATCGTCGAAGCGGTGGCTCAGGCCGTGCTCCAGGTGAACCGCTATCCCGATCGCGAGTTCACGATCCTGCGCGATGCTCTCGCCGGGTATCTCGGGCACGGACTGACCCGGGACAACATCTGGGCTGCCAACGGCTCCAACGAGGTCATCCAGCAGATCCTGCAGGCGTTCGGCGGGCCCGGCCGGTCCGTCCTCGGGTTCCCGCCCACGTACTCGATGCACTCGATCATCGCGGCCGGCACCGGCAGCACCTGGATCGACGGCGCCCGGGACGAGGGGTTCACGATCTCGCCCGAGACGGCCGTGGCCGAGATCCGACGGACCGACCCCGACATCGTGTTCTTCTGCGGTCCGAACAATCCGACCGGCACCCCTCTGGACCTCGCCACGGTCGAAGCCGCCTACGACGCCACCGACGGGCTCGTCTTCGTCGACGAGGCCTACGCCGAGTTCATGCCGGTCGGTCAGCCGACGGCGCTGACGCTCCTCGAGGGGCGAGAGCGCCTCATCGTGTCGCGCACCATGAGCAAGGCCTTCGCCTTCGCCGGAGCACGGGTCGGGTACATGGCCGCTCACCCGGCCGTGACCGATGCGCTCCGTCTGGTGCGCCTCCCTTATCACCTGTCGTCCCTCACCCAGGCCGCAGCGGTGGCCGCTCTGTCGCACGCCGACGAGATGCTGGCGATGGTCGGCGAGATCTCGACGCAACGCGACCGCATCGTCTCGGTCCTCACCGAGCTGGGCTACACGCCGTGGCCGACCTGGTCCAACTTCGTGCTCTTCGGCGGAGTGGACGATCCCGACGACGTCTTCGAGCGACTCCTCGAGCGAGGCATCATCGTGCGCAATCTGGGCATCCCGAACCACCTGCGGGTGAGCGCGGGCACCGAGGCCGAGACGACCGCGTTCCTCGAGGCCCTGCGCGACATTAGGCTCTCCTCGTGACCGAACAGACCAGCAGCCGCACGGCGTCCCTCGAGCGACAGACCAGCGAATCGCGGATCACGCTCTCGCTCGACCTCGACGGCACGGGAGCGTCCTCGATCGACTCGTCGGTCCCGTTCTTCGACCACATGCTCACCGCGCTGTCGAAGCACTCCCTGATCGATCTCGACGTGACGGCGTCGGGCGACACGCACATCGACGCGCACCACACCGTCGAGGACATCGGCATCGCCTTCGGCACGGCCCTCCGGCAGGCGCTCGGCGACAAGTCCGGCATCGCCCGATACGGCGACGCGCTCGTGCCGCTCGACGAGGCGCTGGTCCAGGCGGTCGTCGACATCTCCGGTCGGCCGTACCTGGTGCACACCGGCGAGCCCGAGGGCTTCGAGTTCCACCTCATCGGCGGGCACTTCACGGGTTCCCTCGTGCGTCACGTCTTCGAGGCCATCACGTTCCACGCCGGCATCACCGTGCACGTCCGTGTGCTCGGCGGGCGCGACCCGCACCACATCGCCGAGGCGGAGTTCAAGGCCTTCGCCCGGGCGCTGCGTCAGGCCGTCCAGCCGGACCCGCGCGTCGTGGGGATCCCCTCGACCAAGGGTGCGCTGTGACCGCGCGTCCCTCGGTCGTCGTCCTCGATTACGGCAGCGGCAACGTCCACTCCGCGGTGAAGGCCCTCGAACTGGCCGGAGCCGACGTCGAGCTGACGGCCGACCGCGGCCGCGTCCAGGCCGCCGACGGGCTCTTCGTCCCGGGGGTCGGCGCCTTCGGCGCGGTCATGAGCGCGCTCGAGTCCGTCCGGGGGAGCGAGCTCATCGATCGGCGGCTCGCCGGCGGCCGCCCGGTGATGGGCATCTGCGTCGGCATGCAGGTCTTCTTCGAGGGGGGAGTCGAGCGCGGCGCCACGGCGGGCGGGCTCGGCGAGTGGCCGGGCATCGTCGACCGGCTCGAGGCCGACATCCTGCCGCACATGGGCTGGAACACCGTCGACGTCCCCGACGGAAGCGTCCTGTTCGACGGCGTGGCCGACGAGCGGTTCTACTTCGTGCACTCCTTCGCCGCGCGGTCGTGGACGCTGGACGTCATCCCGCCGTTCCCCGAACCGCACGTCACCTGGGCCGACCACGGCGGACGCTTCGTCGCCGCGGTCGAGAACGGCCCCCTCTGGGCCACGCAGTTCCACCCCGAGAAGTCGGGGCGGCCGGGCATCCGGCTCCTCTCGAACTGGCTCGGCACCCTCTGAGCCCGAATCGGCAGTCACGCACCAGCACCCCGAACCCGCAACCCGTCCTGCTCCGGCAGGCGGCGGACGATCCGCGCGGCATCGCCGCGAGAGAGACGACATGAGCGACTTCTGCACCACTCCCTCCCTGACCCTCTTCCCGGCCGTCGACGTCTCCGGCGGTCAGGCCGTGCGCCTGACCCAGGGCGAGGCGGGCAGCGAGACCGGCTACGGCGACCCGGTCGCGGCCGCCGACGACTGGAAGAACCAGGGCGCCGAGTGGCTGCACCTGGTCGACCTCGACGCCGCGTTCGGGCGGGGCGACAACCGCGGTGTGATCAAGAAGGTCATCAAGCAGGTCAAGGGCATCAACGTCGAGCTGAGCGGCGGCATCCGAGACGACCGATCCCTCGAGGATGCGCTCGGAACCGGCGTGAAGCGGATCAACCTCGGCACGGCCGCCCTCGAGAACCCCGAGTGGGCCGCCCACGTGATCGCCGAGTACGGCGAGGCGGTCGCCGTGGGCCTCGACGTGCGGGGCACCACCCTGGCCGCCCGTGGCTGGACCGAGGAGGGCGGCGATCTCTGGACGGTCCTCGCTCGCCTGGAGGAGGCCGGCTGCGCCCGCTACGTCGTGACCGACGTGACGAAGGACGGCACGCTCCAGGGTCCGAACGTCGACCTGCTCCGCCAGGTGATGGACCGCACCGAGCGTCCCGTCATCGCGTCGGGCGGCATCTCGAGCCTCGACGACCTCGTCGCCCTGCGCGAGCTCGTTCCCCAGGGCCTCGAGGGCGCCATCGTCGGCAAGGCTCTCTACTCGGGGGCGTTCACCCTCGCCGCGGCCCTCGACGTCGCCTCCGACTGATGACCCCGACGGGTTCCGACAGCGCGGGCCACCCGTGGGCGGGGCGGACGTTCCAGCATCACGACACCGCCTACGCGGGTGATGACGGCTCGGCCGACCCGCGCCTCCTCGAGGCCCTCCAGCGGTTCCATGCGGGAGAGCTGGGCGAAGACGCCGTGGTCGACGCCCTGAGGCCGGCGCGCCTGCTCGTGCCGCTCGTCGCGGTGGCAGGGGAGGAGGGGCTCGACGAGAACGGACGACGGGTCGACAAGACCCAGGAGCTCTCGATCGTGACCGTGGCCGGCCCCGACGGCCGCGACGTGCTGCCCGCCTTCACCTCGGTCGCGACCCTCGCGGCGTGGAGCCCGACGGCTCGTCCCGTCCCCGCCGACGCACGGCGGATAGCCCTCGCGGCCGCGGCGGAGTCGACCGACCGGCTGATGCTCGATCCCGGCTCGCCGACGGCGTTCGCGTTGCGACGTCCGGCCGTGTGGGCCGTGGCGCAGGACCTCCCGTGGGTGCCGAGCCACGCCGACGAGGCCGTGCTGCGAGCCTTCCTCGACGGGTCCGCAGCCGAGGAGGCGCTGGTCGGGTTGGTCATCGCCCCCGGCTACGAGGCGGCCCGGCTGGGCGGGCCCGAGATCGTCGTGCAGCTGGGCGTCCGTCCAGGGCTCGACCGCGACGGGCTCACCGCGTTGCTCGGGCGACTGCAGGCAGCCTGGTCGGCCGACGCCGTCATCGCCGACCGCGTCGACAGCATGGCCGTCAAGGTCGTGTCCGTCTAGACGACAGGATCGCGGAGGCCACACCCGCGCGGCGGACCGACCGGGGACCCCGAGGGCGGGTCAGTTGACGGGACCGGTCCACTTCTCGCCCGGTCCCTGACCGATCGGGTCGGGGAACGCCGAGGCCTCGCGGAACGCGAGCTGCAACGAGCGCAGGCCGTCGCGGAGGGCCCGGGCGTGCTGGTCGCCGATCTCCGGGGCGCTGGCCGTGATCAGGCCGGCCAGCGAGGTGATCAGCTTGCGCGCCTCGTCGAGGTCGGTCTGGGCTCGGGGGTCGTCGGCGAGCCCGACCTTGACGGCCGCGGCGCTCATCAGGTGGACGGCCACGGTGTTGATCACCTCGACCGCGTTGACGTCGGCGATGTCGCGGACCTCGTCGCCGGGGCCATCGGTGAAGGAGGCGCCGGTCGGGTTGTCGTCGGGGGTGTGGCTCACGTGAAGATCCTCTGCTAAGCTCGTCCAGGCTCCGAAGCATCTGCTTCGGTGCGAAAGTGGAGATTCTCCCACCCGCGCTTGACCGTTCGATTAGGTTACCGGGTTGTTGGCACCCCGCCGATCCTCTCCGAGGGCAGGCAGCCAGGGTGCAGCGACGAGCTGTCGCACCGTCCGAGCAGACCTGTTCGGCCGGGGCATGGTGTCGCGAACCTCCTCTTTCCCTGCCGAGACCACCGGTCCGGCGGGTGACGAAGCAACGACAGAGGAGCTCCGCATCAGCGATCCCCGTACGAACGACCGTATTCGCGTCCCCGAGGTCCGCCTCGTCGGACCTGGCGGAGAACAGGTCGGTGTCGTCCCCATCGCCATGGCCCTGCGTCTCGCGGCAGAGGCCGAGCTCGACCTGGTCGAGGTGGCCCCCAACTCGAAGCCTCCCGTGGCCAAGATCATGGATCACGGAAAGTTCAAGTACGAGGCCGCGCAGAAGGCGAAGGAAGCGCGTCGCAACCAGGCGAACACGATCCTGAAAGAGGTCCGTTTCCGCCTGAAGATCGATAAGCACGACTACGAGACCAAGCGCAAGCGCGCCGAGGGCTTCCTCCAGGGCGGCGACAAGGTCAAGGCCATGATCCTGTTCCGTGGTCGTGAGCAGTCACGACCCGACCAGGGTGTCCGCCTCCTGCAGCGCTTCGCCGAAGACGTCTCCGAGTGGGGCAGCGTCGAGTCGACCCCGACCATCGACGGCCGCAACATGGTCATGGTGATCGGCCCCCACAAGAACAAGTCCGAGGCCAAGGCCGAGGCAGAAGCTCGCAAGGCGGCCAACAAGGCGCCGAAGCACCCGACGTCCGACGAGGTCCCGGCCGACGCACCGGCCGAACGACCGACAGAAGAAAGTAAGTAAGACATGCCCAAGCAGAAGACCCACTCCGGCGCCAAGAAGCGCTTCAAGGTCACCGGATCCGGCAAGATCATGAAGCAGCAGGCCGGCATGCGCCACAACCTCGAGGTGAAGAGCGCCAAGCGCAAGGCTCGCCTGAACCAGGACCAGGTGCTCGCCCCCGCCGACGCCAAGGTCGCCAAGAAGCTTCTCGGTCACTGACCGCTGACACGAACGTAGAGGAACAAGAAAATGGCAAGAGTCAAGAGAGCGGTCAACGCCGCCAAGAAGCGTCGCGTCGTCCTCGAGCGCGCCGAGGGTTACCGCGGTCAGCGTTCGCGCCTGTACCGCAAGGCCAAGGAGCAGGTCACCCACTCGCTCGTCTACTCGTACCGTGACCGTCGTGCCCGCAAGGGTGAGTTCCGTCGCCTGTGGATCCAGCGCATCAACGCCGCGTCGCGTCAGAACGGCCTCACCTACAACCGTCTGATCCAGGGCCTGTCCCTGGCCGGCGTCGAGGTCGACCGTCGCATCCTGGCCGAGCTGGCCGTCAACGAGCCCGCCACCTTCGCCGGCCTCGTCGCCACCGCGAAGGCCGCGCTGCCCGCCGACACGTCGGCCCCCAAGGCCGCTGCGTAACAGCGATCCACCCCGCACCACCTCGACGACCCGGACGGCCCCGCCGCCCGGGTCGTCGTCGTTAACCCGCCCGCCACGGCGCGGGCCCCGGACTGCGCGCCCCCGTGCGGCATAGTGAACGGATGAGCTCCTCCCTCCTCGACAACCCCCGTTCGCCCCGAGTCCGGGCGGTGGCCAAGCTGGCCAAGGGCGACGCGCGCACCGAGACCGGGCTGTTCCTCCTCGAGGGGCCCCAGTCGGTCAGCGAGGCGCTCGCGTTCCGCCCCGAGCTGCTCGTCGACCTCTTCGTCACGCCGACCGCGCTCGAGCGTCACCCGCAGGTCGCCGAGGCCGCCCGCGAGGCCGACCTCGACATCGAGTTCGTCAGCGAGGCCGTCATCGCGGCGATGGCCGACACCGTGACCCCCCAGGGGATCGTCGCGGTGTGCCGGCAGTTCCCGACCGCGGTCAAGGACGTCTTCGCCGACACCGGCGACGGCGGGCCCCGTCTGATCGCGATCCTCGAGGAGGTGCGCGACCCGGGCAACGCGGGCACGATCATCCGGGCCGCCGATTCGGCCGGCGCCGACGCGGTCATCATGACCGGCCGCAGCGTCGACCTCTACAACCCGAAGGTGGTGCGGGCGACCACGGGCTCGCTGTTCCACGTCCCCGTCGCCGTGGGGATCGATCTCGCCGGTGTCGTCGCCCGGTGCGCCGAGGCGGGCATCCAGGTGCTGGCCGCCGACGTCAAGGGCGACGACCTGCTCGACGCCCGGGTCGAGGGCGTCCTCGCCGCTCCGACCGCCTGGCTGTTCGGCAACGAGGCGCGCGGTCTCACGGACGACGACCTCGCTCTGGCGGACCGCGCCGTGGTCGTCCCCATCTACGGTCACGCCGAATCGATGAACCTCTCCACCGCCGCCTCGGTCTGCCTGTACGAGAGCGCGTTCGCCCACCGCAGCTGACGACCGAGGAGGCGCGGATCGGCTCCTCAGGGGACCGGACGCGTCGTTTCGGTTCTGTTACGAATCCGCTGTGAGTTTGCGTGCACCAGACCCAGCTGTTTGTGTGGACGCATGGAACCCCTCGTCGTCGTCGACCACGTCAACAAGCACTTCGGTGAACTGCACGTTCTGAAGGACATCACGACGACCGTCACCCGGGGTGAGGTGGTCGTGGTCATCGGTCCCAGCGGTTCCGGCAAGTCGACCCTGTGCCGTGCGATCAACCGTCTCGAGACCATCGACGACGGGGTCATCTCCATCGACGGCACGCGCCTCCCCGAGGAGGGCTCCGAGCTCGCCCGGCTGCGCGCCGACGTCGGCATGGTGTTCCAGAGCTTCAACCTGTTCTCGCACAAGACCGTCCTCGAGAACGTGACGCTCGGCCAGATCAAGGTGCGCAAGCGCAGCAAGGCCGAGGCCGAGAAGCGCGCCATGGAGCTGCTCGAGCGCGTCGGGGTCGCCAACCAGGCCCAGAAGATGCCATCGCAGCTCTCCGGCGGTCAGCAGCAGCGCGTCGCCATCGCCCGCGCCCTCGCGATGGACCCGAAGGTCATGCTGCTCGACGAGCCGACGAGCGCGCTCGACCCGGAGATGATCACCGAGGTGCTCGACGTCATGGTGCAGCTGGCGAAGGACGGCATGACGATGATCGTCGTGACCCACGAGATGGGCTTCGCCCGCAAGGCCGCCGACCGCGTCGTGTTCATGGCCGACGGCGAGATCGTGGAGGAGAGCACGCCCGAGCAGTTCTTCACGGCGCCCTCGTCCGACCGCGCCCGCGACTTCCTATCCAAGATCCTCACGCACTGACCGACCCCGTCGTCGTCGCGCCTCCGTCGGGAGGCGCGACCCCGGAGCCCCCGTCCGCCGCCTGGCGCTCGGGTCACACAGCAAGGAGAACAGAATGCGACTCAGCAAGGGATTCGTCGCCGTAGCCGCAGCCGCCGTCACGGTGCTCGGCCTCTCGGCCTGCACCGACTCGGCCGCCCCCGAGAGCTCGGTCGACGTCGAAGAGGTCGCCGACTTCGAGGACGGCACGACCATGGCCCGCCTCGCCGAGGCCGGCACCATCACCATCGGCACCAAGTTCGACCAGCCGCTGTTCGGTCTCGACGACGGCTCGGGCGTGCCCCAGGGCTTCGACGCCGAGATCGGCAAGCTCGTCGCGGCGAAGCTCGGCATCGCCGCCGGCGACATCGAGTGGGTCGAGACCGTCTCCGCCAACCGCGAGCCGTTCATCCAGAACGGCGACGTGGACCTCGTCATCGCGACGTACACGATCAACGACGCCCGCAAGGAGGTCGTCTCGTTCGCCGGCCCGTACTACACGGCCGGTCAGGACCTCCTCGTCCTCGAAGGCAACCCCGAGGGCATCGAGGGCGCCGACGACCTCGAGGGCAAGGCCGTCTGCACGGTCAGCGGCTCGACCAGCGAGGCGAACGTCGCCGAGTACACGACGGACATCATCGCGACCGACACGTATTCGAACTGCCTGGAGCCCCTGCGCACCGGCGCCGTCGCGGCCGTGACCACCGACAACGTCATCCTGGCCGGCCTCGCCGACCAGAACGAGGGCGAGTTCGAGGTCGTCGGCGCGCCCTTCACCGAGGAGCCCTACGGCATCGGTCTGGGTCTCGACGACACCGACTTCCGCATGTTCATCAACGACACCCTGCAGGACGCCGAGGACGACGGCACCTGGGACGAGCTCTGGGAGGCCACGGCCGGCGCCGTCCTGCCGACGCCCGAGCCCCCGGCCATCGACCGGTACTGATCACCACCCCGGTGGGCACCGCGACGCTCCGTGCGCGCGGTGCCCACCACCGCCTCCTGCCCCCGCGGCAGCCCTCTGACCTGGAGTCCCGGTGAACCCCTTGGACGTCATCCCCGGCTTCGACGCCGTGACCGACAACTGGCCCCGTTTCTGGGGCGGCTTCGTCACGACGCTGCAGCTCCTGGCGCTGTCGGGCGTCGGCGCGATCGTGATCGGCTTCGTGATCGCCGCCATGCGCATCTCGCCGGTCGGCTCGTTCCGGGCCTTCGCGACGGTCTACACCGAGGCGATCCGCAACATCCCGCTGACGCTCGTGCTCTTCTTCTGCGCGTTCGTGCTGCCGTACCTCGGCGTCGGCATCGGCTACTTCCCGCTCGCGGTGATCGGCCTCACCCTCTACACCTCGCCGTTCGTCGCCGAGGCCGTCCGGTCCGGCGTCAACGGCGTGCCCGTGGGCCAGGCCGAGGCGGCGCGCAGCATCGGCCTCGGCTTCAGCCAGACGCTCACGCTCGTGATCATGCCGCAGGCGATCCGCATGGTGATCCCTCCGCTGATCAACGTCATCATCGCCCTGACGAAGAACACCTCGGTCGCCGGCGGGTTCTTCGTCGCCGAGATGTTCGCCGCCGGCCGCTTCATCGCGAACGACCGCGGAGACGCCGTCATCACGGTGCTCCTGTCGGTGGCGTTCTTCTACCTGGTCGTCACCATCACCCTCGGCCGTCTCGCCGCCGTGGTCGAGAAGAAGGTCGCAGTCCTCCGATGAGCACCTCCGTCCTCTACGACGCTCCCGGCCCCAAGGCCCGCCGCACGTCGCGCGTCATCTCGATCGTCGGCGTCGTGCTCGTCCTCGCCCTGGTCGCCTACGTCGTCTACCTGCTCGGCCGCCCCCGGGTCAGCGCCAACGGCGCCGTCACCGCGAGCGTGCTGGACCCGTACCGCTGGGACATCCTGCTCGACCGCAACCTCTGGCGGAACATCGGGCGCGGCTGGCTCGCCACCGTGCAGGCCGCGGCGGTCGCGTCCGTCCTGGCCGTGGTCATCGGCGTGCTGTTCTCGTTCCTGCGGACGGCGCGGACCGCCTGGGTGCGTGTCCCGACGACCGTCGTGCTCGAGTTCTTCCGCGGCATGCCCGTGCTGCTGATGATGCTGTTCATCCTGCTCGTCTTCTCGACGGGGCCGTTCTGGGCGGTCGTCGCCGCGCTGGCGGTCTACAACGGCGCCCTGATCGGCGAGGCCCTCCGCTCGGGCATCGCCGCCCTGCCGAAGGGGCAGCGCGAGGCGGGGCTGGCCATCGGCCTCTCGCCCGTGCGCACCCGGTTCGCCATCGAGTTCCCGCAGGCGTTCCGCCAGATGCTGCCGATCATCCTCGCGCAGCTCGTCGTCCTGCTGAAGGACACCTCGCTCGGCTACATCGTCGGCTACGTCGAGCTGACGCGCGTGGGGCTCAACCGGCTCGGCACGTCGTACGGCAGCACCTACACCTTCACCCTCTTCGCGGTCGTGCTGGTCGTCTACCTGCTGACCAACCTGGCGTTCTCGTACGTGGTGCGCGTCGTCGACCGACGGACCGGCCGGCGCGGCGTCCTGACGAAGCCGCGTCGTGGCGGACTCGGCGGCCCCGGCGCCCTCGCGGCCGCCGGTCGGCCGGACATCGACGCCACGACGGGCGACTCCCAGACGACCCAGCCCTGAGTCTCGCCTCCGTCCTCCCCAGCCGTCTCGTCCGCCGCCGGTCCCCGAGGAGGCGCGGCGCACCTCCTCGGCATCGCTAAGCTTGGTTCTCGTGTCAGACACCGTCCCCATCACCGAAGACGCCGTCGCGTCCGCGGTCGACTCCGCCCTCGTGGCGATCACGACCGCGGCCTCCGTCGCCGAGCTGAAGGCCGCCCGCGCCCGGCACACCGGCGACGGGTCGATGCTGGCGCGCATGAACGCCGGTCTCCGCGATCTGCCGAACGATCAGAAGGCCGCCGCGGGCAAGCTCGTCGGTCAGGCGAGGGGCAGGGTGAACCAGGCCGTCGCGACGCGCGAGACCGAGCTCGTCGAGCTGGAGGAGACCGCGCGGCTGGCCGACGAGGCCGTCGACGTCACGGCGCTGCCGACCCGGCGGAGGGTCGGAGCCCGCCACCCGCTGGCCCTCCTGCAGGAGTCGATGCTCGACCTCTTCGTCGGCATGGGCTGGGAGGTCTCCGAAGGCCCCGAGCTCGAGCACGAGTGGTTCAACTTCGACGCCCTGAACTTCGACGCCGACCACCCGGCTCGCGCCATGCAGGACACCTTCTTCGTCGACCCCGTCGACGACCACCTCCTGCTGCGCACCCACACGTCGCCGGTGCAGATCCGCACGCTCCTGTCGAAGCAGCTGCCGGTCTACAACGTCGCCACGGGCCGCGTCTTCCGCACCGACGAGCTCGACGCGACGCATACGCCGGTCTTCACCCAGATCGAGGGCATCGCCATCGACAAAGGCCTGACGATGGCCAACCTGCGGGGCACCCTCGAGCACCTCGCCCGGTCGATGTTCGGCGCCGACGCGCAGATCCGACTGCGGCCCAACTACTTCCCGTTCACCGAGCCCAGCGCCGAGATGGACGTCTGGCAGCCGAACGCCAAGGGCGGCGCCCGGTGGGTCGAATGGGGCGGCTGCGGCATGGTGAACCCCAACGTCCTCCGCGCCGCGGGCATCGACCCCGACGAGTACCAGGGTTTCGCGTTCGGCATGGGCATCGAGCGCACCCTCCAATTCCGCAACGACCTCAACGACATGCGCGACATGGTCGAGGGCGACGTGCGGTTCAGCGAGCAGTTCGGGATGGTGGTCTGATGCGGGTTCCGCTCAGTTGGCTCGGCGAGTGGGTCGACCTGCCCGACGACGTGAGCCTCGAGCACGTCCACGCCGCGCTCGTCTCCGTCGGGTTCGAAGAAGAGGACGTCCACCTCGGCGAGGTGACCGGGCCCCTCGTCGTCGGCCAGGTGCTCGAGCTGTCTCCCGAGCCGCAGAAGAACGGCAAGACGATCAACTGGTGCCAGGTCGCGGTCGGCCCGGACGACGTCCGCGGCATCGTCTGCGGGGCGCACAACTTCGTCGTGGGCGACAAGGTGGTCGTCTCGCTGCCCGGGGCCGTCCTGCCCGGTCCGTTCCCCATCTCGGCCCGCAAGACCTACGGCCACGTCTCCGACGGCATGATCGCCTCCAGCCGCGAGCTCGGTCTCGGCGACGAGCACGACGGCATCCTCCTGCTGTCGAGCCTCGGCCTCGATCCCGAGGTCGGCACCGACGCGGTGGCCCTCCTCGGTCTCGGTGAGGCCGCCGTCGAGATCAACGTCACGCCCGACCGCGGTTACGCCTTCAGCATCCGGGGCGTGGCCCGCGAGTACTCGCACGCGACCGGTGCGTCGTTCCGCGACCCGGCCGACGCCGTCTCGCCCGTCGCGGCGGACGGGTTCCCGGTCGAGGTCGTCGACGAGGCGCCCGTCCGCGGGGCCGCCGCCGTGACCACGTTCGTCACGCGCACCGTCCGCGGCATCGACGCCGGCCGGTCGACCCCTCCGTGGATGTCCGCGCGGCTCCGCCTCGCCGGCGTCCGATCGATCTCGCTCCCCGTCGACATCACCAACTACGTCATGCTCGAGCTCGGGCAGCCGATCCACGGCTACGACCTCGCCCGGCTCGACGGCGGACTCACCGTCCGCCGCGCCGCGTCCGGCGAGACGCTCGAGACCCTCG
This sequence comes from Frigoribacterium faeni, assembly GCF_007988805.1. GTDB lineage: Bacteria > Actinomycetota > Actinomycetes > Actinomycetales > Microbacteriaceae > Frigoribacterium > Frigoribacterium faeni. Next base: position 11,933 of record NZ_BJUV01000009.1, on the reverse strand, counting down.
ACGGCCAGAAGCGCACCCTCGACCGCGAGGACCTCGTGATCGCCGATCAGACCGGTCCGGTCGGCCTGGCCGGCGTCATGGGCGGTGCCCGCACGGAGATCACCAGCGGCACGACCGACGTCCTCATCGAGGCGGCGACCTTCGACCCCGTCTCGATCGCGCGCTCGGCGCGTCGCCACAAGCTCCCCAGCGAGGCCTCGCGTCGCTTCGAGCGCGGCGTCGATCCGCAGGTCTCCCTCGCGGCCGCGCAGCGGGTCCTCGACCTCCTCGTCGAGCTCGCGGGCGGAACGATCGACTCCCTGGGCTCGACGCTCGACGCCTCGACGCCTCCGCGATCCATCGTCCTGCCCGCCGGTCGGGCCGCTCAGCTGATCGGCGTCGACTACCCGGACGCCGAGGTGGCCGACTCCCTCTCGGCCATCGGCGCCGACGTGCACCCGATCGACGGCGGCTGGTCGGTGACACCGCCCACCTGGCGTCCCGACCTCGTCGACCCGGCCTCGCTCGTCGAGGAGGTGGCCCGGATCACCGGGTACGACCGGATCCCGTCCGTCCTCCCCGTCGCGCCTCCCGGTCGCGGTCTGACGCGCGAGCAGAAGCTCCGTCGGCAGGTCTCGTCCGCGCTGGCGGCAGCCGGCCTGGTCGAGGTCGCGGCCTATCCGTTCGTCGGTCACGAGCAGAACGCCCTCTTCGGCTCGGCCGACGGCTCGCCGGCACCCGCCGTCCGTCTGGCGAACCCGCTCGACGTCGCCGCGCCCGAACTCCGCCGCTCGCTGGTCCCCGGCCTCCTCGAGATCGCCCGCCGCAACGCGTCGCGCGGTCTCGTCGACCTGGCGCTCTTCGAGACGGGCACGGTCTTCCTCCCGGAGTCCGGTCGGTCCTACGGCACCGACACCGTGCCTCCCGGGCCCCAGCGCCCCGGAGACGACCTGCTCGCCGAGCTCGAGGCGAGCCTGCCGCCCCAGCCGCGTCACGTCGCCGTCCTGTCGCTCGGCCAGTCCGTCGAGCGCCAGCCCGGCCAGCCCGCCGTCGCGGCGTCTCTCGCCGACGTCCTCGACGACCTCCGGGTCGCCGCGCACGCCGCCGGCGCCATGCTCGTGTTCCGTCAGGGGTCGCACGTCTCGCTGCACCCCGGCCGGACGGCCGAGATCCTGGTCGACGGCCAGGTCGTGGGCTATGCCGGAGAGCTCCTGCCCCGCGTGGCCGAGGCGCTCGACCTGCCCCGGGTCGTCGCGGTCGGAGAGCTCGACCTCGACGCGGTGCTCCGCTCGTCCGCCGGCGAGGTCCAGCCGACGGCCATCTCGTCCTTCCCGGCAGCGACTCAGGACCTGTCGCTGGTCGTCCGCGTCGAGGTGCCGGCGGGTGACGTGCTCTCGGCCGTCCGCGACGGCGGAGGCCCGCTGCTCGAGTCCGTCCGACTGGTCGACGACTACCGCGGGGCCGGTCTGCCCGAGGACTCCAAGTCCCTCACCTTCGCGCTCCGGTTCCGTGCCGACGACCGCACCCTCACGGCCGCCGAGGCGACCGAGGCCAAGCAGGGGTCCGTCCGCCTGGCGGGCGAGCGATTCGGGGCGGCGCTCCGCGACTGACACTCGCCCGGCGTCGCCGCCCCCGATCCTCGACCGAATCGAACATTAGGGTGGACCCATGCCATATTCCGTTGCCGTCGCCGGCGCCAGCGGCTACGCCGGCGGCGAGCTGTTGCGGCTCCTCGCCGCGCATCCCGACTTCGAGGTGCGGACCGTCACGGCGTTCCAGAACGCCGGGCAGCCCCTCATCGCGCTGCAGCCGCAGCTTCGCTCGCTCGCTCACCTCACTCTCGTCGAGACGACGCCCGCCAACCTCCTCGGCCACGACGTCGTCTTCCTCGCCCTGCCGCACGGCAAGTCGGGCGCGATCACGGCCGAGCTGCCCCGCGAGACGCTCGTCGTCGATTGCGGCGCCGACCACCGCCTGACCGACGAGACCGCCTGGGCGCGGTTCTACGGCGGCGAGTTCCACGGCGCCTGGGCCTACGGCCTGCCCGAGCTCGTCCACTCCGACGGCACCCGCCAGCGCGACCTGCTCGTCGGCGAGCGACGCATCGCCGCTCCCGGCTGCAACGTCACCGCGATCACCCTCGCTCTCGCACCGGCCATCCGCGCCGGGGTCGTCCAGAGCACCGATCTGGTCTCGGTCCTCGCGGTGGCGCCGTCCGGTGCGGGCAAGGCCCTGAAGCCGCACCTGCTGGCCAGCGAGCTCATGGGCTCGGCGTCGGCCTACGGCGTCGGCGGGGTGCACCGCCACGTGCCCGAGATCCAGCAGAACCTCCGGGTGGCCGGTGCCGCTCAGGTGAGCATCTCCTTCACTCCCGTCCTCGTCCCGATGTCGCGGGGCATCCTCGCGACCTCCACGGCCACCCTCGAGCCGGGGGTGAGCGCCGGCGACGTCCGCGCCGCGTACGAGGCCGCCTACGCGAACGAGCCGTTCGTGCACCTGCTGCCCGAGGGCGAGTTCCCCCGCACGGCCGACACCGTCGGCGCCAACACGGCCTTGATCGGGCTCGCCGTCGACTCCGACGCCGACCGGCTCGTCGTCGTCAGCGCCATCGACAACCTGGCGAAGGGCACGGCCGGAGCGGCCGTGCAGTCCGCCAACATCGCCCTCGGCCTCCCCGAGACCGCCGGCCTGACCGTGAACGGAGTGGCACCGTGAGCGTCACCGCAGCCCAGGGATTCCTCGCCGCCGGTGTCGTGGCCGGCCTCAAGAGCACCGGCAGGCCCGACGTCGCCCTCGTGGTGAACCGGGGTCGCCGCAAGGCGGTCGCGGCCGTCTTCACCAGCAACCGGGCCAAGGCCCACCCCGTCCTCTGGTCGCAGCAGGTCGTCTCCGACGGCATCGCCGACGCGGTCGTCCTCAACTCCGGAGGCGCGAACTGCTTCACGGGTCCGTTCGGCTTCCAGACGACCCACGCGACGGCCGAGACCGTGGCCGACGCGCTCGGGATCTCGGCGACCGACGTCGTCGTCTGCTCGACCGGGCTCATCGGGGTGGGCGATCAGATCTTCCGCGACAAGGTTCTCGGCGGCGCGACCGCTGCGGCGGCGGAGCTCGACGACGACGGCGGTCTCGCCGCCGCCACGGCCATCATGACGACCGACACGAAGCCCAAGCAGGCCGTGGTCGCCGGAGACGGCTGGGTGGTCGGCGGCATGGCCAAGGGCGCGGGCATGCTGGCTCCCGGCCTCGCCACCATGCTGGTCGTCCTGACGACCGACGCCGACCTGCCGTCCGAGGTCCTCGACTCGTCGCTCCGCGAAGCGACGCGGGTGACCTTCGACCGCCTCGACTCCGACGGCTGCATGTCGACGAACGACACCGTGGTGCTCCTCGCCAGCGGCGAGTCCGACGTCGTCCCCGACCAGGCGGCGTTCCAGGCCGCCGTCACCGAGCTCTGCGCCGACCTCGCCGAGCAGCTGCAGGCCGACGCCGAGGGGGCCGCGCACGACATCCGCATCGAGGTCGTCGGGGCGGTCAGCGACGTCGAGGCCGTCGAGGTCGGCCGTTCCATCGCCCGGAACAACCTCTTCAAGGCCGCCGTGTTCGGCAACGACCCCAACTGGGGCCGGGTGCTCGCCGCCATCGGCACGACCTCGGCCGAGTTCGACCCGTACGACGTCGACGTGACCATGAACGGCGTCCGGGTCTGTCACGCCGGTGCACCCGACCAGCCGAGCGACGCCGTGGACCTCACCCCGCGGGCCGTGCACGTGCTGGTCGACCTCAAGGTCGGCGACGCCGAGGCGACGATCCTGACGAACGACCTCACGCACGACTACGTGCACGAGAACAGCGCGTACTCCAGCTGATGGCCGTCTCCGACGTGGTGCACAGCGACGAGCAGGAGCTCGCCGCCGTCAAGGCCGCCACCCTCATCGAGTCGCTGCCCTGGCTGAAGCGGTTCTCCGGCACGGTCGTCGTCGTCAAGTTCGGCGGCAACGCCATGGTCGACGACGCCCTGAAGCGCGCCTTCGCCGAGGACATGGTCTACCTCCGCTACGCCGGTCTCTTCCCCGTGGTGGTGCACGGCGGCGGGCCGCAGATCTCGGCGGCGCTCGAGGCCGCGGGCATCCCGAGCGAGTTCCGCGGCGGATACCGCTACACCAGCACCGAGGCCATCTCGGTCGTCCGGGACGTCCTGGCCGGCGAGGTCAACCGTGAGATCGTCGACCTCATCAACGAGCACGGCGATCTCGCCCGGGGCGTCTCGGGCGAGGGGTCCACCCTCTTCGAGGGGCGTCGCCGCGGAGTCGTCGTCGACGGCGAGACCTTCGATCTCGGACACGTGGGCGACATCACCGAGGTCGACCCCAGCTCGGTCCTGACCGAGATCCGTGCGGGGCGCATCCCGGTCGTCTCGTCGATCGCGACCAACGAGGATCATCCCGATTCAGCGTTGAACGTGAACGCGGACGCCGCGGCCGGCGCCCTGGCGATCGCCCTCGAGGCGACGAAGCTCGTCATGCTGACCGACGTCGCGGGGCTCTACAGCGACTGGCCGAACCGGGAGTCGCTGGTCGCGGCGATCACCGTCTCCGCCCTCACCGATCTGCTGCCGTCGCTCGAGTCGGGCATGATCCCGAAGATGACGGCGTGCCTCGAATCGGTCGTGGGCGGCGTCGGGGGAGCGACCATCATCGACGGACGGATCCCGCACTCCATCCTCCTCGAGGTCTTCACCCAGCGCGGGTCGGGCACCGAGGTCATCCCCGACGATCGGGCGGCGTCCTACGGCGCCCCGGTCGTCACCTCCACCGGAAAGACCGCCGCGCACGCCGGCGCCGAGACGAAAGGACAGTCGTGACCATGATCCAGACCCAAGGCGGTACCTGGCAGCGCCGATTCGGCGACTCGCTGATGGGCTCGCTGTCCACGCCGACGGTGATGCTCTCGCACGGCGAAGGCTGCCACGTCCACGACGTCGACGGCAAGCGCTACCTCGACTTCCTCGGCGGCATCGCCGTCAACGCGCTCGGACACGCCCACCCCGTGCTGGTCGACGCCCTCGCGACCCAGGCGGCCGCACTGATCCACGTGTCGAACTACTTCGCCAGCGCGCCGCAGATCGAGCTCGCCGAGCGTCTCAAGCGCATCACCGGTGCGGGCGAGCGCGGCAGGGTCTACTTCGGCAACAGCGGCGCCGAGGCGAACGAGGCGGCGTTCAAGCTCGCCCGCCTCAACCGCGGAGACGGCTCGAAGACGCGCATCCTCGCGCTGCAGAACTCGTTCCACGGACGCACGATGGGCTCGCTCGCCCTCACCGGCAAGCCCGCCCTGCGCGAGCCCTTCGAGCCGATGGTCGCCGGCGTCGAGCACATCGAGACGACGATCGCCGCTCTCGAGGCCGCGTTCGACGACCGGGTGGCCGCGCTCTTCGTCGAGCCCATCAAGGGCGAGGCCGGCGTGCTCGACCTCCCCGAGGGCTTCCTCGAGAAGGCCCGCGAGCTCACCTCCCGTCACGGAGCGCTGCTCGTCCTCGACGAGATCCAGACCGGAGTCGGCCGGACGGGATCGTGGTTCGCGTTCCAGCAGTTCGACATCGTGCCCGACGCCATCACCGTCGCCAAGGGGATCGCCGGCGGCGTCCCGATCGGCGCACTCGTCACCTTCGGCGAGACGTCGGACCTCTTCGAGGCCGGTCAGCACGGCAGCACGTTCGGCGGGAACCCGCTGGCGACCGCCGCAGCCAATGCGGTGCTCGGCGAGATCGAGGCGTCCGACCTCATCCTGAACGCCGTCGCGCGGGGCGATCAGCTGCGCGAGGCGATCGCCGCCATCGGCTCGCCGCTCATCGGCGAGATCCGGGGCCGTGGGCTCCTCATCGGCCTGGGTCTCACGCAGCCCGTCGCCGCCGAGCTGAACGCCCGGGCACTCGAGGCCGGCCTGATCATCAACGCACCGAACGACTCGAGCATCCGTCTCGCGCCGCCCCTCATCGTCGGCGAGTCCGAGATCGACGAGTTCATCACCCTGTTCAGCTCCGTCTTGAAAGGCCTCGCATGACCCGGCACTTCCTCCGCGACGACGACCTCAGCCCCACCGAGCTGATCGAGGTCCTCGATCTGGCCGACGAGCTCAAGGCGGACCGCTGGTCGCGCCGCCCGCTCGAGGGTCCTCAGACCGTCGCCGTCATCTTCGACAAGTCCTCGACGCGTACCCGCGTCTCGTTCGCGGTCGGCATCGCCGATCTGGGCGGCAGCCCGCTGATCATCGCGACGGCCAACAGCCAGCTCGGCGGGAAGGAGACCCCGTCCGACACCGCTCGCGTCCTCGAGCGCATGGTGTCCGCGATCGTGTGGCGCACCTACGCGCAGTCCGGTCTCGAGGAGATGGCCGCCGGCACGACCGTACCCGTCGTGAACGCGCTCAGCGACGACTTCCACCCCTGCCAGCTGCTGGCCGACCTCCAGACCATCCGAGAGAAGAAGGGCCGCCTGGCGGGTCTCACGGTGGCGTTCGTCGGCGACGGCCGCTGCAACATGGGTCAGTCGTACCTGCTCGCCGGTGCCACGGCAGGCATGCACGTCCGGATCGGAGCCCCCGACGGCTTCCAGCCCGAGGAGTCCGTCATCCGCGACGCCGAGCGGATCGCCGAGACCACCGGAGGCTCGGTGCAGGTCACGACCGACGCCCGCACCGCGGTCGACGGCGCCGACGTCGTGGTCACCGACACCTGGGTCTCGATGGGCAAGGAAGACGAGAAGGACGAGCGCGTCGCCGTCTTCGGCGGCTTCAAGGTCGACCGGGCGCTGATGGCGCACGCCGACGACGACGCCATCTTCCTGCACTGCCTGCCCGCCGACCGCGGCTACGAGGTCGAGTCGGACGTCATCGACGGACCCACCAGCGTCATCTGGGACGAGGCGGAGAACCGCGTCCACGCCCAGAAGGCCCTGCTCACCTGGCTGCTCGAGCACTGAGCGGTCGCGGTCGGCTCACGACCGCATCCTGAACGACCCGGTGGCCCGGCCCCGGCGGGGCCACCGGCATCACCCACCCACACACGAACTTAGGAGAACCATGGCGGAACGCGTCGTCCTCGCATACTCGGGAGGTCTGGACACCTCGGTCGGCATCGGCTGGTTGGCCGATGCCACCGGCAAGGAGGTCGTGGCCCTGGCCGTCGACGTCGGACAGGGCGGTGAGGACATGAACGACATCCGCCAGCGCGCACTCGACTGCGGCGCGGTCGAGTCGGTCGTCGTCGACGCCAAGGAGGAGTTCGGCCGCGACTACCTGATGCCGGCCCTCAAGGCCAACGCGATGTACCAGAAGACCTACCCGCTGGTGAGCGCTCTCAGCCGTCCGTTGATCGCCCGGCACCTCGCCCGCGTCGCGAAGGAGCTCGGAGCCGACAGCGTGGCCCACGGCTGCACCGGCAAGGGCAACGACCAGGTCCGGTTCGAGGCGGCCGTCGCCGCCCTGGCTCCCGACCTCACGAGCATCGCTCCGGTCCGCGACCTCGCCCTGACCCGCGACAAGGCGATCGTCTACGCCGAGCAGCACAACCTGCCCATCCGGCAGAGTGCGGCGAACCCGTATTCGATCGACAAGAACGTCTGGGGCCGCGCGGTCGAGACCGGGTTCCTCGAAGACCCGTGGAACCCGCCCATCGAGGACCTCTACGAGTACACGCAGGACCCGGCGGTCATCAAGGACGCCGACGAGGTCGTCATCACGTTCCAGGCAGGCGTCCCGATCGCCATCGACGGCGTGGCGTACACGCCGCTCGGCATCGTCGAGAAGATGAACGAGCTCGCCGGCGCTCACGGCGTGGGCCGCATCGACGTGGTCGAGGACCGCCTCGTCGGCATCAAGAGCCGCGAGGTCTACGAGGCCCCCGGCGCGATCGCCCTGATCCAGGCGCACGAGGCGCTCGAGGCGCTGACCATCGAGCGCGACCTCGGTCGATACAAGCGCGGGGTCGAGGCCGAGTGGTCGAACCTCGTCTACGACGGTCTCTGGTTCTCGGGTCTCAAGCGGTCGCTCGACGTCTTCATCGACGACACCCAGAAATACGTCTCGGGAGACATCCGGCTCAAGCTGCAGGGCGGCCGCGCCGTCGTCACCGGCCAGAAGAGCGACGCCAGCCTCTACGACTTCGACCTGGCGACCTACGACACCGGCGACACCTTCGACCAGTCGCTGTCCAAGGGCTTCATCGAGATCTGGTCGCTGCCGAGCAAGATCTCGGCCCGCCGCGACCTGGCCCAGCAGTAGTGGCCGACGCGACGACGCCGAACCAGCGCGCAGGCGAGGCGGGCGCCCTCTGGGGCGGCCGCTTCGCCTCCGGGCCGTCCGCCGAGCTCGCCGCGCTCAGCAAGTCGACCCAGTTCGACTGGCAGCTGGCTCCGTACGACATCGCCGGGTCTCGGGCTCACGCCCGGGCGCTGGCGACGGCCGGCTACCTCGACGACACCGAGCTCGATGCCATGATCGCGGCTCTCGACCGGCTGGAGTCGGACGTCGCGGACGGCCGCTTCGTCGCCGCCGAGTCCGACGAGGACGTCCACTCCGCGCTCGAGCGCGGTCTGATCGGCATCGCCGGGGTCGAGCTCGGCGGCAAGCTGCGCGCCGGCCGCAGCCGCAACGACCAGATCGCCACGCTCGTCCGGCTCTACCTCCGCGATCACGCGACGGTCATCGCTCGGCACGTGGTCGACCTCGTCGACGCGATCGCCGCCCAGGCCACCGCGCACCCCCGCGCGGTGATGCCGGGTCGCACCCACCTGCAGCACGCGCAGCCGGTGCTGGTGGCGCATCACCTGCTCGCTCACGCCTGGCCGTTGGTCCGCGATCTCGAGAGGCTCCGCGACTGGTCGCACCGTGCCTCCGCGTCGCCCTACGGCGCCGGCGCCCTGGCGGGCAGCTCGCTCGGGCTCGATCCCGTGCAGGTCGCCACCGACCTCGGTTTCGACCGCACGACCGAGAACTCGATCGACGCGACGGCCAGTCGCGACGTCGTCGCCGAGTTCGCCTTCGTCGCCGCGTCGATCGGCATCGACCTCTCGCGCCTGTCGGAGGAGATCATCCTCTGGTCGACGCGCGAGTTCGGTTTCGTCCGGTTGCACGACGCGTTCTCGACCGGGTCGTCGATCATGCCGCAGAAGAAGAACCCCGACATCGCCGAGCTCGCGCGCGGCAAGTCGGGGCGGCTCATCGGCAACCTCACCGGTCTCCTGGCGACGCTCAAGGGCCTGCCCCTCGCCTACAACCGGGACCTCCAGGAGGACAAGGAGCCGGTCTTCGACTCGGTCACGCAGCTCGAGGTGCTCCTGCCCGCCTTCACCGGCCTGGTCGCCACGCTCCAGTTCGACGAGAAGCGGATGGCCGAGCTCGCACCGCAGGGCTTCTCGCTGGCGACCGACGTGGCCGAGTGGCTCGTCCGGCAGGGCGTCACGTTCCGGGACGCCCACGAGATCAGCGGCGAGCTGGTCCGGTTCTGCGAGCAGAACGGTCTGGAGCTCGACGAGCCGACCGACGAGCAGTACGCCGCAGTGTCGCCTCACCTCACACCGGACATCCGTCCGGTCCTGACGGTCGAGGGCTCGATCGCGAGTCGCGACGGCGCGGGCGGCACCGCGCCCGAGCGCGTCGCCGAACAGCTGGCGGCGCTCACCGAGCGCACGGCCGGGCTGGTCCGCGACCTCGCGCCGAGGGCGTCGTGACCGACCGCCGACCGACCCCGCCCGTGCGGCGGCCGTGGCTGCTGCCGATCGTCGTCGCGGTCAGCGTCGTCGTGCTGGTGGCCGTCGTCGTGATCGTGATCACGACCGGGCAGGACTTCTTCTAGTCCCGTGACCGAGACCACGCCCGGCGATGCGATGCGTCTGCTGTCGGGAACGGCCCTCGAGGTGGCACCGCGCCTCCTCGGGGCCGTTCTGCGTGTCGGCGGGGTCTCGCTGAGACTGACCGAGGTCGAGGCCTATCTCGGTGAGGGCGCCGACCCGGGTTCGCATGCGCACCGCGGACCGACCGCCCGGAACGCGAGCATGTTCGGCGGGGCCGGCACCGTGTACGTGTACCTGTCGTACGGGATCCACCGGTGCGTCAACCTCGTGTGCGGTCCCGCGGGCGAGGGGTCCGGCGTCCTGCTCAGGGCCGGCGCCGTGGTCGGCGGCCTGGAGACGGCTCGATCGCGGAGGCCGACGTCGCGGGACGACCGCGATCTCGCGAGGGGGCCGGGGAGGCTCGGGTCGGCGCTCGGAATCGACCTCGCCGACGACGGTTCGCACCTGGGTGCGGGCCGGATCGCCCTGACCCTGCCCGAGACCCCCGTCGGGGCGGTGTCGGCGGGGCCTCGGGTCGGCGTCGCGGGAGAGGCCGGTGGCGCCGACTTCCCCTGGCGGTTCTGGATCACGGACGATCCGACGGTCTCGTCGTACCGCCCGGCCGTCCGCCGGGCGGGGCGATCGGGCTGACGCTGGTACCGTTCTCGGGTGACCAGTGAAACGACCGCGGACGTCCTGGCCGGCCAACGGAACGACCCCACGTTCGACGACGTGTGGGACGAACTGAACTGGCGCGGCCTCGTGCACGTCTCGACGGATGCCGATGCTCTGAAATCCCTCCTCGCCGGCCCGCCGATCACGTACTACTGCGGCTTCGATCCGACGGCTCCGAGCCTGCACCTCGGCAACCTGGTCCAGCTCCTGACGATGCGGCGTCTGCAGCTCGCAGGCCACCGTCCTCTCGGACTCGTCGGCGGCTCGACCGGTCTGATCGGCGATCCTCGACCGACCGCCGAGCGCGTCCTCAAGACCCCCGAGCAGACGGCCGAATGGGTCGAGAGCATCCGGGTGCACGTCGAGAAGTTCCTCTCCGCCGAGGGCGACAACGGTCTTCGGGTCGTGAACAATCTCGACTGGACGTCGCCGTTGAGCGCCATCGAGTTCCTGCGCGACATCGGCAAGAACTTCCGCGTCAACACGATGCTCAAGAAGGACGCGGTCAGCGCCCGCCTCAACTCCGACGCCGGCATCAGCTACACCGAGTTCAGCTACCAGATCCTCCAGGGGCTCGACTACCGGGAGCTGTTCCGCCAGTACGAGTGCGTCCTCCAGACCGGAGGCAGCGATCAGTGGGGCAACCTCACCAGCGGCACCGACCTGATCCGCCGGACCGAGGGCGTGTCCGTCCACGCCATCGGAACCCCGCTGATCACCAACAGCGACGGCACGAAGTTCGGCAAGAGCGAGGGCAACGCGGTGTGGCTCGACCCCGAGCTCACCAGCCCCTACGCGATGTACCAGTTCTGGCTGAACACGGACGACGCCGACGTCGTGTCGCGCCTGAAGGTCTTCACCTTCCTCGACCGCGGCGAGATCGAGCGGCTCGAGTCGGTCGTGGCCGAGACCCCGTTCACCAGGGAGGCGCAGCGCACCCTGGCCTGGGAGGTCACCCGTCTCGTGCACGGAGACTCCTCGACCCGGTCGGCCATCGATGCCGCCGGCGCTCTGTTCGGCAACGGCGATCTCGACTCGCTCGACGAGTCCACGCTGCGGAGCGCCGTGGCGGAGCTCCCGTCGGCCGAGGCGACGACGACCACGACCGTGGCGCAGGCGCTCGTCGACACCGGACTCGTCGCGTCGCTCGGGGCGGCCCGCCGGGCGGCCGGCGAAGGCGGGGTCTACGTGAACAACGCGAGAGTGACCGACGGCGACTCGCCCGTGGCCGACACCATGCTCGCCGGGGGGCTCGTCGTCCTCCGTCGGGGCAAGAAGACGCTGGCCGGTGTGACCGTCCGATCCTGATCGCTCGTCAGCCCCCATCACCACGAAACCCGTGACCGCCCGTCGGTCACGGGTTTCGTCGTGTCCGGGGGAGCGGGGCCGCGGAACAGGAGCGGCGACCCACCACCGGGGGCCGGGTCAGGCGCCTCACTCACCATGCCC
>NZ_BJUV01000008.1 GCF_007988805.1 Frigoribacterium faeni | reverse complement strand
TCGGGGCGACGTGCGCCCCGACCCGCCCGCGGGTGGATGGTGATCAGTCCCTAGGTGGTGAGGGTGTCGAGCGTGACGTCCGCGGTGCCGGTGTTCCCGTCGCGGACGTAGGTCAGCTTCGCGTCGCTGCCGCCGGCCAGGAATCGCACCTGCGCCGTGAGGTCGGTGCGGTCGCTGATCGGCACGCCGTTGAACTCGGTGATGACGTCGCCCTGACGGAGCCCGGCCGCCTGCGCCGCGCCTCCCTGACTGATCTGGACGATCAGGGCGCCCACCTGGGTGGCCGCCGTGTCGCTCGTCGCGTCGTCCACGCTGGCGCCCAGCAGTCCGTGCGAGGCGGACCCGTTCGCACGGATCTCCTTCGACACCCGCTCGACGAGGTTCGACGGGATCGAGAACCCGACGCCGATGCTGCCCGACGAGTCGCCCGAGCTCGCGATGGCGACGTTGAGGCCGATCAGCTTGCCCTCGGAGTCGAGCAGGGCGCCACCCGAGTTGCCCGGGTTGATCGACGCGTCGGTCTGGATGACCGGCAGCGAGATGACGCTGCTCGCCTGGTTCTGCTGGGTCCCGTCGCCGTTGTTGAACGAGAACGGCCCCTGTCCGTTGTTGTCGTTCGAGTCGCCCTGGTCCGAGCCGTCCGACGGAGCCGCCGACGACTGGACGGTGATGCTGCGGTTCAGGGTCGAGACGATGCCGTCCGTGACCGTGTTCGACAGACCGAGCGGCGCGCCGATCGCCACGGCGGTGTCGCCGACGTTCAGCTTGGACGAGTCGGCGAACTCGATGGGCGTGAGGTCGGTCGCGTCGACCTTGAGCACGGCGAGGTCGACGACGGGGTCGAGACCCACGACCTCGGCCGGGAGGATGCTGCCGTCGCTCATCGTGACGCTGACCGTGCCCGAGGCGCTCGCGCCGTCGAGGGTCACCACGTGGGTGTTCGTGACGATGTAGCCGTCGTCGGAGAGGATCACGCCGGACCCCGTGCCGCCCGACGAGCCGGAGGCCACGTTGATGGTCACGACGGACTTCGTCGCCTTGGCGGCCACGGCGGTCACGACGGTCGCGTCGTCGTAGTCGTTGACGGTCAGGTCGCGTGCCGGACCGGCCGCGCTCGACGAGCCGGCGCTGTTCTCCGCGACGGCGCCGCCGATGGCGCCGCCCGCCGCACCGCCGGCGATCAGGCCGACGGCGAGCGTGGCCGCGAGGACGCCGACGCCGCCACGCCGCTTGTTCTTCTGCGGGGCAGCCGGCGCGCTCCAGGCCGCGGTGCTGCCGTACGGGTTCTGCGGGTCGTACTGCTGGCCTGCAGCCGGGTACGCGCCGGCCTCGGCGTACTGGGGAGGCGCGGCGTAGCTGCCCGGAGCGGCGTAGCTGCCCGGAGCGGCGTAGCTTCCCGGAGCGGCGTAGCTGCCCGGAGCGGCGTAACCGCCCTGCCCCGCCTGGCCGTCCGGAGCGCCGTAGCCGTAGCCGGCCTGGTCGCCCTGACCGTACGGAGCGTGACCCGGGTACTGCCCCTGCTGCCCCTGCTGCTCATAGCCGCCCTCGGATCGACCGTAGGCGTCGTGAGAGGGGTGCTCGCCGGCGGCGTACGGCTGCGGTGCGGTGACGGACTCGTCGCCGAGCGGTCGAGGCGAGCTTCCGGGCAGCGGGGGCGCGCCGAACGTGACCCCGCCCTCGGGCGCCTGATCGGAGCGCGTCGACGCATCGTCTCGTGCCGCGTCACGGTCGTGGTGTCCGCGAGTCGTGTCGTCGGCGTCGTCGGCGCCTCGGGGGTTCTCGTTCATGGGCGGGTGCTCCTTTCAAGCCCGATCAGCCTGGTCTCTCCACATGTGCAGAGCATTTGGCGGACCTGTGAGCGGGCTGGGCCCAGCTTATGCGGCGGCTGGGATCGTGGTCCGACGTGGTGCGGGGCCCCGCGCCCGGGCGGGCTACGGTGAGGACCCATGACCACCCCCGCCCCCTGGGAGCGCACCGCCCGCGGTGCCATGCTGCTCGACGACGCCGGACGTCTCGCCCCGACGATCTTCGCCGAGATGTCGGCCCTCGCCGCCCGGACGGGCGCGATCAACCTCGGTCAGGGGTTCCCCGACGACGATCCCCCCGCCCCGGTGCTCGACGCCGCCCGGGACGCCCTGTACGGCGGCCTGAACCAGTACCCGCCCGGACGAGGCATGCCGGTGCTGCTCGAGGCCGTCGCCGAGCACCAGGCGCGCTTCTACGGCATCGGCCTCGACCCGGAGCGCGAGGTCCTCGTGACGGCCGGAGCGACCGAGGCCCTGGCGGCCACGCTGCTCGCCCTCGTGGACGTCGGCGACGAGGTGGTGACCTTCGAGCCGTTCTACGACGCCTACGGCGCGCTCGTCGGTCTCGCCGGCGGGAGGCACCGGACCGTCCCGCTGAGGGGTCCCGACTTCCGGCCCGACCCGGACGAACTCCGGGCGGCGTTCTCGCCCAGGACGAGGGTCGTGCTGGTGAACGACCCGCACAACCCCACCGGCACCGTGCTCGACGACGAGACGCGGCGCCTGGTCGTCGAGCTCGCTCACGAGTTCGACGCGACGATCGTCACCGACGAGGTCTACGAGCACCTGCTGTTCGACGGGCGCGTCCACACCCCGATCTCGACTCTGCCCGGCGCGGCGGAACGCACCGTCACGATCTCGAGCGGCGGCAAGACGTTCAGCGCCACGGGCTGGAAGATCGGCTGGCTCTCGGGCCCGGCGGACCTCGTGTCGAGGATCCTCACCGTCAAGCAGTTCCTGACCTACGTCAACGGGTCCGTCTTCCAGCCCGCCATCGCGGCCGGGCTCCGGCTGCCCGACGACCACTTCGCGGCCTCCGCCGCCGACCTGCAGCGCCGACGGGACCTCCTCTCCACCGGGCTCGCCGCCGCGGGGTTCGACGTGCGCGACTCGCGCGGCTCGTACTTCGTCGTGGCCGACGCCGCCCCGCTCGGCCACCACGACGCCGCCGACCTGTGCCGCAGGCTGCCCGGACTCGCGGGAGTGGTCGGCGTCCCGATCAGCGCCTTCTGCCGATCCGGCCTCGCCGCCGAGTACTCCTCGCTGGTCCGGTTCGCGTTCTGCAAGCGCACGGACGTCCTCGAGCGAGCCGCGTCTCAGCTGGCCTCGCTGAGCGTCTGACGCCGGGCGAGCTCGGCACCGGCGCGCTCCGCCCAGGAGGCGGCCCCGGCGCGCGACGCCTCCGCGCCTCCCGCCAGCTCCGTGGTCGAGACGACGGCGGCGAACCCGTCGGTCGGAGCCTCGACGGAACCGGCCACCAGCATGGTCGGCACGCCCGCACGATCCGCGAGCCCCACGACGAACGACACCACCTTGCCGTCGGCGGTCTGATCGTCGAACCGCCCCTCCCCCGTGACGACGACGTCCGCACCGGCGACGACGTCGTCCAACCCGACCAGCGCCGCCACGGCCTCCGCCCCCGACACGAGCGAGGCGCCCCAGGCCAGGAGGGCGAACCCCGTCCCGCCCGCGGCGCCGGCACCGGGGGTCCGGGGATCCACGGCCACGAGGTCGGCGACGTGCTCGAGCCCGCTGTCGAGGGCGAGGACGTCGTCGATCGAGGCGCCCTTCTGAGGGCCGAAGACGAACGCCGCACCGCGCGGGCCGAAGAGCGGGTTGACGACGTCTGAGAGCACCGTCGCGCCTCGGGGCGGCAGCGGGCGCATCCGCGTCAGGTCGAGCCGGGCGGCCGCGGCGACCCCGTGGGCCCCGTCGACCACGACGTCGCCGACCGAGTCGAGGAGGCGCGCCCCGAGTTCCGAGAGGAGCCCCGCCCCCGCGTCGGTGGAGGCGCTGCCGCCGAGGCCGATCACGATCCGCGTGGCACCGGCGTCGAGAGCGGTGGCGACGACTCGGCCCACCCCCCGCGTATGAGCCTCGTAGGGTGCCGGGGACGACATCAGCTGCAGGCCGCTCGCGGCGGCCAGCTCGACGACGGCCGTGCCGCCCGGCAGCATGAGCCACGGCGCCCGGACCGGACGCCCGTCGGGGCCGGGCACGTCGACGAACCGTCGTTCCGCCCCGACGACGCCGACCTCGAAGGCGTCGAGCGTGCCCTCGCCGCCGTCGGCCATCGGCACCTCGGTCACGTCGTCCTGCGGGCGGGTCTCTCGCCATCCGCGAGCGATGGCCGCCGCGACCACGGTCGCCGACGCCGACCCCTTGAACGAATCGGGGGCGACGATGACTCGGAGACGGGGCATGCCGTCAGCCTGGCACGCCGCGCACACGCTGTAAACGCAGAAAAGCCCTGGTCAGAGACCAGGGCTTTTCTTCTTCTGTTGCGGGGGCAGGATTTGAACCTACGACCTCTGGGTTATGAGCCCAGCGAGCTACCGAACTGCTCCACCCCGCGGCACAAGAAGAAACACTAGCACGGGTTCTGGCCGTCGTCCAATCGAGCCCGGCCGACGAACGACGAGACCCCCACCCGAGCATCTCGGGTGGGGGTCTCGCGTCGTGCTCGGGCGTTACTCGCCGCTGGCGGCGACCGCGTCCTCGAGGGCGGTCTGGAGACGGGCGTCCGCCTCCGCCGCCGCGACGAGGTCGTTGTCGGCGTAGGCCGCGGCACGGTCGTCGAGCGCCGCCTGAGCGTCGGCCAGGGCCTGGTCGAGGGCCGCATTGGTCGTGCCGGTCCCCGTCCCCGGGTCGGTCGCGCCGGTGTCGCCACCGGTGTCGCCGGTGTCGCCACCCGTGTCGCCGGTGCCGTCGCCCGTCGAGGGCACGCCGTTGTCGCCGGCCGTCGCCCCCGAGTTGCCTCCGAACAGGGCGTCGAGCGCACCGTCGAGGGTGTCCTCGAACGCGATCTGGTCGCCGAACGACACGAGGATGCGCTGCAGCACCGGGTAGGACGTCTCGGAGTTCGACGTGACGTAGATCGGCTGGACGTAGAGCAGACCGCCGCCGACGGGGAGGGTCAACAGATTGCCTCGCACGACGCTCGTGTCGCCACGGGTCAGGAGGGCCAGCTGGTTCGCCACCGCGGTGTCGGTGTTGAAGTTGTTCTGCACCTGTCCGGGCCCCGGCAGGGTGTCCGTGCGGGGCAGCGTGAGCAGCGTCAGCTCGCCGTAGCTGTCCGCGACCTCGCCCGGCGTCGATCCGGCGTCGGCGTTGGCGGCGAGATAGCCCGTCAGCACGTTCCGCGCGTTCTCACCCGACTGCTGCGGGATGTAGGTCGAGTAGATCGAGAAGGCGGGATCCTGGTCGGGCAGCTGCAGCGTCAGGTAGTACGGCGGCTGCAGAGGCGGGCTGGCCGCGTTGCTCGTCGGCTCGTTCGGCGTCACCCACGCGTCGTCGCTCGAGTAGAACGAGTCGGAGTCGGTGACGTGGTACGTGCCGAGGATGGCGCGCTGCACCTTGAACATGTCCTGCGGGTAGCGGACGTGCTCCATGAGATCGACCGACATCTCGGACAGCGGGGTCAGGGTCGACGGGTAGATCTTCTGCCAGGTCTTGAGGATGGGGTCCTCGGTGTCCCAGGCGTAGAGGTTCACCGAGCCGTCGTAGGCGTCGACCGTGGCCTTGACCGAGTTGCGGATGTAGTTGATCTCGTTCGAGGCGTAGGTCGGGCGCTCGGTGTAGGTGTCGGCGATCGCGTCGCTCAGCGCCTGCGGCTTCGAGTAGGGGTACTCGCGGGTCGTCGTGTAGCCGTCGACGATCCACACGACCTTGCCGTCGACCACGGCCGGATACGGCGCGCTGTCGAGGGTGAGGTACGGCGCGACCTTCTGCACGCGCTCGGACGGGTCGCGGTCGTAGAGGATCTGCGACTCGTCGTTCACCGCGTCGGAGAGGAAGATCTGCTCGGACTGGAACTTGATGGCGTAGATCAGCTTCTTGAACGCGCTGTCGAGCTTCGGCCCGCCGTCGCCGTCGAAGGTGGTCGTCTGGTTGGTGCCGTTGTCGTTGCTGCCCGACGGGTAGTCGAGCTCGATGTCGTTGTCGCCGTTGCCGCCGACGATCGAGTACGTGGGCGACTCCTGGCCGAAGTAGATCCGCGGCTCGTAGGCGTCCGCATCGCCGAGGGCGCCCGTGACCGGGATGCCCGACTCGAGGAACACCGGCTGGCCGTCGGCGGAGCGCTGGTTGCCGTAGGCCGCGACGACGCCGTACCCGTGGGTGTAGACGAAGGTCGTGTTGTACGGGGTGGCCGAGGCGCCGAGCTGGTCGGTGTTGAGCTCGCGCACCGCGATCACGGTGTCTTGAGTGTTGCCGTCGATCGTGTAGCGGTCGACCGAGAGCTGCTGCGGGAAGCTGTAGTACTGGCGGTACTGCTGCAGCTGGGCGAAGGCGTCCGTGACGAGCGCCGGGTCGATGATGCGGATGTTCGCGGTCGTGACGGCGTCTCCGGCCAGGGCGCCGGCCTCGGCGTCGGACTGGGCGTCGTAGGTCTGCTCCTCGACGTCCGCGACCCCGTAGGCCTCGCGGGTGGCCTGGATGTTGTTCTCGATGAACGGCGCCTCGACCGTCCGCTCGCTCGGCTCGACCTGGAAGCGCTGGACGATCCAGGGGTAGATGCCGCCGACGATGATGCTGATGATGATCAGCGCGGCGGTGCCGATCACGGGCAGACGCCAGCGGCCGATGATCGCGGTGACGATGAAGAGCACGGCGACCAGACCCGCGGCGAGCGCCAGGATCTGCTTGCCGGGGATGCCGGCGGCGTCGTCGGCGTAGGTCGCGCCGGTGAGGAGCTTGTTGGCACCGTCGGTGAGCGTCGCGTACTGGTCGAGCCAGAGGCTGACGCCCTGCAGCAGGAGGTACAGGGCGGCCGTGATGGCCAGCTGGATGCGCGCCACCTTCGAGATGCGGACCTCGCGCCCGGTGAAGCGAAGCGCGCCGTAGAGGTAGCTGGTGGCCACCGCGGCGAGGCCGGAGATCAGGACGACGGCCGACGCGAACCCGACGACGCCCTGGAAGAAGGGCAGCGAGAAGACGTAGAAGCCGACGTCGAGCCCGAACTGCGGGTCCGTCGTGCCGAACGGGGTCCGGTTGAGCCACTGGAGGGCGACCTCCCAGCTGGTCGACGACGCGATGCCCGCGAAGAGGCCGAGGACGATCGGGACGCCGAGGACCACGACGCGACGGAGCGGCTCGATCACCTGCTGGTAGCGGTCGAGCTGCGAGTTGAGCTTGGCGTAGACCGGACGGAACCGGAACGCGATGTCGATGCTCACGTAGACCGGGACGGCCATGGCCAGGAACCCGATGAAGAACATCACCGCCGAGGCGATCCACTGGGTGGTCAGCACGTTCGCGAAGCCGAGCTGGTCGAACCACATGTAGTCGGTCAGCAGCGACGAGAAGATGAAGAAGGCGATGACCAGAGCGGCGAGGATCGCCACTGTGACCAGGATGGGCAATCGGGGCGAGCGCCGGACGGGTCGCGACGATGCAGGTGACGTCAAGGGTGTGCTCCTGGTTCAGGGGTACGTGAACCGCCATCCTAGGTGCCGGACCTGACCGTTCGACAGTGACCCCCTCAGCTATGCGCCCGCTGGACGGGAGCCCTCAGCCGGCCGTGCAGGTGGGCAGCGACGAGGTGTCCCCGCCGTCGGCCACCGTCTCGAGAGCCGTGACGGCGTCGTCGAGGGTGTCGACCGAGTAGACGTCCAGGCCGCCGGGCACGTTGCCGACCACCTCGTCGCAGTTCTCGGACGGCGCGAGGAACACCGTGGCCCCGGCGTCGCGGGCCCCGTACAGCTTCTGGCGGATTCCGCCGATCGGCCCGACCTGACCGGAGGCCGTGATCGTCCCCGTGCCGGCGACCTTCTCGCCTCCGTTGAGCTCGCCCGGGGTGGTCTTGTCGATGATCCCGAGCGCGAACATCATGCCGGCGCTCGGCCCGCCCACCTGGTCGAGCTTCAGCGTCACGTCGAAGGGGAAGTCGTAGTCGACGCTGACGCCCACCCCGAGCAGCGGGGTGTTCTGCACCTCCTGCGGGGTCACGCTCTCCGTGACGGACGCGCCCGCGCGGTCGACCACGATCTCGGCCGCCTTGTCGACTCCGTTCTCGGCGACGAGACGCCTCAGCGTGTCGACGTCGCCGTCCGCCTCGAGGCTGGTGCCGTTCACGCTGGTGACGACGTCCCCTTCGCGGAGGACGCCCTCCGCCGGGCTGCCGGCCGAGATCTGGCTCACGGTGACCGTGCTCGGCACCGAGTAGCCGTCGTGGATCATCGCGGCGGCGATGGCCGACTTCTGCGAGTTCTGCATGTCGACGGCGTTCTGCTCGTCGACCTGCTCGTTGGTGACGCCCGAGGGGTAGATCGCCTCGACCGGCACGACGGCGCGGCTGGGGTCGAACCAGGCGGCGACGACCTCGACCCAGCTGGGTCGGACGCTCTCGTTGCCCTGCACGCTCACCGTGAGGAGGTCGAGGGTGCCCGCCGTCGGGTAGGTCTCGGCGCCGGACACGGTGATGAGCGGCTGATCCGATCCCTCGTACTCGGCGCTGCCGAGCGTGTCGAAGACCGGGCCGGGCTGCTCGATCAGGTACGGCGACGGCAGGAAGGTCAGGGCGAGACCGGCGACGAGCGCGACGCCCAGGAGCGACCAGCCGATCCGGCCGGGACGACGGGAGGGCGCGGAGGCGCGGGTCGGGGGCGTGAAGAAGGCCACGTCGGTCCTTTCGATGTTCGCCACGGGCGCAGCGAGGACCCCGGGGGCGGCGGCCGAATCCCAGGCTGTTCCTGTGGCCAGCAGTTAGCGTAGTTCGTATGACCGATGATTCGCAGCGAGAGCCGGAAGACGAGTTCCGCGACATGCTGCGCCAGTTCCTGTCCGGCAACTCCGAGATCGACCCGTCGCAGCTCGCCGGCGTGGCGGGCCTGCCCGACGACCCGGCCTTCGTGGCACGGCTGATGGGCCAGTTGCAGAACGCCGTCAACCGGAGCGGCGACGGTATCGACTGGTCGGTCGCGACCGAGCAGGCCGTCGCGGCGGGCACCCAGTCGGCCGTCCCGGCCTCCGCCGCCGACGAGGCCGCCCTCGAGCAGGCCTTCAACGTCGCCGCGCTGTGGCTCGACGACGTCACGTTCGTCTCCGAGCTGACCGTCCGCCCGCGGCTCGTGACCCGAGCCGAGTGGTCTCGTCTCACGATGCCGGTCTGGAGCCAGCTCGCCGAGCCCGTGGCGTCGTCGATCGCCGACTCGTTGACGGGCGTGCTCCGGGACCAGGCCCCGGAGGAGATGCAGTCGCTCCTCGCGGGCGCCAGCCAGGTCATGCGCAGCGTCGGCGGCACCCTGTTCGCGATGCAGCTGGGGCAGGTCGTCGGCCAGCTCTCCACCGAGGTGGTCTCCGGCGGCGACGTCGGCATCCCGCTCCTCGACGACCAGCAGGCCGCGCTCGTCCCGCAGAACGTCGCGTCGTTCGGCGAGGGACTCGACATCGAGGCCGATCAGATCCAGATCTACCTCGCGGTCCGCGAGCTGGCCCACGCGCGGCTGTTCCGTCACGCTCGCTGGCTCCGTCTGCACCTGATCTCGTCCATCCGCGAGTTCGCCCAGGGCATCACCATCGACACGGAGCGCCTCGAGGCCCTCGCCGTCGACTTCGACCCGTCGAGCCCCGACGAGCTCCGCGACGCGATGGCCAGCGGTGCGCTCATCCCGCCGAAGTCCGACGAGCAGCTCGCGGCGCTGGCCCGACTCGAGACGACCCTGGCCCTGATCGAGGGCTGGGTCGACGTCGTCACCGCGGCGGCCACGTCGCGACTGCCGAAGTCGGGCGCCATCGCCGAGACCGTCCGACGGCGACGCGCGGCCGGCGGCCCCGCCGAGTCCGCGTTCTCCACGCTGGTGGGCCTCGAGCTCCGCCCGCGGCGCCTCCGCGAGGCGGCGGCCCTGTGGGCGGCCGTGACCGACGCGGTCGGGGCGGAGCAGCGCGACTCGCTGTGGTCGCACCCCGACATCGTCCCGACCGGCGCCGACATCGACGACCCCCAGGCGCTGGTGGCTCGCCTGACCTCGACCGAACCTGCCCTCGACGACGTCGACCGCGCCATCGAGGACCTCCTGAACGACACGTCCGACGACCGCCCCCGCGAGGCCGAGGACGGCTCGGCCGACGAACCGGGTCCCTCCCCCGAACGCTGACCCGATCGGAGCGCGGCGCCCCCTGTGGAGAACCTCCCCCGGGGCGTCGTCGGCCGACATGATCGTCGGATGCCCAACCCGCTCCCCCTCCGGTTCGCCCCCGCCACCTCGGTCGTCTGGCGCGACCCGACGACCCTGCAGATCGGCGTCGAACGGGTGAGCGTCATCCTGCACGACGTCACGCCCACCGAGGAGGCGTTCGTCTGGGCCGTGGCGGGCGGGCTGGGCGACGGCGGCGTCTCGGCGGTGCTCGCCCACACCGGAGGCGACCGCCTCGAGGCGGAGTCACTGGTCGATCGGCTCCGGCCCGCGCTCGAGGCCCCGCACGACGACCGCACGGCCGAGGTCGGGGTGCTCCTCGCCGGTCGGGGCGCCGTGCGCGACGACATCGGTCGGCTGCTGCACGCCGAGGGACTGTCCGTCGTCGTCCCCGATCCCGACGATCCGCACGGGTGGAACCCGGGGCGGGTGGTCGGTGTGCTCGTGGGCGGTCTCGCGCTCGACCCCGGTGTGTCGTCGGCGTGGACCCGTCACGACCTCCCGCACCTGCTCGTGCGCACGGGCGACCGGTCCATCCGGGTCGGACCCCTGGTCGTCCCCGGGGTCACGGCCTGCGGCCGCTGCCTGCACCTCGAGGCCGGCGACGCCGACCGCGCCTGGCCGGCCATCGCCGGTCAGTTGAGCAGCAGGCCGGCCCACGATCCCCGCCCCCTCGTCGTCCGCGAGGCCGCTCTCCGTGCCGTGCGTCGGCTGCTGGCCTGGGCGTCGACGCCGACCCTCGGTGAGCGGAGCGGCGACGCCTCCGCCGGCGACGTCGAGGGGCTCGCCGCCGACCTCGGGCTCGTCACCCGGATCGATCTGCGCACGGGCGCCGTCACGACGACGTCGTCGCGCCCCCACCCCGACTGCGGATGCGCAGTTCTTCCAGGAACCTGCTCGGCTGACGCGCGCCTCCTCGGCCCTGACCCGTCTGGCTCCACGAGAGCCTGAGGCGCTCGCGGGCGCGGGTGATGCCGACGTAGAGCAGGCGGCGCTCCTCGTCGATCGCCTCGAAGCCCTGGGCGTAGCTGATCGGGACGAGCCCCTCGCTCAGGCCCACCAGGTAGACGCTCCGCCATTCGAGCCCCTTGGCGGAGTGCAGGGTGGCCAGGGTGACCGAGGGCATCGTGGGCTCGTGCTGGCCGGCCTGACGGGCGAGGAGCTCGTCGACGAACTGCCGGAGGGTCGTCTCGGCGGGCGAGTTCTCGGCGAGGCCCATCAGCGCGTTCAGCGACTCCCAGCGGTCGCGCACGGCGCCGCGCTGCTCGGGTGCCTCCTGGGTCCAGCCCAGCGACCGGAGCACGTCGCTGACGGTCTTGAACAGCGGCTCCCCCACGATGCTGACGGCCGCCCCTTTCAGCATCATGATCGCCTCCTTCACCTCCCGCAGCTCGAAGAAGCGGGTGGCCCCGTGAATCCGGGTCGACACCCCGACGTCGGCCAGGGCGCGCTCGATGGCCGCCGCCTGCACGTTGACGCGGTAGAGCACGGCGATCTCCTCGGGGGCGACGCCCGATCGGATCTCGTCGGCGATGGTCTGGGCCACCCCGCGTGCCTCGGACGAGTCGCTCGGGTACTCGACGACCGGCGGCACCGGGCCCGTCGTCTCGACCGCGGGGTGCAGGTGCAGCGCACCGGGGCGACCGCGCATCAGCTGGTTCGCGGTGTCGACGATCTGGCGCGACGAGCGGTAGTTCTGCTCGAGCCGGACCACCGTGGCGTCGTCGTACCGCGAGCCGAAGCCCAGCAGGTAGTCCGCCGAGGCCCCGGCGAACGAGTAGATGGTCTGGCTCGCGTCGCCGACCACGCAGAGGTCGTTGCGGTCGCCGAGCCACAGCTCGAGGAGCTCCTGCTGCAGGGGCGAGACGTCCTGGTACTCGTCGACCACGAAGAAGCGGTACTGCTCTCTGACCTGCTGGGCCACGCGCGGCTCGAGCTGGAGCATGCCGACCGTCGCGAGCAGGACGTCCTCGAAGTCGAGCTGACGGCGCTCGTCCTTGATGTCCTCGTAGGCGGCGTGCAGATCGACGGCCCGCTCGGGGCTCACGTTCTGGGGCAGGCTCCGGCCCGGCAGGGCGCGGGCGTACGACTCGAGGGTGAGGCGCGAGACCTTCCGCCACTCGATCTCGCCCGCCATGTCGCGCAGCGACGCCGTGTCGAGCTTCAGACCGAGCCGCTCGGCGGCGTGCGCGATGAGCTTGCCCTTGCCGTCGACGAGCCGGGGCATCTGGCCGCCCATGGTCTGGGGCCAGAAGAACGACAGCTGCGACAGGGCCGAGGCGTGGAACGTCCGGGCCGAGACGCCGCCGGCGCCGAGCGCCCGGAGCCGCCCCCGCAGCTCGGCCGCCGCACGCGACGTGAAGGTGAGGGCCATGACCCGGTTCGGCGCGTACACGCCGGTCGCGACGCCGTAGGCGATCCGGTGGGTGATGGCGCGGGTCTTGCCGGTGCCCGCCCCCGCCAGGAGGCAGACCGGGCCGAGCAGTCGACGCGCGGCCTCGCGCTGCTGCTCGTCGAGGCCCGCGATGAGTTCGGCGGCCTCGGTCACTGGTCGATCTCGCCGCCGTACCAGTCCTCGATGATCGCCCGCGCGATCGACGTGCGTCCGGGCAGGATGACCTCGCCTAGGCTGGCGGCGAGCTCGGCTCGGCTGAACCAGCGCAGTTCGAGGATCTCGGCGCCGTCGGGCTCGAGCACGCCGGGGTCGTCGACGTCGACCTTCGCCCGGAACCCCAGCATGAGGCTCGCCGGGAACGGCCAGGGCTGCGACCCGACGTACTCGGGGTCGATGACCTTGATGCCGGACTCCTCGAAGATCTCGCGCTGCACGGCCTGCTCGAGGGACTCCCCGGGCTCGACGAATCCGGCCAGGAGCGAGTACCGGTTGTTCTCCCAGAGGGCGTTGGACCCCAGCAGGAGGCGCTCGTCGGCATCCGTGACCGCCACGATGATCGCGGGGTCGGTCCGGGGGAACACCTCGTGCCCGTCGTCGGGATCGCGTCGCACCCACCCGGCCTTGTCGGTGACGAGGGGACGACCGCTCCGCGGCGAGTACCGGTGCGAGTCGTGCCAGTTCGCGACCGCGATCGCCTCGACCGCCAGTCCGGCGTCGCGGGCGCTCAGGTCGCTGCCGAAGGCCCGCAGGCTGCCCCAGGCCGACTCGTCGGCCTCGAGCGCCTTCGCCTGGTCGTCGGCGAGCAGAGCGGCGACCAGCGGCGTGCCGACCGGCTCGAGCGCGTCGACGGCGCGCGACAGCCCGAGGTAGACGTAGTCGTCGGCCGTGGGGACGTCCTTGGCCGGCAGCAGGGCCAGGCGGTCGGGAGCCGCCATCAGCGTGCGTCCGCGCCAGAGCGGGAGCACGCGGGTGTCGTCCGACGCGAGGAGGTCGGAGACGGCGTCGGCGCGGTCGCGCGTGAGGTAGTCGCGGTCCACCTGGTGGCGAGCGAGCGGGAGGCGGTCCGTCAGAGGCGAGGACATCGAACGACCAATCATCACGAGTTGACAGCGTGGCGCACGGCGGGGCACCGCACGCAGCGGCCTACCCTGAAGGCATGGCCAGATCTCATCTCACTCTAGCCGCGTTGGCCACGGCGGCTGTCGCCGACCTGGACGTCTCCGCGGCCGCCGCGCACGGCTCGACGACGGGCAGCGACTACGACTCCGCGCTGCTCAACGGACGGACCGGCGAGCACTGGATCATCCGCGTCCCGCGTTCGCAGCGGGCCGAGGCGCGCCAGTCCGCCGACCTCGTGGCGCTGCGCGCCCTGAGCGCCGGCGTGCGGGGACGGCTCCCGTTCGCGGTCCCGCAGTACCGCGGGCAGGCCCCGCTCGGGCGCACCCGCGGCATCGTCTACGACTTCGTCCCCGGCGAGCATCTGACGGCGTCGCGGGTCACTCCCGGGTCCGGCCTCCCCGAGGTCCTCGGCCGGGGCATCGCCGCGATCCACTCGCTTCCCACCAGCTTCGTCACCGACGCCGGCCTGACGAGCCACACGCCGTTCGAGGCGATGCGCTCGACGGCGTCGCTGGTCGACCGGGCGGCCTCCACGCGCCTCCTGCCCGCCGCCCTGCTCGAACGGTGGGAGGCCGCGATCCAGGACCACCTGCTCTGGCAGTTCCAGCCCACGGTCGTCAACGGGTCGCTCGATGCGGGCTCGATCCTGGTGTCGGGCGACGACGTCACGGGCGTGCTCGGCTGGCACGACCTGCAGGTGGGCGATCCCGCCCGCGATCTCGCCTGGCTGCTCGGCGCCCCGACGGCGGTCGAGGCCGCGTTCGAGGCGTACAACACGGCCCGCGGCACGAGCGACCACCAGCTCCGACACCGCGCGACGCTCTATCACGAGCTCGAGCTCGCGAAGTGGCTGCTGCACGGCACGAGCACGAAGAGCACCGAGGTCGTCGACGACGCCGTCGAGCTGATGGGGAGCCTCGTCGACTCGCTGCAGCTCGACCGGAGCGGGTCGATCGGCGCCGGCTCGACCGCCGCCCTCGACATCGACGGGGTCGAGAAGCTGCTCTCGTCCACCGAGCGCCGTCACGGCTGAGCCGGGACCCCCGTCTCGACGCGATCCCAGAGGGAGAGCAGCTCGTCGCGATCGGCGACGTGCGTCGGTCTGAGCACCCGGTCGTCGGCCACGAAGTAGAACGCGGCGTCGATCGAGTCGGCGTCGATCCCGCGATAGGCGGCGTACGCCTCGCGATACAGCGCCAGCTGCAGCTGCTTGAGCTCGAGGTCGGCCTCGTCGACGGGTGAGCGGCCGGTCTTCCAGTCCACGACCTCGAAGCGGCCGTCCCGGGCGAACACCGCGTCGATCTTGCAGATCACGGTGCGTCGGCCGAGCGGCAGATGCACCTCGAGCTCCACGTCGACCGGTTCGCGCTCCGCCCATTCGGACCGCTCGAAGGTCGCCTGCAGCTCGACGAGCCGCCGGGCGTCGTCGGGATCGACGAGTCCGGTGGCGCCGCCGACGCGCTCATCGTCGAGGTCCGTCTCGGCGTCGAAGGCGTCGAGCACCTCGGTGCGTCCGGTCGGCCGGTACCTCGCCTCGACCCACTCGTGGAACAGGGTGCCGAGCCGGGTGGCCCGATAGGGCCGCTCGGGCAGCGGACGGCGGAGAGCGGCGGCCACCGCCGCGGGATCGTCGACGTAGTCCTTGAACCGGGACGCCGGGATGCGCTGGGGCAGCGCGATCGACCCCGCTCGCTCGCGGATGGCGTCGCGTTCGAGCAGCAGGAGGTCGATGTCGGCCGCCCACGGCGCCGACGGGTCGTCCGACGGGGTCCGCTCCGGGTCTCGCCGGACGGCGATCGCACGCGAGACGCGGCTCGCGGCCTGCTCGACGGACTCTCGCCGAGGACCCAGCGGATCGAGGGGCCACGGGAGCTCCCGGGAGACGTCGGCCAGGGGGTTCTCCTCGTCCGCGGGCGCCTCGGGCACGTCCTCGGCGGCGACGAGACCGGCGTCGACCAGGTCGCGCAGGTAGCGGCTCGCGGCCCTCGGCTTGATCGTCGACGACCAGAACGAGCCGGTGAGCAGCAGGTCGTCCTTCGCTCGCGTGAAGGCGACGTAGGCCAGACGCCGCTCCTCGGCGAGGTGCCGCGCGACGAGCTCGTCCTTGAACGCCGCGAGGCGGCGGTCGAAGTCCTTCTGATCGTCGACGCCGCGCCAGCCGAGGTCGGGCAGTTCGGCCGCGTCTCCGCGGAACTCGTACGGGAGCTCGCCGAAGCCGAGCCACCCCGCCCCGGCCCGCGAGGTGCCGGGGAGCTCGCCCTCGACCAGGCGCGGGACGCCGACGACGTCCCATTCGAGCCCCTTCGAGCCGTGGATCGTCAGCAGCTGGACGGTCCCGCGTTCTCCGGCCTCGGATCG
Source organism: Frigoribacterium faeni (assembly GCF_007988805.1). Taxonomy (GTDB): domain Bacteria; phylum Actinomycetota; class Actinomycetes; order Actinomycetales; family Microbacteriaceae; genus Frigoribacterium; species Frigoribacterium faeni. The sequence goes on along the minus strand of NZ_BJUV01000008.1, from coordinate 91,991 downwards.
CGGCCCCATGTCATCGCGGCGCTCGGCCGCCGACAGCCAGGAGAGGAACCCGCCGAGCGAGGCGTTCTCGTCCGTGGCGACGTAGCCGGAGAGCTCGTCGTCGAACGCCTGCAGCCAGGCGCCGCCGTGCACGGCTCCCGTCGCCGCCGCGACCTCGACGTCGAGGAGCATCTCCTGCTGGACGACGGTCACGAGGTCGACGAGGTCGAGGCCGGTCCGGCTCCGCAGGAACGCCAGCTGCGCCCCGAGTCGACGCAGGCGGAGGAGCCCCTCCGGGCTGAAGGCCTCGAGCTGACGGTGGCCGAGCGGCGCCGTCGTCACGAAGTCGAGGGCGTCGACGATCGAGCCGTGCTCGCCGGGGGCGACCGAGGCCCGGAACCCCGCGGTGGCCTCGTCGGAGAGCACCTGCTGCGCGTGGTCGTGACCGAAGAGCCAGGACGAGACCCCGCGCAGCGCGGCCACGTCGTGCACGCCGACCCGCCAGCGCGCACCGACCATGAGCCTGATCAGCTCGGAGCCCGCGGCGGGATCGTGCAGCACGCGGAGGCAGGAGACCAGGTCGACCACCTCGGGGCGCTGGAGGAGCCCCCCGACGCCGAGGACGTGGTGCGGGACCCCTCGCTCGGCGAGCGCCTCGACGAACACGGGCATGGTCTTCTTCGAGCGGAACAGGAGTGCGGCCGTGCGCTGAGCCGGCTGCCCGTCGACCGTCGTGGGGACGGCGAGCTGCCGCGCGAACCAGTCGGCGACGCGGGCCGCCTCGGCCGGGAGCGTCTGCTCGTAGACGACCCCGACGCGGCCCTCGGGGGCGGCCGGTCGCGGCCTGAGCGCCCCGACGCCGGCGTCGGCGGCGGCCGCGAGCTCGGCCACGACGGCGTTCGCGGCGTCGAGCACGCTCGAGGCGTTGCGCCAGCTCGTCGACAGGCTGTACGACGTGCCGGTCGCCGCCTCGAAGTCGACCGGGAACCGGCCGAGGTTCGCCGCGCTCGCCCCGCGGAACCCGTAGATCGACTGGTGGGGGTCGCCGACCGCCATGACGCCCGTCCCCCGGAAGAGCCGGGACAGCAGCCTCGTCTGCACGACGCTCGTGTCCTGGTACTCGTCGAGCAGGACGACGCGGAACCTCGCGCGCAGCTCCGCGATCACCTCGGGTGCGGTCTCGCAGACCTCGAGCGCGAGGGCGACCTGGTCGGAGTACTCGACGAAGCCGCGGCGGGCCTTCTCGTCGGCGAAGGCCGTGGCGATCTCGAGCAGCGGCGGAAGCGACGAGACCGCCGAGACGGCGTCGGTCACCGACCTGTAGGCGCTGCCCTTGGTCGACGGCAGACCCGCCAGGTCGAGGAAGCTCTCGGCGAGTCCGGCGACCGGCGCCGCCTCGGCCACGTTCTCGCTGAGCGCGTGACTCAGTCGCAGGACGGCCTCGGTGATCGAGTCGACGCTGCGTCCGAAGCCGGCGAGGCGCTCGTCCCGGCTCGCCACGACGAGCGAGCGCGCCAGCTGCCAGGCGGACGCGTCGCCGAGCACCTGCGATTCGCTCTCGCGACCGACGCGCAGGGCGTTGTCGCGGAAGATGCCGTTGGCGAACGCGTTGTAGGTCGACACCGTGGGCACGTCGAACGGGTCGAGGGGCTCGCCGAGCAGCCCCGCCCCGTCGAGCTGGGCGATGCGGCGCTCGATCCGCTCGCCGAGCTCGCCGGCGGCCTTCCGGGTGAAGGTGAGCCCGAGGACCTCCGACACCCGGACGTGACCGTTCGCCAGCAGCCAGACGACGCGGTTGGCCATGGTCTCGGTCTTGCCGCTGCCGGCCCCGGCGACGACCAGGGCGGGCGCCAGAGGCGCCTCGATCACCGCCTGCTGCTCGGGCGTGGGCGGCGGGAGCTCGAGCACGTGCGCGATCTCGAGCGCGGACAGCGCGGGAGGCGCCGAGGAGGCGCGGGTCGAGCCGGTCATCCGCTCACCTCCCCGACGATGTGGATCCTGCACGGGCCGCCGTGGCGTCCGGTGCAGTGGTCGTCGAGTCGCGCCAGGAACACCCGGTCGGCCATGCCGCGGGCGGCCGTCTCGACGCGATCCCGGAACCGCTGCAGGGTGTCGGCGTCGAAGGGCGCCTGGGTCGGCTCGCGGTAGAGGCGGCCCCGCACGCCCGAGGAGACGATGACGAGCTTGGCTCCCCCGGCGGGGGTCCCCGGCGGGACGGCCTCGATCGCGCCGTCGGCGAGGGCGACCTGGTAGCTGCCGAGCTGCGGGTGCTCCGCGACCGCCGCCGCCGAGGTGGGAGCCGAGCGTCCCGTCTTGAGGTCGACGATGACCGCGGCGCCGTCGCGGGTCCGTTCGACCCGGTCGATCGCGCCCCGCAGCCGGGCCGGCCCGATGTCGAGCTGGAAGGTCGACTCGGCGCCGATCAGAGCCCCTCCGCCGGCCTCGAAGTCGCGCAGGTACGCGGCGAGGCTCTCGGTCATGGCCCTCGCGCGCCGCTTCTCGGACTCGGCGATCCAGGCCGATTCGAACCGCAGCTCGCCCCACCGCGCCTCGACGCCGGCCCAGAGGGACTCGACGTCGCTGTCGACGGCGTGCTCCATCACATCGTGCAGCACCGTGCCGAGGCCCATGGCGGCGTTCGGGGCGGATCCCCCGAACCGGTCGACGAACCAGTGCAGGGGGCACTCCTCGAATGAACCGAGCTGGGAGGGCGAGACGGGGACGCGCGTCTCGGGATCGGTGAGGTCGGCGAGCGGCTCGGTGCTGGTGGCGGCCGGGAGCCCGTACCAGTCGTCGGGCGAGGCTCCGGCCACGCCGGCCTCGGCGAGGCGGGCGAGCCCCTCGGCGGCCGCGTCGGCGCGCATGCTCCGGGGCGAGGCGACGAGCGCGTGGCGGAGGTGTCCGACCAGACCGCGCAGCGACAGGGGGTGCCCGGCCGGTGCCGTGGGCGTGCCGTCGGGCAGCAGCCGGTGGAAGACGGACGGACCCTCGTCGTCGTTCGCCGTGCACGACAGCACCACCTGCCGCGTGGCGCGCGAGACGGTGAGGGCGAACATCCGGAGCTCGTCGGAGAGGACGGCGGCGCGGTCGTCGACCGTCGACGTCTCGGCCGCCGCCTCGGCCGCGGAGCGGCCCGCGGCCTCGACGAGGTCGTCGGGGCCGAGCAGGGCTCCCCGGAGGCGGAGGTTCGGCCAGACGCCGTCCTGCAGCCGGGCGGCGACGACGACGTCGACCTCGACGCCCACGGCGCCGGAGGGCGAGCACACCAGGACGGCGTCGGCCGACGTCTGCGGCGACAGGGTGTCGTCGGGGACCTCCGCCCCGAGCAGGGCGTCGAGGAACCCGATGGCGTCGGCGTCCGGTGTGCGCTCGACGAACCTCTTGGCCGCGGTGAAGAGCGCCACGACGCCGTCGAGGTGCCGATCGGCCTCGGCCGCGACGATGCCCCGACCGGCGGACTGCGCGGACCACTGCGCCGCGAGCCCGCTGCGCTCCCAGAGCCCCCAGAGGATCTCCTCGATGCTGGCCCCCTCGTCGGCCGCTCGCCGGGCGGCGTCGAGGCTGCTCGCGAAGCGTCCGGCCCGGGCGGCGAATCGGGAGTCGATCGTGACGAGGCGACCGGGACCGCTCAGGGCCTCGACCAGGAGGTCGTCGGCCGACCGGGCGCCCCCCGCCGAGAGCTCGTCGGCACGGAGGGCCAGACGCAGACGGCGGAGGGCCAGGGCGTCGAATCCGGCCAGAGGGCCCGACAGCAGCTCGCCGGCCGCCTCGGGGGTGAGGTCGTCGCGCCCGACCGCGACCGACGCGGCGAGCAGCAGATGACGTGCGCCGTGCTCGTCGCGAACGGCGCGGCCGGCGACGGAGGTGCGGGTGGGGACCTCGGCCGCCTGGAGCCCTCTGGCCACCGTGGCGATCTGGCCGCCGCTGCGGACGACGACCATCATCCGCGACCAGGGGACGTGACGGACGAGGTGGTGCTCGCGCATCAGACGGGCCACCGACGAGATCTCGTGGGCCGGGCTGTCGGCCCGCACGGTGACGATCGGCGGCGCCGCCTCGCCGGCGGGTGCCGGGGGCTCGGCGCCGGCCACCGCGGCGTGCTGACGCCCGGCTCCGGCCGTGCCGATCCGCGCCGTCACGCGACCGACGAGGTCGCGCAGGGCGGGGCCGTGACGGTGCGCGGTCGACAGGAACAGCGTGCGGGCGTCATCGACGCCGAGGCGGGACCCCAGCCGGCCGAGGACGTCGGGGCTGCCGCCTCGGAACGCGTTCGTGGAGAGGTCGGGGTCGCCGAATGCGATCACGGCGACGCCGCGACGGACGAGCGCCCGGAGGAGGGAGACGGTCGACTCGGTGGCCTCGTGGGCGTCGTCGACGAGCACGAGGCGCAGCCCGTCGATCACGGGCGCCGTCTCGCCGCGATCGAGGGCGGCCACGGCGTAGTCGACGAGCTCGGCGGAGTCGAGGTGGCGGCCGGGGAAGCCGTCGACGACGCGGTGGTACTCGTCGGCCAGGTCGGCGACGGCGCGCCACTCGGGGCGACCCTCTCGCTCGGCCAGCGCCCGGAGGTCGTCCGACGAGAGCCGGTGCTCGGTGGCGCGCATGAGCATCTCGCGGAGCTCGGTTCGGAATCCACGGAGCGCCCGCACCTGCGGGCCGAGCTGCTCGGGCCACTCGGGGCCGGTGCCGTCGGCCTCGTGGCCGTCGAGGAGCGCGCGCACGACGCTGTCCTGGTCGCCGCCGGTGAGGAGCGTCGGGGGCTCGACGCCGGCCGTCCGGGCGGCGTGCCCCACGATGTCGAAGGCCAGGGACGAGACGGTGCGGGCGAGCGGGCCGGGCGTCGGGACGGCCAGATGAGCGGCGATGACGTCGCGGAGGCGCGTGGCGGTCGATCGCGCCGGAGTCAGCACCAGCACGGCGCGCGGTCCGTGCCCCCGCCCCTCCACCCGATCGACCACGGTCTCGACGAGCGTGGTCGTCTTGCCCGTCCCGGGGGCGCCGATGACGGCCGCCGACACCCCGTCGGGAAGCGCCACGACCTCGGCCTGCGACGGGTCGAGCCGCAGCGGCGCCGCCGGACGCCGCTCGTCGCCCTCACGTCGGAACCCGGTCGTCGCCATGACCTCGACGCTAGCGGCTTGCGCCGACAGTGAACGCGGCGGCCCGGCTCGACCTGGTCGGATATCGTGACCTCGTGGACATCAGAATCGGCATCGCCAACAGCCCCCGTGAGATCAGCTTCGAGACGTCGCAGAGCGCGGCCGAGGTCGAGAAGGTCGTCGCCGACGCCCTCGACGGCGGCAAGTCGTACGTCACGCTCGCCGACTCGAAGGGCAAGACCTACCTCGTCCCGACGGCGTCGCTCGCCTACATCGAGGTCGGCTCCGAGGAGAGCCGCCGGGTCGGCTTCGTCGGCTGACCATGGAGCTCCTCTTCGTCGTGCTCGGCGGGGCGATCCTGGGCATCCTCGCCCACGTCGCCCTGCCGGCCTCCGACACCCGCGGCGTCGTCCTCGCCCCCGCCTTCGGCGCGGGCGCCGCGGCCGTCGTGTGGGAGGTCCTGACCTGGCTCGGCTGGCCGGCCGACGGCGGATGGATCTGGGTCGCCTCCCTGGTGATCCCGGCGATCGTCTGCGTCATCGTGTGCCGGCGGGCCGCCTCCGTCCGACGTCGACGCGACACCGAGCTCTTCGACCGCCTCGTCGCCTCCTGACGACCCGGAGCCCGCACGGGCCGGCGGATCGGTCCCCCGCGGGGCGACCGGTCAGGCCGTGAGGCCGAGGGCGTCCATCCGACGCGTGTGGGCCGCGATCAGCTCGGTGAAGACCGGCTCGAGCCGCTCGTCGTCGGCGGACTCGTGCGACGCCGAGATGGCCGCTCGCGCGACCAGCAGCGTGTCGCCGACCAGGCGGCGACCCCAGAGGGCGAGTCGCGAGGCCAGCCTCGGGTCGGACTCGATCGAGCTCGACAGCACCTCGGCCACCGTGGCGGCGTCGTCGCCGGCCTCGAGGACCCTGACGATGCGATCGCGGTTGTCGGTCGGGAGCCCCGCGGCGAGACGCACGAAGACGTCGTCGAGGAGACCGGCGCAGACGTAGTGGGCGAGCATGGACTCGTACCAGGTCGCGCCGGCGGTCCGCCGGCGGAACTCGTCGATGGCGGCCACATGGGGCTCCATCGACTCGGTCGCCGGGTTGCCGGTCCGCTCGATCTCGGCGATGAGGCCCCGGTGACGATCGAGGGCTGCGCCGGCGACCCGCCCGGTGACGGCCTTGGCGTGCACGGACGGGGCGGAGCCGGCCGCGCGTCCGAGCGACTCGGACAGAGCGAGCTGCAGATAGGCCGCCTGACCCAGATACACCGCCAGGTCGGGCGTGAAATCACCGAGCTCGACCCTGTTGACGGGGAGCTGTCGGGCGGAGGGACGCGGCCATTGCAGCGAGGGAACGACGCGCTGCGACCCTCGGCCCATCCATGACACCACGCCGACAGCTTACGGGGTCCGGAGGCCCGTCCGGGGCGACGGGCTAAACTCGACGCATCCCCCTATATGAGACAGGGCAACAACAGTGACTTTCACAGACCTCTCGATCGACCAGGACATGGTCGACGCACTGGCCGCGAAGGGGATCGTCGAACCGTTCCCCATCCAGACCCAGACCATCCCGCTCGCTCTCTCCGGCCAGGACATCATCGGCCAGGCCAAGACGGGCACCGGCAAGACCCTCGGCTTCGGCCTCCCGATCGCCCAGCGCATCGGGGTCGACCCGTCGCCCGGCGTCAAGGTGCTCGTCGTCGTCCCGACCCGCGAACTCTGCGTCCAGGTCGCCGAGGACCTCGAGGTCGCGACCTCGAACCGAGCGACCAAGGTCGTCAGCATCTACGGCGGCAAGGCCTACGAAGGCCAGGTCGAACAGCTCAAGGCCGGCGCCCAGATCGTCGTGGGCACCCCCGGGCGCCTCCTCGACCTCGCCGGCCAGCGCCTCCTGAACCTCAAGGAGGTGCAGGAGGTCGTGCTCGACGAGGCCGACAAGATGCTCGACCTCGGATTCCTCAGCGACATCGAGAAGATCTTCCAGCAGGTCCCGGCGACCCGGCACACCATGCTCTTCTCGGCGACGATGCCCGGCCCGATCGTCGCCCTCGCGCGTCGCTTCATGACCCGTCCGATCCACATCCGTGCGACCGACCCCGACGAGGGCCTGACCCAGGCCAACATCAAGCACGTCGTGTACCGGGCGCACTCGCTCGACAAGGACGAGGTCATCGCGCGCATCCTCCAGGCCGAGGGCCGAGGAAAGACGGTGATCTTCACGCGGACCAAGCGCGCCGCCGCGAAGCTCGTCGAAGAGCTGAACGACCGCGGGTTCAACGCCGCCGCCGTGCACGGCGACCTCAACCAGGAGCAGCGCGAACGCGCGATGGCCGCGTTCAAGGCCGGCAAGAAGGACATCCTCATCGCCACCGACGTCGCGGCCCGGGGCATCGACGTCAACGACGTCACGCACGTCATCAACCACACGGTGCCGGACGACCACGACACCTACCTGCACCGTGCAGGCCGCACCGGACGTGCGGGGAAGACCGGCATCGCCGTCACCTTCGTCGACTGGGCGGACATGCACAAGTGGGCGCTCATCAACCGGGCCCTCGACATGGGCCAGCCCGAGCCCGTCGAGACCTACTCGTCGAGTCCGCACCTGTTCACCGACCTCGACATCCCCGCCGGGACCAAGGGCCGCCTCCGTTCGGCCCCCAAGGCCGCCGTCGAAGGCGGGGCCGCGGCTCCTCGCGAGCGCAACCCCGGATCGCGCGGTCGCTCGCGGACCCGCGACGACGACGGGGGCCGCTCGTCGGGCCGTCCGGCCGCCGCACCGGCCACGCCCGAGGCCGACGGGGCCGCGACGCCGGCCGGCGATTCCGGTGGGGAGGGCGGCGCACCCCGCCGTCGCAGCCGCAACCGTCGCCGTCGCCCCGCGGGCGACTCGCCGTCGCAGGCCTGACCCGTACCACCGACGACGCCCCTCGCCCACCGGCGAGGGGGCGTCGTCGTGTCCGGCCCGACCGGGGCGGACCCGGTGCGGCGACGGTCGGCGGCTCCTCAGCCGCGGATCGGGGCCCAGCCCGTGGCGGCGGCGACGATGCGGTCGAACTGCTCGGGATCGGTGCTGTTCTCGCCGAGCCGGTTGGGCTTGCCCTCGCCGTGGTAGTCGCTCGATCCGGTGACGATCAGATCGTGGCGCTCGGCGAGCTCGCGGAGCCGCTCGGCTCCCGCCTCGGTGTTCTCGCGGTGTCGGATCTCGACGCCCATCAGCCCCGCCTCGACGAGGGCGGCGAAGCCCTTCTCGGAGACGTTGGGCTCGCGGCCGCGGGTCGCCGGATGGGCGATCACCGGGACGCCTCCGGCCTCTCGGATGAGACGGACGCCGACCAGGGGGCTCGGCGCCTCGTGGGGTTCGTAGTATCCCGACCGCCAGTGCAGGATGCCGGCGAAGGCCGCGCTGCGATCCGGCGCGTACCCCCGGGAGACCAGGGCGTCGGCGATGTGCGGCCGGCCCAGCGTCGCGCCGTCGGTCGACTGGTCGAGGACGTCCTGCCAGGTGATGTCGTAGTCGACGGCGATGCGTTCGACGATGCGCTCCGCGCGGTGCAGCCGGCTGTCGCGGAGCCGGGCGGTCTCGGCGACGAGGTTCGCGTCGGTCGGGTCGAAGAGGTAGCCGAGCATGTGCACGCTGTTCAGCCCGAGTCGCGTGCTGAGCTCCATGCCGGGCACGAGGGTGACCCCGGTGCCCACGACGGCGCGCGTCGCCTCGGCCCAGCCTGCGGTGGAATCGTGGTCGGTGAGGGCGACGGCACCGAGGCCGGCCGTCGCGGCGGCGGCGATCAGCTCCGCCGGGGTCTCGGTGCCGTCCGAGACGCTGCTGTGCGTGTGCAGATCGATCGGTCGTGACGGCATCCCTCCATCGTAGGCGGCGTCGCCTATGCTCGGTCAGGCCATGATCCGTCGTCTCGTCGCCCTCGTCCTCGTGCTCGCCGTCGCTGCGGCACTCCTCCTGGCGCTCTGGCCGCAGGCGCTCGACCTGCAGCGCAGCTGGCCGGCCGCCCAACTGGTCTCGTTCCGCATCGTCGCCGGCGCCATCGCCGTCGCCGCGGCGGTCGTCCTGCTGATCCTGGGGCTCTTCGCGCGCCGGATCCGTTCGACGACCGCGTCGATCGCCGTGCTCGCCCTCGTCTTCGGCGCGGTCTCCGGCGGCGTGCTCGCCTCGAGGGGCCTGGGCCGCGACGACTTCACCGACGCCCTCGACACCGATGTGACCGTCCTGTCCTGGAACACGCTCGGCGGCGGCCCCGGAGTCGAGGCGATCGCCGACCTGGCCGTCGAGGTCGGGGCCGACGTGGTCACCCTGCCCGAGACCGACGCGGCGACCGCGAAGGCCGTCTCGGACGCCATGAACGCCGCCGGTCTGCCGATGGCGTGGTTCACGTCGAGCTACGACGACGTGTCGACGGCCAAGCCGACGTCGCTGCTCGTGTCCACGGCCCTGGGCGAGTACACGGTCGCCACGGCGGACGACGGCACGTCCGTCACGACGACGCCCGGCATGCCCAGCATCGTCGCCACCCCGACCGACGAGGCCTCGCCCGTGATCGTCGCCGCGCACCCGGTGGCCCCGTTGCGTGAGGACATGGGCTCGTGGCGGGCCGGTCTCGGTGTGCTCTCCGACGCCTGCGCGTCGGGCAACGTGATCATGGCGGGCGACTTCAACGCCACGGTCGACCACATGGCGGGCCTCGGCCGCGACGGGGGCGCCCTCGGCGCCTGCCGCGACGCCGCGGTGGCCACGGCGAACGGCGGCGTCGGCACCTGGCCCACCGACCTCAGCCCCCTGCTCGGCACGCCCATCGACCACGTCCTGGCGACCCGGCACTGGCTCGCCACCGGCTTCCGTGTCGTCACCGACCTCGACGAGGCCGGGAGCGATCACCGGCCCGTCGTCGCCCAGCTGAGCCGCACCGGCGCCTGACGCGCGGGCCCCGTGCGCACGAGCCCGACGTTCGCGCGAGAATGGGTCCATGGCTGAACAGAAGGCACCTCGCGCGACCACGAACCGCTCCACGACCCCCGGATCCGACACCTTCAAGGACTACATCTCGTCGCAGTGGGCCGAGCGGCCCGCCGACCTCCCCGCGCCCCGCGAGCAGGCGCCGTACGCCGCCGCTCGTCGGTCCGCCCTCTCGGCCCTCCACCCGGGCAAGCGGCTCGTCGTCCCGGCCGGTCGAGCGAAGGTCCGCTCGAACGACTGCGACTACCCGTTCCGCGCCCACTCCGGCTTCTCCCACCTGACCGGCTGGGGCTCCGACACCGTCCCCGGCTCCGTCCTGGTGCTCGAGCCGACCGACGACGGACACGAGGCCACCCTGTACTTCCGGGCGAGCGCGGGCCGCGACTCGGACGAGTTCTACGCCAACCCCGAGATCGGCGAGTTCTGGATCGGCCCGCGTCCGTCTCTGGCGCAGGTCGGCGCCGACCTGGGACTGGCCACCCTCGACCTCGGCGACCTCGACGCCGTGCTGAGCACGTCCGACGCCGACACGCTGCTCCTCCGCGAGGCCGACCCGGAGCTCACCGCCCGTCTCGACGAGATCGGCCGATCGCAGGCGGACGAGTCGCCGGCGGTCGGCGGGTCCCCGGCCGACGGCGGACCCGGCGCACGCGACCTCGCCCGCGACCTGAGCGAGCTGCGTCTGGTCAAGGACGAGTACGAGATCGCCCAGATGCGTCAGGCCGTCACGGTGACCGGGCGCGGGTTCACGGACGTCGTGGCCGACCTCGACGACGTCCTCGCGCATCCTCGGGGCGAGCGCCTCGTCGAGGGCACCTTCAACCGGCGGGCCCGCGCGGACGGCAACACCGTCGGCTACGACACCATCGCGGCCTCCGGCGACCACGCCTGCGTGCTGCACTGGACGCGCAACGACGGCGCCGTCCGCGACGGCGACCTCATCCTGATCGACGCCGGCATCGAGCTCGACAGCCTCTACACGGCCGACATCACCCGCACCCTCCCGGTGTCGGGCCGCTTCACCGACGTGCAGCGTCTGGTCTACGAGGCCGTGCTCGACGCCGCGGACGCCGCCTTCGCGATCGTTCGTCCCGGCATCCGGTTCCGCGAGATCCACGCCGAGGCCATGCGCGTCATCGCGGAGAAGACCGCCGAGTGGGGGTTCCTCCCGGTCAGCGCCGCCGAGTCCCTCGAGCCCGACCACCAGTACCACCGCCGCTACATGGTGCACGGCACCAGCCACCACTTGGGCATCGACGTCCACGACTGCGCCGCGGCCCGACGCGACCTCTACCTCGACGGCGTGCTCGAGCCCGGCATGGTGTTCACCATCGAGCCCGGTCTCTACTTCCAGCCCGACGACCTCACCGTGCCGGAGGAGTTCCGCGGGATCGGCGTGCGGATCGAGGACGACATCGTCGTCACGGCCGACGGCGCCGAGAACCTCTCGGTCGGGATCCCGCGCACCGTCGCCGACGTCGAGGCCTGGGTCGCGCGCGGCTGACGCCTCCGCCTCCGGTCCGCGACACGGAAGGGGCCCGAGCCGCACGCATCCCGCGCGGCTCGGGCCCCTTCCGTCACTCCACGTGACGAGTCGAGCCCGGCGGCTCAGGGGCGGGGATCTCCCCCGCCCTCATCGCTCTCGTCGTCGCCGGCAGGCCGTCGGCGACTGGTGACGAGCACCACGGCGACCGCCCCGAGGGCCACGACCACGATGCCGATCCCGATCCCGATGACCAGCCCCAGGTCGGTCCCGTCGCCGTCGGCGGCGGCAGCCGTCGTCGCGGCCGAGGGCTCGGCGGAGGCGCCGGGCACGACGGTCTGCTCGGGGTCCGGTGTCGCGGTCGCCGTCTCGGTGCCGTCGGCGGCTCCGTCGGTCGCGCCTCCCGAGGGGTCGCAGGTCGGCCGCTCGGAGGCGCCCTCCGCCGCGACGGTGTCGGCGGGCGGCTGGTAGACGAACGACAAGGCGTTTGAGACGGTGTGGCCGTCGGCGGAGACCGCCTGGTAGGTCATCGTGTAGTCCCCCGCGCCTCCCAGGGCCACCCCGGTGCTGAGGACGGGCCCGTCCGACGTCGAGCAGCCGTCCTCGAAATGACGGCCGGAGGCGTCGGTCACCTCGAGGACGTTCGACGAGCCCGTTCCCGAGAGGTCGAGCACGAGATCGCTGAAGGTGACCGACACCTCGTCGAGGGCGGTCGTCACGGTCGACCCCTGCGCCGGCGTGCTGGACAGGACGTAGTCGTGAGCGGAGGCGCCCAGGGCGGGCACGAGGACCATCGCCCCCAGGCCGACTGCGCCCACCGTAGCGAGAGCCGACCGACGGAGGACCCGGTCACGCGACCGCCCGGGTGCCGCGACGCGGCTCATCGTCCGGACCGGTCGTCGGCGGAGCGGCCTGCTGCCGAGGGACGAGGACGCCGGGTCAGGGCCACGACGCTGACGACGAGGGCGACGGCGCCGAGCGCGAGCCCCCCGATGCCGAAGGCGACGGCCACCGACGAGGATCCGTCGTCCGCCGGGGCCGAGTCGCCGCCGGCCGCCACCGCGGCGTCGTCCGACTCGTGGGCGTGGCCCTCGTCGGGCGGGGTGTCGTTCACGTAGAGCGTCGGGGCGGGGTTCTCGGGCTCGTCGCCCGACGCCGGGGTCGGCTCGTCCCAGTCGACGACCGTGCCGTCGCTGTAGCGCTGGTGCGCGGGCAGCACGACCGACCCGGTGTCGGGCACGGCGCCGGCCGAGATCACGAACTGCTGGAACTGGCCGGGGGCGATCTCGGTGCCCTCGTCGGCCGTCCAGGTGACGGTGAGCGGCGCCTCCGAGACGGTGGCGCCGTCGATCTCGACGGGCTCGGGCAGAGCGCCGGTCGCGACCTCGGCCGTCCAGCCCGGCAGGGGCTGGTACGACACCGAGGTGAAGGGGGTGTCGGTCGGCAGGTCGACGACGAATGCGACCGTGCCGGCATCCGCCGACTCGTTGGGGACCTTGAAGGTCAGGGTCGAGTACGAGCCGGCTTCGGCCTGGCCCGGCTCGACGTGCACGTGCGCCGAGGCGGCCAGAGGCGCGGCGACGGCCAGCAGGGTGGCGGCGCCGAGCGCGGCGCCTGCTCGGAGGGCGAGGGAGGTCTTCTTCACGGGATGGTCCTGTTCTCGGTCGCGCAGGGCGACCGTGGTCTGAGGGGCCGTCGTGCCACGGGCGCGGGCACGACGGGACGCGCCGCCGGGTGGGCGACGCTCGGGATCAGACGGACAGGGGCGGTCCGCGCCGGGGACTCGCGCGGAGGAACCGCAGCGGGGCGGGACGCAGCCCGGGCGAGGCGGTGGGGGGAGGGAGGCGCGCCTCCGGGGAGAGGACGACGACCCTCTCGACGAGACGGCGGGCCACGGCGGCCCGCCGCGAGGCGATGCGGAGGAGAGAGGCGACGACTCGATGTCCCCGGACCAGCCCGACGACGGTGAGCAGCGCGGCGACCCCGTGGGCGAGCCACATGACGGGCCCGGCCATGTGCATGGCGGGCGACGAGCCCGCCGCCGCGGCCGCCGAGACGATCAGCGGCGAGTGGTGCCCTCCGGTCGCCGTCGCTCCCGCGGGCACCGCCGACCCGAGCGAGAACAGCAGGTGGAAGGCGACCTGGCTCAGGACGACGGACAGGGCGATGCGGGCGGTCGACAGCCGCCGCCCCGCGAGGGCGATGCAGACCGGGACGGCGAACGCGACGGCGAGCCCGACCCCGAGGAGGCCCGGCTCGGCGCCGCCGCCGGCCACGTGCGAGAAGGCGGCGACGACGACGGAGAAGCCGGCGGTGAGCCAGCCGCGGAGGAACCGCACCCGTCGGTCGATCATCAGCGCTTCTGGTCGGGTCGCGAGAGGATCTCGTGGGCGCGCGCCGACAGGCCCGCGTCGACGACGATCTGGTAGTTCGTGGCGAGGACCTGGTGGGTCGACGTGAAGTCTCGACGACGGCGGCTGACGGCGAAGCTCGCGATGCCGTAGAGCATGCCGAAGCCGGCCCCGATGAGGGCCGCGGCGACGACCGTGGTGATCGTCACCGTGGTCGGCGAGAAGACGAGCATGACGAGGCCGAAGAAGACCCCCAGCCAGAGGCCCGTCACGGCGCCCGCCAGCGCGGCCCTGCCGTAGGTGAGACGCCCCGTCACGCGCTCGACGGTGGTGAGGTCGTTGCCGATGATGGCGAGCTGCTTGATCGGGAACTCGGCGTGCGACAGACGCTCGACGACGGCCTGGGCCTCGGGGTAGCTGTCGTACGTGCCGAGCACGTCGCCCTTGGGCACCGTCGGCACCGGTCGGGCGCGGCGACCCAGGGGGCTCGGGTTGGTCATGCACCCATTAAACACGGGGCGCCCTGCGCGAGAGACTAAATTGGACGCGTGAGCGCCACCAGAGTCTTCGTCGCCCGTCTCGCCGGGTGCTCCGTCTTCGACCCCGCCGGCGACAAGGTGGGCAAGGTCCGCGACGTCCTCGTCGTCTACCGGCACACCGAGCCGCCGCGCGTCGTGGGCCTGATCGTCGAGGTCCCCGGCAAGCGACGCGTGTTCGTCGGCATCGGCCGGGTCACGAGCATCGGCTCGGGCCAGATCATCACCAACGGCCTGATCACGCTGCGCCGCTTCGAGCAGCGCGGGGGCGAGACCCGCGTCATCGCCGAGCTGCTCGGCCGCAGGGTCTCGATGCGTCGTGACGGCGTCCGCGCCACGATCGAGGACGTCGCGATGGACGAGGTCGCCGAGGGCGACTGGGAGATCGGGCAGCTGTTCCTCCGCAAGCCCAAGACCACGCCCTCGCCGTTCGGCAAGGGCCCCACGGCCTTCGCCTCCTGGCAGGACGTCCGCGAGGAGACCGCCCCGGGCGAGGCGCAGAGCGCCGAGCACCTCATCGCCGCCTACTCCGACCTCGTGCCGGCCGACCTCGCGAACACGCTGCTCGACCTGACGCCCGAACGGCGCCACGAGGTCGCCGCCGAGCTGCCCGACGACCGGCTGGCCGACGTCCTCGAGGAGCTGCCCGAGAACGAGCAGGTCGAGATCTTCGCGCAGCTCGACGACCACCGGGCGGCCGGTGTGCTCGACCAGATGCAGCCGGACGACGCCGCCGACCTGATCGCCCAGCTGAGCGAGGAGCGCAAGGAGGAGCTCCTCGGCCTGATGGAGCCCGAGGAGGCCGACGACGTGCGGATGCTCCTGAGCTACGACGCCGACACGGCCGGCGGTCTCATGACCACCGAGCCCGTCATCGTCTCCGCCGACGCGACCGTGGCCGAGGGCCTCGCCCTCATCAGGCGGCACGAGCTGGCGCCCGCGCTCGGAGCGGCGGTCTGCGTGACCCTTCCGCCGTACGAACCGCCCACCGGCAGGTTCCTCGGCATGGTGCACTTCCAGCGGATGCTGCGCTACCCGCCGAACGAGCGGCTCGGCACGCTCCTCGACCAGCAGCTCGAACCCGTCCGCGTCGACGCGACCGCTCTCGAGGTCACCCGCGTCATGGCGACGTACAACCTGGTCTCCGTGCCGGTGGTCGATGCCGCGCACCGCCTGGTCGGGGTGGTGACCATCGACGACGTCCTCGACCATGTGCTCCCCGACGACTGGCGCAGCCAGGACCCCGGCCAGCCCCTCAACCGGACCCGACCGCGCATCCGACGCGCTCCCGTGAACACGACCCCGAACAGGAGGACCGATGGCACGCGATAACCGGAGCACCGTCCGCCTCGACTCCCCCAAGGGCCTGCGCACCCGCGTGCTGCCCGGCCGCCGCGGCCCCGGCCGCGACCGCTTCGGTCGCGCGACGGAGTCGATCGCCCGTGGCATGGGCACGCCGTACTTCCTCATCGCGCTGACGCTGTTCTGCGTGGCGTGGATGATCTTCAACAGCACCGCACCCGAGGCGTGGCGCTTCGACAGCGCCGCGATCGGCTTCACCGCGCTGACCCTCATCCTGTCCCTGCAGGCCTCGTACGCGGCGCCGCTGATCCTGCTCGCGCAGAACCGGCAGGACGACCGCGACCGCGTGCAGTTCGAACAGGACCGCCAGCGGGCCGAGCGCAACCTCGCCGACACCGAGTACCTCGCGCGCGAGGTCGTGGCCCTCCGCATCGCCATCCGCGACATGGCCAGCAAGGACTTCATCCGGGCCGAGCTGCGATCGCTGCTCGACGAGCTGGACCGCCGCGACGCCGACGAGACCGGCGAGGCGGACGCGACCCGCGCCTCCTCGACCCCTTCTCGGCGCGATCCGCGACACGACGGCCACCGTGGCTGACGCCGACGCGACGACGGACGCCCTCGTCGCCGGCGTCCGGCAGGCGCTGACGCGCGTGCTCGACCCCGAGATCCGCAAGCCCGTGACCGAGCTCGACATGATCGGCGACGTCACGGTCGATCGAGGAGGCGCGGCGACGGTCTCCGTGAAGCTCACGATCGTGGGGTGCCCCGCCGCCGACACCATCGAGCACGACGTCCGCCAGGCGACCGCGTCGGTGGCGGGCGTCACCGCGGTCACCGTCGACGTGACGGTCATGACCCGCGACGAACGCCGGGCCCTGACCGAGAAGCTCCGCGACGGCCGCGCGGCCCGCGGCATGCAGTTCGGACCCGACTCGCTGACGCGGGTCTACGCGGTGACGAGCGGCAAGGGCGGTGTCGGCAAGTCGACCGTCACGGCGAACCTCGCCGTGGCCCTCGCGGCCCGCGGGCTGGCCGTCGGGATCGTCGACGCCGACGTGTACGGCTTCAGCATCCCCGGCCTGCTCGGTCTGGTCGGCGACGACGGCGCCTCGGTCAAGCCCACGCAGGTCGACGACATGATCCTGCCGCCGGTCGCCCACGGCGTGAAGGTCATCTCGATCGGCATGTTCGTCGACGACGCCTCGACGGCCGTCGCCTGGCGGGGCCCCATGCTGCACCGCACGATCCAGCAGTTCCTCACCGACGTCTACTTCGGCGACCTCGACGTGCTGCTGCTCGACCTGCCGCCCGGCACCGGGGACGTCGCGATCTCCGTCGGCCAGCTGCTCCCCCACGCCGAGGTGCTCGTCGTGACGACACCGCAGCCCGCGGCGGCCGACGTGGCCGAGCGGAGCGGCGTCGTGGCCCGTCAGACGGGTCAGCGCCTGCTGGGCGTCGTCGAGAACATGGCCGGACTGCCGCAGGCCGACGGCTCGGTCCTGGAGCTCTTCGGGTCGGGCGGCGGCGCCGAGACGGCCCGGCGACTGTCGTCGGGCCAGGACACGCCCGTCACCGTCCTGGCCAGCGTCCCGCTCAGCGTGGCCCTCCGCGAGGGCGGTGACGCCGGCACCCCCGTGGTGCTCGCCGCGCCGTCCGATCCCGCGGCGCGGGCGATCGAGTCGCTCGCCGACCGGTTGGCCGTCCGCGAGCGCGGGCTCGCCGGTCGGAAGCTCGGCCTCAGCGTCGGTTGAGGCGGCGGCCGGCGAGCCGGCTGAGGCGGCGGCCGAGGTGCCGGCTGAGGCGCAGGCCGGGGCGACGGCACGCGCCCGCCGCCTCGCCTCCTGCAGGCTCCCGGATACGCGAGAGGGGCGCCTCGTCGATGCGAGACGCCCCTCGGGCTGCACTGCGTCGGCGCTCAGGCACCGACCGCCGGAGTCAGCTCCAGCGGCTGTAGGTCTTGGTGGGGATGGCGTGGAATCCGTCGCGGGCGACGGAGACGATCGAGCCGGTGACTCCGACGACTGCTGCGATGGCCAGGACGATGATGCCGGTGAACATGGTGGTTCTCTTTCTCGGCGCGATGCGTCGCGCGGTTGTGATGGTGCGGACACGGCGCGGGACGACGCCGTGTGTGATGGGTGGTTCCGCTGTGCATCCAGCGGGTACCCGAGCCTCGGGACCAGGTCGACCGAGGGGCCGGAGCGCATGGGGTCGCTCCGAGGACATCTCTATTCTGCGCCCAGAGAAGACGTAGATCAATCTCACGTTGCTACCGAAACACCGTAGATTTACTACATGGATGTCAAGAGACTCGAGCTGCTCCGCGAACTGGCCGAGCGCGGCAGCATCGCCGCCGTCGCGCGCGCCACGCACCGCACCCCCTCCGCGGTCTCGCAGCAGCTGAAGGTGCTGGAGAAGGAGGCCGGCGTCGCACTCACGGAGCGCATCGGGCGGGGCGTGGTGCTGACCGGATCGGGTCGGGTGCTGGCTCAGACCGCGACCGACGTCGCGGTGGCCCTCGAGCGCGCCCAGGCGGTCTGGGACGACTTCGTCGCGACCCCGCAGGGCGAGGTCACGCTCGCGACGTTCCCGACCGGGGGCCAGATGCTGCTGCCCGGCCTGCTGCGGACGGTCGCCGAGACCCCCGGGCTGACCGTGACGGCCACCGACCACGACCCCTCGATCCGCGAGTTCGCCGACCTGGCCGGCGACCACGACGTGGTCGTCGCCCACTCGTCCGAGAGCCGCTCGTGGCGCGGCCGGGGCCTGATCACGGTGCCGCTGCTGACCGAGCCCCTCGACATCGCGCTGCCCGCCGACCATCGGCTGGCCGGGCGCGCCTCGCTCTCCCCCGGCGACCTCGAGGGCGAGAACTGGATCGGCGTGCCGAGCGGGTTCCCGTTCGAGTGGGTCTACACCGAGATCGAGCGCGTGACGGGCAGCCCGGTGCGGATCTCGCAGCGGTTCAGCGACACCAAGGTCACCGAGGCGCTGGTCGGGTCGGGTCTCGGCATCGCCGTCCTGCCGCGGTTCACCGCCAAGGAGGCACGGGACGACATGGTCCTGGTGCCTCTCGAGAGCATCCGGGCCGTCCGGTACGTCTCGGCGCTGATGCGCCGCGACCGCGCCGAGCGCCCGAGCGTCCGCCGCGTCGTCGACTCCCTGCGCGCCGAGGCCACGCGCGTGGCGGGCCTGCACGGCGGCGTCTGAGCCGCCCCGCCGACGCCCGCCGCCGCGGCCCGTGACGGGAGGCGCCTAGGTCGCCTCGGAGTCGTAGGGCGCGACCTCGCCTGCGGTGAGGGGCACGATGCTCGGTCGGACCCCCCGGCCGGGCAGACCGACGGACACCGCCGCCGCCGTCGCCGTCGCACCGGCGGCGCCGACCGACGACCCGCCGGGCTCGGGCGGATCGAGCAGGGCGTCGCGGATGATGCGTCGCGGGTCGTACTGCCGGGGGTCGAGCTTCTGCCACTCGACGTCGTCGAACTCGGGGCCCATCTCGCTGCGCATGCGCTCCTTGGCGCCGTTGGCCATGTTCTTGACCGTCTTGACCAGCTGGGCGAGCTTGGCCGCGTAGACGGGCAGCCGATCCGGGCCGAGGAGGAACACGGCCAGCACGCCCACGATGAGCAGCTTGTCGAACGTCAGACCGGAGAGGGACACGCAAGCAGACTAACCGCTGCCGCCGACAGGCACCCCCTAGAGTTGGCCTTTCGAGGAGTGGGTGTGTCGCACATAGAGTCAAGCTGGAAGTTCGCAGAAGAGCTCGTCACCGAGAGCGGGCCGCTCGCCGAGGCTCGACAGCACTCGCTCGAGCTCGGGGTCGAGCCGGTGTCGCCCGCGGTGGGCGCGCAGCTGGCGGTCGTCGCCGCCGCATCGGCCGCGAAGAACGTGATCGAGATCGGCACGGGCCTGGGCGTCAGCGGCCTGTGGCTGCTCCGAGGCGCACCCCAGGCGACCCTCACCTCGATCGACCGCGAGGTCGACCACCAGCAGGCCGCGCGCGACGCCTACCTGAGCGCCGGCGTGCCGGTGAACCGCTTCCGGCTGATCACCGGCCGCGCCTCCGACGTCCTGCCCCGGATGAACGAGAACTCGTACGACATCGTCTTCGTCGACGCCGACCCCGGCTCGGTGATCGAGTACGTCGAGCACGGTCTCCGCCTGGCCCGCCCCGGCGGCCTCGTGCTGGTGGCCCACGCCCTGTGGCACGGCTCGGTCGCGAACCCCGCCAAGCGCGACGCCACGACGACGGGCTTCCGCACCCTCCTGACCGAGGTCTCGACCTCCCCGGCCGTGATCAGCTCGCTCTCGACGGCGGGCGACGGACTCCTCCAGCTCGTCAAGCTCTGACCGCCGAGCCCCCCGCGGTCCCGACGACACGGAACAGCCCCGCCGATCGGTGATCGACGGGGCTGTTCGCGGTGATGCTGGGAAGGTGGCCGACTAGGCGCCGACGACGCCGGCGAGGGCGTCGTGGAGCTCTTTGGCTTCGTCGTCGTTGACCGACACCACGAGCCGTCCCCCACCCTCGAGCGGAACACGCACGATGATGAGACGGCCCTCCTTCACGGCTTCCATCGGTCCGTCGCCGGTCCTCGGCTTCATGGCTGCCATCAGATAGTCCCCTTTCGCAAAGATGCTCGTCCTATTATCCGTGATTTCCCGGCCCCCACCTAAACGCGTCGGCCGGGGGCGGATCACGGCGGCGTCCAGTCGTACCCGTTCACCCACCAGCAGTAGTAGAGCCAGGCGTACTGGCCGACGACGAACGCCACGACGATCCCCCCGCGCCAGATGCGTGACCTGGGGAGCGCGAGGATGCCGAGCAACGGGAACAGCGGCATCAGCAGTCGCCACGTGCTCGACTGCGGGAAGAACACCGCCAGCAGGTAGAGCGCGTAGGCCGCGCCCCACAGCCGGAGGTCGACGCCGATCCGACGCCCCCACGGGCCGAGCAGGAGGACGCCGAAGCCGACGAGGGCGATCACCAGCAGGACGATGCCGAGACCTCCCGGCAGCCACCAGTTCGCCCCCTCCACCCACGGGGTGAACGGCACGAGCGGCCCGTACCCGATGTACGGCGCCCGCCAGGCGAGCTCGGTCTCGGTGTACGCGTCGGCGCGACCGGTCACGAGACCGGCGACGCCGAGCCACGCGACGCCGAGCAGCGCCGTGACGACCGCCGTCACCGAGACGGCCGCCATCTCGCGGCGGGGGAACGGGTCGTCGGCGCGACGCCACCAGCGGTGGACGCCGTGCAGTCCGATCGCGAACGCGAGGGCGAGCGCCCCCGGACGCGTGAACGACAGCACGGCGACCAGGGGGAGCATCGGCAGGTACTGGCGCCGGACGAGCAGCAGCAGGCACCCGCAGAGCAGCAGCAGGAACATCGACTCCGCGTAGGCCACCTGCAGCAGCGGCGACAGCGGCGACACGCAGAAGAGCACCACCGTGAACAGCGCGGTGCCCTCCGGCAGCACGTGACGCATCAGCCGGTAGAGCAGCAGCGCCGTGCCCGCGGCGCACAGCACCGAGACCAGCACGGCCAGCGGCGCGAACGCGGCGCCCGTCAGCTCGGTGAGCGCGCGCACCAGGAACGGATACGCCGGCATGAACGCCCACGCGCTCTCGCCGACGTGGCCGTCGGCGGTCGTGGGCACGGTCGTGGGGTAGCCGACGGCCGAGATGATGTAGTACCAGTGACCGTCCCAGATGGTCGCGAAGCTCCGGTAGTCGGGGCTCGGCAGCGTCCAGGCGTTGGGACCCTGCGCGCGGGCGAACCCGAGCAGCAGCACCGTGCTGACGACCCGGGACAGCACGAACACGATAAGCACCCGCGCCCACCACGGTGTGAGGCGGTAGCGGACGGTCAGTCGGCGCCGCCACGCGACGCCGCCGGCAGGGGGACGTTCCGAGGAGGCGCGGGGGCGTTCTCCGATCGTCAGGCGGTCAGCCACGCCCGCAGTCCGCGCTCGTTGTCGAGGATCTGCTGCACCGGCACGCGCTCGTCGTCGTGATGGGCCAGGAGAGGATCGCCCGGACCGTAGTTGACCGCCGGGATGCCGAGCGCCGAGAAGCGGGCGACGTCGGTCCAGCCGTACTTGGGCTTCGCCTCGCCGCCGACCGCCGCGAGGAAGGCGGCGGCGAGCGGCGCGTCGAGCCCGGGTCGGGCCCCCGCGGCCAGGTCGACGATCGTCACGTCGAAGCCGTCGAAGAGCTCGCGGATGTGAGCCTCGGCCTCGCCCGCCGAGCGGCTCGGCGCGAAGCGGTAGTTGACGTGCACCATGCACTCGTCGGGGATGACGTTGCCGGCGACGCCGCCCGAGACCCCGACGGCGTTGAGGCCCTCGCGGTAGACGAGGCCGTCGACCTCGACCTCCCGGGCCTCGTAGGCGGCGAGGATGTCGAGCACGGCGGCCGCCCGGTGGATGGCGTTGTCGCCGATCCAGGACCGCGCGCTGTGCGAGCGTCGTCCGAAGGTCCGGATCTCGGCGCGCAGGTTGCCGTTGCAGCCGCCCTCGATCGCGCTGCCCGTCGGCTCGCCCAGGATCGCGAAGTCGGCGGTCATCAGATCGGGCCGGGTGCGCACGAGGCGACCGAGGCCGTTGAGGGAGTCGGAGACCTCCTCGTGGTCGTACCAGACCCAGGTCACGTCCACCGCAGGGGCCGTCAGCTCCACCGCGAGGCGGAGATGGACCGCGCTGCCCGCCTTCATGTCGACGGTGCCGCGTCCCCAGAGGTAGTCGACGCCGTCCTCCGTCTCGTAGCGGGTCGGCAGGTTGTCGTTCAGAGGGACCGTGTCGATGTGGCCGGCGATGACCACCCGTTCGGCGCGGCCCAGGTTCGTCCGGGCGACGATCGCGTCGCCGTCGCGGAACAGCTCGAGATGATCGAGCCCCTCGAGCGTCTGCCAGATGGCGTCGGAGACGCGGGCCTCGTCGCCCGACACCGACTCGATGTCGCAGAGCTGACGGGTCACGTCGACGGGAGAGACGCTGAGGTCGATCTTCGGCATGGGGTCGAGTGTACGGGGGCCGGTCGACGGCCTCCTGCGACCGTCACGGAGCCGTCGCCACCAGGGTGTGCCGATACGGTTGGCGGTATGACCTCTGACGCCTCCGCCGCCACCCACGCCCATGGTTACGGACTCGCGACCGTCTCCACGGACGGCACCACGCTCGACACCTGGTTCCCCTCCCCCTCGCTGGGCCGGCTCCCCGCCGACCGCGACCCCGCCCTCGTGCCGGCCGAGATCACCGACGCCGCGGGCCCCGACGCCCGCCGAGCCGTCGACCTCGTGCCGGTGACGGTCGAGATCGAGTTGAGCGCGCCTCCCGCGTCCACCTCCGACGCCTACCTGCGGCTGCACCTGCTGAGCCACCTCCTGGTGGCGCCGAACACGATCAACCTCGACGGCGTCTTCGGGCACCTGCCGATCGTCACCTGGACGAACGCGGGCCCCGTGCACCCGACCGACTTCGCCCGCATGCGGCCCGCGCTGCAGCGCGCCGGCATCGCGACGACCGGGATCGACAAGTTCCCCCGGCTGCTCGACTACGTCTCGCCCGATCGGGTGCGGATCGCCGACGCGTCGCGCGTCCGGCTCGGCGCCTACCTGGCGCCGGGCACGACCGTGATGCACGAGGGGTTCGTCAACTTCAACGCCGGGACGCTCGGCACCTCGATGGTCGAGGGACGCATCTCGCAGGGCGTCGTGGTCGGCGACGGGTCCGACATCGGAGGCGGCGCCTCCATCATGGGGACCCTCTCGGGGGGCGGTGCGCAGCGGGTGACCATCGGCGAGCGGGCCCTGCTCGGCGCCAACAGCGGCATCGGGATCTCCATCGGCGACGACACCGTGGTCGAGGCCGGACTCTACGTGACCGCGGGCACGAAGGTCGTCGTGGTCGGCGGCACCGGGACGTCCGACGGCTCGCCGCAGACCGTCAAGGCCGTCGAGCTCTCGGGTCGACCCGGACTGCTCTTCCGCCGGAACTCGCTGACCGGCGCCGTCGAGGTCCTGCCCCGCAAGGGCCACGGCATCACGCTCAACTCGCAGCTGCACGCCTGACGTCCGCATCGCGGACGGACGGTCCGCGGACGGACGGAACGCGGAACGGGGCGGGACGCCTGTCGGCGTCCCGCCCCGTCCTCGGTCGCGGCGAGCTCTAGCGCTGCGGCCAGTCGCGCTGGGTCGAACCCAGGTACAGCTGCTGAGGGCGGCCGATCTTCGTGGTCGCGTCGGCGTTCATCTCGCGCCAGTGCGCGATCCAGCCCGGCAGGCGGCCGATGGCGAAGAGCACCGTGAACATGCGCGGCGGGAATCCCATGGCCTTGTAGATGACGCCCGTGTAGAAGTCGACGTTCGGGTAGAGCTTGCGCTCGGCGAAGTAGTCGTCGGCGAGGGCGATGCCCTCGAGCTCCATCGCGATGTCGAGGAGGTCGTCCTTGACGCCGAGGGCGGAGAGGACCTCGTTGGCGCTCTCCTTCACGAGCTTCGCGCGCGGGTCGTAGTTCTTGTAGACCCGGTGGCCGAAGCCCATGAGCTTGACGCCCTCTTCTTTGTTCTTGACGCGCTCGACGAAGCGCTCGACGCCCTGTCCGCTGTTCTTGATGTCGGCGAGCATGGACAGCACGGCCTCGTTGGCGCCGCCGTGCAGCGGCCCGTAGAGCGCGCTGATGCCGGCCGAGATCGACGAGAACATGTTCGCCTGCGTCGAGCCCACCAGGCGGACGGTCGACGTCGACGCGTTCTGCTCGTGGTCCTCGTGCAGGATCAGGAGGCGCTCGAGGGCTTTCGAGAGCACGGGGTTCACCTCGTAGGGCTCGGCCATCGTGCCGAAGTTCAGCTTCAGGAAGTTGTCGACGAAGCTGAGCGAGTTGTCGGGGTAGAGGAACGCCTGCCCGAGGCTCTTCTTGTGCGCGTACGCCGCGATGACCGGGAGCTTGGCGAGCAGCCGGATGGTCTGCAGCTCGACCTGCTCGGGGTCGGAGGTGCTCATCGAGCCCTCGTAGAAGGTGCCGAGCGCGCCGACCGCGCTCGAGAGCACCGACATCGGGTGGGCCGAGTGCGGCAGGGCGTCGAAGAACCGCCGGAGGTCCTCGTGCAGCAGCGTGTGGCGTCGGATGCGGGCGTCGAAGCCCGCGAGCTCGTCGGCGGTGGGCAGTTCGCCGTAGATCAGCAGCCAGGCCGTCTCGAGATAGGTCGAGTTCTCGGCGATCTGCTCGATCGGATAGCCCCGGTAGCGCAGGATGCCCTGATCACCGTCGATGTAGGTGATCTTGCTGCGGGCGGTGGAGGTGTTCACGAAGCCGTTGTCGAGCGTCGTGAAACCGGTCTGCTTGGTGAACGTCGAGATGTCGATCGACGAGGCACCCTCGGTGCTCGGCACGATCGGGAACTCGGCTGTTCCCCCCGGGAACTGCAGCGTGGCCTTCTGGGCGTCGTTGGCAGTGTCAGTCACGCCGTCAGCCTAGCGGTCAGCTGCTGAGACGCTCCACGGCCGCGGCGATGCGCTCGTCGGTGGTCGTCAGGGCCACCCGGACGTGCCGCGCGCCCCTCTCGCCGTAGAACGAGCCCGGCGCCACGAGGATGCCGCGCTCGGCGAGCCAGGACACGCTCCGCCAGGCGTCCTCGTCGCGGGTGACCCAGAGGTAGAGGCCCGCCTCGCTGTGGTCGATGCGGAATCCCGCTCCCTCGAGGGCCGGGGCCAGCGCCGACCGTCGTGCCCGGTAGAGGTCCTTCTGGGCGGCCACGTGCTCCTCGTCGCCCAGAGCGGCCCGCATCGCCTCCTGCACCGGCGCGGGCAGCATCAGCCCGGCGTGCTTCCGGACGGCGAGCAGCTGCGCGACGACGGCGGGGTCGCCGGCGACGAAGCCGGCGCGGTAGCCGGCCAGGTTCGACTGCTTGCTCAGCGAGTAGACGCTGACCACGCCGTCGAGGCGATCGCCCACGACGCGCGGGTCGAGGATGCACGGCGTGGGCGTCGACGACCACTCGCCCTCCCAGCCGAGCTCGGCGTAGCACTCGTCGCCGGCGATGACCGCGCCCAGCTCGCGGGCGCGCTCGACGGCGGCGCGGAGCTGCTCGACGCCCAGCACGGAGCCGTCGGGGTTGCCCGGACTGTTCAGCCAGATCAGCCGTGAGGACTCGGGCCAGGCCGCGGGGTCGTCGGAGGCCAGCGCCTCGGCCCCCACGAGGGCCGCCCCCAGCGCGTAGGTCGGGTAGGCGTTCGCGGGATGGACGACGGTGTCCCCCGGCCCCAGACCGAGCCACAGCGCCATGCCCGCGATGAGCTCCTTGGAGCCGATGGTCGGCAGGACGGACGAGTCGTCGAGGCCGTGGACGCCCCGACGACGCCCGTACCATTCGGCGATGGCCGCCCGGAGAGCCGGGGTGCCGGCGACCTGCGGATAGGAGTGGGCGTCGGTGGCCGTGGAGAGAGCCTCGCGCACCACCTCGGGGGTGGGGTCGACGGGCGATCCGACGGAGAGGTCGATGATCCCACCCGGGTGCGAGCGCGCCGTGGCGGCGTGGCCGGAGAGGGAGTCCCAGGGGAACTCGGGCAGGACGAGCGCCACGCCCGTGCCTACTGGGCCTGCGGCGGCAGTGCCGAGATGACGGCGTGGTCCTTCGCGATCACGCCGACCTTCGCGGCGCCGCCGGGCGAGCCGAGGTCGTCGAAGAACTCGACGTTGGCCTTGTAGTAGTCGGCCCACTTGTCGGGCAGGTCGTCTTCGTAGTAGATGGCCTCGACCGGGCAGACGGGTTCGCAGGCGCCGCAGTCGACGCATTCGTCGGGGTGGATGTAGAGCGAGCGTTCGCCCTCGTAGATGCAGTCGACGGGGCATTCGTCGATGCAGGCACGGTCTTTGACATCCACACAGGGAAGTGCGATCACGTACGTCACGTCTGGGGTGTTCCCTTCGCGTCGGGCAGAGCGTCCATCTTATCGTGACGACGCTGCGGTTCCGCTCCGCGGTCGAGGAACGGCCACGCCAGGACGACCATCGCGATCAGCACGGGCCCGAAGGTCCAGACGTATCCCGCGAAGTTCGCCGGGACGAGCGCCGACCCGCCCGCTCCGGGCTGCGAGAAGAGCGCGGTCGCCCCCAGCAGGCCGAGCGCCACGGCCGCGACCACGATGCGCGATCGGAAGATCTGACGGAAGCCGACGAGCAGCGCCGCCGCCATCACGACGGACATCACGAGCCCCGTGGGCACGACGGCCCCGGCGATCGAGGCCGAGCCCTGGTGCGCGACCGTGCCGATGGAGCCGAACACGGCGCCCGCCGCCACAGCGAGCAGACAGGTGCCGATCCGACCGCCGACGCCCATGTCGTGCAGCTCGGACGTGCCCCTGGGCAGCGGGGCGAGTTCGTCGGGGTCGGGCACGAACCGGAACGACTCCGACGCCGGGAGTCGCGCGACGTGACCGTGCGGGTAGCGGATGCCCGCGGCACCGGCGGGCAGATCGACGACCTCGACCTGCGTCCGATAGCGACGGAGGGCGGACACCGTGCGAGGGGTCACCGGACGGACGTCCATCGTGACGACCGAGGGGTCGTCCCGGAGAGCCTCCGCCTCGGCGCCCGTCGCCTCGTCGGCGCCCGCGACGACGGCGAAGTACGGCACGCCCGCGAGCCGCGCGGCGCGCACGGCGGCGCGATTCGCCCGCACGTGGTCGGGGTGGTGGTAGCCGCCGTCGTCGTCGTACGAGACGACGGCCGTCGGACGGACGGACTCGACGACGGCCGAGAGGTCGGAGACGATCTCTCCGAACTCGGCGGCGCAGAACGCGGCCGGATGCAGGTCGGCCGTCGGACCGGCGACCCCGTCGGCCCGCCAGACCATGCCGCTGTCGCGGTAGACACGCGACGGCAGGCCCTGCGTCCGCGCCTCGGGGTCGCCCAGGAACCGGTGGTCCCGGACGCCGAGGTCGCGCATCGCCGCGGCGATCTCGCCCTCGCGATGCACCGCGAGCGCCGCCTCGTCGTCGCGGAGGGCGGCGAGGTCGTCGGGGATGACCTCGCCCAGCTCGCCGCGTGTGCAGGTGACGACCGTCACGCTCGCACCCGCATCGAGCAGAGTGGCGATCGTGCCCCCCGTCGCGATGGTCTCGTCGTCGGGGTGGGCGTGCACGAAGAGCACCCTCTCGGCGCGGGGAGCCGGCGAGGGGACGCGTCCGTCGCCCGCAGGCGTGCCGAAGTAAGTCATCACTAGACAGGATATGCCGCGCGACACTATGGTCGATCCTCGTTAGGCCACCCTTAGCAAGGTTAGCCTAACCAAACTGTTCGGTGCGGTACCCGCGCCGGACCCCGTGGCGCCGACGGTGACGCCCCCGCCGTCCACCACCCGAAAGCCGCTCCATGCTCGCCAACTACCTCATCGGACTCCGAGAGGGCCTCGAAGCCGCCCTCGTCGTCGGCATCCTCGTCGCCTACGTCGTGAAGGTCGGGCGCCCCGACGTGCTCCCCCGCCTCTGGCTCGGCGTCTCCGCCGCCGTCGTCCTGTCGCTCGGCATCGGCGCACTGCTCACCTTCGGCGCCTACGGCCTCACGTTCCAGGCCCAGGAGCTGATCGGCGGCGGCCTCTCGATCGTCGCCGTGGGCTTCGTGACCTGGATGGTCTTCTGGATGGCCCGCACCGCCAGGAGCCTCAAGGGCGAGCTCGAGTCGGGCCTCGATCGCGCCCTCGCGGGCGGGGCGTGGGCGATCGTCGCCCTGGGGTTCCTCTCCGTGGGTCGTGAGGGCATCGAGACGGCGCTGTTCGTCTGGGCCACCGTGCAGTCCACCGGCGGCGGCGCCACCCCGATGATCGGAGCGCTCCTCGGCATCCTGAGCGCCGTCGCGATCGGCGTCGCGATCCACCGCGGCGTGATGGCCATCGACCTCCGACGCTTCTTCACCGTCACGGGGTACTTCCTGGTGGTCGTCGCCGCGGGCGTGCTGGCGTACGGGGTCGGCGATCTGCAGGAGGCGGGCGTGCTGCCCGGCCGCGCCTCCCTGGCCTTCGACGTCAGCGCCGCCATCCCGCCGACGAGCCCCGTGGGCACGCTGCTGCAGGGGCTCGTCGGCTTCACGCCCGCGCCCAGCTGGCTCCAGCTGACCGCCTGGCTCGTCTACCTGATCGTCGTCGTGCCCCTCGTCGTCCGCGCGACCCGACGCCGGGGGCCCCGCCGGCCCTCGCCCTCGGCCCCCGCCTCCCCGTCTCTCGTCCACCGCACCGCAGGAGCCTCCGAATGACCCCTCGCCCCCTCCGCCCCCTCGCCGTCGCCTCCGGCCTCGCCGCACTGGCCCTCGCCCTCACCGGCTGCGTCGCCAACGCCCCCGCGGGATCGTCCGCGGCCACCGCGGTCACGGTCGACGGCACCGACGACGGGTGCTCCCTCTCGACCACCTCGGTGCCGAGCGGTCCGGTCACGTTCACCATGACGAACAACGGCAGCGACAACAGCGAGTTCGAGCTGCTCGCCGACGACGGCCTCCGGATCATCAGCGAGAAGGAGAACATCGGGCCGGGCACCACCGGGTCGATGACCGTCTCGGTCCCGGCAGGCGACTACTACACCGCCTGCGTCCCGGGCCTCGTCGGCGAAGGCGTCCGCGCCTCCTTCACGGTGACCGACTCGGGCACGGCCGTCGAGGCGACCGGCAGCGAGAAGGAGCGGATCGACGCCGCGGCGACCGCCTACGTCGGTTACGTGAAGGACCAGACCGGGCAGCTCGTCACGGCCACCGACGAGTTCCTCGCCGCATACACGGCCGGCGACGACGAGAAGGCCCGGTCGCTGTACCCGTCGGCGCGGGCGCACTACGAGCGCATCGAGCCGGTGGCCGAGTCGTTCGGCGACCTCGACCCGAAGATCGACTTCCGCGAGGCCGACGTCGAGCCCGGCACCGAGTGGACCGGCTGGCACCGGATCGAGAAGGACCTCTGGCAGCCCTCGGCGGACGAGAACGGAGGCGCGGCGTACGTCCCCCTGACGGCCGACGAGCGCGCGCACTACGCGGACCTGCTGACGAGCGACACGGCGGACCTCTACGACGAGGTCACCGCGAGCGACTTCACCGTCGGCATCGACACGATCGCCAACGGCGCCGTGGGTCTGATGGACGAGGTCGCGACGGGCAAGATCACCGGCGAGGAGGAGATCTGGTCGCACACCGACCTCTACGACTTCCAGGGCAACCTCGAGGGCGCCCGCGTCGCCTTCGACGGGGTCCGCGACATCGTCGACGAGAAGGACCCCGAGCTCGCCACCTCGATCGACGCGCAGCTGACGAAGGTCGAGACGCTCCTGGCCGGCTACGGCAGCCTCGACGCGGGCTACCCCTCGTACACCGAGCTGACCGACGCCGACAAGAAGAAGCTCTCGGACGCCGTCAACGCGCTCAGCGAGCCGCTCAGCAGGCTGACGTCGGCGCTGGTCGCCTGACGGTGACGGACAGCAGCGGCCTGTCGCGACGGGGCCTGCTCGGCCTCGTCGGGACCGGCGTCGGCGCCGGCGTGCTCGGACTGGGGCTCGGCGTCGGAGCCGATCGCGCCGTCACCGCCCACGCCGGCGGGTCGTCGGGGGCCTCCGCCTCGTACCCGTTCTTCGGACGCCACCAGTCCGGCATCGTCACCGCCGCGCAGGACCGATTGCACTTCGCCGCCTTCGACGTCGCCGACGGGGTCTCCCGGAACGAGCTGATCGAGCTGCTCCAGGACTGGAGCTACGCCGCCTCCCGGCTCACGGCGGGACTCGACGTGAGCCCGACGGGAGCCACCGGCGGAAGCCTCGCCGCGCCTCCCGACGACACCGGGGAGGCACGGGGCCTGCCCGCCGCGGGCCTCACCGTGACGATCGGCGTCGGCCCGACCCTGTTCACGACCGCGGACGGGACCGACCGCTTCGGCCTGGCCTCGAGGCGACCCCCTGCCCTGATCGAACTGCCGCACTTCTCGGGCGACCAGCTGATCGAGGCGGCCAGCGGGGGCGACCTCTGCATCCAGGCGTGCAGCGACGACCCCCAGGTGGCGGTGCACGCGATCCGCAACCTCTCGCGCATCGCCTTCGGCCGCGCCTCCCTCCGCTGGTCGCAGCTCGGCTTCGGCCGGACCTCGTCGACCACCCGGGGCCAGACGACGCTGCGCAACCTGTTCGGCTTCAAGGACGGCACGGCCAACGTCAAGGCCGAGGACACCGCAGCCGTCGACGAGGGCGTCTGGGCCGCGGCCGGAGACGGCGCCGGGTGGATGGCCGGCGGGTCCTATCTCGTCGCCCGCAAGATCCGGATGACGATCGAGACCTGGGACCACGCCTCCCTCGGCGAGCAGCAGACCGTCATCGGGCGGGACAAGGCGGAGGGGGCACCCCTGTCGGGCGGGACCGAGTTCACCGAGCCCGACTTCACCGTCGCCGCGACCGACGGGGGCGGCCCCGCGATCGCCCCCGACTCGCACGTGGCCCTGGCTCACCCGCGGAACAACGACGGGGCCACGCTGCTGCGCCGGGGCTACAACTTCGTCGACGGCAACGACGAGCTCGGGCGCCTGAACGCAGGACTGTTCTTCCTCTGCTTCAACCGCGACGCGCGACGGCAGTTCGTGCCGATCCAGCAGGCGCTGGCGCGGAGCGACCGGATGAGCGAGTACGTCAAGCACGTCGGCTCGGCGATCTTCGCGATCCCGCCGGGAGCGTCCGAGGGGGGCTGGGTGGGCGAGACCCTCTTCGCGTGAGCCAACGGCGTCCGGAACGGCGATCCGACGGAGGCCGACGACGTCAGACCGGCGTGACGACGTAGGTCGCGGTGGAGACCCCGTCGGCGTCGGTGCCGACCGTCAGCACGACGCGGTACTGCGAGCCGGTGAAGGTGCCGAACCCGCTGTCGGCGTCGGAGTCGACCCCGCTGCCGGTGTAGCCCGCCGCCTCGAGCCGCTGCTGCGCGGCGGCGAACCGGTCGGCGCCCGACACCGTCACCTGGGCGACCCAGCCGGACCCGTCGGGACCGGCGCCGCCCCCGCGCACGGTGCCCTCGACGAGCGGCACCTCGGCCGGGAACGACTCGGGCAGCGTCCCGTCGGTCGTGATGCCGGCACCGCCGAGCACCTCGTCCGCGGCGTCCTCGACCGCCTGCTGCACGGTGCCGGTGAGACCCTCGACGCTGCTGTCGATGGCCCCGCCGACGATGTTGTCGACGGGCGAGCCCTCTCCGCAGGCAGTCAGCCCGGCGACGAGGCCCGCGGCCAGGGCGAGCGCGGCGGCGGAACGGGCGAGGATCGTGGTGGGGGTCGGCACCAGGCGAGGGTAGCGGCGATGACTGGGCGGCCGCGCAGAACATGCGGAGGATGCACGAAGGAGGCGGCCCGCACGGATGCGGACCGCCTCCTGGGCGTCACGGGGTGACCGAGTGCTGCTACGCGTTCTGCTTCTTCAGGCGAGCGGTGCTGCGCTGGCGAGCCGACGCGTCGAGCTCGACCTTGCGGATGCGGATCGCGTCGGGGGTGACCTCGACGCACTCGTCGTCGCCGGCGAACTCGAGCGACTCCTCGAGCGACAGCACCTTGGAGGGCGTCATCGACTCGAAGTTGTCGGCCGTGGACTGACGCATGTTGGTCAGCTTCTTCTCTTTGGTGATGTTGACGTCCATGTCGTCGGCGCGCGAGTTCTCGCCCACGACCATGCCCTCGTAGACCTCTTCGGTCGGCTGGACGAAGAACGACATGCGCTCCTGGAGGTTGATGATCGCGAAGGGCGTCACCACACCGGAGCGGTCGGCGATGATCGAGCCGTTGGTGCGGGTCGAGATCTCGCCGGCCCAGGGGCCGTAGCCGTGGCTGATGCCGTTGGCGATGCCGGTGCCGCGCGTGTCGGTGAGGAACTGCGTGCGGAAGCCGATCAGGCCGCGCGAGGGGACGATGAACTCCATCCGCACCCAGCCCGAGCCGTGGTTCGCCATGTTCTCCATGCGTCCCTTGCGGGCGGCCATCAGCTGCGTGATCGCGCCGAGGTACTCGTCGGGCACGTCGATGGTCATGTGCTCGAAGGGCTCCTGCAGCTTGCCGTTCTCGTCGCGACGGGTGACGACCTGCGGCTTGCCGACGGTGAGCTCGAAGCCCTCGCGGCGCATCTGCTCGACCAGGATCGCCAGGGCGAGCTCGCCACGGCCCTGGACCTCCCACGCGTCGGGGCGTCCGATGTCGACGACCTTGAGGCTGACGTTACCGATCAGCTCGCGGTCGAGTCGGTCTTTCACCATGCGCGCGGTGAGCTTGTGGCCCTTGACCTTGCCGATGAGGGGCGAAGTGTTGGTGCCGATCGTCATCGAGATAGCGGGGTCGTCGACCGTGATGGTCGGCAGCGGCCGGACGTCCTCCGGGTCGGACAGGGTCTCGCCGATGGTGATCGTGTCGAAGCCGGCGACGGCGACGATGTCACCGGGGCCCGCGCTCTCGGCCGGGTAGCGGTCGAGCGCCTTCGTGATGAGCAGCTCGGTGATGCGGGCGTTGACCGTGGTGCCGTCCTGCTTGACCCAGGCGACGGTCTGGCCCTTCTTCAGGGTGCCGTGGAAGACGCGGAGGAGCGCGAGGCGTCCGAGGAACGGCGAGGCGTCGAGGTTGGTGACGTGCGCCTGCAGCGGGTGCTCGTCGTCGTAGGTCGGCGCCGGCACGTGCGTGAGGATGGCGTCGAACAGCGGCTCGAGGTCGTCGTTGTCGGGCAGCGAGCCGTCGGCGGGCTTGTTCGTCGACGCGGCGCCGTTACGGCCCGAGGCGTAGACGACCGGCACGTTGAGGATCGCGTCGAGGTCGAGATCCTCGACCTCTTCGCTCAGGTCGCTCGCGAGACCGAGGAGGAGATCCTGCGACTCGGCCACGACCTCGTCGATGCGGGCGTCGGGGCGGTCGGTCTTGTTGACCAGCAGGATGACGGGCAGCTTGGCCGCCAGGGCCTTGCGGAGCACGAAGCGCGTCTGGGGCAGGGGGCCCTCGGACGCGTCGACGAGCAGCACGACGCCGTCGACCATCGACAGGCCGCGCTCGACCTCTCCGCCGAAGTCGGCGTGGCCGGGGGTGTCGATCACGTTGATCGTGATGGGGCCGTCGGTCGCGTGGGCACCGTTGTAGAGCACCGCGGTGTTCTTCGCGAGGATCGTGATGCCCTTTTCGCGCTCGAGCTCGTTCGAGTCCATCATGCGGTCTTCGGTGTCGAAGTGGGCGTCGAACGAGTTGGTCTGCTTGAGCATGGCGTCGACGAGAGTCGTCTTGCCGTGGTCGACGTGGGCCACGATCGCCACGTTGCGCAGGTCGCTGCGGATGGCAGTCGCCATGGATGTATTCCTTACGAGAAGCGGAGGGGGAGGTGCTCGGGTCAGAGCCCGGCGACAACAGTCTACGGCACGTGGTAAAGGGCCCCTCCCCCGTGCGGTCGGCACGGCGGAGAGGCCCTCGTCCGGGGAGGCGCGAGGCGCCTACCGTCCGAACTCGAAGTTCGCGCCGGGGATGGCCTCGAGCAGCTCGCGCGTGTACTGCTGAGCCGGGTTCGCGAAGATCTCGTCGGTGGTGCCCGCCTCGACGATGCGTCCCTTCTGCATGACGCAGACGTTGTCGGCGATCAGGCGGACGACGGCGAGGTCGTGCGTGATGAAGAGGTAGGTCAGGCCCAGCTCGGTCTGCAGGTCGGTGAGCAGGTCGAGCACCTGGCCCTGCACGAGCACGTCGAGGGCCGAGACGGCCTCGTCGAGCACGATCACGTCGGGCTTGAGCGCGAGGGCCCGCGCCACGGCGATCCGCTGACGCTGACCGCCCGAGAGCTCGCCCGGGTAGCGGTTGACCATCGAGACCGGCAGCGACACCTGGTCGAGGAGCTCGTGCACCCGCGCCTGGCGGCTCTTGCGGTCGCCGATCCCGTGCGTGACGAGCGGCTCGGCGATCGTGTTGCCGACGCTGTACATCGGGTCGAGAGAGCCGTACGGGTCCTGGAAGACGGGCTGGACGCGGCGACGGAAGTCGAAGAGCTCCTTGCCCTTCAGCGCTCCGACGCTCTGTCCGTCGATCTGCACCGTGCCGGAGGTGATCGACTCGAGCTGCAGCACCAGCTTCGCCACGGTCGACTTGCCCGAGCCGGACTCGCCGACGAGGGCCATGGTCGTGCCCCGGGGGATCGCGAACGACACCTCGTCGACGG
Source organism: Frigoribacterium faeni (assembly GCF_007988805.1). GTDB lineage: Bacteria > Actinomycetota > Actinomycetes > Actinomycetales > Microbacteriaceae > Frigoribacterium > Frigoribacterium faeni. The sequence continues at coordinate 57,099 of NZ_BJUV01000008.1, read as the reverse complement.
CCTTCAGCTCGGTCGTCTTGAACCCGCCCTGGCGGATCCGGTAGACCTTCGAGAGGTTGTCGACCTGGATGTACGAGGCGTTCTTCCTGCCGAGCTCCTCGCGCTGCTGGGCGCGGGCGATCAGCTCGGCGTCGTCGGCGCCCTCGGCGGAGACCTCGCCCGCGTGGCTGTGCGTCGGCTCGATCGTCGACTGGATGCGCCGGCTCGCGAGGCTCGGCGCCGCGGCCACGAGACGCTGCGTGTACGGGTGCTGCGGGTTCGCCAGGATCTCCTTCGACGGACCGGACTCGACGACCTGGCCCTTGTACATCACGACGAGCTTCTCGGCGCGCTCGGCGGCGAGACCGAGGTCGTGCGTGATGAAGAGCACGGACGTGCCGTAGTCGCGGGTCAGGGTCTCGAGGTGATCGAGGATGCGACGCTGGACGGTGACGTCGAGGGCCGAGGTCGGCTCGTCGGCGATGAGCAGCTTGGGCCGCGACGACAGGCCGATCCCGATCAGCACGCGCTGGCGCATGCCGCCCGAGAACTGGTGCGGGAACTGCTTGAGACGCTGGTCGGCGTCGCCGAGGCCGGCCTCCTTCAGCACCTCGACGGCCCGGGCGCGGACGGCCTGCTTGCCGGTGGCGATCCCGTTCGCGCGGATCGCCTCCTCGACCTGGAACCCGATGCTCCACACCGGGTTGAGGTTCGACATCGGGTCCTGCGGGACGTAGCCGATCTCGCGGCCGCGGATGGCCTGCATCTCGGCGGGTCCGACCTTGGTGAGGTCCTTGCCCTCGAACAGGATCTGGCCGCCGGTGACCTCGCCGGCTCCCGGCAGCAGGTCGATGATGGACGTCGCGGTGGTCGACTTGCCGGAGCCGGACTCGCCGACGATCGCCAGGCGCTCGCCCGGCATCATCGTGAAGTCCACGCCGCGGACGGCGTCGACGTAACCGGACTGGGTCTTGAAACCGATCTTCAGACCCTTGATCTCGAGGAGGGGGGTCTGCGAGGAGGCGGTGCTCGCCGACTCGGGACGGGTGGAGGTGGAGGTCATCGACGAGCCCTCGCCTTCGGGTCGAGGGCGTCGCGCACGACGTCGCCCATCATCAGGAACGACAGGACGGTCACCGAGAGGGCGGCGGCCGGCCAGATCAGGGGCATCGGCGCGACGCGGAGCGAGGAGCGCGCCGAGTTGATGTCGTTGCCCCAGGACATCACGGTTCCGGGCAGGCCGATCCCGAGGAACGACAGGGTGGCCTCGGCCACGATGAACGTCCCGAGCGAGACGGTCGCGACGACGATCACCGGGGTGATGGCGTTGGGGACCACGTGACGCAGCAGGATGCGGAAGCGCGAGACGCCGAGCGCGGCCGATGCCATGACGTAGTCGCTGCTCTTGGCGCCGAGCACCGAGCCGCGCATGATGCGCGCGATCTGCGGCCAGGCGAAGAGCGACAGCACCAGGGCGACGGTCAGCGGAGTCCGCGAGGGCAGGACCGACATCAGCACGATCGCGCCGAGGACGGTGGGGATCGCGAAGAAGATGTCGCCGATGCGCGAGACGATCGCGTCGAGCCAGCCGCCGTAGTAGCCGGCCAGCGAGCCGATGACGACACCCACGAGGGTGACGATCACGGTGGCGAGCAGGCCCACGGTCAGGGAGGCGCGGGTGCCGTAGACGACCCGGGCGTAGACGTCGAGTCCCTGCAGCGTGAAGCCCATCGGGTGACCCGACTCGGCCGGTCCGTTGCTGTCGGGGAGGCTCGCGCCCGAGTTGGGCGACGTGCTGGTGAACAGCTGCGGGAACACCGCGACGACGATCACGAAGAGGATCAGCACCGCGGAGATCCAGAACAGCGGACGCGTCTTCATGGCGTCCCACGCATCGTTCCAGCTCGAGCGGGGCTTCTCGGTCTCGTCGACGGCGTCGACGGCCTTCAGCGGCGTCTCGTCGAGGGGGGCGACGAAGTGGTCGGGCGACAGGCCCGGTGTCGTGTTACTTGGCATAGCGGATCCTCGGGTCGAGAACGGCGTAGAGAAGGTCGACGAGCAGGTTGGCCAACATGAAGATGATGACCATCACCGCGACGAACGACACGACGGTCGGCCCTTCGCCGAGCTGGATGGCTCGGTACACGGTGCCGCCGACGCCCTGGATGTTGAAGATTCCCTCGGTCACGATCGCACCGACCATGAGGGACCCGATGTCGACACCGAGGTAGGTGATGACGGGCACGAGCGAGTTGCGCAGGATGTGCACGCCGACGACGCGGCGACGCGTGAGGCCCTTGGCCGTCGCGGTCCGCACGAAGTCGGCGCTCATGTTCTCGGCCACGGAGGCGCGGGTGAGGCGGACGATGTACGCGAACGACACCGAGGCGAGCACGATCGCCGGCAGCACGAGCTCGCTCCACGGGGCCTGCGAGCTCACGGTGGTGCGGAACAGAGCGAGCTGGATGCCGAAGACGTACTGCAGCACGAACCCGATGACGAACGTCGGGATCGAGATCAGCAGCAGGGACACGACGAGCGCGCTGTTGTCGAAGATCTTGCCCTTGCGGAGACCCGCGTAGAGGCCGACGAGGATGCCGGCGACCGCTTCGAAGAGCAGCGCGAGCATCGCGAGGCGGAAGGTGATCGGGAACGCCCGTACCAGTTCGTCGATGACCGGGCGACCCGAGAAGGTCGTGCCGAGGTCACCCGTGAACAGTCCGCCGATGTAGAGCAGGTACTGCACGATGAACGGCTTGTCGAGGTTGTACTCGGCCCGGATGGCTTCGATGACGGCCGGGCTCGGCTGCTTCTCGCCGAAGAGCGCTGCGACCGGATCACCCGGGAGCGCGAAGACCATGAAGTAGATGAGGAACGTCGCCCCGAAGAAGACGGGGATCAGTTGGAGGAGGCGCCGGCCGGTGTACCAGAGCATCAGGCCGCCTCGATTTTCTGCGCGTGCATGGATGTCGCAATCATGGAGAGAGGGTGGTGGACGCCCGCAGAGGGGCCCGGAGCAGGATAACCCGCCCGGACCCCTCGGCAGTGCTGATCGAGACGTTCGTCTCGTCGGGAGCGACCCTTACTGCTTGGTGACCTCGTAGAACAGGGGAACCGAGTTCCACCCGAACTGCACGTTGTCGACCGTGTCGGCCCACACGCCGGTCACGTTGGAGTACCACAGGGGCACGACGGGCAGGTCGACGAGCAGGACCTCCTGCGCCTCCTGGAACTTCGCGTTCGCGTCGTCGACCGAGGTCGCGGCAGCGCCCTCCTTGAGGAGGCCGTCGAACTCGTCGCTGGTGTAGCGGCCGTAGTTCGAACCGGCGCCGGTCTGGTACAGCGGTGCGAGGAAGTTGAACAGCGACGGGTAGTCGGCCTGCCATCCGGAACGGAAGGCGCCGGTCATGGCGTCGTTGTCCTCCTGGTCGAGCAGCTCGGCGAAGGTGGGCTTGGGCTCACCGGCGGCCTTGATGCCGAGCGTGTCGGCGATGCTGTTCGACGCGGCGTCGACCCAGTTCTGGTGGCCGCCGTCCGAGTTGTAGGCGATGGTGAACGTGGTGTCGCCGTAGGGCGAGATCTCGTCGGCCTGGGCCCAGAGGTCCTTCGCACGGTCGGCGTCGTAGTCGAGCACGTCGGCGCCCTTCAGGTCTTCGCTGTAGCCGTCGATGACGGGCGAGGTGAAGTCCTTGGCCGGGGTGCGGGTGCCCTGGAAGATCACGTCGGTGATGTCGGCGCGGTTGATCGCGAGCGAGATCGCCGCACGACGCAGCTTGCCCTCTTCGGTCGTGCCGTCGAAGTGCTCGAGGTACTGCGGGATCGTGATCGACTGGAAGATCGCGGCCGGCTGGTTCGCGAAGCGGTCCGGGAAGTCGCTCTGGTACGAGGCGAACTGGGTGTCGGGGACCTGGTCGAGGATGTCGAGGTTGCCCGAGAGCACGTCGGAGTACGCGGCGTCCTGCGTCGTGTAGAACGTGATCGTCAGACCGCCGTTGACCGGCTTGCGCGGGCCGTCGTAGTCGGCGTTGGTGACGAGGTCGATGCCCTGGTTGTGGGTCCAGGCGCCTTCGCCGTCGAGCTTGTACGGGCCGTTGCCGATCGGGTTCTCACCGAAGGCGTCGACGTCGTCGTAGAACGACGCGGGCAGCGGCGAGAAGGCCGAGTAGCCCAGACGCAGCGGCCAGTCGGCCTCGGGAGCCGAGAGCTGCACGGTGAACTCGGTGTCGCTGACGACCTCGAGCGAGAGGTCGCTGTCGGCCTCGGCGTCGTAGCCCTCGATGTCGTCGAAGAAGTACGAGGCGCTCTGCTTGTTGCTGACCTGAGCGGCCCAGTTCCAGGCCTCGGTGAAGGACTCGGAGGTGACCGGGGTGCCGTCGGTGAACGTCTGGCCGTCCTTCAGCGTGACGGTCCAGAGCTGGTTGTCGTCGGACTCGATCGACTCGGCGACGTCCATCTCGGTCGCGCCCTTGGCGTCGTAGGAGACGAGGCCCGCGAAGATCGAGTCGATGATCTTCCCGCCACCGGTCTCGGTGGTGTTCGACGGGACCAGCGGGTTCTGCGGCTCGCTGCCGTTGGTGGTGATGATGGCGTCGGCGTTGCCCGAGGGAGCGGCGTCGCCGGAGTCTCCGCCGTTGCCGCTGGTGCAACCGGTGAGGACGAGTGCTGCCGCCCCCACGACGGCGACGGACCCGAGGCCCATGCGCGTCTTCTTCAATGTTCCTCCTGATGCAAGAAAGGACGCAGCACGACTCCCCATGAGTCGCGCCACGTTGGATGAGACGACCCTAAGCACCGTCTTCAGCCTTCTCCAAACCTCAGGGCGAACGGTTACACGACGGAAACCAATTCGATGGATCTTTGCGTCACCATGCGGATCGTTGCGCCGAGGCCGCGAATTGCGCATGATTCTGCTGCGAGAAATCAGACACGTGGCAGGTATTATCCGCGCATGACCTTCGATCGGGCCGTCGTCCCCGAGAGCCGTGCGCGCCTCCGGGTCGAGATCGCGATCGTCCTCGGACTCTCGCTCGGAGCCTCCGCCGTCTACTCGATCGTGTCGATCGTGAACCGTCTCACGCAGCGGACCGCGCTGTCCCAGCAGACGGCCACGCTGAACTCCTCGCTCAGCGACCGGGCGGTGTTCGACCTGATCTACCAGCTGCTCTCGGTCCTCTTCGACCTCGTGCCCGTGGCCCTGGTCGCGTTCCTACTCTGGCAGACCGGCCGTCCGCACCTCGCCCGCCTGGGCGTCGACTTCTCGCGGAGCGGACGCGACGTGCTCGGCGGGCTCGGACTCGCCCTCGCCATCGGCGTCCCCGGCATCGGCCTCTACCTGGTCGGCAAGGCCCTCGACCTGACGGTGACCGTCGTGCCGACCGACCTCTCGCAGCACTGGTGGACGGTCCCCGTGCTCGTGCTCTCGGCGCTGCGAGCAGGCCTGACCGAGGAGGTCATCGTCGTCGCCTACCTGTTCGCGCGACTGCGCGACCTCGGCTGGCGCCCGTGGACGATCATCGTGGGTGCCGCTCTGCTCCGCGGCAGCTACCACCTCTACCAGGGCTTCGGCGCGTTCGTCGGCAACGTGGTCATGGGCCTGGTCTTCGGCTGGCTCTACACCCGCTTCGGCCGCGTGCTGCCGCTGGTCGTCGCCCACGTGGTCATGGACTCGGCCGTCTTCATCGGGTACCCCTGGGCCGCGGCGACGTTCCCGTCGTTCTTCGGACTGCCGTCCTGACCCAGCCCTCGCCCCTGCCGTCGAGACGCCCGACACGCCGCATCGCAGACGCTCCTCAGCGACGGATCACCGTCACCCCTTGACACCTGTTCGGGGGACGCGCCTAATGGAGTCACGGACTCGCCACACGGGGTCCGAAGACCGACACAGGCCGTCTCTCCGGGCGTCATTCGGGACGGACTCCGGTACGTGAGCGCCCTCCGCGCCGCTCGGCGTCCGGCACCCGGGGAGACCGGAAGGGAGCCTCCGGCCTTCCGACGGGATCGGAGGGTCGGAGGCTCCCCAGCACGACGAGCGGACGGACCGGCTCAGGCGAACGCCTCGACCGGCGGGCAGGCGCAGAAGAGATTCCGGTCACCCCAGGCCTGGTCGATGCGACGCACGGGCGGCCAGTACTTGCCTCGGACGAGCGACCGGACCGGATAGACGGCCTCGTCGCGGGTGTAGTCGTGCGACCACTCCCCCGAGATGACCGACTCGGCCGTGTGCGGGGCGCCCCGCAGCGGGCTCGCCTCGACGGCGAACCGGCCGGAGGCGACCTGCTCGGCCTCGGCGCGGATCGCGATCATCGCGTCGACGAACCGGTCGATCTCGGCGAGGTCCTCGCTCTCGGTCGGCTCGACCATGAGGGTGCCCGCGACCGGGAACGACATGGTCGGCGAGTGGAAGCCGTAGTCGACCAGTCGCTTCGCGACGTCGTCGACCGTCACACCCGTGGCGTCGCGGAGGGGACGCAGATCGAGGATGCACTCGTGCGCGACGAGCCCGCCCTCGCCCGCGTACAGCACCGGGTAGTGATCGCGCAGGCGGACGGCGACGTAGTTCGCGGCCAGCACGGCGGCACCCGTGGCCTGGGCGAGACCCTCGCTGCCCATCATCCGCACGTAGGCCCAGCTGATCGGCAGGATGCTCGGCGACCCGTAGGGGGCGCTCGAGACCGGCACGCCCGCGTGGGCGAGGCGCTCGCCCGCCGCCGCGGGGGCGGCTCCGGTCCGTCGATCGGCCTGCTGCGCCATCGGGTGGCCCGGCAGGTAGGGAGCGAGGTGGGCCTTCGCCGCGACCGGTCCGACCCCGGGACCACCGCCTCCGTGGGGGATGCAGAAGGTCTTGTGCAGGTTCAGGTGCGACACGTCGCCGCCGAACTCGCCGAAGCGGGCGAATCCGAGCAGCGCGTTGAGGTTGGCCCCGTCGACGTACACCTGTCCGCCGGCCTCGTGGACCGCGTCGGTGATGTCGCGGATGTCGTGCTCGTAGACGCCGTGCGTCGACGGGTAGGTGATCATCAGCGCCGCGAGCTCGCTCGCGTTCGCCGCGACCCGGGCCCGGAGGTCGTCGAGGTCGACGTTGCCGCGTTCGTCGCAGGCGACGACGACGACGCGCATGCCGGCCAGCACCGCGCTGGCGGCGTTCGTGCCGTGCGCGCTCTGCGGGATCAGGCACACGGTGCGGTCCGCGTCGCCGTTGGCCAGGTGGTAGCCGCGGATCGCCAGCAGACCCGCGAGCTCGCCCTGGCTCCCCGCGTTGGGCTGCAGCGACACGGTGTCGTAGCCCGTGACCTCGGCGAGCCAGCCCTCGAGCTGGCCGATCAGATCGAGGTAGCCCGCGACGTCGTCGGCCGGTGCGAAGGGGTGCACGGCGGCGAACTCGGGCCAGGTCACGGCGGCCATCTCGGTGGCCGCGTTGAGCTTCATGGTGCAGCTGCCGAGCGGGATCATGCCGCGGTCGAGCGCGTAGTCCTTGTCGGCGAGGTGCTTCAGGTAGCGCATCATGCTGGTCTCGCTGCGGTGGGTGCGGAACACCGGGTGCGTGAGGTAGTCGCTCGTGCGCAGCAGATCGTCCGGTAGACCGGAGGGGCTGTCGCCCGCGGGCAGCTCGAGCCCGAGGACCTCGGCCACGGCCACGACGTCGTCGTGCGTGGTGGTCTCGTCGAACGACAGCCGGAAGCAGTCGGCGTCGACCAGGTGGATCAGGAACCCGCGCTCGCGAGCGGCGGAGACCAGGGCCTCGGCGCGCCCCGAGGCGAACACCTGGAGGGTGTCGAAGAACGTGTCGTTCTCGATCTCGAGGTCGGAGTCCGCCAGGGCCGCGGCGAGGTCGGCGGTGTGTCCGTGCACCCGGGAGGCGATGTGGCGGAGCCCCCAGGGGCCGTGGTAGACGGCGTACATCGAGGCCATCACGGCCAGCAGCACCTGGGCGGTGCAGATGTTCGACGTGGCCTTCTCGCGGCGGATGTGCTGCTCCCGGGTCTGCAGGCTGAGCCGGTACGCGGGCTGTCCGTCGGCGTCCTGCGAGACGCCGACCAGGCGCCCGGGCAGCTGCCGCTCGAGACCGGTGCGCACCGCCATGTAGCCCGCGTGCGGACCGCCGAAGCCCATCGGCACGCCGAAGCGCTGGCTGGTGCCGACGGCGACGTCGGCGCCGAACTCGCCGGGGGCGCGCAGCAGCGTGAGCGCGAGCAGGTCGGCCGCGACGACGACGAGACCGCCGTGGGCGTGACTGGCGGCGACCAGCGGCTCGAGGTCGCGGACCGAGCCCGTGGCCGCGGGGTACTGGACGAAGAGCCCGAACGACTCGGGCAGCTCGGCCGGGTCGGTGCTGGCGAGGTCGAGCTCGACGAGACGGATGCCGACGGCGGCCGCCCGACCGGCCAGCAGGGCCTTCGTCTGCGGGAACGCGTCGGAGTCGACGACGAAGGCGTCGGACGTCGCCTTCGAGGCCCGCCGCGCGAGCAGCATGCCTTCGACGACGGCCGTGCCCTCGTCGAGCATCGAGGCGTTGGCCGTGGTCAGACCGGTCAGCTCGGCCACCATCGTCTGGAAGTTGATCAGGGCCTCGAGACGCCCCTGCGAGATCTCGGGCTGGTAGGGCGTGTACGCCGTGTACCAGCTCGGGTTCTCGAGCACGTTCCGCTGGATGACGGCGGGCGTGACGGTGTCGTAGTACCCGAGGCCGAGGAGGGTGCGGGAGGCGCGGTTCCGGTCGGCCAGCGATCGCAGCTCGGCCAGCGCCTCCTTCTCGCCGATCGGGGCCGGGATGGTGCTCTCGGCACCGGACGCGGCGTGGATGCTGTCGGGCACGGCGGCCCGGACGAGCGACTCGACGCTGTCGTGTCCGACGACGGCGAGCATGGCCGCCTGGTCGTCGGAGGTCGTGCCGATGTGGCGGTCGACGAAGCCGTGAGCGGCTCGGCCCGACCACTCGCCGAAGACGGACCCGCCCGTCTGCTCGAGGCTCATTCGGCGGTCAGGGCGACGTACTCGTCGCGCGAGAGGAGGCCGACCTGGTCGGCCGAGGCGAGGGTGATCCTGATGAGCCAGCCGTCGCCGAACGGGTCGCTGTTGACCAGGTCGGGGCTGTCGACGACGGCGTCGTTGACCTCGAGGACCGTGCCCAGCGCGGGCGCGAAGAGCTCGCCGACCGACTTGGTCGACTCGATCTCGCCGACGACCTTGCCGGTCTCGACCTCGGTGCCCGCGGCGGGCAGATCCACGTAGACGACGTCGCCGAGCTTCTCGGCCGCGTAGTCGGTGATGCCGACGGTGGCGGTGTCGCCGTCGATGAGCAGCCATTCGTGCTCGGCGGTGTAGCGGAGGGTGCTGAGATCGGTCATGCCGGAGCCTTTCGAGAAGGGTGTGAGGGCTTAGGAGCGCTTGTAGAACGGGAGGGGGACGACGGTCGCGGGGATCGCCGTGCCGCGCACGTCGACCGCGAGGGCCGGGCCGCGGTCGACCACGTCGGGGTCGACGAACGCCATGGCGACGGGGTGGCCCAGGGTGGGCGAGAGCGCGCCGCTGGTGACCTCGCCGACGACGGTGCCGTCGTCGGCGACCACCGGGTAGCCGGCTCGAGCGGCTCGACGACCCTCGAGGGCGAGGCCGACGAGCACGCGGGCGTCGGGGGCGGGCTCGACGCCCGCCTTGCCCACGAAGTCCTTCGAGGTGTCGACGACGCGACCGAGACCCGCCTGGGCCGGCCGCACGTCGAGACCGAGCTCGTGACCGTAGAGGGGCATCCCCGCCTCGAGCCGGAGCGTGTCGCGGCTGGCGAGCCCCGCGGGGACGACGCCGCGGGGGGCGCCCGCCTCGGCGAGCGCCGTCCACAGGGCGGGCGCCGTCTCGGGATCGAGGTAGATCTCGAAGCCGTCCTCGCCGGTGTAGCCGGTGCGGGCGATGAGCACGGGGGCGTCGTCGAAGGTGCCCTGGAGGACCCGGTAGTAGCGGAGCGCCGACAGGGGCGCGTCGGGCTGCAGACGATCGCTCGTCACGAGCTCGTCGAGCACGCCCTCGGACTCCGGGCCCTGGATGGCGATCAGGGCGGTGTCGTCGCTCTCGTCGTCGACGGTGACGTCGAATCCGGAGGCGCGGGTGGCGAGGGCGGAGAACGCGGCGTCGCGGTTGCCCGCGTTGGCGACGACGAGGAAGTCGTGGTCGTCGAGGCGGTAGACGACGAGGTCGTCCAGGATGCCTCCGGTGTCGCTGAGCAGCAGCGAGTACTTGGCGCGGCCCACGGCGATGGACGACAGGGTGCCGGCGAGCGCGCGGTCGAGGAACACGCCGGCCTCCGGGCCGGTCACCGCGATCTCGGCCATGTGCGAGAGGTCGAAGAGCCCGGCCGCGCTGCGGACGGCGTGGTGCTCGGCGAGGTCGGAGCTGTAGCGGACCGGCATCTGCCAGCCCGCGAAGTCGGTGAAGCTCGCGCCGGCCGCCACGTGCACGTCGTGCAGCGGGCTGAAGCGCTCGTCGTCGGCGGCGTCCGCCTCGAGCGGATCCTCGACGACGTCGAGATCTCCCGCCCCGGGGCCGGTGGCGATGCCCTCGGTGCCGTCGTCGCCCGTGACGACGTCGCCCGTGACGGTCGGGTCCGCGGGCGCGGAGTCGGTCAGCTCGTCGTCGTTCGGGCCGGGGGCGGCGGGCAGGTTCGAGGCTGCGTCGGACATCTGACTCCTGGGGACGGCCCGGCCGCGGGTCTCGCCGGCCGGGAACGATGCCGTGCAGCACCTGCACGACGGGGGTGGGCCCCGGCCGGCGCACGCCGGGCGGGGCTCCCCCTCTGTCATGGGCCTGAGAGCTTCACCGACCGGAGTCGGCTTTCACCGTGGGCGAGGACCGGCGAGGGGGTCTGTCGACCGCCTCGCGCCTCCTGCTTTTCAGAGTGGCCAGTCCGTCGCGGTACGCGTACCTGAGAGATTGGCGGGGAGCTTGCTCCTTCGGTGCCCGGTCGGCGCAGTCTCTGCGCACCGGAGCTCTCCCGCGACGTGTTCGTGGCCCGATGTTCGATTGTGCGGCTCAGCCTACAGGCGGCGTGTGACGAGCAGGTTTCGGGATCCGCGGGGCCGTCCGCCCCGAGGACCGGCGTCAGGCCCGGTCGGGGTGCTCGTCGTCCGAGGCGGTCGAGGCCTGGTGCGCCGCGACGAGCTCGCGCACGTCGTCGGCCAGCTGGGCGACGCCCTCGGGGAGCATCTCGAAGCCCTCGCGGTTGCCGGGATTGACGACGAGGCCGGTCTGAGGCGGGATCGCCTGGACGAGCTCGGCCGCGTGGATGGTGGCCGAGTACTCGGCGACGCCCTTGACCTGCTCGCCGATCATGTCGGCGTGGGTGAAGGCGGCCAGCATGGGCGTGCCCTCGCGGTCGAAGAGCACGGGCTGCAGCTCGGTGAGCCGGTCCTGGGCGTCGACGGCGGTGGCCACGACGACCTCGGCGTTGACGAACTCGGCCAGGACCGAGTTCATGTCGCCCTCACCCGCCTGGCCCTTGCTGATGGCCTGCTCGAGGGCGGTCGGTTCGCGGTTCTCTGTAGCGGTCATCGATCAAGCCTGCCCGCCGAACCTCCGTGTCGGCTCCGTGCGCCGGCGGCGAGTCGCGGATCGATCGGGGTCCCCGATGGCGGTGGGCGCCGGGCAGTCGGTATCCTGACCCGGAGCCCGCCACCGTGGCGGCCCGTCATCCTCGAGGAGCCCCGTGCCCCGCAAGGCCGCTTCCGCGCTCAGCACCTCCGTGCTCGTCAGCACGCTCGTCGTGGCGTTCGCGCTCTCGGGCTGCGCCACGCCGACCTCCGAGCCCGGGGCGGCCGAGACGACGGTCGCCACCACCGGACCGGACGCGTCGAGCACGCCGCTGCCGACCACGACCCCGCCGGCCCCGGCCACGGCCCCGACCGCCGAGGCGCCTCCCGCCTGGGACGCCTGCATCGCGGCCGTCCGCGACGAGTACCCCGACCTGCCGTTCCTCGACGACGTCTGGAGCTACGAGGCCGACGACGTCCGCGACTCGGCGACCGGCGCGGTCGTCGAGGTCCGCTACGGCCACACCACCGACGGACGCATCGAGGCCGCGTTCAGCTGCGAGATCTCGGGCACCCCAGAGGCGCCCGTCGTCGACCGGATCTCCCCCGTCGACATCTGACCGGCTCCTCCGGGCCGATCCGGTCAGGCGCGCACCCCGATCACGACGGTCGCGTCGAGGTCGTCGTCGTGCTCGACCCGGGGGTCGAGGCCGCCCCGCGACATCAGGGCCGCGGTGGCGTCGGCCTGGGCGACGCTCGTCTCGATCAGCAGCGCGCCCCCGGGGCGGAGCCAGCCCCGTGCCTCCTCGGTGATCCGCCGGTGCAGGTCGAGGCCGTCGTGGCCGCCGTCGAGGGCCGCCGTCCGCTCGTGGAGGCGCGCCTCGGCGGGCATCGTGGCGATCGCCTCGGTCGGGACGTAGGGCGCGTTCGCGGCGATGACGTCGAGGGCACCTCGCAGCCCGAGAGGCACGGCAGAGAAGAGGTCGCCGGTGACCACGCGGGCGTCGGGCGGCAGGTTGCGGCGGGCGCAGTCGGTCGCGACCGGGTCGAGGTCGGCGGCCACCAGCCGGACGCCGGGGCGGGCCCGGGCCAGGACGGCGGCGACGGCCCCCACCCCGCAGCAGAGGTCCAGGGCGGTTACCGCCCCGACGGCCGGCAGCAGCCCGGCCGCACGACGGGCCAGCAGTCGCGTGCGACGGCGCGGGACGAAGACCCCCGGCGCCACCGTCAGACGCAGACCGTCGAACTCGGACCAGCCGAGGACCTGCTCGAGGGGCTCTCCGCCGATCCGCCGCCGCACGAGCAGCTCGCGCTCGGCGGCGTCGTCCGTGGCCGCCCGCAGCAGCTCGGCCTCGTCCTCGGCGAAGACGCAGCCGGCCCCGCGGAGGCGCGCCACCAGTCGGTCCATCGCCTCGGTCACGGGCCCCAGGCTAGGCCCCGACCGCACCGTGACGGTGACGGCGGCGCCGCGTAGGGTGGTCCGAGCACCGCCCCGAGGGAGACCATGAAGCCGCTGACCGAGTCCGACATCCGATCGTCGTTCGTCAACGCCCAGCCCGGCGATCTCGACCGCCTGCCGATCCCCGGCCTGCACGAGATGCTCTGGAGCGAGCGGGAGTTCCTGGGCTGGCGCGACCCGCAGGCTCATCACCGCGGCTACATCGTGCACTGGATGGACGACCGCCCGGTCGGCATCGTCGTCCGCTCGTCGAGCTCGTCGCTGCGTCCCGGCATCGCCGCCATGTGCTCGCTCTGCCACTCGCCCCAGCCGGCCACGCAGGTGCGGCTCTTCACCGCGCCCAAGGCGGGCGAGGCGGGCCTGAACGGCAACACGCTCGGCACGTACATCTGCGAGGATCTGGCCTGCTCGCTGCTCATCCGCGTGGCGCCGCCGCACCTGAACCCGCCCGAGCAGATCGAGCGCCGTGCCGCCGGGCTCCGCGACCGCGTCCAGGGATTCACGACCACCGTGATGAAGACTGCCTGACGACCCCGTCCGCACCACCCGTCGAGAGCGAGCAGATATGTCCGTCGTCAAGATCAACGCCATCCACGTCCCCGAGGGCTCCGGCAGCGAGCTCGAGTCCCGCTTCGCCGCCCGCAAGCACTCGGTGGACGGCGCCGAGGGCTTCGAGGGGTTCCAACTGCTCCGCCCGGTCAAGGGCGACGAGCGCTACTTCGTCGTGACCACCTGGCGGAGCGAGGAGGACTTCGCCGCCTGGGCAGCGAATGGTGCGAAGGCGGCGCACGCGCGCCCGGAGGGCTCGGGCGACGCCCCGCGCGGCCCCGTCGCGACCGGCGCCGACCTGCTCGAGTTCGAGGTCGTCGAGCTCTAGCCCGTCGGGCGCCGACCGTCGGGCCCCGTCCGTCGGGCCCGCCGCGCCTCGCGAGTCCCCGCGCCGGGCCGTCGGCCTCAGACCCCCAGCGCACCCGTCGGCAGCACCGCGTGGACGCCCCAGGTCTGATTCGCGACCTGGGTGACGCGCAGATCGACCACCGCACTCGAGAGCGCGAGGGCCGTCGCCCGATCGACGCCGAGGAGGTGCGCGAGCCACGCGACCATCGCGTCGAGGGCGTCGCCCATGGCGACGTCGAGGTCCGCGTCGAAGCCGAACGTGATCCGTCCGGCGGGAGTCTCGGCGTGGATCGAGTCGAGCACGGGCTCGTCGACGAGGTCGAGCCGCACCTCCGTTGTCATCGGGCACTCGATGGCGGTGCCGCCGACCTCGCCGTCGCCCTGGGCGGCGTGCCCGTCGCCCAGGTAGAGGAGGGCGTCGGTCACCTGCACGGGCAGGTGGAGCGTGGATCCCGCGACGAGCTCGCGGCAGTCGATGTTGCCGCCCGCCGTGGCACGGGGCGGGGTGGTCGAGTGCTCGCCCGCCTCGGCGGGAGCGACGCCGGTCACCCCGAGGAACGGCGCGATCGGCACCGTGAACCCGCGGCTCTCGGTGGCCGCGCCCGCGTCGGCGTCGATCTCCCAGAGCAGCCACGAGGGCTCGACGTCCGCCAGGCCGAGGCGGGTCGTGACGGGCGTCTCGCGACCGCCGGCGACCGTCCAGCCCCAGTCGCCCGGACGCAGGGCGACGAAGGTCACGGCGAGCATCCGTCCCGGCCGTGCTCCGCGCACGCCGATCGGGCCGGTGAGCGCGTGCCCGCGGGCCTCGGCGAACATCCGCGGCCGCTGCTCGCCCGGGACGGTCTGCCGTTCGAGATGGCCCGACGCGTCGAGGGACTCGACGACGACCGTGTCTCCCGGCTCGACGACGAGCACCGGTGCATGATCGCGCGAGTAGACGTCGTGGGTGGTCTCGGCGGTCGGCGTCAGTCGGTGAGCGGTCATGCGGGGGCCTCCTCGGACGGGACGACGGTGGTGGCCCCGGCGCCTGCGCCGGCCGACGGGACTCGCGGGGTCACGACCGGCGGCGTCGCCCGCAGCTCGTCGACGACGGCGGCGGGCACCGTCCGGCTGAGGTATCCGATCCGGGACTCGCGCACGTGCCAGCCCATGCGCTCGGCCGCCCGGTCGGCGTCCCCTGCGTCGATCGCGGCGAGGATCACCCGGTGATCGGGCCAGAGCCGCTTGCCGCGCGAGAAGGTGTCGAGCGCGTAGAGCCACTCGATCTTGCGCGAGAGCTGCCGCAGCAGCGTCGCCAGCGTGCTGCTGCCGCTGAGCTCGGCGACGCCGAAGTGGAACCGCTCGTTCAGGTCGACCAGGCGGTCGAGGTCGCCCTCGGCGACCGCGGCGTCGCCGTCGTCGAGGATCCGCTCCAGCGCACGGCGGCCCCGCCACCAGTCGTCGGGCGGCGTCTCGACGCTGAACAGCGCCTTCGCCCGGGTCGCGGCGCGACGCGCGGTGGCGATCTCGAGCGCCTCCCGGACGGCGAAGAGGTCGTCTGCCTCGTCGACCGGGATCTCGGCGACCCGCGAGCCGACGTTCGGCGTCGACTCGACGAAGCCCTCGGCCTCCAGCCCGCGCAGGGCCTCGCGCACGGGGACCCGCGAGACCCCGTACCGTTCGGCCAACGAGGCCTCGGTGATGCGGGTGCCCGGCTGCAGCACGCCCGCCACGATGTCGCCGCGCACCGCGTCGAGCAGGCTCGCCGGGGGCGGACCCGCGGCACCCGTCGAGGAGGCGCGGGTCGACCGGGCGGGTCGATCGGGTCGGTCAGACGGCCAGGCTGGCACCGGGGATCGCTCCTAGCAGTTCGTGGGTGTACTCGTCGCGAGGCGAGAGGAACACGTCGTCCACGCTGCCGCGCTCGACGATGCTCCCCCGGCGCATCACCACCACACTATGGGCGATCTGCCGCACGACGGCGAGGTCGTGCGTGATGAACAGGTAACTGAGGCCCAGGCGTCGCTGCAGATCGGCGAGCAGCTCGAGGATCTGCTCCTGGACGAGCACGTCGAGCGCCGACACGGCCTCGTCGCAGATCAGCAGCTCGGGCTCGAGCGCCAGGGCCCGGGCGATCGCCACCCGCTGTCGCTGACCGCCCGAGAGCTCGTTCGGCCGGCTCTGCGCGACGGACCGCGGCAGGGCGACCTGGTCGAGCAGCTCGGCCACGCGCGCGCGCCGCGCGGCCCGGTCGCCGACGCCGAAGATCCGCAGCGGCTCGTCGATCAGGCGCTCGACCGGGTAGGTCGGGTCGAGCGATCCGTAGGGGTCCTGGAACACGGGCTGCACCCGGCGCCGCAGAGCGTGCCGGGCGGCCCCGCGGCTGGCCGTGATGCTCTGGCCGTCGACCAGGGCCGTGCCGCTCGTCGACGGCTCGATTCCCAGGACGATGCGCGCCAGGGTGGTCTTGCCCGAGCCGGACTCGCCGACCACGGCCGTCGTCGTGCCGCGCGGCACCGAGAACGAGATGCCGTCGACGGCGCGCACGGTCTCGCCGCGTCTGCCCCGGAGGCGGTACTCCTTGACCAGGTCGGTGACGGTGAGGATCGGGTCGGCCTCGCGCGCCTCCTCGGCCTCCGCTCCCCCGACGGCCTCGTCGGCGCGCAGGGCGGCGGCCGCGGCCACCGTCGGCGCCGCCGCGACGAGGCGCCTGGTGTACTCGTGCTGCGGATCGAGCAGGATCTGCCGCGGGGTGCCGGTCTCGACCACGCGCCCCTCGAGCATGACGACGATGCGATCGGTCCGGTCGGCGGCGACGCCGAGGTCGTGGGTGATGAACAGCAGCGACGTGCCGTGGGCGTCGACCAGCGTCTGGAGGTGGTCGAGGATCGTCCGCTGCACCGTCACGTCGAGCGCCGAGGTGGGCTCGTCGGCGATCAGCAGGTCGGGGCGGCGGGCCAGGGCGACCGCGATGAGCACGCGCTGACGCATGCCGCCCGAGAACTCGTGCGGGAACTGGCCGGCGCGACGGGCCGCGTCGGGGATGCCCGCCTCGGTCATCAGCTCGACGACGCGGTCGGCCACGGCGGCGCGACCGCGGGCCCCTCCCGCCCGCAGACCGTCGGCGATCTGCGCGCCGACGGTCATCGACGGGTTGAGGTTCGTCGACGGGTCCTGGGGCACCAGGCCGATCCGGGCGCCGCGGACCGTCCGCATCCGCGCCTCCCCGGCGGTCGTCAGGTCGTCGTCGCCGAGACGGATCGACCCCTGCGTGATGTGGCCCGCGCCGGGCAGCAGCCGCAGCACGGCAGCGACCACGGTCGACTTGCCCGAACCCGACTGACCGACGATGGCGACCCGCTCGCCGCGCGCCACGTCGAGGTCGACGCCGTGCACGACCGGGGTGCCGCCGAACGACACGTGCAGGTCGCGGACCCTCAGCAGGGGCGCGTCGGGCGCGTCGGCGGTCGTCGGGGCGGCGGTGCGATCAGCGTCCTGCGGCATAGGCCTGGGCTCCTCGGGGGTTGGCGGCGGCGGACAGCACGCCCGTCGCGGGGTCTCGGGTGACGCTCGACAGCCGGCCGAGCGACCAGTCGCCCGACCGGGTGATCCGGTGGCCGCGGGCCTCGAGCCCGGCGATCACGTCGTCGCCCAGGCGGTCCTCGACGACGACGCCGCCGGGGGTCCAGGTGCGCGGCCAGAACGACCCGGGGAACGACGTCGTGTGCAGCGCCGGCGCGTCGATGGCCTGCTGGGGCGTGTACCCGCCGACGATCGTGCGGAGCAGGTAGAGCAGCTGCCACTGGTCCTGCTGGTCGCCGCCCGGCGAGCCGAGCGCGACGACCGCCTGACCGTCGCGCAGCACGAGGGTCGGGGTCAGGGTCGTGCGGGGGCGGCGGCCCGGCTCGAGGGTCGACGCCGTGCCCTCCTCGAGCCAGGCCATCTGCAGTCGGCTGCCGAGGCAGAACCCGAGCGCGGGGATCGTCGGCGACGACTGCAGCCAGCCGCCCGACGGGGTCGCCGAGACGATGTTGCCCCAGCGGTCGACGACGTCGATGTGGCAGGTGTCGCCCCGGGTGACGCCGGTCGGCTCGACGACGGGCTCGCCCGCGGCGGAGTCGTCGGCCGCCGCGACGTCGGCCGGCGTCTCGGCGAACGAGCCCACGGTCGGCTCGCCGACGCCGGCGACCGGCCCGTCGAGCCCGGGGGCGACGTACTCGGTGCGCAGCGTCGCCAGTCGGGCGGCGCCCGGGACGACGTCGCCGGGACGCAGCTCGAGCGAGGCGCGGTCGCCGATCAGCTCGCGCCGCGCCGAGGCGTACTCGGCCGACAGCAGCCGGTCGAGCGGGACCTCGCGGTCGCCGTAGTAGGCCTCGCGGTCGGCCATGGCCAGCTTCTGGGCCTCGACGATCACGTGCGCGCCGTCGGCGGTCGACGGGTCGAGCAGCTCGTCGGGCATCGGATCCAGGAGGGCCAGCACCTGCAGCAGAGCGGGCCCCTGACCCCAGGCGCCGGTCTTGGCGATCGTGTGCCCGCGGAACTCGACCGTGGCGGCCGGCTCGACGCCGGCCCGGAACCCCGCGAGGTCGGAGGCCCGGATCACCCCGGCGTGGTCCGTGCCCGACGAGTGACGGTGCGGCGTCCGCACGAACTCGTCGATTGACCGCGCGACGAGACCCTCGGCCCACTCGAGGCGGGCGGCGTCGATGCGGCCCTCTCGGGTGGTCGCGGCGGAGTCGGCGACCGGCGCCGCGCCTCCTCGGTCTCCGTCGACGGTCGGCACGGATCCGCCCGCGGCGACGAGACCCTCGAGCACCGCGGCGTAGGCCGGGTTCGTGACGAGGTCGCCCGGCGCCGGCGCGCGGCCGTCGACGAGCCAGCGATCGGCCGACGTCGGCCAGTGCTCGGCGAAGAGGTCGGCGACGGCCGCGATCGTCTCGGTCACGCGGCCCGTGATCGGGTGGCCGTCGCGGGCGTAGCCGACGGCGTAGGCCAGGACGTCGCCGAGCTCCCACGTGCCGTGGTCGCGCAGCAGCAGCAGCCAGGCGTCCACGGCGCCGGGGACGGCGGCGGCGAGGGCGCCCGAGCCCGGGACCAGCTCGAGGCCCTCGGCCCGGTAGTGCTCGACGGTCGCGGCGGCGGGGGCCGGGCCCTGCCCCATCAGCACCGTCGGGGTGCCGGGGTCGGCCGCGGTCGCGAACACGGCCGTGAGGTCGCCGCCCGGGCCGTTGAGATGGGGCTCGACGACGTGCAGCACGAAGGCCCCGGCGACGGCCGCGTCGAAGGCGTTGCCGCCGCGCTCGAGGACGGCCTGGGCCGACGCCGTGGCGAGCCAGTGCGTCGACGCGGTCATGCCGAACGTGCCGACGAGGTCGGGCCGGGTGGTGAAGGCGGGAGGCGCGGTGTAGGTCACAGGGGTCACGTCCGTTCGCTGGAGGTCGGGTCGAGCGCGTCGCGCAGCGCATCGCCGAACAGGTTGAAGCCGAGGCAGATCACCGCGATCGCGAGACCCGGCACGACCGCCGCGAACGGCGCCCGTCCGAGGTACTGCTGCGCGTCGCTGAGCATGATCCCCAGACTGGCCGTCGGCGGCTGGATGCCCAGTCCGAGGAACGACAGCAGCGCCTCGCCGATCACCGCGACCGGCATGATGACCGTGGCCTGCACGATGATCGCCGACACGCAGTTCGGCAGCACGTGCGTGAAGATCACGCGCAGCCCGGTGGCGTCCATCGTGCGGGCGCCGAGCACGAAGTCGGTCGACGCGATGCGCAGGGTCTCGCCGCGGACCACGCGGATCATGGTCGGGATCTGGGCGATGCCGAGCGCGATCACCGCGTTGCCGAGGCTGGGTCCGCTGATCGCCGCGAGCGCGACGGCGATGATCAGGAACGGGAAGGCGAGCATCACGTCGGTGAGCCGCGAGATGACCCCGTCGAGCCAGCGCCAGTAGCCGGCCAGCAGCCCGAGGGGGGTGCCGACGACGACGGCGAGGAGCACGCTGAGCACCCCGACGACGAGCGAGACGCGGATGCCGTGGAGCATGCGCGAGAGGATGTCTCGGCCGAGGTCGTCGGTGCCGAGCAGGTAGCCGACGGTGCCGGGCATCTGGAACGGAGCGTCGAAGTTCACCTCGGTCGGTCCGTGCGGTGCGATCAGCGGCGCCAGGACGCCGAGCAGCAGCACGACGAGCAGCATGACGCCGCCGGTGAGGCCGAGGCGGTTGCGTCGCAGCTGACCCCAGACGCGGCCGCGGGCCGAGCCGAGCTCGCTGCGGGTCTCGATGACGGTCATCAGGAGGCTCCTCCGACTCGGATGCGCGGGTTGAGGACGCTGTACAGCACGTCGACGACGAGGTTGATGACGATGTAGCCCAGCGTGATCACGAGCACCACCGCCTGCACGACGGGGTAGTCGCGGGTGAACACCGAGTCGAGCGTGAGCTTCCCGAACCCGGGCAGGGCGAAGATCCGCTCGGTGACGACGGCGCCCGAGATGAGTCCGCCGAGCTGCAGCCCGACGATGGTCACGACGACGATCATCGAGTTGCGCAGGCCGTAGCGCAGCAGCACCCGACCCCGGCCGAGGCCCTTGGCCCGGGCCGTCCGGACGTAGTCGGTCTTCATCGTCTCGATCATCGACGCCCGCGTCTGCCGCATGATCACGGCGGCGAGCGAGGTGCCGAGGATGAGGGCCGGCAGGGTCAGGTGGACGAGCGCCTGGAACGGGTCGACGCTCACCGGCACGTAGCCGGAGGCGGGGAACAGCCCGAGACCCACGGCCAGCCAGAGGATGGCCAGGATGCCGAGCCAGAAGTTCGGCACGCTCAGCCCCACCAGGGCGGCGGCGTTGGCCATCCACTCGGGCCAGCGGCCGCGGTAGCGCTCGGCGACGACGCCCAGGGCGACGCCGACGATCACGGCGACGACGATCGCGTAGAGCGACAGCCACAGGGTGACGGGGAGGGTCGCCGCGATCAGGTCGGCGACCGGCGTGCCCGTGCGGGTCGACTGTCCGAAGTCGCCGCGGAGGAAGTCGCCGATGAAGCGCAGGTACTGCACGACGATCGAGTCGTCGAGACCGAGGTCGGCGCGGATGGCCGCGACGCGCTCGGGCGAGGCCTCCTCACCCGCCAGGGCGAGGGCCGGATCGCCTGGCAGCTGCCGGACGCCGACGAACACGACGATCGACGCCAGGACGAGCGTGAGCGCTGACTGCCAGAGGCGGGTGAGGAGGTAGCGGGCCATCGGGTCAGCTCGCCTCGACGAAGGCGGCGTTGCTGAGCCGGACGACGCCGTCGGCGTAGGTGGAGACGCCGGCGATCTCGTTCGACAGCGCGGTGAGGCTCCGCACGCGGTAGAGGTAGATGATCGGGTCGTCCTCCTGCACCTGGGCCACCGCCTGGCCGTAGAGGTCGGCGCGCTCCTCGACGTCGTTGGTGGCCGCGGCACGCGTCAGCAGGTCGTCGACCTCGTCGGAGCTGTAGCCGCTGTAGTTGTTGCCGCCGCCCGTCGACAGGAAGTTGTACGTGTTGCCGTGCGGGTCGACGCGACCCGACCAGCCGAGCTGGAGGGCCTCGAAGTCACCGCGGGTCTGCACGTCGAGCAGGGTCGAGTACTCGACCGGGGTGATCGTGAGGTCGAACCCGCCGTCGGCCACCTGGGCCTGGAGGGCCTGGGCGAAGCGGACCGTGTCGGGGTTGTTGCTGACCTGCATGTCGATCGCGAGCGGGGTCTCGACGCCGGCGTCCTCGAGCAGCTGCTTCGCCGCCTCGGGGTCGTACTCCGGGCAGGCGTCGCTGGCGTCCGTCGCGAACGGACTGTCGGGCGAGATGGGCGAGCAGGCGGGATCGTAGAGCCCGCCGAAGATGGACGCCACGAGCGCCTCGCGGTCGATCGACATCGACAGGGCCTGCCGCACGGTGGCGTCGCTCGCGAGCGGCGTGTCGATCTGCACGGGGTCGGTGCCGACGCCGTCCTGGTTGCCGATGTTGACGGTCAGCCCCTGGTAGCCGAGCGAGCCGACCTCGAGCACGGTGAGGGCGTCGTCGGCCTTCAGCGACTCGACGTCCTGGGTCGACATCGAGTCGGCCACCTGCACGTCGCCCGACTGGAGGTTGGCGGCGCGGATGCTCGCGTCGGTGATGATCCGGTAGGTGATGGTGTCGAAGTGCACGTTCTCGGCGTCGTAGTAGAGCGGGTCGCGCTCGACCGTGATCGAGGTCTGCGGCACGCGCTCGACGAACTTGAACGGGCCGACGCAGACCGGGGCGTCGCCGAAGTCGTCGCCCTCGGCCTCGAGCGCCGTCGGTGACATGACCATGCCGGCACGGTCGGCCAGGGCCGCCGTCAGCGGGGCGAAGGGCTCGGAGTAGTCGATCTCGACGGTCTCGTCGTCGACGGCGGTGATGTCGGTGATCGGGCCCAGCTCGCTGCGGCGCGACGAGTCGTCCTTGTCGAGGCCGCGCTGCAGGGTGGTGACGACGGCGGCCGCGTCGAGCGGGGTGCCGTCGGCGAACTCGGCGTCGGTGCGCACGGGGAAGCTCACGGTCAGGCCGTCGTCCGAGACGGTGGGCAGCTCGGTGGCGAGCATCGGCACGATCTGTCCGTCGGCGTCGATGTCGTAGAGCTTCTGGCACATCGTCTCCATGACGTACCGGGTGTACAGCGACGACGAGGTGGTCGGGTCGAGCCGGTCGGGCTCGGCCGACAGCGCCATGACGAGGTCGCCGCCCTCGACGATCGTCTGGTCGCCGATCGCGGCGGTCGAGACGTCGTCGCGGCTGGCGTCGGAGGTCTCGGTGGTCTGCACGGCCTGGCAGCCCGTGACGGCGAGGACGAGGCCGAGAGCGGCCGCGGGCAGCGCGAGCGCCCGACGGCGGAGGAACGGGGAGCGGGACATGCGTGATCCAATGCTCGGGGTCAGATTGGATTGAATACAATCAGCCGCGAGCACGCTCTTTCGTATACATCTTGTTACGACCGTGTAAAAGGTCGCGTCGGCCACGACTCGCCGAAAGCGCGGAAGGCGCGGGCCATTCTGGGATCGATAACAGCCGTCGAGCGCAATCTGACGCCGCAGATCAAGGCACGTTCGGGTTCACAGACCGTGGTGTCCGTGTTAGAACTGGGAGCGCACACAGTCCCGTGCCCGCGATCGTCAAGGAGGACGACACGATGACGCCGACCGACCGCTCACGCTCCCACCACCCGAGACCGGACCTGCCGAGGTCGTCGCGACGGATCGCCCTGGCGACCGGCGCGGCCGTCGCCACGGCCCTCCTCTGCGGAGGTCTGCTGCCGCTCGCCCCTGCGACCGCGGCCGACGGGAGCACGACGACCCGCGCCTCCGGAACCGCCGTCTCGGTCGCGAACCCGGGCTTCGAGGAGGGGACGTCGGGCTGGGTCTCGAAGGGCACCGGCACGGCGACGCTCGAGGGCTCCGGCCACGAGTCGCCGACCCGGCTGACGCAGCACCTGTCGGCGGACGGCCGGGCCGTGACGACGCAGAAGCTGAAGAAGGTCGCGCCGGGCTGGTGGACCTTCTCCGCCTGGGTGACGAGCGGCGGCGCCGCCGGATCGAGCAGCCTCTCGCTCACGGGCTGCGGCACCGGATCGAGCACCACGGCGGCCGGGACGACCGTGATCCCCTCGACCGAGTCGGACGACGGCTGGCTGCACCTCTCGGTCTCGGCCGAGGTCACGCACCGGCAGTGCACGCTCACCTTCGCCACGGAGGGGGCGGCCGGCTCGTGGGCGAGCATCGACGACGCGACCTTCACCCCCGGTCGCGTCACCCGGGACGTCCGCGGCGCCGACCTCTCGGGCCTGCCCCGCAACGAGGACCGGGGCGCGGTCTACCTCGACGAGCAGGGGCGTCCCGCCGACGCCGTCGAGCAGCTCGCCTCGTACGGCGCGAACATGGCACGGCTGAAGGTCTGGGTCGACCCGACCGACGGCTACAACGACCAGGACGACGTCGTCCGGATGGCCGAGCGCATCGAGGCCTCCGGGATGCGGCTGCTCGTCGACTTCCACTACTCCGACCGGTGGACCGACCCGGGCGCGCAGACGATGCCGAAGGCCTGGGTCGGGCTCTCGGCACCCGAGGTCGCCGAGCGGATCCACGACCATACGCGCAGCGTGCTCGACGCCCTGGCCGCCGAGGGCATCACCGCCGACGCCGTCCAGGTCGGCAACGAGATCAACCCGGGCATGCTCTGGCCGCTCGGCCAGACCTGGGACGTCGACCCGAGCGACGGGATCAGCGGAGCGCAGTGGGACGAGCTCGCGATGTTCCTGAAGGCCGGCGCCTCGGCGGTGAAGGAGGTCTCGGCGTCGACCGACGTCGTGCTGCACCTGACGAACATCAACAACGGGATCGACGGCCTCACCTGGTGGTTCGACGAGGCGACCTCCCGCGGGGTCGACTTCGACCTGATCGGTCTGTCGTACTACTCGTACTGGCACGGGAGCCTGGCCGACCTGCAGGAGGCCGTGACGACGCTGAGCGCCCGCTACGACCGCGACGCCCTCGTCGTCGAGACCTCGTACCCGTGGACGCTGCAGGACGACCCCGACCACACGTGGGAGAACGTCGTCGCCGAGGCGTCGATGCTGACTCCGGGCTACCCCGCGACCCCCGCCGGGCAGGCCGCGAACTTCCGGGCCGTGCAGGACGTCGTCGCGTCGGCTCCCGGCGGTCGCGGCCTCGGCGTCGTCGCGTGGGAGCCCGCCTGGACGGCCGTCGACGGCGCCGGCTGGGACCCTGACGACCCCGCCTCGGGCAACGCGTGGGAGAACCAGGCCATGTGGGACTTCGACGGACGCCCCCTGCCGGCCCTGCGCGAGTACGCGGCCGACTGATCCCGCCGAGGAGGCGCGGTGCGGGATCCCCTGCGCCGCGCCTCCTGCGCGTCCCGGCCCACGACCCCGTGGCTGAACGCGACGACGGGGAGTCTGGGGCATGATCGTGGGGAGCCTCGCGACCCGATTGGACGACCCGTGACCACCAGCGACGAAGTCGACCTGATCATCGACGCCTGGGCGCGGGTGCGCCCCGACATCGACTTCGCGCCGCTCGACGTGTTCTCGCGACTGCGCCGCATCTCACGGCGTCTGGACCGCCTGCGGGCCGACGCGTTCCGCCACGCCGACCTCGAGATCTGGGAGTTCGACGTGCTGTCGACCCTGCGTCGCGCGGGCGACCCGTTCCAGCTCTCGCCCAAGGACCTGGTCGCGGCGACGATGGTGACCAGCGGCACGATGACGAACCGCCTCGACCGGCTGATGGAGCGCGCGCTGGTCGAACGGCACTCCGACCCGCGCGACGGCCGCGCCGCCCTGATCCGCATCACCCCCGCGGGCGTCGAACGCGTGGACGCCGCGATGAGCCTGCTCGTGCAGGTCGAACGGGGGCCCCTCGAGGTCCTCTCCGCCCAGCAGCAGGCGGAGCTCGCCGAGCTGCTGCGCATCCTCGGCGCCGAGTTCGCCTGACGCCGCTCGCGCCCGGACGCGCCCGCACCCGCACCCGTCCTCGCGCCCGCACCCGTCCTCGCGCCAATCGTCGCGCCCGCACCCGCACCCCCACGGGGTCGAGTGGTCGGAAGATGCTCTTCGTCGCGCCACGAAGAGCATCTTCCGACCAGTCGATCAGCCAGCGGCACACGACCCCCATAGTGGGGATGGAGAAATGAGAGAAATTCACCATAGCTTGTGGTGACTTCGGAGTCGTCGGCCACCCGACGGATGACAGCCGATGGTCATCGCGACGGGGCATCCGATCACCGTCGCGGAGGAGAACCCATGTCCTTCCGTCTTGGCGCCGCGGCCGTCCTCGGCCTGACCATCGCACTCACCGCGTCCGTCGCCCTCCCGGCCTCCGCCGCCGGTCCCGCCGCCGGCGGCTCCGGCAACCGCTACCTGCTGAACGATCGGTGGAGCGGTGCCGCCAACATCGACGTGCGCTACGGCCGCGACGCGGACATCGTCTACACGGGCGACTGGAACGGCGACGGCAAGGACACCCTCGCCGTGCGCCGGGGAGGCACGTATTACTTCTCGAACAGCGTGGGCGGCAAGGCGACGACGACGGTGAGCTACGGGCGCGCGGACGACACCGTCGTCATGGGCGACTGGAACGGCGACGGCAAGGACACCCCGGCGGTCCGACGCGGCAACGTCTACCTCATCAAGAACAGCCTGTCGGCGGGCTCCGCCGATGCCACCGTCAGCTTCGGCAAAGCGGGTGACGACGTGGTCGTCGGCGACTGGAACGGCGACGGCAAGGACACCCTCGGGGTCCGGCGGGGCAACCAGTACTTCCTCAAGAACAGCATCCGCGGAGGAGCGGCGGACATCACGTTCAGCTTCGGCAAGACGAGCGACAAGGTCTACTTCGGCGACTGGAACGGCGACCGAAAGGACACGCCCGCCGTGCGTCGTGGCAACACGTACTTCATCTCGAACGCCACCCGGGGCGGTGCGGCGGAGACGACCCTGGTCTACGGCAAGACCACCGACACGACCCTGACCGGCGACTGGGACGGCAACCGCAAGGACACGCTCGGCGTGCGTCGAGCCGTTCCGAAGCCCGTCGCCGCCCAGCCCACCGCACCGAAGCCGGCACCCGTCCCCTCCGGGCCCGGCAGCGACCTCGACTGCGGCGACTTCTCAAGCCAGGCAGCCGCTCAGGCCGAGTTCGAGAGATGGATCCGCGCAGGACTCGGCGACGTCCATGGCCTCGATCGCGATAACGACGGTCAGGCGTGCGAGTCCTCCTTCTGAGAGTCGTGAGGGGCGACACCCTCGTCACGGGGTCGAGTGGTCGGAAGATGCTCTTCGTCGCGCCGCGAAGAGCATCGTCGGACCAGTCGATCAGCTCTCGGGCGTGAAGGCGCTGCTCGGGAGGTCCTTCTCGCCGTCGACGACGGCCCGGACGATGCGGGCGGCGACGTCGTCGGGGTCGAGCGCCGTGCCGAACGCAGGGGCGGAGCCCGCAACGGCACGGGTCGCCAGGCCCGTGTCGGTGTGACCGGGACGCGCGTCGAGCACCCGGATGCCTCGGCGCCGGTACTCGCGCGCCGTGGCCGACACGAAGGCGGCGAGCCCGGCCTTCGACGCCGAGTAGGCGGCCATGCCCGCCGTCGGGGACTCGCTGACGACGCCGCTGATCGTCACGACGAAGGGCTCGCGCCCGGCGTCCGCGGACGCGGCGAGCGCATCGGCCGCGTCGCGGAGGACGCGGATCGGCCCGACCAGGTTGACTTCGAGGAGCTCGGCGAGCGTGGCGTCGGACACCTCGGCGGCGGGGCCGAACGCCACGACTCCGGCGGCCACGACGACACCGTCGAGGCGGCCGTGCGCCTGCAGCGCCGCCGCGACCAGCGACGCGGCGCCCTGCTCGGTGCGGAGGTCGGCGAGGTACGCGTCGGGGCCGGAGAGCGACTCGGGCCGTCGTGCGGCCCGGACGACGATCGCGCCCTCGTCGTCGAGCATGGCGGCGATGCGGGACCCCAGGCCCCCCGACGCTCCGAGGACGAGGACGACGGCGTCGGTCAGAACGGTCATGGCCGGAGCCTACGCCGGAGGGCACGGGCGATGGACGTCGACCTCGTCCCGTGGTCGACGGTCCCCGTCGCCCTGGGCCGGCCTGCTGCGGGGAGGGCCGACGAGGTGTCACGATGGAGTCCCCGGACGGGACCCCGCCCGACGCCGAGAGAGGAGCGACCGTGCCGAACGAGGACCCCCTCGACCCCACCCGGATGCGCGACCAGCCCGCCCTCCGGACCTCGACCGGCACCGAGTGGATCGTCATCGGGCTGGTGCTCGCGGGCATCAGCATCGCCGTCCTGCTCTTCCAGGACCACGCCACGTCCGACGTCGTCGCCGGAGCCGTGCTCTCGCTGTTCGTCGCGATGGTCGTCGTGCGGTTCACGGTCCACCCGCGTCGCCCTCGCGTGGTGACCCTGGCGGTGCTGCTGGCGCTGATCCCGATCGTCACCATCGCCGAGCTGCTGGCCCTCATCGTCCTCTGAGGCCGCTCGACCCTCCGCCACCGCGAATCCGGGGCGCCCGGACGGCGTCCGGGCGGTGTCCGTACGATCGGGGCATGACCGCCGCAGCACACCACGAGAACCGATTCATCGCCGTCCTGCAGGGCGGCCCGTTCGACGGGCAGGAGCACGAGATCGACGTGGTCGACGGGGCGCACCACGACACCCTCTCGCTGCCGCAGACCGACACCGAGGTGATGGCGAACTACCGCCGGGAGGGCTCGAGCGTCGGCGCCGACGGCGTCGGCCGTGTCGAGTTCCGGTTCATCGAGGACACCTTCGCCTAGACCGCGCTGAGCGCCAGCTCGCCGTGACGGGCGCCGTCGGCGCCGAAGACGAGCCGGCGGTTGGCGACCTTGTCGCTGAAGAACCGGTCGTGGCTGACGACGACGACCGCCCCGGGGAAGTGCACGAGAGCGCGCTCCATCACCTGCGTGCTGGCCATGTCGAGGTGGTTGGTCGGTTCGTCGAGCAGCAGCACCGAGGCCCCCGACAGGAGGCACTGCGCCATGGCGACGCGCGCCCGCTGACCGCCCGACAGCGCGCCGATCCGCTGCTGCAGGTCGGCGTCCGAGAACTGGAACATCGCCAGGAACCGGCCCACCGACTTGCGGGTGGCCCGCAGCGCGAGGCTGTCGGGCATGGCGTTCACGGAGTGCGTGACCGTGTCGGCGTCGTCGAGGTCGGCGAGCACCTGGTTGTACGAGACGACCTTCGCGCCGCCGGCCCAGTCGACGTGCCCGTGGTCGGCGCGCTCCTCGCCGGTGAGCACGCGCAGCAGGGTGCTCTTGCCGCTGCCGTTGGCCCCCACGACGACGAGCCGGTGCCCGCGGCGGATCTCGAGGTCGAGGTCGTCGAACAGGAGCTTGTCGCCGTAGGACTTGCCCAGGCCGTCGATGCGGCACAGCACGTCCTTCACGTGCAGTCCGCCGTAGATCTCGGTGATGATCTGGTCGACCGGGCGCGGAGTGCGCTGCTTCTTGATCTTCGCGAGGTCCTTCGTGAGGCCGCCCGCGCCTCCGGCCTTCGCGTTCTTCGCCGCCTTCGCCGCCTCGCGCCGGTCGCTGATGCCCTCGGACTCGAACGCCAGGAGCTCGGACTCGTGGGCGAACTGCTGCTCGAGGGTCTTCAGGCGGAACTGCTTCTGCACCACGTACTCGGCGAAGTCGCCCGGGTACTCGTGCAGGTGGAAGTTCTCGACCTCGACGATGCGGGTGACCACCTGGTCGAGGAACTGCCGATCGTGCGACACCACGATCGCGGCGCCGCGGAAGTCGCGGAACCACTGCTCGAGCCATTCGACGCCCGCCACGTCGAGGAAGTTGGTGGGCTCGTCGAGCAGCAGCACGTCGGGCTCCTCGAGCAGGATCTTCGCCAGCGCGGCCCGGTTGCGCCAGCCGCCGCTCAACGAGTCGATCGGGGTCGTGCGGTGAGCCGGGTCGAAGCCGAGGACGGTCAGGGCCGTGTCGATGCGCCGCGGGTACTCCCAGCCGTCGAGGCGGTCCATCTCGCCGAAGAGCTCGGACTGCCGCTCGATCAGCCGGGTGAGCTCGTCGCCCTGGTCGGGGTCCGTCGCGGCGACGGCGATGGCCGCGTCGATGTCGGCCAGCTCGGCCTCCATCGCGCGGATGTCGGCGAACAGACCCTCGAGCACCTCGGTGACGGTGGCCGTGCCGTCGAGCTCGCTGAACTGCGAGAAGTAGCCGAGCTTCGTGCCGTCCTCGACGGTCACCGTGCCCTCGTCGGGCTGCACCTGGTCGAGCACCAGCTTGAGCAGCGTCGACTTGCCCGACCCGTTGCGGCCGATCAGCCCCACGCGGTCGCCCGTCTCGAGGCGGAAGAAGGCCTCGCGCAGCACCGGGCGGTTCTCGAAGCGGACGGTGACGTCGTTCAGACGAATCAAGCTCATGCCCACCAGTCTCGCAGCCGGCGCAGGAACACCCGGCCGCCGTCGACGGTTGACCCCGTCGGAGCCGCTCGCACCGCACCGGTGGAGGGACGGCTCCGAAGAGGAGGCATCATGTCGAACCAGTACCGGAAAGACCCCGACGCCCTCGCCCGACTGTCGCCGACGCAGCGACGCGTCACCCAGGGCGGCGGCACCGAGCCCGCGTTCCGCAACGAGTTCTGGGACTCGAAGGACGCGGGCATCTACGTCGACGTCGTCTCGGGCGAACCGCTGTTCGCCTCGGTCGACAAGTTCGACAGCCGCACCGGCTGGCCGAGCTTCACCCGTCCGATCGACGCCGAGAACGTCGTCGAGAGGCGCGAGGGGATGTTCTTCCTGCGGCGCACCGAGGTCCGCTCCGCCGCCGGCGACAGCCACCTCGGGCACGTGTTCGGCGACGGCCCGACCGCGACCGGCGGCCTCCGGTACTGCATCAACTCGGCGGCTCTCCGCTTCGTCCCTCACAGCTCACTCGAAACCGAAGGATACGGTGCCTACATGACGCTCTTCTCCCCCGAATCCACTCCCGCCCCCAGCGGCACGACCGAGACGGCGATCCTCGCCGGCGGCTGCTTCTGGGGCGCCCAGCAGCTCCTGCGCCGTCGACCCGGCATCGTGTCGACCCGCGTCGGCTACTCGGGCGGCAGCGTTCCGAACGCGACCTACCGCAACCACCGCGGCCACGCCGAGGCCGTCGAGATCGTCTTCGACCCGGGCCTGACCTCGTACCGCGAGATCCTCGAGTTCTTCTTCCAGATCCATGACCCGTCGACGAAGGACCGTCAGGGCAACGACGTCGGCGACAGCTACCGCTCGGCGATCTTCTACACGAACGACGAGCAGCGCGCCACCGCCCTCGACACCATCGCCGACGTCGACGCGTCCGGCCTGTGGCCCGGGAAGGTCGTCACCGAGGTCACCCCCGCGGGCGACTTCTGGGAGGCCGAGGAGGAGCACCAGGACTACCTCGAGAAGGACCCGTTCGGCTACACCTGCCACTTCGTGCGCCCGGGTTGGGTGCTGCCGAAGCGCGACCAGCAGGTCGCCGCGGGCTGACGCCCCGGGGATCTCAGGAGGCGCGGTGCCGGTCGACCCGGCACCGCGCCTCCTGCGTCCCCCGGCTCCCGAGCCGTTCCGCGGGTGGCCCGGTCCGCCCGCAGCTGTCCGGCCGCTCCGCCGACGGGCCGGGTCGAGGTGGCGCAGGATGGTCGCATGACCTTGGCCTTCGACGCCGTCCTGCTCGCCGGGGGACGCGCCTCCCGACTCGGCGGAGACGACAAGACGGCGTTCACCCATGCGGGCGCGACGCTGCTCGACCAGGCGATCGACGCGGCCCGCGGTGCGCGCACGCTCGTCGTCGTCGGGCCCCGCGACGGGGTCGTGGTCCCGGCGGGCGCCGTCGTCGCGCGGGAGGACCCGCCGTGGTCCGGGCCGGTCGCGGCGCTGGCGGCCGGCCTCGGCGTCGTCGAGCACCCGGCGCCGTGGACCCTCGTGCTCGCGTGCGACCTGCCGCGGGCGCCCGAGGCCGTCCGCGCCCTGCTCGACGCGCGGCTCGGCGCGCGGCCCGGTCACGACCCGGACCTCTCGGCCGACGGCCTGGTCGCGGTCGACGACGACGGGCGGCGTCAACCCCTCCTCGCCCTGTACCGCACGGCGGCGGTGCACACTCGTCTTACCTCGCTCCGGGCCGACGGGCCCCTCGAGGGCCTCTCGCTGCGCCGCCTTCTCGCCGGTCTGGGCGTCGTCGAGGCCTCGGTCGCGAGCGAGCTCTGCGCGGACGTCGACACACCGGAGGACGCCGCGCGCCTGGGTGTCGAGCGACGGCCGACCCGTGCGACTGGTTAGGTGAGGCCATGACCGAGACTCCCGCCGAACTCGACGCCTGGGCCGCCCGCCTGACCGACGCCCTCGGCCTGCCCGACGGCGTCACCGTCGACATCGGGGTCGTCCTCGATCTCGCCCGCGACGCCGCGCACAACGTGGCGCGGCCCGCGGCCCCGCTGACGACGTTCCTGGTCGGCTACGCCGCGGGTCTGGCCGGCGGCTCCGACGCCGACGTCGCCCGCGCCGTCGAGACGGCCACCGCGCTGGCCACGGCCGACCCCGCGTGACCGTGGTCCGGGCCGAGTGGCAGGCGGCTCGGGCGGCGGCTCGCGAGGCCGGACGCTCTCTCCGGGGCCCGGACGAGTCCGTGGCGCTCGTCGACGCGGTCGGACGGACGCTCGCCGTCGAGCTCCGTTCGCTCGCCCGCGTGCCCGGGTTCGACGCGTCGGCCATGGACGGCTGGGCCGTCCGGGGCGAGGGCCCGTGGACCCTCGGCGCCGCGATCGTCGCGGGGCCGGTGAGCGCGGGCGAGACCCCTCTCGCCGAGGGCACGGCTCGGCCGATCACCACCGGAGCCGCCGTCCCCGATGGGACCGACCGGGTGCTCCGGTCGGAGTCGGGCCTCGTCGTCGACGGCCTGCTGACCGCCGCCGCCGAGCCTCCCCTCCCGCCCCGACACATCCGGCGCGCCGGCGAGGAGGCCGAGCCGGGCGACCCGCTCTTCGACGCCGGCACCCTGCTGACCCCGCCCCGGGTCGCCGTCGCCGCCGTCTGCGGACGGGACTCCGTGCCCGTGGCCCCGCTCCCCCGGGTCGCCCTGGCCGTGCTCGGCGACGAGGTCGTCGGCGAGGGGGTGCCGTCGGTCGGGACGGTCCGCGACGTGTTCTCGGTGCAGGTGCCGCGCCTCCTGGCATCCCTCGGTGCGGACCCCGTCTCGAGCGCGCGGGTGCCCGACGACCTCGACGCCACGAGGGCGGCCCTCGACCGCCCCGACGTCTCGCTCGTCGTCACGACGGGCGGCACCGCGCACAGCAGCACCGATCACATCAGGGAGGCGCTGGCCGGCCTGGGTGCGGACCTGGTAGTCGAGGGCGTCGCCATGCGCCCGGGGCAGCCGCTGCTGCTGGCCCGTCGCGGGGACACCCTCTACCTCTGCCTGCCGGGCAACCCCATGGCCGCGCTCGTCTGCCTCGTGATGGTGGGCGTGCCCCTGATCGAGGGGCTGCTGGGGCGCCGCGCCGCGCCTCCCGGGCTCGTGACGCTCGCCGTCGACGTGCCGCACCCGCGTTCGGGCGTGCTCGTGCAGGCGTACCGCGCCACGGCCGGGGGCGCCGTGCCGACGGCGCGCCAGTCGTCGGCGATGCTGCGGGGTCTGGCGGACGCCGACGGGCTGCTGGTCGTCCCCGAGGGCGGGGCGCGGGCGGGCGAGGCCGTGCCGAGCGTGACCCTGCCCTGGTGAATCGGAGCGGACGAGTCCCTCACCGCGGACGTCGCCGTCGAGTTCCGCACAGCTGAGGGCAGGCTCCCTTTCCCCTCGCGGCGATGAGGGGTAGACCTGTCCCATGGCACGAATCACGTCACGGAAGCCCGTCACCCGGCTGACCGTGGGCGACGACGGCACGGCGGGCGTCCGCAAGACGATGGACACCCTCGCCGTCGAGGAGCCCCTCGAGATCCGCGTCGGCGGGCGGTCGCTGGCGATCACGATGCGCACGCCGGGCCACGACTTCGATCTGGCGGCCGGGTTCCTGGTGTCCGAGGGGGTCATCTCGACCGGCGACGAGTTCTCCGCCGCCCGCTACTGCGCCGGCGCCACCGCCGAGGGCCTCAACACCTACAACGTGCTCGACGTCACCCTCGCACCCGGCGTGCCCGCGCCCGACCCGAGTCTCGAGCGGGCGTTCTACACGACCAGCTCGTGCGGGCTGTGCGGCAAGGCGTCGATCGACGCGGTGCGCACGAAGTCGCAGCACGCGGTGCTGCACGACCCCCTCGTCATCGAGCCCGCTCTGCTCGCGACGTTCCCCGACCTGCTGCGCGCCGGCCAGGACGTCTTCGAGAAGACCGGCGGGCTGCACGCCGCCGCCCTCTTCGACGGCACCACCGGCGAGCTGCTGGTGCTGCGCGAGGACGTCGGCCGGCACAACGCCGTCGACAAGGTCGTCGGCTGGGCCGTGAAGGAGGGACGGCTCCCC
Source organism: Frigoribacterium faeni (assembly GCF_007988805.1). Classification (GTDB taxonomy): domain Bacteria; phylum Actinomycetota; class Actinomycetes; order Actinomycetales; family Microbacteriaceae; genus Frigoribacterium; species Frigoribacterium faeni. Next base: position 23,249 of record NZ_BJUV01000008.1, on the reverse strand, counting down.
CTGGCGGGGACGGTCCTGATGGTCTCCGGTCGCGCCTCGTTCGAGCTCACGCAGAAGGCGTCGATGGCGGGCATCCCGATGATGGCCGCCGTGTCGGCGCCGTCGTCGCTCGCCGTCGACCTCGCGAACGAGCTGGGCGTCACCATCGTGGGCTTCCTCCGCGGCAGCTCGATGGTCGTCTACTCGCGTCCCGACCGGCTGGGCGAGCCCGACGGGACGCAACCCGCGGCCGGCGCGGGCGATCCCGGCGACGCGACCCGCGCCTCCTCGGAGTCCGCTCCCGCCCTCTCCTCGCCTGCGGGCGCGACCCGCGCCTCCTCCCCCGTACCCCTGACGATCGGACTGCGACCGTGACCGAGAAACCCCCCGTCGACGACGTCACCGACGACGACATCGAGATCGGCCCCCCGCGCGACTGGGCCGCCGGCGTCCCCGGCGTGCTGCATTCGATGGAGCCCGCGATCAAGCAGCTCGGCCTCGCCCGGACGGTGAAGCTGATGACGTCCTTGAACCAGAAGGACGGCTTCGACTGCATGAGCTGCGCCTGGCCCGACCCCCACCACCGCAAGGTCGCGGAGTTCTGCGAGAACGGCGCCAAGGCGGTCACCTGGGAGGCGAACCCGGTTCTCGTGCCCGACACCTTCTGGGCGGAGCACTCGATCAGCGACCTGCTCAACAAGTCCGAGTACTGGCTCGGCATGCAGGGACGCCTGACCAAGCCGGTGCACAAGCCGGTCGGCAGCGACCACTACCACGAGGTCTCGTGGCGAGAGGCCTTCGACATCATGGCGACGAAGCTCAGGTCGCTGGCGAGCCCCGACGAGGCGTCGTTCTACACCTCGGGTCGCACCTCCAACGAGGCGGCGTTCATCTACCAGCTGTTCGTCCGCGCCTTCGGCACCAACAACCTGCCCGACTGCTCGAACATGTGCCACGAGTCGACGAGCCTCGCGATGGCCGAGGTCGTCGGCATCGGCAAGTCGACCATCGCCTACGACGACTTCGAGCAGGCCGATCTGATCATCATCCTGGGCCAGAACCCGGGCACCAACCACCCGCGCATGCTGACGGCCCTCGAGGACGCCAAGCGCAAGGGGGCGACGATCGTCGCGGTCAACCCGCTGCCCGAGGCGGGGCTGCGGCGCTACAAGAACCCGCAGGTGCCGCGCGGCATCGTCGGCCGCGGCACGAACATCGCCGACCAGTTCGTCCAGATCCGCCTCGGCGGCGACATGGCGCTGCTGCAGGCCGTCGCCAAGCGCGTGCTCGAGGCGGAGGACGCCGCCCCCGGGACCGTGCTCGACCACGAGTTCCTCGCCGAGCACACGGTGGGTCTCGACGCGTTCCGCGAGCACATCGCGCAGGTCGACGACGACGAGGTGCTGCTCGCCACGGGCCTCGACCGCGCCGAGATCGACGAGCTCGCCGACCGCTACCTCAGCTCGGACCGCGTGATCATCACCTGGGCCATGGGCATCACGCAGCACAGGAAGGCCGTCGACACGATCAAGGAGATCATCAACCTGCTCCTGCTGCGCGGCAACATCGGCAAGCCGGGGGCCGGGGCCTCGCCGATCCGCGGGCACAGCAACGTGCAGGGCGACCGCACCATGGGCATCTGGGAGCAGGTCTCCGACGAGTTCCTCGACGCGCTGCAGAAGGAGTTCCGCTTCGACCCTCCCCGCGAGCACGGCGTCGACGCCCTCAAGGGGATCAAGGCCATGCAGGACGGCCGCATCAGGTTCTGGATGGGCATGGGCGGCAACCTGGTGGCGGCGATCTCGGACACCCAGCTGGCCGAGGCCGCCATGCGCGGCACCGACATGACCGTCCAGGTGTCGACCAAGCTGAACCGCTCGCACGCGGTGGTCGGGGCCGAGGCCCTGATCCTCCCGACGATGGGGCGCACCGAGATCGACATCCAGAAGTCGGGTCCGCAGTTCGTCTCCGTCGAGGACACCGTGTGCGCCGTGCACGGCAGCCACGGCCAGGTGCCGCCGGTCGCCCCCGACCTCCTGTCGGAGATCGCGATCGTCAGCCGTCTGGCGCAGGCCACCCTGGGCGACCGGGCGGACCTCGAGATCGACTGGCAGGCCTTCGAGGACGACTACGACACGCTCCGCGACCACATCAGCCGCGTCGTGCCGGGCTTCGAGCGCTACAGCGAGCGGGTGCGGAGCCGCGACGGGTTCGTGCTGCCGAACGGGCCGCGCGACTCGCGGACGTTCCCGACGAAGGCCGGCAAGGCGATCATCACGGTGAACGACCTCGAGCACGTGGAGCGGCCCGAGGGGCGGCTGCTGCTGCAGACCCTGCGGTCGCACGACCAGTACAACACCACGATCTACAGCCTCAACGACCGCTACCGCGGCATCAAGAAGGGCCGGGAGGTGGTGTTCATCAACCCCGACGACCTCACCGAGCTCGGGTTGGTCGACGGCCAACGGGTCGACGTCTTCACCGAGTGGACCGACGACGTCGAGCGGGTGCTGCGCGACTACCGCGTGGTGGCGTACCCGACGGCACGCGGCTGCGCGGCGGCGTACTTCCCCGAGGCGAACGTGCTCGTGCCGCTCGACAGCGCGGCCATCGGCAGCAACACGCCGGTGTCGAAGGCCGTGCTCGTGCGCGTGGTGCCTGCGGCGGTGCCGTCGGTCGTCTGACGGGAGCGGTCGGGCCGGTCGGTCGTCAGCGGGCGGCGGCCTCCACGGCCGCGACGGCGGCGGCGACACCGCCCGACCACGGGGCGCCGTGCCCGGGCAGCACCCAGGTCGCGCCCGTCGCGAGGAGCGCTCGAAGCGACGCGAGCGCCTGGGCGGGCTCGTCGGTGAAGGGCGCCGGTGCGGGGCCCTTCTGGCCCGTCAGCACGTGGCGCGTGGTCAGCGCGTCGCCGACGAAGACGGCGTCGACGCTCGGCACGAAGACCGCGACGCTCCCCTCGGAGTGCCCCGGCATCGCGATGATCTGCGGCGACCCGGGCAGGTCGAGGGTCTCGCCGCCGTGCAGCTCGATGACCTCGGTCAACCACGTCGTCTTCGCACCGCCCTTGCGCAGCGAGTACGCGAGGAATCCGAGCATCGCGCCGAGCTTCATGGACTGCTTCGCGTTCTTCGGCTTCGGGCCGCCCTTCGCGCGCGAGACGTCGCCGGCGTGGATGTACACGGGGACGCCGTGGTCGCGCCGCAGGCGTTCGGCGAAGCCGATGTGGTCGCCGTCCCCGTGGGTGAGCACGAGCCCCTTGACGTCGGAGAGCGAGCGTCCGAGGGAGGCGAGTTCGGCGACGAGCTCGGAGTGGAGACCGGGGAGGCCGGCGTCGATGACGGTGACGCCCTCGGGGGTCACGACGAGGTAGGCAGCGACCACGTCGTTGCCGATGCGGTGGAGTGCGGGGGTGAGTTCCATGATGGCTACTGTAGTTAGCCATCATGGCTACTGTCAATAGCTATACTCGGGGCATGCCCACTCCTGAGCGCACCTCCCTCGACGCCATCGTCGTCGCCGCCCGCGAGCTGCTCGAGGCCGACGGGCCCGCCGGCCTGACGATGTCGGCCGTCGCGGCGCGCGTCGGCGTCCGCGCCCCCTCCCTCTACAAGCGCGTGGACAGCAGGGAGGCGCTGGTCCAGCTGGTCGCGGAAGCCACCCTCACGGACCTGGCCGCCCGGCTCGACGCGGCGACGACGGCCCGGCAGGTGCTCGACGGGTTCCGGGCGTTCGCGCACGAGCGTCCGGCCGCGTTCCAGCTCGTCATGACGCCCGGGCCCGGCGTACCGCGGGCGCGGGCGGAGTTCGGCAGGGCCGCCAGCGCCGCCGCCCTGCGGGTGGGCGCCGAGCTCGCCGGAGCCGATCGGGCCCTCCTGGCCGCGCGCACCCTCACCGCCTGGGTGGCGGGCTTCGTCGTCATGGAGCTCAACGGCGGGTTCCAGCTCGGCGGCGTCGTCGAGGAGGCATGGGAGTTCGGGGCGGAACGCGTCGTCGCGTCGCTCACCGCGCCTCCTGGGCTCGGGTGACCGCGGCGGCGACGCTCGGTCGCCCCTGACGCGCTCAGGCGAGGGGCGGGTGCGGGTACTCGGGCGAGCGATCCTGGAAGGTGAGGATCGCGTCGTTGCGGACCCGCCCCTCCTCGATCTCGATGGCCCGGTCGATGGTGTCGGAGGCGGCCCACGACGACGGACCCTCCATCACCGTGCGGAGGAACGGCATGAGGGCCTCGCTGATCTCCCAGGTGGTGGAGTTCCAGAGGAGCGACGGGCTGTGGTCGACCGCGTAGTAGTTCGTGGTGTCGCCGACGGTGACGAGCGGCTCGGCGAAGGTCGTGGCGCGGGCCCAGTCGAAGCCCATGCCCTCGTCGACCGAGACGTCGACGATCAGGCTGCCGGGGCGGAAGGCGTCGAGGTCGGTCTCGCGGAGGTAGGTGAGCGGGGCGTTCGGGTCCTGCAGCGTGCAGTTCACGACGATGTCGGCCGCGGCCAGGAAGGGCGCGAGGGCGATCGGACCGTCGGGGGTGTTGACGGTGCTGGCGCCGGGGGCGTCGGCGTCGTGCTCGAACTGGTAGATGTCGACGGACGGGATCGGCGAGCCGACGGCGGCGATGTTGCGGTTGGTGAGCACGCGGACGTCGTGGATGCCGTGCGCGTTGAGGGCGGTGACGGCCCCGCGGGCGGTGGCGCCGAAGCCGATCACGATCGCGCTGAGGCGTCGGCCGTAGTCGCCGGTCGAGCCGCACAGCTGGAGCGCGTGCAGCACAGAGCAGTAGCCGGCGAGCTCGTTGTTCTTGTGGAAGACGTGCAGGCCGTAGCCGCCGTCGGACTGCCAGTGGTTCATGGCCTCCCAGGCGATCAGGGTGAGGCGCTTGTCGATGGCGAGCTGGGTGATCTCGCGATCCTGCACGCAGTGCGGCCAGCCCCAGAGCACCTGGCCGTCGCGGAGGCCCTCGAGGTCGTCGGCCTGCGGCTTCGGCAGCAGGACGACGTCGCTGTCGGCGATGATCCGCTCGCGGTCGGCCATCGCGACGAGGGGCTCGAGGTCGGAGTCCGGTATGCCGAAGCGGAGGCCGTAGCCGCGCTCGAGGGTCATGCTCGCGCGCAGATCGGCGTCGATCCGCTCGAGGTGCGCGGGGTGGATCGGCAGGCGCCGCTCGTCGGGCTTGCGGGAGGTCGCCAGGACGCCGAGGCGCAGCAGTGCGGGGGCGGGCGTGATTCGGCTCATGCCTGACCTTAGACGAGGCGGGCTCAAGGTCGGGACCGGAGGGGCCGCGGCGCGATCTCGTGCGACCATCGAGCCATGAGCCGAACGACGGAGAAGCCGGTGGCCGTGCGCGCCGTGGCGTTCATGGCTCGATCATGGTGGGGTGGCCAGCCGCATCGTCGAGTCGCGTACGACGCCTGGTGGGGCGACGATCGCGTCGAGACCGGCGTCAGTCCTTCGTCGGTGATGCGGAGACGGCATCCGGCCGACGCTGCGGACTACACGGCGGTCGTGAACGGCCTCTGCCCCGAGGTCGGAGCGGGTCTGTGGTGCGACGAGCACGGGCGGGTCGTCGATGGGCCCGCCATCGCTTCGACGGAGGCAGGTTCTTCGCGGCGTCCCCGGGGTGAACGTCGGGAGTTCGGTGGGCGCCGCCACGACCCGGCGGAGAAGCGGAGGCGCACCGGCCGCCTGGTCGCGGGTCTCGTGGCACTCGTGCTGGGCGTCGCGCTGCTCCTGGCGACGTCGGGCGAGGGGGCGGTGGCGCTGGCCGGCGGGGCCTGCCTCCTCGTCAGCGTGGGTCTGCTGGCCGACTTCGTGCCGCGCGAGCGCCGGTGGTGGTGAGGGCGGTCCGGCCCTAGTTGTTGAAGCGGAACTCCACCACGTCGCCGTCCTGCATGACGTACTCCTTGCCCTCGATGCGGGCCTTGCCGGCCGAGCGCGCCTCCGCGATGGAGCCGGTCTCGACGAGGTCGTCGAACGAGATGACCTCGGCCTTGATGAAGCCCTTCTCGAAGTCGGTGTGGATCACGCCGGCGGCCTGCGGGGCCTTCCAGCCCCTGCCGATCGTCCAGGCGCGCGTCTCCTTCGGGCCGGCCGTCAGGTAGGTCTGCAGACCCAGCGTCTCGAAGCCGATGCGGGCGAGCTGGTCGAGACCGGACTCGTCCTGGCCGAGCGACGCCAGCAGCTCGGCGGCGTCCTCGTCGTCGAGGCCGATCAGCTCGGACTCGACCTGCGCGTCGAGGAAGATCGCCTCGGCGGGCGCGACCAGCGCCTGCAGCTCGGCCTTGCGCGCCTCGTCGGTCAGCACGGCCTCGTCGACGTTGAAGACGTAGATGAAGGGCTTCGCGGTGAGCAGCCCGAGTTCGCGGATGGGCTCGAGATCGATGGTCGTGGCCGAGAGCGCCTCGCCTCGTTCGAGCGCCTCCTTGGCGGCGACCGCCGTCTCGTGCACGATCGGCTCGACGCGCTTCAGGCGGAGCTCCTTCTCGTACCGCACGAGCGCCTTCTCGACGGTCTCGAGATCGGCCAGGATCAGCTCGGTGTTGATCGTGCCCATGTCGCTCTCGGGGTCGACCTTGCCGTCGACGTGCACGACGTCGGGGTCGTCGAAGCCGCGCACGACCTCGGCGATGGCGTCGGCCTCGCGGATGTTCGCGAGGAACTTGTTGCCGAGCCCCTCGCCCTCGCTCGCGCCCTTGACGATGCCGGCGATGTCGACGAACGACACCGGCGCGGGCAGGATCTTCTCGCTGCCGAAGATCCCGGCGAGCACCTGGAGGCGCGGATCGGGCAGGTTGACGATGCCCACGTTGGGCTCGATGGTCGCGAACGGGTAGTTCGCCGCCAGCACCTGGTTCTTGGTCAGGGCGTTGAACAGGGTGGACTTGCCGACATTGGGCAGTCCGACGATCGCGATAGTGAGAGCCACGAGGGTCAAGCGTACCGGCCCGGCCACAGCGTGCGGGGCGAGACGGAGCCCGGGAGGCGGGGGTCGGCCCGGGAGGACGCCTGGGGAGGGACTGTCGGAGGCGCGTGAGAGCATGAGCCAATGCCCATCGACTTCACCGCGATCGACTTCGAGACCGCGAACTCGAGCAGTGCCAGCGCCTGCTCCGTCGGCCTCGTCAAGGTCCGCGACGGCGTCGTCGTCGACAAGGTCGGCTGGTTGATCCGACCCCCGGCCGGGCACGACGAGTTCTCCGAATGGAACACGCGCATCCACGGCATCGTCGCCTCCGACGTGATCGGGGCCTTCGGCTGGGCCGAGCAGTTCGACCTGATCGCCGACTTCGCCGGCGACGACGTCTTCGTCGCCCACAACGCCGGCTTCGACATGGGCGTCATCAGAGCCGCCTGCGCGGCGACGGGGCTGACTCCCCCGGCCTGGTCGTACCTGTGCAGCCTGCAGGTCGCCCGCAAGACCTACTCGCTCGACTCGTACCGGCTGCCCCTCGCCGCCGCGGCCGCGGGGTTCACGGGGTTCTCGCACCACGACGCGCTGGCCGACGCCGAGGCCTGCGCGGCCATCGTCGCGCACGCCGCGCTCGTCCACGGCGCGGACGACCTCGGCGAGCTCGCCGCCGTCGCCGCGGTCAAGGTCAAGGTGCTCAAGCCCGTGGTCCTGCCCGAGGACGACCTCCCGGCCGAAGCCGCCGCCCCGGCCAAGCGCCGACTCCGGGTCTTCTTCCGCTGAGCCCGTCGCGGGGCGCGAGAGTGCGCGACGCCTGACGGGCGCGGAGCGTCTCGGTCGTCGCCGCACGATGTCGGTGGGCGCTGCCACACTGCTCGACATGGTCTCCACCCCCGTCGCCTTCGTCCTCGCCCTGGTCGCCCTCGCCGTGGGCTGTCTCGTCGGCGCCCTCGCCGGCAGATCCCGAAGCGCCGCGACGGCCGGGCGTCTCGCCGCCGACGCCGCCGCGGCGCGCGCCACGGCCGACTCCTATCAGGAGCGCCTCCACGAACAGGACCAGCAGTACCGCCGACAGATCGCGACCCAGGAGGCGCGGCTCGTCGAGTTCCAGGACCGCCTCCGCGACGTCCGCATCACCGAGGCCGAGCGCACCCGGACCGACGGTCAGGTGCTGACCGCGCTCAGTCCGGTGGCGCAGAGTCTGGCCGCCGTGCAGCAGAAGGTCGCCGAGCTCGAAGAGCAGCGCACCCACCAGTACGGGGCCCTCAGCGAGCAGCTCCGCGCCGCGGCCGCGTCCGAGGAGCGCCTGCGCAGCACCGCCGAGAGCCTCGCCTCGGCCCTCAAGTCGAACAGCACGCGCGGCGTCTGGGGCGAGACGCAGCTGCGCAACGTCGTCCAGGCCGCCGGTCTCGTCGAGCGGGTCGACTTCGACGTCCAGACCAGCATCCACTCCGACGCCGGCAGCGGCCGCCCCGACATGGTCGTGCACCTGCCCGGCGGCAAGAACATCGCGGTCGACGCGAAGGTGCCGTTCACGGCGTACCTCGAGGCCAGCGCCATCCCGGCGACGGCCGTGGGCGAGGAGGGCGCACGACGCGACGCTCTGCTGAACCAGCACGTCAAGGCGCTGCGCGCTCACGTCGACGCCCTGGCGAGCAAGAGCTACTGGTCGGGGCTCGAGTCGTCGCCCGAGCTGGTCATCGCGTTCATCCCCAGCGAGTCGCTCGTCGCGTCGGCGCTCGAGGCGGACCCGTCGATCATGGACTACGCGTTCCAGAAGCGGGTCGCGCTCGCGTCGCCGGTCACCCTCTGGTCGGTCCTCAAGACCATCGCCTTCAGCTGGCAGCAGGACGTCGTCACCGCCGAGGCGAAGTCGCTCTTCGACCTCAGCCGCGAGCTCTACGGTCGTCTGTCGACCATGGCCGGCCACGTCGACAAGCTCGGTCGCTCGCTCCGGGGTTCGGTCTCCGACTACAACCGGTTCGTCGGATCGCTCGAGCGGACGGTCCTGCCGTCGGCGCGACGCCTCAGCATGCTCGACGAGACGAAGGTCCTGGCGGCGCCCGCGCCGATCGACGACACCCCCCGCGACCTCACCTCAGCCGAACTGACGGCCGCCCTCGACGCCGACCGGGAACGGCACGACGCGAGGGCGGTGGGCGGCGATCAGCCGCAGGACTAGCATCGGCGCCCGTCCCGGAGGACGGACGCCGACGGTCGCCGCAGTGGCGGGGAACGCCTAGGCGGTCTCGCCGTACCACTTCGAGACGAGGTGGTCGGCCTCGACGCGGCGGATCGTGCCCGAGTGCGAGCGCAGCACGATGCTCGACGTGCGGATCATGCCCTGCTTGCGGGTCACACCTGCGACGAGCGCGCCGTCGGTCACACCGGTCGCGACGAAGTAGGCGTTGTCGCCGGTGACGAGGTCGTCCTGGTCGAGCACGCGATCGAGGTCGTGGCCGGCGTCGATCGCCTTCTGGCGCTCCGCGTCGTCCTTCGGCGCGAGGCGCGCCAGGATGAGCCCGTCGAGAGCCTTGACGGCGCAGGCCGTGATGATGCCCTCGGGCGTTCCGCCGACGCCGACGCACATGTCGATGCGCGAGTCGGGGCGGGCGGCGTTGATCCCGCCGGCGACGTCGCCGTCGAGCAGCAGACGCGTCGAGGCGCCGACGGCGCGGATCTCGGCGATCAGGTCGGCGTGACGAGGGCGGTCGAGAACGGCGATCTGCATGTCCTCGACGGCGATGCCCTTCGCGGCGGCGAGAGCGGTGATGTTCTCCCCGATGGGACGGTCGAGGTCGATGATGCCCTTGCCCTCGGGGCCGGTGACGATCTTGTCCATGTAGAACACGGCGCTCGGGTCGTACATGCTGCCGCGGTCGCTGACCGCGATGACCGAGAGGGCGTTCATGCGACCGGCGGCCGTGAGGCTCGTGCCGTCGATCGGGTCGACGGCGATGTCGCAGGCGGGGCCGAAGCCGTTGCCGACGTGCTCGCCGTTGAAGAGCATCGGGGCTTCGTCCTTCTCGCCCTCGCCGATCACGACCACGCCGTCGAACGCGACCGTGCCGAGGAACTTCCGCATGGCATCGACGGCGGCCTTGTCGGCCGCGTTCTTGTCGCCCTTCCCGATGAACGGCGCCGAGCGGATCGCAGCCGCCTCGGTCGCCCGGACCAGCTCCATTCCGAGGTTTCGGTCGGGGTGCGAGTAGAGGGTTCCGGAGGGTGAGTCAGCCATGCCTGAAGCATAGTCCGGTGCACCGAGACGCCCAGATGTGCGATATGTTTACAGCGGCATATTCCATTGGTGTATAACCGAAAGGCGCTCATGAAGCTCTCTCCGAGACGGTCGTCGAGCGCCGCGGCGGTGGCCGTCCTCACGGCGATCGTCGTCCTGGCCGGTGATGTCATCCCGGCCGCGGCGAGCGCCCGGCCCACCGCGAGCGACGTCGAGATCGCCGTCCGGGTCACGAGCGACGGGCTTGGCCGCTTCACCGCCGACGACCGGCCCGGCGGCGACAGCGGCCCGTCGAACGGCATCGTCCGCACCGGCGACGCGGTCGTCTACAGCGTCACGGTCGGGACCTCCCACGGGTCGGCGACCGGCGGTGAGTTCACCCTCACCGCGCCTCCCGGGCTCCGGTGGTCGCGTCTGCCCGACGAGTGCGTCGCGGAGGGCTCCGAAATCGACGGCGACGCACTGCGCTGCCGACTCGGCACCCTGACCAGCGGCGCGCGCACCGTCAGCGTCGCGGCGGGCGTCGCCGTCGCACTGCCCCACGAGACGCCCCTGGCCGTCACCGCGGAGGCGCGGGCCGACGACAACGACCCGGTGTCGACCTCGGCACCCGTCGTCACCGTCTCGGCCGTGCCCCGCTTCGACGTCTCGATGGACCGGGCCCTGCCGAGCCTCACCGCGGCGACCGGCCCCGACGGGTCGACCCCCGGATTCCGCCTCGTCTACCCGCTCCTCGTCCACTGGGACGGCCTCGTCGAAGGCGGCGGCCTGCTCGGCTACGAGCCGCTCGGCGAACGCATGACCCTCATGGACGACGTCTCGGCGATGTACGGCGGGGCTCCGAGTCCCGCCGTGCTCGCCCCCGTCGACGGCGCTCCCGCCTGCGGCCCCAACACCGGACAGGTCCCCTCGATGCCCGGCGGCTCCGGCGGTGGCGCCCGGAACGTCCTCGACTCCGGCGACATCGTCTGCACCCAGACCGCGCCGGGCGAACCGGTGTCCATCACGATCACGGGCACGGACACCTCGATGTCGTCCGTCCCGACCAAGAACATCGACGGCGGCGACATCGTCGGCGGCGCCCTGCCCTACGTCGTCTCGGCCTACATCTCGTTGTGGATCCCCGAGCTCGCGGAGTCCGAGTCCATCCTCGCGACGAACTCGTACCGGGACTTCGCGACGGCCTCCGTCACCGGTCGGTCGAACTACGACGGCGAGGGCGAGCCGAGGGCCAACAACTCGGTCGCCCGCGACGTGTCCCGCGGGGCGGGGGCCGGCGGCTCGCTGCGCTACCTGGGCATCGACGTCGAGACGGGGGCCTCCTACAACCTGTCGGGCAAGAACAACCTGCCCTACGTGACACCCGCCCAGCACGTCATGAGCATGCTCGGGGTCCGCAACGCCGGCACGACAGCCTGGCACGAGGCGGTCTCGTGCATCGTCTTCGACAACTCCGTCCAGACGCTGCGCGAGCAGGCCCCCGGGCTCTGGGCCACCTCGACGCAGCCCGGGGTCACCGGACGACCCGAGTTCGCGGCCTTCGACGGATCGGATCCGGCCACGGCGCGCGACGCATCCTGCGGCGACGACGATCTCGCCTGGCACGACGACCCGAGGTCGGTTCCGGGCGGAGCCGACGCGGTCGGCGCGGTGCGGTGGACCTACGACCACCCGGCGACGACCTCCCTCACCTTCGGAGCGAACCTCCGGATCGAGCCCCGTCTCGACAGCGGCACGCGACCCCGCACCTTCGCGGCCATCCGGACGTCGCCGACCGGCGACTGGACCAACGACCGGAACGACGCCGACGCGGCGAACGGCGGGTGGGCGGACTTCCTCACGGTGACGAGCAACATGGCTCGCATCCGCAGCGCGGTCGTCGACCCCGGTCACGACGCCGAGAGCACGCCCGACGAGACCACCTACGTCACCTCCGGCGCGACGGCGACCTACGCGCTCTACCCGAGCCTGACGAACGCCTCGGACGACCGTGTCGACGAGGCCCTGACCGTCCGTGCCCACCTGCCCGCCGGCACGACCTACGTCGGCGGATCCTCCCCGGCACCCGAGGTCGACGAGGTGGAGATCGACGGCGTCGTCCGGCAGCGCCTCACCTGGCGTCTGGCGCCTGTGTCGGTCAACGACCCCGTCGCCGCGCTCACCGTCGACGTGCGCTTCGATCGCGTCCCCGCAGGGACCGAGGCCCGGCTGGAGGCGATCGTCGCGTCCGAGCGCGACGTCTCGGCTGAATGGGCGCGTGTCACCCATCGCACGGTCACCGTCCTCGAGGGCGGCGGTTTCGACGCCGAGGAGACCGTCGACCATCCCGTCCGGGTGATCGGCGACGACGCGACGTTCACGCTCACGTACCGCAACACGGGCGGCACGTCCCTGCCCGGGAGCACGCTGATCTCGGTCCTGCCGCACGGAGCCGACGGACGCGGCACGACGGGCGACCGGGCCGTCCTCGACCGAGCGCTGACCGCCGACGCGCCGACCGACGAGATCCGCTACACGGCGACGCCCTCGAGCGATGTCTCGGCCGACCCGGTCCACCCGTCGAACCTCGCCGACGGTGCGACCGCCTGGTGCCTGATCGACGAGTTCGGGTCGATCGGCTGCCCCACGGCGCTCGACGCCGTGACCGCGGTCCGCGTCGATCGCAGCGAGCCGGTGGGCGCCGGCGTCGAGGTCAGTCACGAGCTCGTCGTCGACGGGACGGCCGCCGGTCTCGACGCCTGGGCCTCGACCTTCGGGCTGCGCGTCGTCGGCATCGACTGGACGGCGACCTCGACCGTCGCCACGACCCGCGCAGTGGCCGGGTCGATCGGCCGTCAGGTCTGGTTCGACACCGACCGGGACGGCGTCCGGTCCGACGACGAGCCGGTGGCCGCCGGACACCCCGTGTCGCTGCACGGCACCGACGACCGTGGCGACGACGTCGCGGCGAGCGCCGAGACGGACGCCGACGGCCGCTACGAGTTCGCCGCTCTCCGCCCGGGAGACTACGTCGTCGACTTCGGCACGGCAGCGCACGGTTGGACGCTCCGCGACATCGGCGACGACACCCGCGACTCGGACGTCGACGAGAAGGGACGGGCTCGGGCGGTCCTCGAGACGGTGACCGACGACGGACGCCTGGTCGGCGTGACCCGACACGGCCATGTCGATGCCGGACTCCTCCCGGAACCGCTGGCGGCGGGTGACGAGGGCCGTGGTGACGACCTCACCGCCCCCCTCCCCTCGGACGCCGACGAGGCTCCACCCGCAGGTCCCGACGACGCCACCGCCGACTCGGCAGCCGATGCGTCGGGTTCCCTCCCGGCGCCGCGTCTCGCGTTCACGGGAGGAACCGCCCTGGCACCGCTCCTCGCGGCGGCCGCCCTCTCGGTGGCGGCGGGGCTCCTGCTGGTGATGCTCCGTCGACGGCGCGCCCGTTCCCTGCGCGAGTGACCGTCCCGCTCCCCTCACCGTCCGATGCTCCCGGCACCCTCAGCGCTCGCTGACTAGGGTGGTGGGTGCAGACACCAGCCGTTATCGAAGGAGATGCAATGCCCGTCGCAACCCCGGAGCAGTACGCCGAGATGCTCGACAAGGCGAAGACCAAGGGGTTCGCCTACCCCGCCGTGAACGTGTCGTCGTCGCAGACGATCAACTCGGTTCTGCAGGGCCTCACCGAAGCGGGCAGCGACGGCATCATCCAGGTCACCACCGGGGGCGCCGACTACTTCGCCGGCCACACGGTGAAGAACCGGGCCGCGGGCGCCATCGCCTTCGCGAAGTTCGCGACCGAGGTCGCCAAGAACTACCCGATCACCGTCGCCCTGCACACCGACCACTGCCCGAAGGACGCCCTCGACGGCTTCGTCCTGCCCCTCATCGCCGCCAGCGAAGAAGAGGTGCGCGCCGGTCGCAACCCGCTGTTCCAGTCGCACATGTGGGACGGCTCGGCCGTGCCCCTCGACGAGAACATCTCGATCGCGGAGGACATGCTCAAGCGCACCCGCGCCATCAACGCCATCCTCGAGGTCGAGATCGGCGTCGTCGGCGGCGAAGAGGACGGCGTCGAGCACGAGGGCACGAACGACGCCCTCTACACGACCGTGGGCGACGTCACCCGCGTCGTCGAGGCCCTGGGTCTGGGCGAGAACGGCCGTTACATCGCCGCCCTCACCTTCGGCAACGTCCACGGGGTCTACAAGCCGGGCAACGTCAAGCTCCGCCCCGAACTGCTGGGCGAGATCCAGCAGGGCATCCAGGAGAGGTTCGGCACCGCCGACAAGCCGCTCGAACTGGTCTTCCACGGCGGCTCCGGGTCCAGCGATGCGGAGATCCGCGAAGCGGTCTCGAACGGCGTCGTCAAGATGAACCTCGACACCGACACCCAGTACGCCTTCAGCCGTTCGATCGCCGACACCGTCCTGAAGAACTACGACGGCTTCATCAAGGCCGACGGCGAGGTCGGCAACAAGAAGCAGTACGACCCCCGCGCCTGGGGCAAGGTCGCCGAGTCGGCGATGGCGGCCCGCGTGGTCGAGGCGACCCGGCAGCTCGGGTCGTTCGGTCAGTCCGGAAGCTGACCCGCGCCTCCTCGGCTCCATCCATCACGACGACGAGAGGCCCGCAGCATGTGCTGCGGGCCTCTCGCGTTCGATGCGGGCTAGAGCGAGGGCCCTGCGCCGTCGAGGATCGCCTGAGTGAAGGCGGCGTCGCCGAACAGCACGGCCAGGACGAGCGCCATCTGCAGGAACGACACGATGACACCGGCCGACAGGGGCACCCAGAACGAGATCTTGAACGCCCGCAGGCGTCGGATGGTCCAGATGAGGGTCACGGCGAAGACCGCGACCGACACGACCGCGATGATCGCCCCGGCGCGCTGGAGGTCGCTCTGGCCCGTGAAGACGTCGACCGGGTAGCCCGCGGTTCCGAGGGCCGACAGCAGAGACGATGCGAACGTCGACGCCAGCACCACGTTCGACACGACTCCGTAGCCGCCCAGACCGATGAGCAGGAACGTCGCCACGCGATCGAACCGGCGCCCTCCGCTGAGGACGGGAGCCCCGGGACGAGGAGGCGCGCCCCACGCACCGGGCGCGGGCTGCGGTCGACGAGCCGCCTGGTCGGCCGACGCGTCGGACCGACCGGCGACCGCCGGTGCGGCCTCGGGAGCCTCAGGAGGGGCGACCGGGCTGACCCAGCCCTCAGGCGCGTACTCGCCGTAGCGGGGGCGCGGACGCCCGTCGGGCCGATCGTCGTCGGGGTGGCGGTCGGTCATCGGGTGCGACCGCCGAGCCCGCGGGCGTCGATCTGACCGCTGGAGTCCTTGCGCAGCTCCTTGGGCAGAGAGAACATGAGGTCCTCCTCGGCGGTGACGACCTCGGCGACGTCGATGTAGCCGGCGTCGGCCAGATCGTCGAGCACCTCCTTCACGAGGACCTCGGGGACGGACGCACCCGAGGTGACGCCCACCGTCTCCACGCCGTCGAGCCACTCCTGGCGGATCTCGTTCGTGTAGTCGACCCGGTAGGCCGCCTTGGCACCGTGCTCGAGGGCCACCTCGACGAGGCGCACGCTGTTCGAGCTGTTGGCCGAGCCCACGACGATCACGAGGTCGGCCTCGGTCGCGACCTTCTTGATGGCCACCTGACGGTTCTGGGTCGCGTAGCAGATGTCGTCGCTCGGCGGGTTCTGGATGCTGGGGAACCTCTCGCGCAGACGGCGGACGGTCTCCATCGTCTCGTCGACGCTCAGCGTCGTCTGCGAGAGCCAGACGAGGTTGTCGGGGTCGTCGATGACGAGGTCGTCGACCTCGCCGGGGTTCTGCACGAGGGTCGTCCGATCGAGGGCGTGGCCCATCGTGCCCTCGACCTCTTCGTGGCCGGCGTGGCCGATCAGGATGATGTGCCGACCCTGGTTGCCGAATCGGACGGCCTCGCGGTGCACCTTCGTGACGAGGGGGCACGTCGCGTCGATCGCCTCGAGCTTCCGGTCCGCCGCACCCTTGACGACCGCGGGCGAGACGCCGTGGGCGCTGAAGACGATGTGCGAGCCCTCGGGGACCTCGTCGACCTCGTCGACGAAGATGGCGCCCTGGCTCTCGAGGGTCGCCACGACGTGGACGTTGTGCACGATCTGCTTTCTCACGTAGACGGGCGCGCCGTAGTGCTCCAGCGCCTTCTCGACCGCGATCACAGCCCGATCGACGCCCGCGCAGTAGCCGCGCGGGGCCGCGAGAAGCACGCGCTTGTGTCCGGTGACAGGGGTATCCCTTAGCCTGTTACGCACCGCAGGAACACGCGGTGTCGGCAGGTCGATGGCAAGGGCGCCGTTGGTGATATGGCTCACTCGACGATTCTAGGTGCGACGACTGGTCGCGTACTGAGAACGGCGGGTCGAGGTCCTTCTCCGCCTGCTCCGACCACGCTCACGGCGCCGGTTCGTCCCGGCGCTCCTCTCGATCACAGGAGACGCATGACGATCGTCCCTCCGCCGCCCACGGCGGACGCCCCCTGGCCCGTCGGGCTCCTCGCCTCGAAGGTCCGCGACTGGATCGACCGGCTCGGCACGGCCTGGGTCGAGGGGGAGATCACCCAATGGAACGTCTCGGGCGGCAACGTCTACGGCAAGCTCCGCGACCTCGAACAGGACGTCACGATCTCGTTCTCCCTCTGGTCGAGCGTGAAGTCGCGGGTCCCCGCCGACCTCAAGCAGGGCGACCGCGTCGTCGCCGCCGTCAAACCGAACTACTGGGTCAAGGGCGGCTCGCTCACCATGCAGGTGTTCGACATGCGGCACGTGGGGCTCGGCGACCTGCTCGAGCGACTCGAACGCCTGCGCGCGCAACTGACCGCCGAGGGCCTGTTCTCCCCGGAACGCAAGTCGCGCCTCCCCTTCCTCCCCCAGTGCATCGGCCTCGTGACGGGAAAAGACAGCGACGCCGAGAAAGACGTCCTCCGCAACGCCCAGCTGCGCTGGCCGTCGGTCGAGTTCCGCGTCGCGCACGCGGCCGTGCAGGGCGACCGCATGGTGTCCGAGGTGACCGCCGCCGTGCAGCGCCTCGACGCCGACCCCGAGGTCGACGTCATCATCGTGGCCAGGGGCGGGGGCGACTTCCAGAATCTCCTGGGCTTCAGCGACGAGTCGCTGATCCGTGCCGTCGCGGCCTGCACCACACCGGTGGTGAGCGCCATCGGACACGAGGCCGACCGGCCGTTGCTCGACGACGTCGCCGATCTCCGTGCCTCGACGCCCACCGACGCGGCCAAACGCGTCGTCCCCGACGTCAGCGAGGAGCTCTCCCGGGTGCAGCAGGCCCGCGCCCGCATCGGGCAGCGGCTGACCGCGCTCGTGTCGCACGAGGTCGACCGGCTCGAGCAGATCCGCAGCCGCCCCGTCCTCGCATCCCCCCAGACGCTCGTCGACGTCCGCGCCGATGAGGTCGTCCGGGCCGTCGCCCGAGGCGAGGAGCTCGTCTCCCGCGCCGTCGAACGCGCGCAGACCCGGGTGTCCGAGCTCACCGCACAGCTCCGGGCCCTCTCGCCGCAGGGGACGCTGCGACGCGGTTACGCCATCGTGCAGGCGCCAGGCGGAGCCGTCGTGCACGATCCGCTCGACGCGCCGGCCTCGACGGAGCTCGTGCTGACCCTCGCGGGCGGCACGCTGAAGGCCGTCAGCGCCGGCCTCCCCTCCCCAGACGACACGGACACGGCCCCGTCCCCCGCGGGCACCGGCCCGGCCCGGACCTCAGCCACCCCTCGTTAGGATCGACATCGTGGACAACACCCCTTCCGACGCACCGACCCCGACCGACTCCTCGGCCGTCGCCGGTCTGCCCGGCGACGTGGCGTCGCTCAGCTACGAGCAGGCGCGCGACGAACTGGTCTCGGTCGTCTCCGAGCTTGAACAAGGGGCTTCGACGCTCGAACGCTCGCTCGCCCTGTGGGAGCGCGGCGAGGCTCTCGCCCGACGCTGCGAGGAGTGGCTCATGGGCGCCCGCGAGCGCCTCGAAGCGGCGCGCAGACAGGCCCCGACGTCATGAGCACCCCCCGAGGGGGTCGCGGACCCCGCCAACGCGGACCTCGCATCGTCGCCGAGCTCGGGCGTCCCGAGACCCCCGACGAGACGGCGGCCCGCAAGGCGGAGAACACCCGCAAGCACTACGCCAACCAGACGGCGATCAACCTGACGCTGTCGATCGTCGCCTCGCTCGGCATCGTGCTCTTCCTCGTCCTCGTCGTGGTCCGACCGAGCGGCCCGGTCAACCGCCAGGAGATCGACTACGTGTCGGTGGCCGCGCAGGCCCAGGCGAGCGTGGACGTCCCGCTCGCGGCACCCGCCCTGCCCGACGGATGGACCTCGAACCGGGCCGACATCGACACGGGCGCGCCCGACGGCGTCGACGTCTGGTACATCGGCCTCATCACGCCCGACGACGGGTTCATCGCGCTCGAACAGGGCGTGGACGCCAACGACACCTGGCTGGCCGCCTCGGTCGACAACCGGGCCGCCACCTCGGGCCGTGAGATCGACGGGCTCGAATGGACGGTCTACGACCGGCGCGACGACGACACCGCAGGCAACTACGCTTATTCCTTGACGACGACGGTCGACCGCAGCTCGTACGTGCTGCACGGCACGGCCGACGACGCCGAGTTCGAGGCCCTGGCGACGGCGCTGGCTGCCGACATCGCCGACGAGACGGACGACTGACCCATGACCACGCAGCAGACCACCGAGCCCCGCCCCCGCACGCCGGGCGATGCGTGGCAGCGGATGACCGACGGCAACGAGCGCTTCGTCGCCGGCAACCCCGACCACCCGCACCAGGACAGCGACCATCGGTCCAGCCTCGCCGGCGGTCAGGCCCCCGTCGCCGCGCTCTTCGGCTGCGCCGACTCGCGGCTCGCGGCCGAGATCATCTTCGACGTCGGGCTCGGCGACCTCTTCGTGGTGCGCAACGCCGGCCAGGTGGTGGGCGACACGGTCATCGCGTCGCTCGAGTACGCGGTCTCCGTCCTGAACGTGCCGCTCATCGTCGTCCTCGGACACGACAGCTGCGGCGCCGTCGCCACCGCCATCGACTCCCTCACCTCCGAGGCCCCTCCCGGCTCGAGGTTCCTCGGCGGGTTGATCGACATGATCGTGCCGTCCGTGCGCCGGGCGAACATCAACCTCGAGCCTGGTGCGACGCTCGATCCGCGCAGCGTCGGCAAACTCCACATCGAGGCCTCCGTCGAGTCGCTGGTCGGCTCGTCCGCCCTCATCGCCACGGCCATCGCCGAGGGCCGGCTCGCCGTCGTCGGCGCGAACTACGCGCTGGCCAACGGCCGGGTCGACTCGTCGATCGTCGTCGGGCGGCTCTGAGACCCCCCCGGGGCGGACGCCCCGGGTCGACAGCGCCCCACGAGGGCCGAGGAAAGGACCACATCGTCGTGACCACATCCGAGTACCGCATCGAGCACGACACGATGGGCGAGGTGCGGGTTCCCGCATCGGCTCTGTACCGAGCCCAGACCCAGCGTGCCGTCGAGAACTTCCCCATCTCGGGAACGGGTCTCGAGCCGGCCCAGATCGTCGCGCTCGCGCGGATCAAGCGTGCCGCCGCGATCGTCAACGGCGAGATGGGCATCGTCGCCCCCGCCGTCGCCGACGCGATCGTCGCCGCCGCCGACACCGTGATCGGCGGGGCGCATCACGACCAGTTCCCGGTCGACGTCTACCAGACCGGCAGCGGCACGTCGTCGAACATGAACATGAACGAGGTGCTGGCCACGTTGGCCGGCACCGTCGACGGCACGGCCGTCCACCCGAACGACCATGTCAACGCGTCTCAGTCGTCGAACGACGTGTTCCCCACGTCCGTGCACGTCGCCGTCACGGGTGCGCTCATCCACGACCTCGTGCCCGCGCTCGAGCACCTCGCCGAGTCCCTCGA
Source organism: Frigoribacterium faeni (assembly GCF_007988805.1). Classification (GTDB taxonomy): domain Bacteria; phylum Actinomycetota; class Actinomycetes; order Actinomycetales; family Microbacteriaceae; genus Frigoribacterium; species Frigoribacterium faeni. The sequence continues at coordinate 3,197 of NZ_BJUV01000008.1, read as the reverse complement.
ACGCAAGGCCGCCGAGTGGTCCACCGTCGTCAAGGCCGGCCGCACGCACCTGATGGACGCGACGCCGGTCACGCTCGGCCAGGAGTTCGGCGGCTACGCCCGGCAGATCAGACTCGCCATCGAGCGGGTCCAGGCCACGCTGCCGCGCGTCGCCGAGGTCCCCTTGGGCGGAACGGCGACCGGCACGGGGATCAACACGCCCGTGGGCTTCCCCCAGCGCGTCATCGCCGCCCTCGCCGCCGACAGCGGCCTGCCCGTGACCGAAGCCCTCGACCACTTCGAGGCCCAGGGCGCGCGTGACGGCCTCGTCGAGGCGTCGGGCGCCCTGCGCGTGCTCGCCGTCAGCCTGACCAAGATCAACAACGACATCCGCTGGATGGGCTCCGGCCCGAACGCCGGCCTGGGCGAGCTGCACATCCCCGACCTGCAGCCGGGCTCGTCGATCATGCCGGGCAAGGTCAACCCCGTCATCCCCGAGGCCGTCCTGATGGTCTCGGCACGGGTCATCGGCAACGACGCCACGATCGCGTGGGCCGGCGCCTCCGGCGCCTTCGAGCTCAACGTCGCCATCCCCGTCATGGGGACGGCTCTGCTCGAGTCGATCCGCCTCCTGTCGAACGCCGGCCGCGCGCTGGCCGACAAGACCGTCGACGGACTCACCGCGAACGTCGAGCACGCTCGGGCCCTCGCCGAGTCGTCGCCCTCGATCGTCACCCCGCTCAACCGGGTGATCGGCTACGAGGCCGCCGCCAAGGTGGCCAAGCACGCTGTCGCGCAGAAGCTCACGGTCCGGGAGGCGGTCGTCGACCTCGGCTTCGTCGAACGCGGCGAGGTCACGGAGGCTCAGCTCGACACCGCGCTCGACGTGCTGAGCATGACGCACCCCGGCTGATCGGCCACCCCGGGCGATCCCTCCGTCTGCGGCCGAGGAGGCGCGGTGCAGCACGACCCGCACCGCGCCTCCTCGACTCGGTCACCCCTCCCCCAGCAGCAGGAGCGTGGTCCAGAAGGCGACGAGCAAGCAGGGGCCGAAGGGGATTCCTGCTCGTGGCGTGAGGCTCGGCGGTGCCACGATGCTCGCCTGGAACGGGGCCGCCGGACCGGCGCCCGCATCCGAGTCGATCGCCCGGCTCCGCCGTCGCGCCCTCGACAGCAGCGTCCGACCCGCCACGGCCGCCAGGCCGAGCAGACCGGCGATCGACAGGAACAGCACCACCGACTCGACGGCTGCAGCGGATCCGGCTCCCCCGCCGAGTCCGGCTCCAGCCTCGGCTCCGGTTTCCGCGCCAGCTCCAGCTCCGGCTCCGGCTCCGGCTCCCCCGGTGACGCCGGTCAGCGCAGCCACGAGGACGGCGCCGAGTTTGACATCGCCCATGCCGAGCGCGCCGGCGATCGCCATGACGAACGTGGCGAGTGACCACCCCGCTGCCCAGGCCAACGGTTCGAGCGCGGATCCGGCGCCCTCCTCGACGGCCCGCGTCGCGGTCGACACGATGAGCCCCGCCGCTGCGAGCCCCACCAACGGGTTCGGCAGTCGCCGGGAGACGAGATCGATGCGGATCAGGGCCGGTGTCACGGCGGCGATGGCCAGGACACCGACGAGGTCCGACACCGAGGATCTCGTGCTGGCCACGACGCAGAGCGCCGCGATGGCTCCGAGTTCGAGAACCCGGTCGTGGCCTCCCTCCTGGACCGCCGCCGACATCCGCCTCACCTCGACGTCCCGGCGACGCTGGCGGGGCGACGGGCTCGTGGTGCGACGGCACGTGGCGGTCGAGTCGTCGGGTTGCGCCATGGAGGGGCGGTGAGGCAGCCGTCGTGTCGTCCCCGTCGGCATCGTCCGGCACCGGGGCTCTGCGCCGCCGAGCGAGCGAGGATCGCGTGCACGGCTGACACCATCACGAGGCGTTCGTCGCGAACCATGTAGTAGCCGCACCTCAGCGACGTGCGGCCGGCCACCGTGATGGCCGCGTCCTTCATGCGGTCGGCATGGAAGGTGCCGGCATGGAACTCCCGCCCGTCGAGCTCGACGGCGGCCTCATCATCGACGACGACGTCGATCCTCCGACGATCACGGCGCCCCACGGGAACCTGCAACTCGACTCGATGGCCCAGGGCCGTGAAGGTCGCGCGCGTGATGCTCTCGAGGAAGCTCTCGCTCCTCGGATCGACCCAGTCGACGATCGACGAGGCCCGACCGGGTGCGTCGGCGAAGACGGCTCGCAGGTCGGCGACGGTGAACGATCCGCTGACGAGCGACCAGTCCAGCAGAGCCACGGCTTCGTCGAAGGGCAGATGGAGGACGGCGTGACGGAGGGCCGCGCCGAGCGAGTCCGCCCACGGTGGATCATCGCGGCCCGTCGGCCTCGATCGCCCGGGGCGGGTCTGCCCCGAGCCGGTTCGCCCGGAGCCGGTCGGCTCGGAGCGCCAGACGACGATCGCCCCGCGACGGGCGCGCAGGCGCGACGCGTTCCCGAGGACCACGACCGTCACCGGCGGTGTGTCCCACAACCACGCACCCGACAGCGCGAGGAGGGACGCGCCGGTCAGCCGACCGCCGATCCGGACGGCCTCATGACGAGGATCCCCGGGTGGGAAGGTCGTGTACCAGCCGCGTCGGGCGCGGTGCACCGCCCCGGAGCGTACCGCCGCGGTGAGCATGCGGTCCGTGGCGCCATGCGCCACGAGATCCCGCTTATGCACGGCACCGCCGGCCTGCTCGACGAGAGATCTGAGTTGCTCCATGCGGGACAGGATGCTCGGAGCGATGATCCCCCCGCGGCCGTGAAGGCCGTCGGTGTGGAACGATCGCCGTCTCGCAGGGTGGTGAGGGGGACGTCACGCCGCCGCACCCTCGCACTGTGCACTCAGGGCGAGTCGGCGGGCCGTCCCCACGCGCCGAGGACGATCCCTCGTGCCGGCGACTCAGGAGGACCGGGCCGGGTGGCGGCGGGCATCGCTCATCGCCGCGGGTCCTCCTGAGTCGCCGACGGGAGAGCGGGCGCGGGGGCGCGGGCGCGGGCGCGGGAACGCCGAGGCAAGAGCGCTGGGACGGGAGCGCGGCGGCGGATAGGGCCGCGGGGCGGCGCGCCGACCGTGCCGCCTGCCACGGCGCGACGACGACCGGCGTCGGCGACTCAGGCGATCTCAGCCCGTTCGACGCGACGCGTCGACGAACGGGCCGGATCGCCTGAGTC